>DATIKQ010000065.1:0-73165 GCA_035477395.1 Longimicrobiales bacterium
GATGTGGAGTTCAGCTCTGTGGGGGGTGGGGAAAGCTCGTGAGAATCTCGAGCTTTACCTGGGGAAAGCTCGTGAGAAACTCACCCTCTCAGGTGGGGAATGCTCCTGAGAATGCCTGGGGAATGCTCGTGGGAAATGACAATTAGCATCGTAACGTCTCGAGAACTCGTCCGTGAGCAGGCGCAGACCGCCCCTCCGGAGGAGCGGGGGGGTGGTGTTCGCATGTCGGCGAAGCTGGTTGAGGAGCGCGCCCCGCGAGGGGTAGTTCAGCAATGCCGCGACTTGGTCCACCGACAACCTGCAGCACACAAGGAGGTAGCCGGCGTGAAAGAGCCTCCCCCACGCGACGAGTTGACTCACCGGTGGCAGGCGGAGCGAGCGGAGGTGCCGGCTCAAGGTACCCCCATGGCGATGGTAGAGAGCGCAGGCTTCCTTCAAACCGACAGGCCGGCAGCAGCGAACCCAGAGCTGCGCAAGGTACGACCGCATCGGTTGGGGCACGTCGGGCCCAAGGGTCGAGCCCGCGATCGCGGTCACCCGTCGCCCGAGCGCTGACTCCACGATGTCCGCGAGTCGAGGGGGATCGGCGACCGGGTCGCTTCGAATGAAGACATCATCGGCGCCGCAACGGAGGTACTCGACGGCCCCAAGAGCCCCCGTGGCAGTCGCATCCACCATGGCCACGATCGTCGCCTGCTGCGCCACGCTACGAAGCTGCACGAATCGTTCCGCATCACACTGCGGCGCGCGTGAATCAACCAGAATGACAGAGGGGCGTTCACCTATTGTCACTGCTTCGAGTTCGGCCCAACTCGCGCAGAACGCGACATGGTGAATGACGGGCGGCGCCACGAGGTGGCGCACCGCTTGGACGACGGAGGAGTGATCGGACACGTCCGTTCCAGACAGCACGGCGACGGTGATGCTGCACGTGACCTCGCCTGAACTCGGCACAGCATCCGTCATGCGGTCTCCCTGTCATTCCCCGTGCATCGGTCGGGACGGGCATCCACCCCGGCTACGGAGCACTTATCCGCCATGCGTGTCAATCTACCCCCCCACTTCGGACAACAGTGGATCCGGCGTTCGCCCGCAACAGGCAACCACCACACCGAGCCGGGAATCGCGCGACCTCGTTTGTGGAGGCGTGCGCCATGACGGCGGGGAGCGCAACCGCCTCCACCTGGCCAAGCTCCTCAAGTCGGGGGGCAACGTCATGCTCCTGGACGAGCCCACCAACGACCTGGACGTGGACACGCTCCGGGCTCTGGAGAACGCCATCCTGGACTACGCCGGGTGCGTGTTCGTGATCTCCCACGACCGGTGGTTCCTGGACCGCGTCGCCACGCACATCCTGGCTTTTGGGGGCGAGTCGCAGGTGGTCTGGTTCGAGGGCAACTACCAGGAGTACGAGGAGGACCGGCACCGCAGGCTGGGCGCCGAGGCGGACCAGCCGCACCGGGTGAAGTACCGGAAGCTGGTGCGGGGGTAGGGGCGGCAGACGCGGGCGGACGGGAGTGCCGGCGTCGGCCGTGCTCAAGGATCCCCCGACCTTGACGACCAGACCAGACCAGACCAGACCAGACCAGACCAGATCCATGAAGACCGTGAACATCCAGGAGGCGAAGACCCACCTCTCCCGTCTGGTGGAGGCGGCGGCCGGGGGGGAGGACGTCATCATCGCCAAGGCGGGCAAGCCCATGGTGCGCCTGGTCCCGGTATCCACCCTGGCGGGTCCGCGGCCATTGGGGCTCCTGGCCGACCACGTCCGCGAGGCGGAGGACTGCTGGGATCAGGACCCAGGGATCGAGGATCTGTTCTACGGGTCCGAGATCGAACCGGAGGGATCCGCCGCCAGGAACGTCGTGAGCGCGCCGGCGGATGAGGGAGACCCGTCCCGGTGAGCCTTCTCCTCGACTCCCACGCCCTCCTTTGGGCGCTCCATGCTCCGCAGCGCCTCCGCCCCGAGGGCCGGGAGCTGATCCGGGACCCGGAGCGGGCCGTGTACTTCAGCGCAGCGTCGGCATGGGAGCTGGAGATCAAGGCGGCCCGGGGGGAGCTGGAGCTCCCTGACGACTGGCTCGACGCCGCCGCGCGCACGGGGTTCCTGGAGCTTCCGGTGACCGCAGCGGATGCACGGGCCAGCGCCCGCCTCCCCTGGCATCACGCCGATCCCTTCGACAGGGTCCTGGTGGCCCAGGCACTCGGGCGCGGGCTTCGTATCGCCACGCGTGATCCGCTGATCGCTTCCTACGAGGTCCCCATTCTGGAGGTCTGAGGGGCCGTCCTCGAGCGAGCTTCAATTCCCGGAGGGCGAAAACGGCCTTCCGGGCGGCTTGCCGGGGGATCCCCGGCATCCTACCCTCGCTCCGGCAACAACCGTGAGGCGCCCTCCTTCGAGAGAGGACACCGTGCGCGCTGCCCGCACACCTGCACTCCTGGCCGTGCTCGTCCTCGGCGCCTGCGCCACCGGCGGCCCGCGCCCGCCCGCCGCAGCGGGGCCGCCTTCCACGCACAGCGCCGCGCGCGAGTTCCGCGCCGCCTGGGTGGCCACGGTGGACAACATCAACTGGCCCAGCGAGCCCGGCCTCTCAGCCGAGGAGCAGCAGCGGGAGGCCGTCGCGCTCCTGGACCGGCTCCAGGCGCTGCACTTCAACGCGGTCATCCTCCAGGTCCGGCCCCACGCCGACGCGCTCTACGAGAGCGCCCTCGAGCCTTGGTCGTACTACCTGACCGGGGAGCAGGGGCGCGCTCCGTCGCCGGCGTACGATCCGCTCCGCTTCTGGATCGACGAGGCGCACGCGCGGGGGATGGAGTTGCACGCGTGGCTGAACCCGTACCGGGCGCATCATCCACAGGGCGGGCCGGTCACGGAGACCTCCCTGGTCCGGAAGCGGCCCGAGCTGATGGTCTCCCTGAGCCAGGGGTTCTGGTGGATGGACCCGGCGCTGGAGGAGACGCGGGAGCACTCCCTGGCGGTGGTGCGGGACATCGTGCGCCGCTACGACGTGGATGCCATCCACTTCGACGACTACTTCTACCCGTACCCGGAGTACAACGGCGGCGCCGACTTCCCCGACAGGGTGAGCTGGAACGCCTACGTGGGGAGCGGCGGGAAGCTGTCGCGCGGGGACTGGCGCAGGGAGGCGGTGAACGTCTTCATCCGCGAAGTCCACGGCGCCGTCAAGCGGGAGAAGCCCTGGGTCAAGTTCGGCCTGAGCCCCTTCGGGATCTGGCGCCCCGGCCACCCCGAGTCCATCGCCGGGTTCGACCAGTACGACCAGCTGTACGCCGACGCGCGCCTGTGGCTCAACGAGGGATGGGTGGACTACTTCACCCCTCAGCTCTATTGGCCCATCGCCCAGATCCCCCAGAGCTACCCGGTGCTCCTGGGGTGGTGGGCCGGCGAGAACACCCGTCAGCGGCACCTCTGGCCCGGGATCAACGTGGGCCGCTTCCCCGGGGCCCGGGGCGCCGGCGAGTCGGTGGACCAGATCATGGTCACGCGGGGCATGCTCCCCGACGACCCGGGCACCGTGCACTGGAGCATCGGTCCCCTGGTCAGGAGCGACACGCTGGCGGCGGCGCTGCTGGGCGGGCCCTACGCAGAGCAGGCGCTGGTCCCGGCGACCCCCTGGTTGGACGCGCGCGCTCCCGAGGCGCCCACCGTCGCCGCAGAGCGCTCCGGCGACGTCATCCTCGCGGGTTGGGCGCACCCCAAGCCCACCGACGTCTTCCTCTGGGTGGCCTACTACCGCGTGGGTGACGCGTGGCGCTGGCGCATCCTCCCGGCCGGAGAGCGCAGCGTGACCCTGGCGGACCCGCCCGCTGCCGCCGCCGCTCCGGGCGGTGCCGCCCAGGCTCCGCGCCCGCGGATCACGGAGATCGCAGTGTCGGCGGTGGACAGGGTGGGGAACGAGAGCCGGCCGACGTATCTTACCGTTTCTTCCGATCCGGGATCACGGCAACCGTAGCCCAGGCTGCGGCGTCTGAGGGGGGGGTGGTTCATGAGGGGCGGACAAAGACGTTACGGCATGCGCGCACGAAACTCCCGGACTCGGGCCGCCGCGGCCGCCGCCGCGCTCCTTGCTCTCCTTCCGCTCTCGCTCACCGCGCAGGCTCCGGCCTCGGGAGAGCGGCCGCGCCCCGTCGTGGCGGCGACCCGCGCCGTGGGCTCCATCCACGTGGACGGGCGCCTGGACGAGGCGTCCTGGGCGGCCGCCCAGGTAGTCAGCGAATTCACGCAGGTGGATCCGGAGGAAGGCCAGCCCGTGAGCGAGCGCACCGAAGCTCGCGTGCTGTACGATGACGAGGCCATCTACATCGGCGTGAGGCTCCACGACCGCCAGCGCCCCACCATGCGCCTGGGCCGCCGGGACATGGACCTCATGGACTCGGATTGGCTGGGCGTGGTGATCGACTCCTACCACGACCACCGCACCGCGTTCTCCATGGACCTGAACCCGGCGGGCGTGCAGCGCGACGCGGTGAAGACCATGGTCAACGGCGCCGAGCAGGACGACAACTCCTGGGACGCCGTGTGGGATGCCCGTGCCACCGTGGACGAGGGAGGGTGGACGGCGGAGTACCGCGTGCCGTTCAGCCAGCTCCGGTTCGGCAACGCGCCGGAGCAGACCTGGGGGATCCAGCTGGAGCGCGTCATCGGCCGCCGCAGGGAATACGCCGTCCTCTCCTTCACGCCCAAGAGCGAACCAGGCGGCATTCCCACCTATGCCCACCTCACGGGGCTCCGCGACATCGAGCCGGGACACAGGCTGGAGGTCCTCCCGTACGCGGTGGCCCGCGCCGAGCGCGTGGACCCGGGCGCCAACCCGTTCCGTACCGACTCCGAGGTCTTCGGCTCCGGCGGGGTGGACCTGCTCTACCGGGTCACGTCCGACTTCGCGCTGAACGCGTCCATCAATCCCGACTTCGGCCAGGTGGAGGCGGACCCGGCGGTGGTGAACCTCTCCGTCTACGAGACCTTCTTCGAGGAGAAGCGCCCCTTCTTCGTCGAGGGCGGCGAGATCTTCAACTTCGGCCGGAACACCAGCGGCGGGCAGCTCTTCTACACCCGGCGGATCGGCCGGGCCCCACAGCTCGGAGCGCCCACGCCGGCGTCCGACGCACCGGACGTCACGACGATCCTCGGCGCGGCCAAGCTCTCGGGGAAGACGGCGTCCGGGTGGTCCCTCGGGATCATCGAGGCCGTCACGGACCGGGAGGACGCGCGGTTCCTGGCGCCCGGCGGCGGCGAGGAGGCGTACGGCGTGGAGCCCCTCACCAACTACCTGGTGGCACGGGCCCGGAGGGACGCGAACCAGGGGCGCGCATCCCTCGGCGCCATGCTCACCGCAGTGAACCGCGACCTGGCCACCGATCCCATGAAGGCCGTGCTGCGCTCCTCGGCGTACAGCGGGGGCGTGGACGTCAGGCTCGAGTCGCCCAGCCGCATCTGGGTCGTCTCGGGCTCCGCGGCGTTCTCCCGGGTCTCGGGGACCCCGGAAGCCGTGGTGCGCGTGCAGCGGGCCGGCAACCACTTCTTCCAGCGCCCCGACGCGGACCATCTCGCCGTGGACTCCTCGGCCACGTCCCTGGGCGGGTACTCCATCGGCGCTTCGGTGGCGCGCCAGGGCGGTACCCACTGGCGCGGGAATCTCGCCGTGGCAGCCACCTCCCCTGGATTCGAGGTGAACGACCTGGGCTTCCAGACCCGTACCGACCGGCGCGACGTGCAGGCCGGCCTGACCTACGTGCAGAACACTCCCGGCTCGTTCCTGCGCAACTACTCCATCACCGGGACCACGCGCCTCGAGCACAACTTCGACTGGCGGCGGATCCTGGGCTTCAGCGCCCTGCAGGTGAACTTCCGGACGCTCGAGTTCTGGGGGGGCGCCATCCAGCTCCAGCGCCAGCATCGGTCCCTGGACGATCGGAACACCCGCGGCGGCCCCCTGAAGGAACGCCCGGCCTCCTGGAACGGCTTCGGCCACGTGGGCTCGGACACGCGCAGGAGGGTCTCCGTGTTCACCACCGTGTTCGGCGCGAAGGACGACTACGGCTCCTGGAATGCCGGCGGCGAGGTGCTCGCCGTTCTGCGCGCCCCTCGATGGAACGTCTCGGTGGGGCCGTCGTTCACGCGCTCCTACGAGCAGGCGCAGTACCTGGCCACCGTGCGCGACGCCGGCGCCGTGGACACCTATGGCGCGTATTACCTGTTCGCGCCGCTCCGGCAGACGACCGTGGCGATGGAGACCCGGCTGGACTTCACGTTCACGCCCAAGCTCTCCTTCCAGCTCTACGCCCAGCCCTTCATCTCGAGCGGCGACTACGGTCGCGCCGGATCGCTGAAGGCACCCGAGACGCACGCCTTCGTGTACTGGCCCGGGCAACTCCAGAACCCGGACTTCAACTACCGCTCGCTGCGGGGGACCGCGGTGCTGCGCTGGGAGTACCGCCCCGGCTCCACACTCTACCTGGCCTGGCAGCAGAGCCGGGAGGACTACGCGCAGGGCGTCGGGGACTTCGACTTCGGGCGCGACCGGCAGGCGATGTTCCGCGCCCACCCCGACAACGTGTTCGTCCTGAAGGCGAGCTGGTGGCTGACGCCCTGAGGCGGGAAGCGTCCGGGCGCGCCGTCCCTTATGTTGGGAGCGTTCCCTCGACGCACCTCCGACCCCCACCACGGTGACCAACACAGATTCCGACGCCCCGGTCCACCGCATCAGCCGAGTGGAGGACCGCGATCGCTTGCTGGCGGAGACCCTCGCCCACGCCGAAGCCCACGAGGCCCACTACAAGGTCCTCCCCGCCGGCGAGCCGGAGCACGGGCGCTGGAAGGCGTCCCTCGCCGCCGTTCTCCTCGTCCTGGCGGCGTGGATCGCTCTCACTCCCCCCCGTTGGGTGGCCGGAGTCGAAGCCCCCTTCCCCACAGCCGGGGAGAGGGACCGTGGGCTGCGCGCGGCCATCTGGATGCAAGCGAGCCAGGTCGAGGTATTCCGCCTCAGGGAGGGGCGGCTCCCCGAGCACCTCTCCGAGCTGCCCGTCCAGATGCCCGGGCTGACCCTGGTCCGCTCCAACAACCGGGTCTTCCAGATCCGGGGCCGCCTCGCCGACGGCGAGCTCCTCGTGTTCGACTCGGCCCAGCCCTCGCCGGCCTTCGAGGCGGCGGCGCCCGGGTTGAGAGCCCAGGGAACGCCATGACACCCCCCTCCCCTGGGCGTGGCGGCGTGACCTCCGGGGACGTTCTCCTGGCCCTGGCCAGCCTGGCCCTCGTGGCGGCCCTCGCCTACCCACGCACGGAGCGGGCGCTCCTGTGGCGGACGGTGGCCGCCGCCCAGGCCGACGTCGAGACCATCCGGGCGGCGGCGGCGGCCTTCCGGGACGACGCGGGCGGGTGGCCCGCGCCCGCCGAGGCGGGGAAGGTCCCCGCCGAAATGGCCGCGCGCCTCCCTCCGGGTTTCTCCTTCGAATCCGGATCGTACACCCTGGAATGGAGCCGGTGGGAGAGGGTGGATCCGCCGGATCCGGCGGATCCGGAGGGGGTCGTGCAGCCGCCCCCCGGCGGGTTCGAGCCCGTCCTGCCGCCCCCGGCCGATTCGGAAGTGCAGGTGCCGGTGGAGACGCTGGGCGCCGTCACCGTGCACGCGAGCGACGAGCGCGTGCTGGCGGCGCTCCTGGAGCGGTTCGGACCGAGCGAGTCGTTCGTCCGGGAGCGCAGCTGGACCCTCGTCTTGCCCGTCGGCGGCGGTGGCTAGACACTTCGCCCGGGACGCGAGAAAGTGCTTGGGATCCGAAGGACCCCGTGAGTAGCTTTCAAGTGGTACCCATAACCCCCGTGGCAAGGAACGCGGGGCAACAGGAACCGTGATGAGCGACCTGCCCCCCCCAGAGCCCGTCGATCCGGTCCGGTACGTGAGCGAGGAGCAAGTGCGTGCCCGCGCCCTCGCCGAGGTGCTGCGGGACCAGGCGGAGCGCGCCGAAACGGCGCTCGCGACCGAGGAGCGCCGTGACCGGCGCGACCGGGTCCGCCGGGGCGTGCTCGTCGGCACCTGGCTGGTGGTGGCATGGGTGTGGGTGGCCACTCCGTCGTGGCTGCGCGTGGAGCCGCCGCCCAAGCCCCCGGTGGCCGTCGAGGCCCAATCCCTGCGCCTCAACGTATTTCTCCAGAGCCAGGCCATCGAGGCCTACCGCCTGCAGCGTGGCCGGCTCCCCTTCGTGCTCCAGGAGGCCGGGCCTCCGTTCCGGGGCATGGAGTACCGACGCTTCGACAGCCGCTCCTACGAGCTCCAGGGGCGGAGCGACCGGGTCATCCTCCGCTACCACTCCGACCAACCCGCCATGGAGTTCGTGGGCAACGCCACCGACGTCTTGGCGACCGAGCGCACGGAGCCCCCCGGGGGAGCGCCGTGAGCATCCTCTCCCTGCTCCGGCGCAGGCGTCCGCCCCTCCCCGGGGCGGAGCGCCACGGCTTCACCATGGTGGAGGTGCTCACCGTCATGGCGGTGGTGGGGACGCTGGTGCGCATGGCGGTCCCCAGCTTCCACGAGGTACTGGTGCGGGCCCGCGCCGCCGAGGTCATCGGAGACTTCGAGGCCGTGCGCGTGGCCGTCCTGAGCTACCACGCCGACCACAATCAGTGGCCCGCGGACGGGCACACCGGCCAGGTGCCCCCCGGGCTCGCCGAGTACCTTCCGGACAACTTCTCCTTCGAGGGGATGGGGTACCGGCTGGACTGGGAGAACTGGGTCCTCCCCGGCGGCCTCCCCCAGGACCCGGACGCGCGGGGGATCCTGGCCGTCTCCGTGGTCACCGAGGACCGGGAGTTGGGCGAGGCCTTGGGCGACATCCTCGGCGGCGGCATGGCGCACTACGCGCTCGGGGACGGCTACACGTTCGTCATCGAGCGCCAGTAGGCTATGCCCCGCCCGTCAGCTCCCTGAGCCGCCGCTGCGCCTGGGCGTTCCCGGGCTGGATCTCCAGCCCGCGCCGGTAGTACTCGATGGCCCTGTCCTTGTCGTTGGCCGTGTCGTAGACACGGGCCAGGGCGAACAGGGTCGGAGCGGAGCGGGGGTGGAGCTCGAGGCTCGCCTCGAGCACGCGGCGGGCGGCCAGGGCGTTTCCCTCCGCCAGAGCCTCGGCCGCGGCGACCAGGGGACGGTCGGTGAAGTCGTAGGCGAACCCGCCGTAGTGCCGCTCGCGGAGCTCGCCGTAGCGCTGGAGCGCCGCGTCCACGCCCTCCTCGTCCACCGTCCTGCGCACGATGGCCTCGATGGGCTCCGGGCGGGCCACGCCCCGGTGGCAGGTGATGCACGTGACGCGCACGTTGGGCTCCTCCCGCCCCGGGAGCTCAGACAGGTGCGTGTCGTTGATGGCCGTGGTCATGCGCATCATGACCCGAGCCTGCTCCTTCATGGGCTTGGCGTCGGAGGCGTCGTCGTCCTCCACGTGGCAGTCGGAGCAGCGTGCGCCCAGCGCGGCGGTGAAGTTCCGCATGACCTGCACTACCTGCTGGCGGGTCCACTCCTTGGGAAGGACCTGCAGGTTGGTGGGCGGCGTCTGGGCGGGCCGGTCCTGGGCCACGGCCTCGGCGGGCAGGAGGACGAGGAGGGCGACGATCGGTGCCGCGACGCGGCGGGCAGCGTTGCCGGCGGGGCGGACACGGAAAGCGGTGCGAGGCATGGATTGGCTCCGGGGAGGGTGGTGCGGGCCGCCGGGCTGGCTCTCCCACCGAGCCCCCCGGCATCTTTCTCCTGCCGCAGGGTGGGCGTCCCCACCTTGCGAAACGCGTCACCATAGCGACCCTGTCCATGATCCGCATCCAGGAACGCCCCGACATCGGCCCCGAGGAAGCCGGGGCCATCGCCCGCGACGCCTTCGGCCTCCAGGGTGCCCTCACGCCGCTGGCGGGGGAGCGGGACCGGAACTTCCTCCTGGAGACCGACGCAGGCGAGCGGTATGTGGTGAAGGTCACGTCTCCGCAGGAGCCGGACGCCCAACTGGCCCTCGAGACCAGCCTCTTGGCCTGGCTGGCCGCCGGGGGCGGCTCTCCGACCCCGCCGGTGCTTCCCTCCCTCCGCGGCGAGCTCGTGGTGCGCCACGTCGGCGACGGCTGCACGTGGCGGGTGCGCGTCCTCCGCTGGATCCCCGGGAGGGTCTACGCCGAGGTGCGACCCCATCCCCCCGCCCTCCTGATCGAGCTGGGCGAGCGCATCGCGGAGCTGGCGCTCCGGCTGGGTGCCTTCCCCGACGCCGTTCCCACCCGCTCCGGGTTCGTGTGGGCGCTGGAGGAGGCCGGCTCCGTGATGGAGTCGGCGCTCGACCTCCACCAGGGCGAGCGCCGGGCGCTCGTGGCCGGGTGCCTGGCCGCGTACCGCGAGGTGGAGCCCGCCTTGCGCTCCCTCCCGGTCCAGCTCGTCCACGGCGACCTGAACGACCACAACGTGCTCGTGTCCGAGCAGGGACACGTCGCGGGGATCCTGGACCTGGGGGACGCGCATCCCGCCCCCGCCGTCTTCGACCTGGCCGTGTCCGTGGCCTACGCGCTCATGGGACAGGCCGACCCGGTGGAGGCGGCCGCCCGCCTGGTGGCGGGATATCATCGGGTGCGGCCCCTCTCGGAGTTGGAGATCGCACTCGTCCTGCCGCTGGCCCGCGCGCGCCTCGGCGTAAGCGTCTCCGTCGCGGCGGCCCGCCGCAGCGTCACGGCGGAGTTGGACCCCTACCTCCTCGTCTCCGAGGCACCGGCATGGGCGGTGCTGGAGGGGCTGGCGCGGGTGCATCCGCGGCTGGCCACGGGACTCCTCCGGGCGGCATGCGGCCTCCCCGCCTGTCCGCGGAGCCCGGCGCTCGCCGCCTGGCTCGCCGGTGAGCGCCCCGCCCCGGTCATGGAGATCCCCCCCGCCGCCGCCGTGCTGGACCTGAGCGTGGCCAGTCCCCTGCTGGACGGGCACGACACCGACGACACCGCCGCGTTCACCCGCCGGGTGTGGGACGCGATGGCCGAGGCCGGGGCCCGGGTCGGGATCGGGCGGTACCGCGAACCGCGGGGGTTCTATCTCACCGATGCGTTCGCCGGACGCCCTTCCGAGCTCCCCGAGCGGCGCACGGTGCACATGGGGGTGGACCTCTTCGACCTCCCCGGCGCGCCGGTGCGAGCGCCCCTGGACGCGGTGGTCGTGAGCGTCCACGACAACGCGGCCCGGCTCGACTACGGCCCCACGGTGATCCTCGAGCACCGCGCCCCCGACGGCCCCTTCTGGACACTCTACGGGCACCTGGAGCGCGCCTCGGTGGCGAGACTGTCCGAGGGCGCGCGCGTCGCCGCGGGCGACGTCATCGCCCGGGTCGGGCCACCCCCGGAGAACGGGGACTGGCCGCCCCATCTGCACTTCCAGATCCTGGCCGACCTCCTGGACCACCGCCACGACTTCCCCGGCGTGGCTGCGCCTCGGGAGGTGGAGGCGTGGGCCAGCTGCTGCCCCGACCCCAACCTGCTCCTGCGCCTGCCGCTGGAGACCACCTGGCGCGCCGCCGCCGACCTGGCCGGCCGTCGCGCACGGCTCCTGGGCCCCAGCCTGTCCCTCTCCTACCGCGACCCCATCCACGTGGTGCGCGGCCGGGGCGCAGCGCTCTTCGACGCATGGGGGCGCCAGTACCTGGACTGCGTGAACAACGTGGCCCACGTGGGGCACGAGCACCCCAGGGTGGTGGCGGCGGGGCGCCGCCAGATGGGCGTACTCAACACGAACACGCGCTACCTGCACGAGGCGGTGCTGGAGTATGCCGAGCGCCTGACGGCGCTCTTCCCCGCCCCGCTCTCGGTGTGCTTCTTCGTGAACTCGGGGAGCGAGGCCAACGAGTTGGCGCTCCGCATGGCGCGCACCGTAACGGGCGGCCACGGCGTCGTGACCCTGGAGGGGGGCTACCACGGCAACACCCAGGGCCTGGTGGACGTAAGCCACTACAAGTTCTCCCGAGCCGGTGGACAGGGCCCGCCGCCATGGGTCAGGGCCGCACCGCTCCCGGACGACTACCGGGGCCGCTACCGGAGGGACGACCCGGACCGCGCGGCGCACTTCGCCGCCCACGTCGCCGATGCCTTCGCCGACCTGGCCGCAGCCGGTCACCGCCCGGCGGCCTTCCTCGCCGAGAGCATCGTGTCCTGCGGCGGGCAGGTGGATCCGCCCGCCGGGTATTTCACCGCGGCCTACGCGCATGCCCGCGCCGCCGGCGCGCTCTGCGTCGCCGACGAGGTGCAGGTGGGCTTCGGCCGCGTGGGCGATCACGTCTGGGGCTTCGAGCTCGACGGCGTCGTCCCCGACATCGTCACCCTGGGCAAGCCCATCGGGAACGGGCACCCGATGGGGGCGGTGGTCACCACGCCCGAGATCGCGCGTGCGTTCGCCAACGGGATGGAGTTCTTCTCCACCTACGGCGGGAATCCGGTCTCCGCCGCCATCGGTCTCGCCGTGCTCGACGTGATGCGGGATGAGGGACTCCAGGAGCGGGCGAGGGAAGTGGGCGGCCACCTCATGGAGGGACTCGCCGGGCTCATGGAGCGGCACGCCGCCGTGGGCGACGTGCGCGGGCGGGGGCTCTTCCTGGGCGCCGAGGTCGTGTCGGACCGCGAGGCCCCCACGCCGAGCCGCCGCGCCGCGCGCTACGTCGTGGAGCGCGCCAAGGAGAAGGGAGTCCTCCTCTCCACGGACGGGCCCGACGACAACGTGCTCAAGATCAAGCCGCCCCTGGTGTTCTCCCGGGCGGATGCGGACCGGGTGGTGGCCGTCCTCGACGAGGTGCTGGGGGAGGACGGGGCGCGGGGGTAGCGGGGCCCCGGAACCGTCCGGCGGCTTACCCCGTCAGGCCGCCGGATCTCCCCGCCGAAACCCGACCGCGCTCCCCACCGTAGACTACAATGTAGTCTCGTGCGTCCGCTTCCTTTCAGCGCCCGGGTACCATGCCCTCTTCCCCTCTCGGCGAGTTCGAGCAGGTGGTTCTCCTGGCCATCCTCCGGCAGGGAGCGACGGCCTTCGGCCTCGAGGTCCGTTCGGAGATCGAGAGGTGCACGAGCCGCACCGTCTCCCGCGGGGCCTTCTACACCACCCTCGACCGGCTCGAGAAGAAGGGGTACCTGGATTGGGAGGAGGCGAAGTCCGACGACCCCGCCCGGACCGCTCCCCTTCGCCGCTTCAGGGTGACATCGGCCGGGCTGGAGGCACTCCGGGCGTCCCGGCGCGCGCTCCAGGCGCTGTGGCGCGGCCTGGAGGAGACGCTGGAGGACGCATGAGTCCCGACCGCTTGGCGGCCCCGCCCCGCCTCGGAGAGGCCATCCTCCGGTGGACCCTACCGCCGGGCGTGGTCGGCACCAGCATCAAGGGAGATCTGGACGCGGAGCACCGGGCACTCCAGCGCTCCGTTCCCGGGAAGTCCTTCCGGGGATGGTACCTGGGGGAAGCACTGAAGCTCGGGGCCCGCTACAGCGTGCTGGGCTTGCTCAGTGTCGGTGCGCCCTTCGGCCGCTCGCCCGGAGCGCGAGCCCCGATGGGGTTCGGGGAGCGGTTCCTCCAGGAAGTGGGCCACGGGTTGCGTCTTCTGTGGCGAAGCCCCGGCCTCGCCCTCTTCGCCGTGGTCGCCATGGGGCTCGGCATCGGCGCCACCGCCACCATGTTCAGCGTCTCCCACGGCCTGCTGAGAGACCTGCCCTTCGAGGACCCCGACCGGCTGGTGTACGTGGGATGGAGCCAGGTCGGGCGGGGCGACGACAAGATCGAGCTCACCGCCTCGGAGCTCGCGGCGTGGCGGCAGACCCAGTCCACCCTGGAGGCTCTCGCCGCCGTGAGGATGGTGGCCGTGGACCTCGCGGGAGCGGAGGGACCCCCGGAGCGGGTGTCGGGCGCCCAGATCACCGCCGACGCCTTCGAGACCCTTCGGGTCCAGCCCGCCCTGGGGCGCGGGTTCCGTCCCGAAGAGGCTGCCCCCGGGGGTCCCGACGTCGTGGTCCTCAGCCATGGCCTCTGGGCCCGGCGGTACGGCGCAGACCCGGAGGTGCTGGGCCGGACCCTGCGCATGAACGGGACGGAGAGGACGGTGGTGGGCATCATGCCCGAGGGGTTCCGATTCCCCGAGTTGGAGGACGTGTGGACGCCGCTCCAGGTGGCCCCCGCCAGCGAGGCGCCGGTGGAAGGGCCCCGGCAGTATCGGGCCTTCGGCCGCCTGAGGGACGGAGCGTCGCTGGACGAGGCCCGCACGGCGTTCGGGGTGCTGGCCCGGCGCTCGATGCTGGCGCATCCCGAGCCCTACCAGGGGTTCACCTCCCGCGTGATTCCCTACTACGAGTACTACGTGGGGGCAGACGCGGTCATCATCATGATCACCCTCGTGGTGATCGCGTCCTTCGTGCTCCTCATCGCCTGCGCCACCGTGGCGAACCTCCTCCTTTCCCGCGCGGCGGGCCGGAGTCGCGAGCTCGCCGTGCGGAGTGCCCTGGGGGCCAGCCGTGGGAGGATCATGGCCCAGCTCCTGGCGGAGTCCCTCGCGATCGCGGCGCTGGGAGGGATTCTGGGGGCGGTCATCGCCTGGTCGGGCGCGGCCCTCTTCCACCGGACCATCGCGGGTCAGCTTCCCTTCTACTGGATGGACTGCAGGATCGACGGCACGGTCCTGACCTTCGTGGGCCTCCTGGTCGTCGCGGCCGGTGTGCTGGCCGGCATCGCACCGGCCGTCCGGGTCTCGCGGGTGGAGGCCGGCGTCGCCCTGAGGGACGGGGATCGGGGATCCTCATCCCTGAGGCTCGGGCGCCTGAGCCGGGCGCTCGTGGTGGCGGAGGTCGCTCTCTCCTTCGGGCTCCTGACCACCGCCGGAATGATGGCGAAAGGGCCCTTGATCTACGGTCGTCAGGATCCGGGCTTCGAGAGCGCCCACATGCTCACGGGCCTGGTGAGCCTGAGGCGCGACGAGTACCCCGACGCGTCGGACTGGAGCCGGTTCTTCCGGGAGCTCCTCGCCCGCCTGGACGCCGCTCCTGGTGTCCAGGCGGCGGCGCTCACCACCAGCGTTCCGGGGCTGCCGGCCAACACATCGAGGTTCCAGCTCAGAGACGCGGTCTACGAAAAGGAGGAAGACCTTCCCCTGACCCGGATCGGCTTCGTGGCTCCCCAGTTCATCCGGACCCTCGGTGCGGAGGCGTTGGAGGGGCGGTTCTTCGCCGACGGAGACGACCCCGACGGAGAAGCGGTGGCGGTCGTGAACCGGAGCTTCGCCCAGCGCTTCTTTCCTGGAGAGAGCCCCCTGGGTCGGCAGATCCGCACCGGTGGCCTGGACTCCCAGGATGCCTGGGCGACCGTGGTGGGCGTGGTCCCGGACCTCCGCATGAACGGCCCGAAGCCGGAACGGCCCGAGGGGATCCTGCTGCCCCTGTACCAGCGCCCCCAGCGCTCGGTGGACCTGCTCCTTCGTACCTCGGGCGATCCGTCGGATCTGGCCCCCCTGGTCCGGGCCGCCGCGGCGGAGCTGGACCCCGACCTTCCCGTCAGTCAGCTCCGGACCCTCCACGCGGCCATGGCGGACGAGACGCGGCCGGAGTTGATGTTCTTCACCCTCGTTCTGATATGCGGGTCCATCGCACTGGTTCTGGCCGCCGTGGGCCTCTTCGGGGTCCTGGCCTTCTCCGTGCGCAGGCGCACCCGGGAGATCGGAGTCCGGATCGCGCTGGGCGCCGAGGTCCGGAGCGTGCTGTGGGGCGTCCTCCGCGGCGGGATGATCCAGGTGACGGTAGGCTTGGCCGCGGGGCTGCTCCTGGCCCTGGCTCTCGCCCCTCTGGTGCGGAGCCTCTTCGCCGGCGATCAGCTCATGGATTGGAGCGTGTACGGTGTGGTGACGGCGCTGATGCTGGGCACGGGGTTCGCGGCGTCCCTCATCCCCGCCACCAGGGCCGTTCGGGTCAACCCCGTGGACGCGTTGCGTCGGGATTGAGGAGAAGGGAGGCCGCGCCCCACGGTCATGCGAAGGGCCGGCGCCAGGTGGAGACGCCGGCCCTTCGTGCTTTCCGGCAAGCGGTGCAGCCTACACGCCGCTGCCGTCCTGCGCGATGGTCCTGAGCACCTGCTCCAGCCGCGCCTTGTGCGCCTCCAGCTCGGCCTTGAGCATCTCCAGGCGCTTGGTCATCTCGCCGCTGGGCTTCTGCTCCACGCCCACCATGTTCGAGTACAGGTAGTTGAACTGGTCGGCCAGCATGGGCTGGGGATAGCTGGAGATGGTCGGGTCGGTCACCAGCGCCCGCTGGATCTCCTGCAACTGCTTGCCCACGTCGCTCCCCGCGGCGGCCCTCTGGATCGCACCGTTCACCTTCTCGATGGTGGCGCCGCAGTCGGCCACGGCCGCCAGGATCTTCACCGCCAGGTCGAACTGGGCCTGGAGGTCGGCCACGGTGAGGCCGTCGGCGGCCAGCCTGGGGTCGATCTTCAGCTCCAGGGGCTGGGTGACGCTCGTCCCGTCCGCCGTCAGGCGAACCTGGTACGAGCCGGGCACGGCCCTGGGCATGGACCGGCCGGCGCCCTCCACGGCCACCGCGAGGTCCCAGGTGAACCGGTGCATCCCCCGCGCCGTCGGCACGGTGGGCACCGCGCCGCCGCCGCGGCGTCCTCCGCCTGCGGCCTGCGCCGCGGCCGGCGCCGCGGCGGAGCTGTACGAACGCACCACCTTCCCCGCGCCGTCGAGGATCTCCAGCTTCGCCGACTGGGCGGCCTTCCCCAGCCAGAAGTCGATCTGCGCCCCCGACGGAGTCCACTCGGGCGCGTCGGGAGAGCCGCCACCGCCACCCATGAAGCCGGAGCCCGGGCCGCCGCGGTAGGCCACCTTGGGCTTGAACACGTGCACGTCGGCGGACGCCACCGCGGGGGTCCACTCCCGCAGCGCACGCGGGTTGTCCATCACGTAGAACCCACGGCCCATGGTGGAGAGCACCACGTCGCCCCGCGCCACGTCGATGTCGGTGACGGGAGTGACGGGAAGGTTGCGCTGGAAGGCCTGCCAGGTCTTCCCGTCGTCCAGCGAGACGAACATGCCGTACTCCGTCCCGGCGTAGAGCAGGCCCTCACGGTCCGGATCCTCCTTGATGGCCCGCGTCGGGAAGTCGGCGGGGATCCCATTGCTCCCCGTGGTGAGCAGCGTCCAGGTCTCGCCGAAGTCCTCGGTCCTGTAGATGAAGGGGCGGAAGTCCCCGAGGAGCGTGAGGTACATGGCGAAGTACGCCTTGCCCGCCTTGTGCCTGGATGCGTCGATGTTCTGGATGCGACCCTCGGGAGGCATGTCCTTCGGCGTGACGTTCTTCCACGTCCTCCCGTTGTCACGGGTGACCTGTACCGGCCCGTCGTTGGCGCCGCTCCAGATCACGCCGGCCTGCACCGGCGACTCCTCGATGGCGTAGATGACCGAGTAGTGCTCCTCGCCGGTGACGTCGCGGGTGATGGGCGAGCCGGACACCACCTGCCGCTCGGGACGGAACGCGGTCAGGTCGGGGCTGATGGTCTCCCAGGTCACGCCTCCGTCCCGTGTGCGGTGGATGTACTGCGACCCGTGGTACACGGTGTTCGGGTCGTGGGGCGACACCTCGATGGGTACGGTGCGCTGGAAGCGGTACGGCAGGTCCTTGGGGTTGGCGCCGTAGAGGTTCCCGTACCCGACGTAGTACTGCTTCTCCTGCCCGGTGCGGGCCGAGTAGAGGCCGAAGCGCCCCTTGCAGTTGGCGTACACGACGTCCGGGTCGCCGGGCTTGGGCACGGCGGGACCGGTCTCGCATCCACCGATCTCCCGCCAGAGCGACGTGTGCCCACCGGGGATGGAGAGCGACGGCGGGTTGGTGGGGATCCCGATGGTGGTGTTGTCCTGCTGGCCGGCGTACAGCCAGGTGGGATACTGGTCGTCGATGTCCACCTGGTACAGCTCGGCGGTGGGCTGGTTGTACTGGGTGGACCAGGTCCGCCCCCCGTCCAGGGAGACGTTGGCGCCCCCGTCGTTGCCCTGGACGATGTAGTCCGGGTTCTCGGGGTTGATCCACATGTCGTGGTTGTCGCCGTGGGGCGTGGACACCGCCTGCCAGGTGGCGCCGCCGTCGCGGGACCTGAAGAGGGTCTCGTTGTTGACCCAGACGATGTCGGCGTTCTTCGGGTCGGCGTCCACGTTGGTGTAGTAGAAGGGCCGGTTCATGAGGCCGCGCTGGTCGCTCACCAGGCGCCACGTCTCACCGTTGTCGTCGGAGCGGTACAGCCCCTCGTTCGGATCGGTGGTCTCCACCACCGCGTAGATCCGCTTCGGGTCCGCCGGCGTCACGGCCAGGTCGATCTTCCCGATGAGGCCGGAGGGGAGCCCCTGGGTCACGATCTTCCAGGTCTCGCCGCCGTCGGTGGACTTCCAGATGCCGTCCTCGCGCCCCGAGGCCTGCATCCCCGAGATGATGGTCCAGGGCTTCCGCTCGCCCCGCCACATGGTGGCGTACAGCTCGTTGGGGTTGGCCGCGTTGAAGTCCAGGTCGATGGCGCCCACCGAGTCGGAGGTGAAGAGCACCTGCTTCCAGGTCCTGCCGCCGTCGGTGGTCTTGTACACCCCGCGGTCGCGGCTCTTCGCCCAGGGGTTCCCCAGCGCAGCGGCGAGGGCGATGTCGGGGTTGGTCGGGTGGATCTCGAGCGCGCCGATCTGGCCCGTCTTCTCCAGCCCGATGTGCCGCCAGGTCGCGCCGGCGTCGTCGGAGCGGTACGCGCCCTTGCCGAGGATGACGTTGGAGCGGATCCCGTCGGAGCCGGTGCCCACGTACAGGATCTTGCTGTTCGACGGGGCGACGCGGATGGAGCCGATGGACCCGGTGTTGAAGTACGCGTCGGAGATGGGACGCCAGGTGGTGCCGTAGTCGTCGGTCTTCCAGACGCCTCCGCCGGTGGCTCCCATGTAGAACGTGAAGGGGTGGTCAGGGTGTCCGGCCACCGCCGTGACGCGGCCGCCCCGGGAGGGGCCGACGCTGCGGTACCGGAGCCCCAGGAAGGCATCCTGCGCGAGGGGCGTGGCGTTGGTCTGGGCCCCGGCCGGGAGGGCGAGGGCCGGCAGACAGAGGGCGGCGGCCAGGCACAGCGAGAGGGTTCCGAGCCGGCCGGCCGGACGGGGGTGCGCGGTGTTCATCGCGGAAGTCCTTCTGGAGTCGCGTAGAGAGTTCACCTGAGGGTCAGAATGCCGCGCCGTCGCCCGGCGGTCAACTCGGGGTGCCCCCCACCGCCCGCACCCAGCGCGCGAAACGCTCGCCGAGCTCGTCGAGCACGTCGGCGTCGCTTCGCCCCGAGCGCTTCAGGACGTGGAACCCGTGGTCGGCCCCGTCCACGACGTGGAGCGCGGGCGGCGGGCGCAGCGCTCCCAGGAAGGGCCGCAGGAGGGAGAGGTCGCACAGGGCGTCGCGGGACCCCTGGAGGAAGAGCATGGGGAGCCCCACGCCTGAGAGGTGGGCTCCGCGCTCCGTGGAAGGGCGTCCGGACGCGTGGAGGGGGAAGCCGAAGAACGCCAGCCCTCCCACGCCCTCCAGGGGTTCTTCCGAGGCGGCCGTGGAGGTCATGCGCCCCCCCATGGACTTCCCCCCCGCCACGAGGGGGACCCCGGGGGCCAGGCGCCGTGCCTCGGCCACCGCCGCGCGGACGGTCTGAACCAGCGCCGGGGCCCGATCCGGCGCCTTCCTGCCCTGTTCCATGTACGGGAACTGGTACCGGAGCGTGGCCACGCCCCGGCCCGCCAGCCGCTCTGCCACCGCCTCCATGAAGGGATGCCGCATCCCTGCGCCCGCGCCGTGGCCGAACACGAAGAGCGACGACGGATCGCCGGGACGAAGAAAGAGTGCCGAGACCCCGTCGGACGCCTCGCCGGTCCTGAGGCGCAGGTCCACCCGATGGACTTCCTTCATGGTCTCTCCCTGGCCGAAGCGGGAGCGCGTGAGCGCCGCATGCCCGGAACGACCGCGCCCGCCCCGGGAGCCTTCCCCGGGGCGGGCGCGGTGTGCATCTGCGCTGCGGCGGGACTCACCCCACGCCGAGCTTGATGCCGATGTTGAGGATGGGCCAGAGCTTCAGGTAGGAGCCGAAGTCGTCCTCGATGGTCTGCTCTTCCGTGCGGAGGCGGGACTGGAACGTCGCCGAGTTGATGACCGTCGGGTTCCCCTTGGTAGCCTCGAGGCTCACCTCGGGATCGCCCAGCATGGCGACGCCCAGGTCCAGGAAGAGGCCGATCCCCGTCTTGGTGTGCTTCCCGAAGCCGATGAGCGCGTAGGGCGCCGAGCTCTTGGACTTCAGCGTTCCCTTCACCTCGGCGACGTCGGTGGCCGTGTACGTGGTCCCGCCGATGTCGATGGACGCGCTCCCGGTGAGCGAGCCCGTGAGGGTGGGATCGTCCGGCTTGAAGAGCATGCCGCCGCCGATGCGGAACCCAGCGCCGACGTACAGGTCGGCGCCGATGTTGTACCACGTCTTGGGGAGCTTGAGCGTGGCGTCCACGTCGGCTCCCGGCTCCCAGAAGCTCGGGTTCTTGAGCTCGACGGGCAGGAGGCCGATCCCTCCGCGGATGACGAAGGCGTCGGTGAGGCCGACGGCGGCCTCGGCGCCCACGCCGAGGGTGCCGGCCCGGGCAGCGATGCCGAAGCCCTGCGCCGAGAGGGCGGCCGGGAGAGCGAGGAGGGCGGTAGTGCTGAGGACGAACAGGCTTCTCTTCATGGATTCTCCGTTCTTGTCGGAACCTGGGGGGAGGGTTGGGGACCGCAGCGGTGGAGTCCTCAAGTATAGGCTCGGTACACGAACGCGGGGAAGGACGATCCGCGCGCCCTTGCGGCGGCGGCCTGCCGCCCGGTTCCACCGGGCCCGGTGAGGGTGTATCTTTTCGATTGAGAACGATTATCAACGACGTCCTGCCCACGCCTTCCGCCGGCCGGCCCGGCAACCTGCCCTGAGCGACTCTCCTTCCGCGACCCCTGTCCAGGCCGGGCCCCCGTCAGCCTCCACCGGCGACCCGGCCTGTCACGGGCCTGCCGCAACGGCTTCACGCGCCGGCCATCTAAGGGTTGCCCTGGTCGGCAACCCGAACGTCGGCAAGAGCGTCCTCTTCAACCGGCTCACGGGCGCCTACGTGGTGGTGTCGAACTACCCGGGCACTTCGGTGGCGCTCGCCCGGGGCCACGGCCGGCTGGGGGCCCACGCCCTGGAGGTGGTGGACACACCCGGGGCCTACGCCCTCATCCCGGGCACCGAGGAGGAGCGGGTCACCCAGGCGCACATCCTGAGCGGGGAGGCCGACCTCCTGGTCCACGTGGTGGACGCCAAGAACCTCCCGCGCGCGCTCCCCTTCACGCTCCAACTCCTCGAGTGCGGCCGGCCGCTCGTCCTCGTCCTGAACATGATGGACGAGCTGGAGAGCCTGGGCGTCTCGGTGGAGGCGGCGCTCCTGGAGGAGCGCCTGGGGATCCCCGTGGTCCCGATGGTGGCGGTGCGCGGCGAGGGATTGGACGCGCTGGCCGAGGCGCTGGACCGGGCGCTGTCGGAACCGCCCCCACCGCCGCCCCACTACTCCGCCGGCGTCGGCGAGGCGGTGAGCAGGGTCCGGAGCCGGCTCACCGCCTCGTACGACGTGGACGCCCAGGCGCTGGCGACCCTGGTGCTGCAGGGAGACCCCGGGGCCACGGAGATGGTGGCGGCCCGGGAGCCGGACGGCGGAGCCGGGGCCCTCGATGAGGCCCGACAGGCGGCCGCGTCGCTGGGCGGCCCCGCCGTCTACCGCGTGGCCTTCGAGCGGCAGCACGTGGCGCGGGACATCCTGGAGGACGTGCTCTGGCAGACGAAGCCCCCCCACGCGCTCCTGGCCAACCGCGTGGGGCGCTGGCTCTCCCGCCCGCTCACGGGCGTCCCCATCCTGCTCGCCGTCCTCTGGCTTGGCCTCTACCAGTTCGTCGGCGTCTTCGGCGCGGGCACCCTGGTGAACCTCATCGAAGGCCCGCTCTTCGAGGCGCGCGTCAACCCGTTCCTGGAGCGGCTCTTCGCGGGGATTCCGTGGGAGTGGCTCCGCGAGCTCTTCGTGGGCGAATACGGGATGCTCACGCTCGGGCTACGCTACGCCGTGGCCATCATCCTCCCGGTGGTGGGGAGCTTCTTCCTCTTCTTCTCCGTGCTGGAGGACAGCGGTTACTTCCCCCGCTTGGCCCTCCTGGTGGACCGCACCTTCAAGCGCATCGGACTCTCCGGCCGCGCCGTCATCCCCATCGTTCTCGGCTTCGCGTGCGACACCATGGCCACCATGGTCACGCGCACCCTGGAAACCAAGCGGGAGCGGGTGCTCTCCACCCTCCTCCTGGCTCTGGCCATCCCCTGCTCCGCGCAACTCGGCGTGATCCTGGCCATCCTGTCGGGGCAGCCCAAGGCGCTCTTCGTCTGGTCCCTGTCGCTGCTCGCGACGTTCCTGGTGGTGGGCTGGCTCTCGGCCAAGCTCCTCCCCGGGGAGAGAGCTTCGTTCCACATGGAGCTTCCGCCCATGCGCGTGCCCCGGGTGGGGAACGTCCTGCTCAAGACCTACTCCCGGATGCAGTGGTACTTCCTGGAGGTGCTCCCCCTCTTCCTGGCCGCGAGCATCATCCTGTGGGCCCTGGACGTCACCGGGCTCATCCGATGGGTCATCGCGGGTCTCACGCCGGTGGTCGGGCTCCTCGGCCTCCCCGCGGAGACCGCGACCATCTTCCTGTTCGGGTTCTTCCGGCGCGACTACGGCGCGGCCGGGCTCTTCGACCTGAACCAGGCGGGCGTGCTGGACGTGGTGAACCTCACCGTGGCCGCCGTGACCCTCACGCTGTTCGTGCCCTGCATCGCCCAGTTCCTCATGATGGTGCGGGAGCGGGGGTGGAAGACGGCGTGGGGGATGTTCGCGCTCATCACGCCCATCGCCTTCGGCGCCGGCTTCATCCTCAACATCGTCCTGAGGGGGATCGGCTGGTGAACTGCGGTTACTGCGGAAAGCCCTTCGACGAGGACCGGAGCCAGTCGGCGTGCCGGCAGTGCCCCGTGGGCTCCGGGTGCGGGCTGGTGCGCTGCCCCCACTGCGGGTACGAGAACCCGGGGATGCCGGGGTGGATCGCGTTCCTCAGGAAGAAGCTGGGCGGGGGCGACCAACCCCAGCCCCCGGCGAGGCCCGAAGGGCTCGCCCTCCCCATGCTCGGCCCCAGGCCCTAGGAGCACGCATCGTGGTCGCCATCCTTCTGAAGCCCCTGAGCGGATTCCACACCAAGCTGCGTGACGGATTCCGCTCCTGGGTGGGGTGGGACGAGGCGTGCCCCGAGGGCGGCGCCCCGGTGCATGCTGTCCACAAGTGCGACTCGGGATGTTGCCCCTCGCACCCTGTGACCACGCTCCGGGTGGGCGCCGCCGGCGTCGTGTCGTGCCTCACCGACCCGGACCACCCGAGGGCGGCGCGCCTGGCCTCGCTGGGGATCCTCCCGGGGGTCCCGGTGCGCCTGGTGCAGGCGTACCCCGCCTACGTGCTCCGCGTGGGCTTCGCCGAGATCGCCCTGGACGGCGACATGGCCCGTCTCGTCCGGGTGATCACCGGCGCCGAGCCGCGAGCGCTGGAGGGTCAGGCACCGGTATAGGCACCGGGTCAGGCGCCGCGCCCGGCGCTGGAAGACACGCGGGGGCGCGGCGCCGATGCGCCGCGCCCCCGCTGCCCAGCCGCCTGAGCGCCCGGCGAGCTTACGACTCCGGCCGGGAGCCCATGGGCTCCACGGTGTACCGGCCGTCGTGGTTGGCCACGTTCCACACGGACTGATGAATCAGCCGCACGATCTTGACCATCTTCTCGTAGTTGATCTTCCCCTCGTCGTCCGTCGCCATGTGGTAGTCCGGGTGCAGCCCGGTGAAGAACCACACCGCGGGGATCCCTGACTGCAGGTAAGGCCAGTGGTCGCTGCGGCGGAGCAGGTTCGACGCGTTGTTGTCGTAGCGGCGTTTGATCTCGAGGCCGATGTCACGGTTCGCCGAGTCCACGGCAGCCGCGAGCCCCGGCGCCCGTGAGTATCCGATGAGGTTGACGGCGTTGGCGTTGGATTCGGCCGTCTGGGGCGTCAGGCCGTTGAAGCGCGGCCCACCGTCCGCGGGGATCTCCTCGTTGCGCCCGATCATGTCGATGTTGAACGCGGCGATCGTGTTCACCAACGGGAAGGGCGGGTCCATGGTCAGGTGCCACGCTCCGATGGACGGACCCCGCTCCTCCGCGTCGGTGGCGACGAATACCACGGAACGGCGCGGCCCGCGCCCGTCCGCCTTGCCCTTCGCGAAGGCGTCCGCGATGGCCAGGAGACCCGCCACGCCGGAGATGTTGTCGTCCGCGCCGTTGAAGATCGTGTCTCCGGCGGCGCCGTTGTGGTCGTAGTGGGCCAGGACCATCACCGCTTCATCCGTGAGCGTCTCGTCGGAACCCCGCAGCACGGCAACCACGTTCCTGCCCGGGGTGCGGTGGCGCTCCACGTACGCGCGGATGTCCACCTGCGTGCCCGGAAGGTCCACCACGCCGAGCCCGTTGGTCGCGGCCTCGGAGGCCTGGGCCAGCTCCAGGAGCGTGCGGCCGCTCGACTTCACCAGTCCCTCGGCCACGCTCGCGGATATGAACCCGCCGGGGATGGTGATCGCCTCCGCCCAGGCCGGGTGCACGAAGCGCTCGACCCGGCGCGGCTGGTCCGGCCAGTACTCTGCGGAGGCCGCGGCCCAGTCCTCCACGTCCGCACGGTTGTGGATGTCGCGCACGAACAGGATTGCGACGGCGCCGTGCTTCTGGGCGGCCAGCGCCTTGTTCCAGTCCCTCGCGGCGTTCGCGGTCACGAGCCCGTCGAAGGGGCTGGCGGGATCGTCCACGCCCGGCTCCCGCTCCAGGACCAGGACCACCTTGCCCGACACGTCCGCCCCCTGGTAGTCGTCCCACCCCAGGTGCGGCTCGTCGATGCCGAATCCGGCGAACACCACCGGACCCGAAGCCGAACCCATGAGGGCGACGTTCAGGGGATACCAACCGTTGCCCGGGTCACGCGCGCCGCCGATGCCCCGGACGGTGAGCCGGCTTCCCTCGATCAGGCTGAACCACTCCAGGTCGAAGGCCTGGTCGTAGGAGCCACCCGCGAACCCCGGCTCCAGTCCCAGGGACTCGAAGCGGCTCCGGATGAAGTCCGCGGCCTCGCTCGCCTCGGGCGTGCCCGACAGCCTGCCCTGGGTGGAGTCGTGGGCGAGCGCGACCAGGTCGGCCTTCATCTGGTCCACGGAGTACGCGTCGCTGAAGGGAGCAGTCCAGTCGTCGGAGCATGCGCCCAGCGCGACGAGGGAGACAAGGGCAAAAGCGCCGCGGGTTCGAAGGGGCCGGCGCTGCAAACCGCTCACTCGGTCCTGCACGTTCATATCTCCTCCTTAACGGGGCACGATACCACTACCGAGCGCCATGATCATCTGGTCGATGGCCGAGACGACGGGCCCGCTGCCGAGCCCCGACGCGTTGCTGATGATGCTGAAGATCAGTTCACGCCCGTCGGGCGTGGTGACGTAGCCGCTGACGGCGTTCACGCCGTTGAGCGTCCCTGTCTTGCCGAATGCCCGCCCCTCCAGGCCGCGCAGCCGGTTGGACAGGGTTCCTGGCCTGCCGGGACCGGTGAGCCCGTCGTGGAAGACCTGGCCCCACGGAGCGGTACGGGCGTACTCCAGGAGTTGAACCACGGCGCCGGGCGTCACCAGGTTCTGCGGGCTCATCCCGGAGCCGTCGTTGAGAACCAGCGCCATGGAGTCGATCCCCACGGTGCCGACGAGGAACTCCATCTCCACCGCGATGCCGTCGCGCCAGCTGCCGCGCCCCCGCTTCTCCGCGCCCAGCGTGCGCAGCAGCTGCTCCGCGATCCAGTTCTGGCTGGGCTGCAGGATGTTCTTCACGATCACGCCCAGCGTGGGCGACGACCACGCCGTGAGCTCGCCCACCGGAAGCGGCGTCGCCGCCCCGGCGAGGAGGCCTCCGCGGAGCGCGGCGGCCTCGGTGGAGTCGCGCACGACCCGCACAGCGCCGTCGACGGCGATCCCCCTGCCGCGCAGCGCGTCTGCCAGGGCGTGGGCGGCGAAGACCACCGGGTCGGTCATGGGCACGCGCAGGAGCTGCGGCTCGGCGCCCAGCGGGATGGCGCCCTCCAGCTCGAGCGTGTCGCTCCAGGGCCCGCGCTCTGTGGAGATGCGCGCCCTGCCGGATCCCCTCTCCTCACCCGGGGCCGGCGCAGGGGCCGCTTCCCCGGTGACCACCTTGCTGGCGATGGGGACGATCCCCGCCGGCGTCCAGGGCGCGATCACGGCGGGCGCTCCCACGGCCGCGCCTGGAGCCACGCTCACGATCATGACGCCCTCGGCCACCACGAAGGCGCCCGTTGGCGGCGCCGACGTGCCGTTCAGGTTCCCGAACGTCCAGGCGCCGGGGATGATGGCCTCGTCGAAGAGGCTCGCGTCCACCACCAGGTCTCCGGCGACGCGCTTCACGCCGCTGGCGACAAGGGAGTCGGCCAGCGAATCGAGGACCGCGAGGCTGCGGCGGTGCGACGTCGCGGCGTCGGGGCGGACCGTGACGGTGTCACCCGAGGCGTCCACCACCACAGGGTCCGGGGCGTGGAAGCGCTCGGAGAAGGTGGGGTCGCCCCGCCCGACGACGACGAGCGCCTGCGCCGTGCCGGTCCCGGCGTCGAAGCCCACGCCCAGCACGGGCGTGCGGTAGCGGAAGTCCGGTCCCAGCGCGTGGAGCGCCGTGGTCGTGGGCCAGTACTTCTGGTTCGATGCCGGTACGAAGTGGCGGTCCGAGTTGTGCCGGAAGAGGACGCGCTTCGCCGCCGGGTCGTACACCTCGATGCCG
This sequence comes from Longimicrobiales bacterium, assembly GCA_035477395.1. GTDB lineage: Bacteria > Gemmatimonadota > Gemmatimonadetes > Longimicrobiales > Gaopeijiaceae > SZUA-318. Next base: position 26,917 of record DATIKQ010000065.1, read on the forward strand.
ATGTGCGCCCGGTGCAGCGGCGGGGTGGAGACGATGGAGTCGGCCAGGCGCGCGAAGTCGGGGGCGGCCGGCGCAGGGGGCTGCAGCGGTGCCGATCGCGCGCAGGCGGCAGTCGCCAGCACGAGGGCCACGGCGCCGGTGCGCAGCGCCGGCGAACGGGGCGTCCAGCAAGTGGTGCTCATCTATGAACTCTCCACCTCGCAAGCCAGTTCATGGGTCCAGACACCGCCACCGGCAGGGCTGCCGCAGACTCCACATCCACGGCGCCGATCCCGGCGGGACAGCCCACCCACTATACGGGGGCCACTCGAAAGCCAACAGGAGTGGCCGGAAAGTCAGGCCGGAAACGCCCGGGCGAGCAGCTTCAGCCGGTCGTGGTGCTCGCGGCACACCCTCCGGGTCGTATCCAGGTCGATCTCGCCCTTCCTGAAGCGCCGCTGGTGGGCGAAGTACTCGGCGGGATCGGTCCAGTCGGGCTCCACGTTGATGCGGTACCGGAGGCCGTCGAAGACTTCGTAGAGCGGGAAGAGGCCCGAGCGCACGGCCAGGCGCACCAGCTTGACGGAGTCCCCCGGCTCGGACTTCCACCCCGTGGGGCAGGGCGAGTGGATGAGGAGGAACTTCATCCCACTCGTCTTGAACGCGGTGAGGAGCTTGCGGCGGAAGTCGTCCGGGTGCGCTACGGAGAGGGTGGCGGCGTAGGGAACCCGGTGCGCGGCCATGATGGCCATGATGTCCTTCTTGGCTTCGCGCTTCCCGCCCGGGGTCGTGGTGGTGCGCGCCCCGGAGGGCGTGGCCGACGAGCGCTGGCCTCCCGTGTTCCCGTAGATCTCGTTGTCGTAACAGAAGTACAGGAGATTCTCGTTGCGCTCGGCGGCGGCGGAGAGCGAGGCCATGCCGATGTCGTAGGTGCCGCCGTCCCCGGTCCAGCAGATCACCTGCCCGGGCTCCCGGTTCAACTCCTTGATGGCCACCATCCCGGAGGCCACCGCCGGCGAGCAGGCGAAGGTGGTCGCCACCGTCGGCGCCGAGTAGGCCGAAGTGGGGAACCCTCCCACGGCCACAACCCCGCAGCATGCCGGGATGGCCAGCTGGCACGTCTCTCCGGCTTCGGCCAGCGCCCGGCCCACCATGCTCAGGGCGATGCTCATGCCGCATCCCCCGCAGTTGGTGTTCCCCACGCGCAGCAGGCAATCGTCGCCGGAGGGGAACTCCGGGACGTGGAACCCCGTCCGGGCCCCTCCCACTCCCGTCGCCATGGTGCTCATGCCACCACCTCCGTCGCGGGCTTCATGTCGGACCAGTGCGGCGGCCCCGATACGTCCCGGCCGCCCAGGTCGTCGAAGATGCCGTCCACCAACGCAGGCGTCACGTCGCCTCCGCCCACCCCCACGAGGTAGTCCTGGAGCACCAGGCCGGGCCGGTGCCCCTGGAAGGCGGCGCGGGCGTCCTGCCACCAGATGCCGCCGACGCCGGCGGCGTAGTCGCGGTCCAGGACGCCCACGCGCTGCGCCGACGCACACGCCTCGCGGAGCGCCGCCTCGGGGAAGGGACGGAACATGCGCATCTTCACCATCCCGACCTTCTCGCCGGCGGCGCGGCGGCGGTCCACCACGCGGCGCGTGGTGAGGGCGATGGTCGCCGACGTCACGAGCACGGTGTCGGCGTCCTCACACCTGTACGCGTCGAGCACGCCTCCCGGCTCCCTGCCGAACACCCCTGCAAACGCGGTCCGGCACTCGTCGTACACGCCGGGGACCCGCTCCATGGCCTCCTGGATGTCCATGCGGTGCGACACGGTGGCGTCGGGCCAGACCATCGCTCCGATCGCGCGGGGGTTGGCGTCGTCCAGGCGATGGGGGAGATCCAGCTCAGGGAGGAACCGGTCCGCCTGCTCCTGGGTGGCCAGGTCCGTCTCGCCCTGGGTGTGGGACAGGACGAAGCCGTCCAGGCACACCATCACGGGAAGCAGGACCCGGGAGTCCTCCGCCAGGCGGAACGCCAGCAGCGCCAGGTCGTGTACCTCCTGGTTGTCCGAGGCATAGAGCTGGATCCAGGGGAAGTCGCGGAGCATGAGCGTGTCGCCCTGGTCCACCCAGATGTTCCAGGGCGGGCCCAGGGTGCGGTTCACCGCCGCCATCACGATGGGGAGGCGGTAGAACCCCGCCACCATGACGTTCTCGAACATGTACGCCAGCCCGTTGGACGAGCTTGCGGTGAAGGCCCGCGCCCCGGCCACCGATGCCCCGATGGTGACGGCCATGGCCGAGTGCTCGCTCTCCACGGCCACCACCTTTCCCTTGGTGAAGGGGAAGGAGGCCACGCGCTCGACGATCTCGGTCTGGGGCGTGATGGGGTAGATCCCGCACGCAGCCCCCCGCGCGTTGCGGTTGGCCTCGCCCGCCACGCACAGCGCGTGTCCCGCGGCGTGGTTCCCGGTGACGATCTCGAGTGGCATGTCCCCTCTCCTACAAGTGGCTCATGAAGACAACGTTGCGGGGGCACTCGGTGACGCAGATGCCGCACCCCTTGCAGTAGGCGTAGTCGAAGACCAGGTCGTGGCCCACGCGCTTGAGCACGCCCTCGGGGCAGTACGTCACGCAGATGTCGCACTCGTTGCACACGCCGCAGGACAGGCATCGCCTGGCCTCCGCCGGCGTGGCGAGCCCCTGGTGGATCTCCTCGAAGGTGTTCTGCCGCCGGCCCAGGCCGATGTGGGCGCCGGCCTCCGCCGCGTGGCGCTCGAAGAGGTGCAGGCGCAGCGCGTCGGCCTTGATGACCTCGTCGCGCCAGGCGTGCACGTCCGAGCGGACGCGGGCCTCTTCCCCGGCGAGCACCACCTCCCCGGTGAGGGTCTGGTGGATGTGCAGCGCCGAGCGGCGCCCGCTCCCGATGGCCGCGGCCACGGTGCCGTCGCCGTTGGCCAGGTCGCCCACCGCATAGACCGGCGTCTCCAGGAGGCCCAGGAGCTTCGTGCCCTCCCGCACCTCCGTCCCCTCGGGGAAGACGGACAGGTCGGGGGACTGGCCCAGGGCCAGGATCACCTTGTGGCACGCCAGCGAGGTGTCCGAGCCGGGGACCTCCACCGGCGCGCGGCGCCCCGAGGCGTCGGGCTCGCCCAGCTCCATCCGGCGGCACACCAGGTGCTGCTCACCCAGGTCGCCGTCGGCCTGCGCCATGCGCTGGATGGCCACCGGCTGGGTGAGGAAGTCCATGGTGATGCCCTCCTCCAGCGCCTCCTCGATCTCCTCGCGGATGGCCGGCATCTCGGCCCGGGTGCGCCGGTACACGACGCGCACCGTAGCCGCGCCAAGCCGGAGGGCCGAGCGCGCCGCGTCCATGGCCGTGTTCCCCCCACCCACCACCACCACGTCCTCGCCGTCCAGGCGCTTGGCCACCCCTTCGCGGACCTGGTCCAGGAAGTCGATCCCCTGCATCACGAGGTCGTCGTCCCCCACGCCGAGCCGGAGGGATCGGAGCTCCTGAAGGCCGGTGGCCACCAGGACGGCGTCGTGGGTCTTCGCGATGGAGAGGAGGCGCTCCCGGTCGATGAAGACGCCGGTGACGCTCTCGACGCCCAGGTCCAGGATGCGGGCCAGCTCCCGGTCCAGCGTCTCCCCGGGGAGGCGGAACTCGGGGATCCCGGTGCGGAGCAGGCCGCCCAGGCCGGACCCCGCCTCGTAGAGGGTGACCCCGTAGCCGAAGAGGGCCAGGTGGTAGGCGGCGGCAAGGCCCGCCGGCCCGGACCCGATGACGGCCACCCGTTGGTCCCGGCGCTCGGCCGGGACAAGGGTCACCTTCCCGTTGTCGCCCGCGAAGCGCTCCATCTCCCGCACGTTCACCGCGCCGTCCAGGGCGGTGCGGTTGCACGCCATCATGCACGGCGCCGGGCACACGCGCCCGCAGGTGGAGGGAAGGGGCGTGGTGCGCAGCAGGATCTCGAGGGCGTCGTCGGTGCGCTCCTCCGCCAGGGCGTGGAGGAAGCCCTGCACGTCGTTCCCCGCGGGGCATATGTGGTTGCACGGGGGCACGTACTGCTGGCGCTTCGGCTGCTCGGAGGCCCACTTCCCCGTCATGACGGTGGGGAACCCGCCTCCCGCTCCGGTGAGGAAGCTGGGCTGGCGGTCGAAGCGCACGGCCCTGGGCCGCCCGTCGCCGGCTGCAGCCGGCTCCGCCGCGTCCACCATGGCCACGGCGGCGTAGGCCTCGGAGGCCGCGTCCACGTTCCCGCCGCCGAAGCCCAGGTGCGCGAGCGCCGCCAGCATCTCCTCCAGGGGGAAGCCCAGGATGCGGCCCACGGCCCCGACCAACGCCGTGTTCACGATGGGCACGGAGCGCGTTCCCAGCCCGTGCGCACGGGCGATCCCCGTGGCGTCCACGGTGGCCACCCTGTTGTGCGGGAAGTCCCCGGAGAATGCCGAGGGCTCCTTCTCCGTGTTCAGGAGGATCCACCCTCCGGGCTTCAGGCCACCCACGATGGCGGGGCCCACCAGCGTCGGGTCCAACACCACCACATGGTCCGGCTCGTAGATGAGGTTCCGGTTGGTGATGACCTCGTCGTCGAAGCGGCAGAATGCCTGCACCGGGGCGCCGGAGCGCTCGGCGGCGTAGAGGCCGAAGGCCTGGACGGACTGGTGCTGGAGGAAGCGGGAGGTGGCGATGAGCTTGGCCAGGGTCACACCGCCCTGGCCGCCACGCCCGTGGATCCGGATCTCGACCAATGGAATACCCTCCGGTTCGGGCAGGGAGGGGTCGACCGCAGCCGGCTTGGCGCCGCCGTGCGGCCGGGCAGAGCCCGGACGTCGCATGAGAACCGCACTAAAGATGGCGAGCGGCCCACCCGGATCAAACGCTTTGCGGGTGAGGGGTTTTCCCCTACGGCGCGTAGGGATTTGGGCGGGAGGCGGAGGGCGGCTCGCCGGAGGGCGCCGGAGGGCGCCGGGGGGCGCCGCGCAGCCTGCCTCCCGAAAGCCATCCGGGCCCGGGGGATCGCTCCCCCGGGCCCGGTCCTGCCTGCCCGGCGCTGGGCCGGGATCCCCCGTGGATCGCTACCTCAGGTTCGGGTTCGCGTTGATCTCCACTGCGGGGATGGGGAAGCACTTCACGTCCCCGTAGATGCCGCCCTTCACGTACACCTGCCCCACCGGGGGGAAGAAGGGCAGGTTGTACCGCCGCAGGTCGCCGAGCCGGTGCCCGTCGAGGAACAGCTCGCGCTGCCTCTCGGCGATCACCTGGTCCTTGATCTGGGCGGCCGTGCCCCCGGCGTACGTGCCCGGGAGCCCGCGGCGGGTGCGGAGGTTGTTGATGATGTTCACCGCCGTGGTGCCACCCTGCACCTCGGCGATGATGAGCTGCGCCTCTTCCCAGCGGGCCATCGGAATCGGGCTCGCCCTGTCCAGGAAGAGCTGCTGGTTCATGAGCGCCGTGAGGCCGTCTGCGGCCTTCCGCTTCATGTCCAGGACCGGGACCCGCGGGTCGGCCTTGCCGTCCACGGTGAGGTTCCAGTACGGCTCGGTCACGCTGACGTTGCCGGTGCGGGTCTCCTCGTACACGTAGTTGTAGCGGCGGGTGTTGGCCGCCGAGTGGGTGGCGTCGAGCTTGAACCCCACCGGGACCAGCGCCGCGTCGGCCGCGGCCCCTGCTCCGTTGCCCAGGTTCAGGCGCGCCCGCGCCCGTCCCAGGTAGGACGCACTCAGCCACGTGCTGCCGCTCGACCCCGCGGCCTGCGCCGCCGTGATGGCGGTGGTGAAGCGCGCCTCGGCCTGCTGGAACACCGCCTGGGGCGTCATCTCGGCGCTCAGGTCCAGCGCCATGGAGCAGTAGGACTCGCCGAGGATGACCAGATTGTAGCCTGCATAGAACGCGGCCTGGGCGATCTTCAGCTGCCGGCTGGGCACCTGCGCGTCCGTCCACCCCTGCAGCAGCTTCAGGGTGTTGTCTGCCGTCCACCGGGCCTTGGACAGAGGCGTGTAGCTCTGCTCCGGGTACCGGGCGTCGAAGTACATGACGGTCCGGGACGGCACCATCCACCGATTGGCCGACGACGTCCCGTCGTGCAGCTCGCCGGCGAGAAGCGACTGCTGAAGGATGTGGGACGAGAATGCCGCCTCGAAGTCGCCGATGGCTCCGCTGAGGAGCATGTCGGCGAACTCCGGGCCGTCCAGGTTGGCCGCCGGAATGGTGGCGGGCGTCTCGATCTCGAGGAGTTCGTCCATGAAGTCGCACCCCGTCAGGGCGAACCCTGCGAGCGCGGCGGTCAGGACTGTGACGGTCCGGCGGGCCCGGACCTTGATACGATCCGAATGTCTCATGGTTCGCGAGCCCCCTAGAAGGTGAGGTTGGTGGTGAAGGAGAACTGGCGCAGCTGCGGGATCTGGTTCTGCTCCTGCATCACGTAGCTGCTCCCCGAGAACATGGCCTCCACTTCCATCCCCTTGTAGCCGGTGAACGTCATGAGGTTGCGCCCGGCGAAGGACACCGAGGCGCGCGAGGCCCCGAAGCGCGACGCCACGCTGGGCGGCAGCGTGTAGGACACCGACACCTCCCTGAGCTTCGCGAAGCTGGCACCCTTGATGTACGCGGCGCCGAAGCTGGCCGAGTTCGCGTACATCGCGATGTCCACCGGATTGTACTCCAGCGGATACTGGTTCTCGCGGCAGATGTAGTAGAGCGAGCACCGGATGCGCAGGTTGTGGTCCCACTTCAGGCCGCCGAGCTTGAAGTCCACCAGGCCGTAGATGGACAGGTTGTCGAAGAGCGTCAGCGTGGAGGAGAAGGCCCCCTCCCACTTCGGGATGGTACGGCCGAGGTGCACGCGGGGCGCCGTGATGGTGTTGCCCGTGAAGCACGCCACCTGACCCCCGTCCGGCGTCGCGCACATCATGGACGTGCGGATGGGCGCGCCGGCAGCGTCGAGCTGGGCGTCCACGACCTTCACGTGGAACCACGAGCCCAGCGGGTACCCGATGCGGTGCTCGACACCCCAGGACGAGGACTGGACCACCGCCGAGTCGCCGCCCAGGTACTCCACCTCGGAATCGTTCATGGACATGCTGAGCGAGGACTCCAGCGTCGCCGTCTCGGTGCTGAACACCGTGCCCCTGAGCAGCGTCTCGAAGCCCCACTTCTTGGATTTCCCCATGTTCAGATACTGTATGCCGGCCCCCGAGATGCCGGACACCGAGCCGGAGAAGCCCTGGGAGGGCGGCGCCCCCCGGGTGAGGATGTCGTCCTTGATGCGCGTATCGTAATACGTCATCTCGAGGGCCAGGCGCTCGTCGAAGAACCCGGCGTCGAACCCGACTTCGAGCTCGGACGCCCGCTGGGGGCCGAGTATCGGGTTGCCCGGGGTGGACGGCGTGACCGTGGCCTTGTCGTTGGGGCCGATCGTCGAGGCGTATGTCTGCAGCGCGGCGAACGCGGCGGGCTGCTGCCCCGACGCGCCCCAGGCCGCCCGCAGACGCAGGGAGGTCACCGAGGGGAGGTTGAAGAAGTCCTCCTCCGAGACCACCCAGGTCGCGCTGGCCTTCGGGTAGTACACGAGGTCGAAGTCCTGGCCGAAGGCGCTGTGGTCGTCGGCGCGCACCGCGGCGGTGAGGAAGACCCGGCCGTTCCAGCTGGCCTGCTGCTGGACGAACACGCCCACCGACGTCTCCTCCGAGGTGGACCCGGAGCTGTTCCGGGTGGCCGTGGCGGAAACGGCGCTCAGGCCCGCGAGCGCGAAGTCGGTCCCGCTGGCGACGGCCGACACGGTCCTGCGGTTGTAGTACTGAAGCCCCCCGGCCGTCTCCGTGGACCAGGAATCGGTCCACGAGCGCTTGACGGTCGCGGAGTAGTCAACGGTGGTCATGGTCCGGTCATTCCGGCCGGAGCTGGCCGAGCCCAGGCCCGTGGGCGAGAAGAGCAGGTACAGAGCGCTCTTCTCCTGCCAGCTCTCGTTGCGCTGGAGCACGGCATCCAGGCCCACGGTCAGGCGGTGCGAGAGCCACTCGGTGGGGCGGTGGTTGACCACCACGCTCCCGGTGAAGCGGCCCAGGTCCTCGTAACTGACCGACTCGTCGTAGAGCTCGGCGGTCCAGCTGCGGTATCCCCGGCGCGGCGGGGTGCCGCCGGAGATGTTCTCCGTCAGGTTGGCCGGGGTGGAGAAGTACGACCCCCACGTGCGGCCGCCTCCCGACCCCTCGGTGGAGCCGCTCTGCTTGGAGCTGATCCACCCGGAGCTGGCCGTGACGTCCCAGCCCTCCTTGGGGAAGACGGTGACGTTCACCTTGCTGTTGAAGCGCTTCACGTAGTTGGTGGGCTCGATGCCCTGCTCGTTGTCGTAGCCCGTCGCCAGGTAGTAGCGGAACGCGTCGGTGCCGCCGCTCACGTTCACGCCGTAGTTCTGCGACCATCCGGTGCGGAAGAGCGGGTCGATGGGTGTCCCTTTCGCCGTCAGTGTCCCGGCTTCCGACAGCAGGCGCTCCGCCGTGGCCAGGTTGATGGAGTCCACCTGCCCGGTCTTGGTGTTCTTCCAGTAGTTCGTGTACATCCGCTCTTCGAGGTTCGCGAACGTCGCCGAACCCACCTTGGCGGTGAGGCCGAAGACCGGCGTGCCGATGCGGCCCTTCTTGGTGATGATCTGGATCACCCCGTTCGCAGCCTCGGTGCCGTACAGCGTGGAGGCGGCGGGGCCCTTGATGATCTCGATGGACTCGATGTCCTCGGGATTGAAGTCGTTGGCCCGCCAGGCCTGAGAGCTGCCGGTGAAGTTGCTGTTGTCGGTCCGGATCCCGTCCACGTAGACGAGGGGCTCGTTGTCCAGGTTCATGGACGACGCGCCGCGGATGCGGATCTTGCCGCTGGCGCCCACCTGCCCCGTCTGCGGCATGATGATCATGCCGGGGGCGCGGGCGTTCAGCATCTGCTGGAGGTTGGCGACGGGCGCCGCCGCCAGGGTCTCCTCGGCACGCACCTGGGTCACGACGTTGCCGATGGCGCGCTTCTGCGTGCCGCCGGGGACGCCCGTGACCACCAGCTCGTCGAGGCCGATGGCGCTCACGGCGAGGCGGAACTCCACGACCGCGGTGCCACCCGCGGTCACCATGACCGTCTGCTGCTGGGAGCTGTAGCCGATGAGCTCCGCTCGCACGACGCGCTCACCCGGGGGAACCCCCTGGATGAGGAAATCTCCCGACGGGTTGGACAGGGCGCCCCGCCCGGTGCCCGGCACGTACACCTGCGCCGTGGGCGTGGGGCGGCCCGAATTCGCGTCCAGGACGCGGCCCCGGATGGTGCCGCTGCCCTGCTGCGCGATAAGCGGAGGTGTCGCCGTAACCCATACGGCCACCGCCGCGAGCGTCAGGAGGAGTACCTTCCAACGCGATCTGCAGTTCATGTTCATGCCTCCGGTGTGGAAGTGTCCCGGTCCGGGACGACGAGGAGCGTCGGGGCGGGAGCCACCGCCGGGAGAACGCCGACCTTCATCGGCGCCCGACGCGGACGGAAAAAGCCAGGGCTCGCGCGCCGGTAACGGAGCTGGCGCGCATCTCGCACCTCGAGGTGCGCAAGAGCCGCTGGACGCGTACCCATGGCGGAGCCGTTGGTACGGGTGGCGGGACGGGGGGCCCAGTCGGCCTCCTGCCCATGCCGGGAACGTGGAGAGCCCGGGCGGATCCGTCAACGGATCGCTAGGCCAACAGCCTCCACAGCTGCGCCACCAGGAAGCACACCGTGAACCCCATGACGAGGGGCAGCAAAGCCGCCACCGTCGTCCACCGCGCGCTCCCGGTTTCCCGGTAGACGGTATAGAGAGTCGTGGAGCACGGGTTGTGGAGGAGGGAGAAGAGCATGAGGCTCACGGCGGTGAGGAGGGTCCACCCCCCGGCCCGGAGCACCTCCCCCGTGGCGGCGGCCGACTCCAGCTCGAACATCACGCCGGCCCCGGCCCCCGCCGCCGCACCGGTGGTGAGGACGGTGAGCATGAGCACGGTGGGGATGACGATCTCGTTGGCGGGAATGGCCACCACGTAGGCCAGGAGGATCACGCCGTTCAGCCCGATCAGGATGCCCAGCGGGTCGAGCCACCCCACCAGGTGCTCCGCGAGGCTGGGCCCGCCCACGCGGACGTTGGAGATCAGCCAGATCACCGCCCCGGCCGGCGCTGCGAACACCACCGCCCGCCAGAGCACGATGAGCGTCCGGTCAACGAGTGACGTGTAGAGCGTCTGCAGGATGCGGGGCGGGCGGTACGGCGGAAGCTCGAGGCTGAACGTGGACGCCTCGCCGCGGAGCACGGTGCGGGAGAGCCCCCACGACGTGAGGAACATGAAGAAGATGCCCAGGAGCGCCACCGTCACCACCGCCGCCGCGGACACGAGCCCCGCCACCCCGGAAGGCGCGAGCGCACCGATGAAGATGGTGGCCACCAGGATCTGCGTGGGCCACCGTCCGTTGCACAGGGAGAAGTTGTTGGTGAGGATGGCGATGAGGCGCTCCCTGGGGCTGTCGATGATCCGGGTGGCCACCACGCCGGCGGCGTTGCAGCCGAAGCCCATCGCCATGGTCAGGGCCTGCTTGCCGTGGGCACCGGCCCGGCGGAAGAAGCCGTCCAGGTTGAACGCGACCCGGGGGAGGTACCCGAAGTCCTCCAGGAGCGTGAACAGGGGGAAGAAGATGGCCATGGGCGGGAGCATCACGCTCACCACCCACGCGGTGGCCAGGTAGACGCCATCGAAGAGGAACCCAGAGAGCCACCAGGGGAGCCCGAGCCCCGAGCCCAGCGACTTCAGCCAGGGATGAGCCTGGTCGATGAGGAACCCGGCCAGCATGGACGACGGGACGTTCGCCCCCTCGATGGTGAGCCAGAACACCACGGCGAGGATGGCGAGCATGATGGGGAATCCGACCCAGCGGCTGGTGAGGAGACCGTCCAGGGTCCGGTCCAGGTCGAAGCGCGCCCGCTTCAGCCCCGTCAGTTGCGCGTTGCGGGCCAGCCCCTCGGCGGCGGCGTAGGTCCGTTCCATGAGGGCGTCGTGGAAGTCCCCGGGGAGATCCCACCGCAGCCCCCGGGCAGTCTCCAGGAGGCGATGGCGCGCCTCGCCCGGCCCGGCGCTCCCTGCGCCGTTGGCGCCGAGCTCCCCGCTCGCCACAGCCTCGGTCACCGCCTCGTCCGCGTTGAGGAGGCGGAGCGCCACCCACCGCGCGTTGGCGATCCCCGGAAACGCCTCCTCCACCGCGGGCACCAGGGCCTGGAGTGCCTCCTCCACGCCGCCCGCGTGCTGCGCCACCCGGAAGGGCCGGGTGGCGATGGCGCCCGAGGCGACCGCCATGGCTTTCTCGAGGAGCTCGTCCACGCCCGCCCTCTGCCGAGCTACCCCAGCCACCACGGGAACACCCAGCTCCTTCTCCAGACGCGCCGCGTCCACGCCGATGCCGTGGCGGCGGGCCTCGTCCACGAGGTTGAGGAAGACCACCACCCGGTCGGTGATCTCCAGGATCTGGATCACCAGGTTGAGGTTGCGCTCCAGCCGCGTGGCGTCCACCACGACCACGGTCACGTCGGGACGGCCGAAGAGGATGAGGTCCCGGGCCACCTCCTCGTCGGTGCTCCCGGCCTGGAGGGAGTAGGTGCCGGGGAGGTCCACCACCTTCACCCTCTTCCCACCGTGGGCGAACGCACCCTCGGCGACCGCCACCGTCTTCCCTGGCCAGTTGCCGGTGTGCTGACGCATCCCGGTGAGGGCGTTGAAGACCGTGCTCTTCCCCACGTTGGGGTTTCCGGCGAGCGCGATGAGGACGTCCCATCGAGCGGGGCTCAGCCCCAACCGCACCAGGTTCCGGGTCACGCGGCCCCCTCATCCGCCCGGGCCGGACGCTCCACCAGGATCCACGACGCCTGCTCCCGCCGGAGCGCGATCAGCGCCCCTCGGATGCGGTACGCCCTGGGGTCGCCCCCGGCGCTCATCATCTCGGGGGTGATCTCCGTCCCGGGGACCACGCCCAGGTCCAGGAGCCGCCTGCGCTGGGTGCCCTGGCACGCCGAGGAGATGCGTTCCACCCGGACCGTCTCGCCCCGACCAGCGTCGGCCAGGGAGGCCCCCGACTCCCGGGCATGCTCTCCCGCCGGAAGCGTGCGCACCGAGACGTTCCGCGCCTGGACCGGGTCCAGCGCCCACTCCCTCCCGTCCCCCCGGAGGAGGATCCTCCTGTCGGTGCGCTCCACCACGTCCATCCGGCCGCCGGGGGCCATCCCGTGGGCCACGAGCTGGTCGTAGATGGCCCGGGGCTCGTCCTCCAGGTGCAGGATCTCCACCGTGTCGCCGGCCGAAGCGCGCATGAGGGCGGCGCCGCGCCGGGGAGGGATCTCCCCCTCCGCCGTGGGGATGGGGTCGCCGTGGGGGTCCCAACGGGGGTGGCCCAGGCGCTTGGCCAGGGCGTCGGCCTCGGCGGTCGTCAGCGCGTGCTCCATCCACTCGGCGTGATCGTGCCACTCCCCGGCCGGGATCCCGGTCCGGTCGGCCAGATACCGCTCCCAGAGACGGTGGGTCCGGACCACCCGGACCGCCGAGGCCCGCCCCTCGGCGGTGAGCTCGGGGGCCTCGCCCACCGAGCCGACCAGCTCAAGGCGCGCCAGGTGGGCCAGGAGCCCCGCCGCGTCGCCGACGGAGATCTCGAGGCGGCCCGCCAGGCTCTCCAGCGTGCACGTCTGCCCCTGCCCTTCGCAGGTGTAGATGTGCTTGAGCGCGTCCTCCACGCGCACCCGCTCGCCCAGGCGCCGGAGCCGGAGCCAGCGCGGGACCAGCCCGACGCGGGGCCAGACGAGGAGCGCGACCACCGCCACGACGGCCCCGAAGGCGAGAAGCGCGAGGCGAGGGTCGGGCATGGACGTCGGCCTGGCGGGAGCGGTCGGAGGGGCGTCGAGAGAGGAGAGATTATTTTAGTCGCCCCTAATGTTGGCGGAAGCCCTTGCCCCCGTCAATCTTCGGGCACCGCCGAGCGGGAGTCCCCCCGCCGGAGGGGCCGGGCTGTTCCCGACAGAGGCGCCCCCCGCAATGCCACATGGTTCGTGGCAGCACATCATCCCACGAGGAGGGCCGTTGTCGCAGCTACGTTTCGCAGTCGCATCCCTGGTGCTCCTGGGGAGCGCCCTGGTCCCCGCGAGCCTCACGGCACAAGCCACCGAGCCCGCCGGTCCGGACAGCGTGGTCTACACGAACCGCGGCAGGGTCGTGCTCCAACACAAGACGCACGCCGAGAAGTTCGAGTGCGCCTCGTGCCATCACGAAGCCATGGCCGAGAAGGCGTTCGAGCGTCCGCGGCAGAAGTGCAGCGACTGCCACACGGACCCCCCCACGCCCCCCATGACCACCACCCAGCGCAACGCGATGCACGACACCGAGGCGCGGGCGGGGATCTGCTTCGACTGCCACAAGGCCGAAGAGGCGAAGGGCGCCAAGGTCCCGACGCGCTGCGCCGACTGCCATGTGCGCGAGGGTGGCGGGGCGAACCGCTAGCCCCTCCCGGGGGCTGCCCTAGGGCCTAGGCTTCCCCAGCACCACGTCGGCCACGTCGCGGAACGAAGTCACCGTGACGTCCGCGCCGGCCACCACGGCGTCCCGGCGGACGAACCCCACGTAGGCGGCGAAGGCGTCCACCGACGGCCGCATGGCCAGATCGGTGGCGCCGTCCCCCACGGCCAGCACGCGCCTGGGGAGCGCCATCTCCCGGGCCACCCGGGCCTTTCCCGCCTGGGTGGTGAGCGGCGAGGGGACCACCCCGTCGTAGTCCCCGTCCCGGTCGAAGCGCACCTCCACGGCGTGCACCTCGGCGGCGGCGAAGCCCAGCGCCCGCGTGAGGGGCACGAGCGCCTGGCGAAGTCCCCCGCTCACCACCCGCAGCGCCACCCCGGCGCGGCGCAGGTCGGCGAGGGCCGAGCCAGCGTCGGGCGCCACGGCATCCAGATAGGCGCCGGCCAGCTCCTCGATCTCCCGCTCCGTCGGCGCGATGAGCTCCAGGCGCCGGGTGAACACCGCCTCCAGGCCGATCCGCCCGGCCATGGCGTCGTCGGTGAGGGCGGCCACCCGCCGGGCAACCTCGTCTCCGCGAAGCGTGGCGAGCCAATCCACCCCCTCGATCCCCGTCAGGGTGGAGTCGGCGTCGAGGATGACCGAAGCGAACGCCCTCACCAGCCCCATACCCGCCCTCCCGCGGGCTCCCCGCCCCCGTCGCGGAAGCGCACGAGCGTCGCGGTCCGCACGTGGGGGAGGGCCACGAGGGCCTCCCGCACCGCAGGATCCACGGCTCCGTCCAGCGTCACCACCGCCAGCGCCTCCCCGCCCGGCTCCAGGCGGGCCTGGTGGTACTCGGCGATGTTCACCCCGGCCTCGCCCAGCGCCGTCCCGACGTGCCCGATCACACCCGGGACGTCGTCGTTGCGGAGCACGAGCAGGGTGCCCCGGGGCACCACGTCCACGTGGAAGCCCCCGATGCGCGTAAGCCGCGGCGGACCGTCCCCCGTGGCCACCCCGCCCACCCGCACCTCCCCGGCGCCCTCGGCGCCCACGCGAACCTCCAGCGCGCGGGCGTGGGGCGGCACGCCCTCCGTCCCCATGGCCAGCGCGATTCCCCGGCCGGCGGCCACGGCGCGGGCGTTGATGAGGTTCACGCGGCCCACGTCCATGACGTCCTCCAGCACCCCCGCCGCCGCCGCGGACAGGAGCGCCCCCGCCGCGGGCGTGAGGTCGTCGCCGGTCTTCAGCGTCACGGACTCCACCGACCGGGCGCCGTCCTCGGCGAGGAGGGCCCGCGCCACCACGGCCGCGCGGCGCGCGAGGAGGAGGGCCTGCGGGAGGGCGGCCACGTCCGCGTCCAGCGCAGCGTTGAGGGAATGGGAAAGATCCCCCTCCATGAGCGCGTCGCGCACGGCCAGGCACACGTCCACCGCCACGTTCCGCTGGGCCTCGCGGGTGGAGGCGCCGATGTGCGGGGTGAGGAGCACGTCGCCTCGGGCACGGAACCGGTGATCCCCGGTGAGGGGCTCCCTCACGAACACGTCCAGCGCCGCGCCCCCCAAAGCGCCGGACTCCAGCGCCGCCAGCAGCGCGTCGTCGTCCACGATCCCGCCGCGGGCCATGTTCACGACCACCGCGCCCGGCCGGAGCCGCGCCAGCTCGGCGGCACCGATCATCCCCCGGGTCTCGTCGGTGAGGGGCGTGTGCACGGTGAGCACGTCCGCCTCGTCCAGCAGCGCGTCCAGCGTGCCGGCCCTCCGCACCCGGAGGGCGGCGAAGCGCTCGGCGTTCACGTACGGATCGTACGCCACCACGCCCATGCCGAAGGCGTGGGCCCGGTGCGCCACCTCGGATCCGATGCGGCCGAGCCCCACGATCCCCAGCGTCCTCCCCTTGAGCTCCGAGCCCGTCAGGGCGCTCCGGTCCCAGCGCCCCTCGTGCATGGAGGCGTCGGCCCGGGCCAGGCCGCGCAGGACCGAAAGGACCGAGCCGAAGAAGAGCTCGGCGACGGCCACGGTGTTCCCCGCCGGCGCGTTGATGACGGCGATGCCGAGACGGGTCGCCGCCTCCATGTCGATGTTGTCCACGCCCACGCCGGCGCGCCCCACCACCCTCAGGCGCGTGCCCCGCGCCAGGAGCTCGCCCGTGATGCGCGTCGCGCTGCGGCCCACGAGGGCGTCGTATCCGGCGATGCGATCGAGGAGCTCGGCGGCCGGCAGCGTGGGGAGCTCGTCCACGACGAAGCCGGGGACGTCGCGGAGGAGAGCCACGCCCTGGGAATCGATCTCGTCGGTGACAAGGATGCGCTGGGGCATGGGGAGGACGGAGGGTCGGCCGGCGGGGCGGAAGGGGGAAGCCGTCAATGTAACACTCCGCCGCCGCCGCGGGCCCCCGTCCCTTTCCGGCGCCGCGCTCCGGTGCCGGTTACTTCTCCAGGTACCGCCGCGCGCTCTCGTTCTCGGGGTCGAGGATGAGGATCTCGCCGAAGAGCCTGCGCGCTTCCGCCTTGTCGCCCCGGGCGTCCTGGATCTGCGCCAGCTCCGCCAGATGCAGGACGTCGGTGGGGTAGGCGCCCACCATCTTCAGCGCGATCTGGTGCGCCGCGTCCGCCTTCCCCTGCATACGCAGCGCGATGGCCAGCCTCAGGTTCCCGTAGTAGTTGTAGTGGTCCACGCTCACGATCTGGTACGCGAGCGTCTCGGCGTCGCTCCACCGCCCCTGGGCGAGGAGCGGTAGGAGCCGGCCCAGCTTCGGCTCGAGGGCCATGGGTGCGGCCCGGGTGGCCACCTCGTAGTGGGCCGCGGCGTTCGCGTGGTTCCCGTTCAGGTAGAAGAGCCACCCCATGCGCAGGTTCACGGTGTACCCGTTGGGGTAGGCCTCGTACACGGGCGACAGCGCACGGATGGCGTTCTGGTAGTCCTGCACGCCCTCGTAGTCGAAGGAGCGCTTGTAGGAGCCTGCGATGTCGGGCGTCTGCGTGCCCTGCCGCGCCGCGAGGGCGCCCGGAGCGACCGCGAACGTCGCCGCGAGCGTGGCCGCGGAAAGCGCGGCGGCGAGAACAGCGGCCGCAACGCGGGAACGGCGAACGCAACGCATGGTGAGGTCTCCTCTTCTCACAGAGTGTAGCCGAGGGACGCGGACAGCGATCGCGTCCAGGCCTTGTTGGCCAGGCCCATGTCCTCGAAACGCTCCATGTAGTACCCCGCAGAGAGCGCGGACCGGGGCGACAGCACCCACCTGAGCCCTCCGCCGAACCCGCCGGTGTGGAGCTCCGCCAGGTTGAACACGGTGAACCCTCCGCCCCTGACCGCGAAGGCCTGCTCCCCGGACCATGCGAACCCACTCAGGCTCAGGCGTCCCGACGTGTACGAGAGCGCCGCCTCGCCGGACAGGAAGTCCCGGCTCCCCAGCCCCAGGTCCTCCGAGAGCTTGATGTAGTAGCCGCGCAGCGACGCCCCGAGGACGTGCCTGCCCTCCCCTGCGGCCTTCGTGAGCGCGACGGAGGGCGCAACCTGCACGACGGTGAGACCCCCGTCGTAGTCGCCGTAGCTGGAGAGCGCACCCTCGGCGCCGGCGCTCCAGGAGCCCACGCGGTACCGGCTCGCCCCGCCGAAGAGGACCATGCCTCCGTCGCTCAGGACGTCGTTCCCGGAGATGACGTGGAGGCCCGCCCGCGCGGCTCCCTGCGCGCCGTAGTACCCGTAGGCGGCGGCCACGTCGGTCTGGCGCAGTTGCCACCCGTCCAGGTGGTCCACGCCGGTGCGCGTCGCCCCCACCTCCACGAGGTGCTTCCACCCCGAGCCGTACGTGCCGTAGAAACCTGCCACCCACCCGGCGTCCTTCACCTGCGAATCCTGGTACGATAGCCCCGTGGCGTGCAGCAGCACGTCGGTGCGGGACTGGGCCGCGGCGGGCGCGGAGAGCGCCAGCCCGGCCACCAGGAGGGCCATGCCCTCACGCAATCTCGTCATCCACTCTCTCCATGTTCAGATCGCCGACCCGCACGGACTGGAAGCCGCGGAAGGGATGCAGCACCAGCTGGGTCTCCCACTCGCGCCTGAGCAGCCCGGACCGCACCCGACCCAGCACGCGCCGTTCGTCGGCGAACTCCAGCTCCACCGAAACCGTTCCCAGCCGGGGCACCACGGACCGCGCCAAACGCACCAACGCCCTGCGCGCACCCCACGTCACCGTGCCCGCGGGCACGTGGTCCGACCAGCGCAGGTTGTGCCTGTACGCCAGTGGGAGCCGAGGGAGCGCGAGGAAGATCGCGCGCAAGCACGGGTCCGCCCCTTCCACGCGGTAGAAGTAGAACGTGCCATCACGGGCGCCGAAGAAGAGCCGCCCCCGTCCGGAGTCCAGGTAGAAGGTGCTGTCCGGAGCCATACGCACGGTCAACTCCAGCTGGCCCTGCCGGGAATCGGGGAAGCGGGCCGGATCGCACCCGGACACGCGGAAGCGGTATACCTCGTCCAGCACGAACCCCATGCGGTTCTCGAGCGCCTTCTCCACGGGGAGCGACTCCACCAGCGCCCCCACCTCGGGCGTGTCGTTGGCGTGGAAGGTGCTGTCGGCCTGGTACGCCACGAAGCTGAACGGGAGCGTGGGCGCGCCCACCTGCTCGGTGTCCTGGACCTGGATGTGGATGTGGGGCTGGGGCGAGTACCCCGAGTTGCCGCAGAGCCCCAGGAGCGAACCCCGCTCCACCCACTCGCCCTCACGCACCCGGATGGATCCCTCGGCGAAGTGGGAGATCTCCACGAAGAACCCGCGCTCGTCCTTGAGCACGACCAGGTTCCCCCAGTTGTTGGTCCGGTCCGTGACCCCGACGGGGTTGTCGGGATACGCATCCACGACGTGGACCACGCGGCCCTTGATGGGGGAGAGGACCGGCTTGCGGAACGCCATGTACTCCTCGAGGCGCCCTCCCTCTCCCCGGTAGGTCTCACCCCGCGCGTCGGTGATGACGAAATCGTAGGCGTAGCGCCACGGCCCCTGGTGCGTCCAGGGTCCGTCGAAGCCCTGCCAGACCGTCCATCGCCCCGCGAACGGGAGCGCCAGCGAGCGCTCGGACCCGGGGTAGCGGAGCGTCCCCGTGAGGTGCTCGTCCAGGACCTCCTCGGGGGTGCCGGTCCCCCGGGCCAGGAGGGGGAATTCCACGAGCTTCAGCGCATACAGGAAGCCGAGCGTCACCAGGTTGAAGGGGAGCGCCAGCACGGGAACCCCCCACCTGCTCCAGAACACCTCGGCGGCGCTGAGGAGCACGGTGGACGTCACCACCGCCACGAACGCCAGCAGGTAGCTGTGGAGCGAAGGAACCAGGAACACGCCCCCCAGCGCCATGGCGATGAGGATGAAGTTGAAGGCGCTCAGGTTCGTGAACGCCTGGTCCGGGGATCCCCCGAGCGCCGCCAGCGTCAGCGTCCCGGCGTAGTAGCCGCCGACGGCCAGCAGGAAGAGGATGCGTGAGCGGGCCAGGAGCGCCGCGGCGACGAGCGCGCCAGCCAGCACCGACGGCACGAAGAACACCGCACCCATGGCGCGGAGGAAGCCCCCCAGCCAGAGGGGGACCAGCGTCTCGAAGGCGGCCACGCTGCGCGGGTACAAGGAGCCCACGTACAGGTTCGTGTAGCTCCCCGCGGCCAGGTACGCCAAGGAGCTCACCACCACGAACGGGAGGCTCAGCACCGGGAGGCGCAGATAGTACCAGGCAGCGCTGAACAGCGTGTGCGTCAGCAGGAAGGCCGCGATCCCCGCCGTCACCACGAAGAAGAGGGTGAGCGGGGTGAGGTGGAACAGGTACCCCAGGGAGAGTCCCACCAGGAGCGGGTTGTACGTGTAGAACCCCGACTCCAGGAAGGCGGCGCCCATGCCGATGAAGCGTGCGAAGCCGTAAGCGGCCAGCACCGCCACCACGCCGGCCAGCGCCACGTTGGGGGCCAGGAAGGTGATGGCCAGGATCGCCAGGCCCAGCTCCCATCCCTTCAGGAAGAGGACCTCGCTGTAGCTGTCCACGAGCGCTTCCGCGTGGCGGCGCACCTGGTGCGCCGCCACGTCGGAGGCCGACCGGCTCTCCCGGGGCGGGAACTCCGGACGCACGGGCGCTACCGAGCCTCCACCAGCCTCAGGCGGTCGGGGAGCCGCTCCCGCCGCTCCACGTCGGTGAGGTCCTCCCGCTCGCGGATGAGCTCCGCCTCGCCGCCCTCGCCCACCAGGACCACCGCGGGACGGTACTCGATGAACTGCATCCACTGGGTGACGTTGTACGCCCCCACCGGGGAGAAGATGAGCCGCGTCCCGCGGCGCAGCGGCGGCAGGAGCGTCCCCTCGTCGAGGACGTCGATGTTCATGCACAGGGGCCCATTCACCATGGCGGGCTCGTTCATCCCCTGCACGTCCCGGTCCAGCTCGATGGTGAACTTGTACCAGAACGAGGTGAAGAGATCGTTGAGGCCCGCGTCCGCCACGTAGGCCCGCCGCCCGTCGGGGAGCCGCTTGGTGGCGAACACCGTCGTGATCAGGTACCCCGCCTCGTCCACCAGCGCCCGCCCGGTCTCCAGGATGAGGCGCGGGAAGCTCCCCGCGGGCAATGTGGCGAACAGGGCGTCGGTGATGCGCTCGGCATACGCGTCGATGGGCGGGACGGAGACGTCGGGCGAGAGGTAGGTTCCCTTGAGCCTGCTCTTCGAGGGGAAGCCGCCGCCCATGTCCAGGTACTCGATCTCGAAGCCGAATCGTTCGGTCACCTCGTTGGCGAACTGGGCCATCCGGGTCGCCAGGCGCCCGTAGGCCTCGGGGTCGAGGATGAAGGTGCCGATGTGGGCGTGGAGGCCGTTGAGCACCAGGTGCCCCCGGGCGTGGATGCGCTTCACCGCGTCCAGCGCCTGCCCCGAATCCAGGTTGAGCCCGAAGCGCGTCCACTGGGGGTAGATCCCCGTGTCCAGGTTCAGGCGCATGCCCACGGGGATCTGGCGGCCGAGCTCCTGCGCGATCTGCTCCAGGTCGTGGATCTCGTCCATGTGGTCCACGTGGATCTGGGCTCCCTCCTCCACGGCGCGGCGCAGCGCGCCCATGGGCTTGTGGGGGCCGTTGAAGATGATCCGGCTCCCGGGCACGCCCAGCTTGCGCGCCTTCTCGTACTCGAACTCGGAGACCACCTCGGCCAGCGCGCCTTCGTCGTGGAAGACCGCGCACACGGCCTGCAGGTAGTTGGTCTTGTACGACCAGGCCTGCACCACGTTGGGGTAGCGGGTGGCGAAGGCCTCGTGCACCTCCCGGTACTTCTCCCTCATGGCTCGCTCGGAGAACACGAAGAGGGGAGAGCCGAAGCGCTCGACCAGCGAGTCGATGGTCGCCCCATCGATGTCCGTGCGCACCTTCCGGGAGTACATGGGGCTCGACCCGAACTTGTTCAGGTACCCCGTCTCCAGCCGGAGGATGACCGGCTTCTCCCACGTCTTCTTCATGGCGTGTCTCCGCGCTCGCCGGTGGTGATCATCTGCTGGAACCGGTCCATGTCCGTGACCAGCTCGTAGGTGTAGCGCACGAAGAGCTTGCCCGCGTCGTAGTGGTGGGACGCGCCCTGCGGGTCGGGCAGGCCCAGGGCCAGCCTGACCATGCGCGCCGGCAGGTTCACCCCCACCCCGGTGGACAGGTAGGTCCAGGCGGGGAAGCGGGGGTTGATCTCCACCAGATAGACCGTGTCTCCGTCCACCATGCACTCCAGCTCCATGGGGCCACGCCACCGGTACTGCTCCATGAACCGGTCGGTGGCGCGGAGCATGGCCGGATGCTGGATGGTGACGCCCGTCCAGATCTTCCCCAGCTCGGTGATCCACATCTTCTTCACCGCCACCCGCCCGAGGGAGCTACCCTCGCCGTCGCCCACGGCCACCACGTTCAGCTCGTCGCCCTTCACCATCTCCTGCACGATGATGGGGTACCCCCACTCGGCCACGAGCCTGTTGTAGTGGCTGACGGCTTCCTTGCCGGTGTACGCCTTGTAGGCCTTGTAGAAGGCGCCCTTCACCATGACCGGCGTGCCGATGTCGTCCACGGCGCGCTCCAGGTCGGCCAACGACGACACCACCTCCGTGCGGGGGAGCTGCAGGTCCAGCGCCTTGGCCAGCTCGCCCAGGCGGTCCTTTCCCCGCAGCCGGTACTGCTCGGGGGTGGGCACGAAGGTGCCGATCCCCTGCGCGGCCAGCTCGCGGTGGTACTTCATGTAGAAGGGCATCTCGGTGTCCAGCGTGGGGATGATGAAGTCCATCCCCGTCTTCTCCCGGACGTAGCTGAGGCGTTCGCGGTAGGCATCGTGCCCAGCCGACGGGTAGGGGAGGAGGAACGCGTCGTCCACCACCCAGTCCATGTAGATCCCCGGCTCCATGGCGTCGTACGAGAGCCCGATGATGCGCACGTCCAGGTCCTCGGCCTCGCGCAGGCTTCGCGCAACGCCGATCCCCGGCCCGGGGTTGTCCACGGCGTTGATCCCGGACACGCCGATGGTGAGCTGCTTCTTCATGACGACCTCAGTCGGCCACGGCCACGGAAGGCGCGCCCATGCGTTGCGGAGCTCACAGGAGCCGGAAGGAGCGCAGGTGGTCGAGGAAGTCGTCCAGATCACGGGACGCGTCCAGGGGCGAGACCTCGAAGCGCTCCACCAGGCGGGCGGTGAGTTGCTCGGCGGTGAGCCCCTCGCGGAGCGCCTCCACCACGGCGAGCCCGGTCGCGTTCAGCGTGAAGCTCTCCCCGGTGGTGGGGTCGAACGCGAACCCGTCCGGGTTCAGGGCGAGGCTCCGAAGGCGCTGCATGGACGGCTCCCGTGCTCGTGGGACTCAGGACACATGAATCGTGACGCGCGCCCCCGAACCGGCGTTAAGCCGCCCCGGGGGTGCCGTGAGGTTGCCCAGGGGCCCGGCGGAGCCCCTGCCCGACGCTCAACCCCTCCGATCATCGGTCTACACCCCACCCGGCGCACCACTTGTCTACATTATAATATATCTATACTCTAATACACATGGCCATGACGGCGACACGGACGGGCTGGCTCCGCCGGGCGGAGATCACCCTGTGGGTGATGGTCGCGGCCGCCCTCCTGTTCCGCGCCCTCCCCCCACGGGAGATCGGCCGGGTGGCGTGGGACGCGCCTGCCCCCGACTTCTCCCTGCGATCCCTGGAGGGGGAGCGCATCGGCCTCGGACGGATGGAGGGGCAGGTCGTGCTGGTCGACTTCTGGGCGACCTGGTGCCCCCCCTGCCGGCAGGAGATGCCCGGCTTCCAGGCCGTGTACGACGACTACAGGGCGCGCGGCTTCTCCGTGGTGGGAGTCGCCATGGACGTGGGCGGCCCCGCGCTCGTGGAGGCGCTCCCCCGGTCGTTCCTCGTGGACCGGCAGGGCAGGATGCGCCGGAGGGTGAGCGGCGTCTTCAGCGAGGGGACGCTGCGTCAGGCGGTGGAGGAGCTCCTGGCAG
Source organism: Longimicrobiales bacterium (assembly GCA_035477395.1). Taxonomy (GTDB): domain Bacteria; phylum Gemmatimonadota; class Gemmatimonadetes; order Longimicrobiales; family Gaopeijiaceae; genus SZUA-318. The sequence continues at coordinate 49,877 of DATIKQ010000065.1, forward strand.
AGGAGGCGTCGTGAGCAGCGCGCACGGAGGGCCGGCACGGTGGCTGCGGAGGCGGAGCCGATCCCCGACGAGCCCCTGGAGGAGCTCATCCATGAGATAACCCAGCCGGGGGCCTTGGTCACGGTGGTGGAGTTCAGCGACTTCGGCTGCACGTACTGCGGCCAGTTCCACCGGGAGACGCTCCCCGCGCTGCGCCGCGACTACGTGGCCACGGGAAGGGTGCGCTGGCGCATGGTGCCCTTCGTCCTCGGGATCTTCCCCAACGGCACCGAGGCCATGCGGGCCGCGGGGTGCGTCGCCGAACAGGGTGAGGAAGCCTTCTGGGCCATGCACGACACCCTCTTCGCCCGCCAGGACGACTGGAAGGAGACCACGCACGTGGGCCAGCTCTTCCGGAGCTTCGCCGTGGTGGCCGGGGCCGACGGCGACACCTTCGCCGCGTGCTACGAGGGTGCCCTCCCGGAAGCGGAGTTCAGGCGGGTCCTGGACGCGGCGCTCGCCGGGCGCTGAAGCGGCGCCGGCCGGCCCAGCACCGGCCCCGACGGCCCGGCCGCGGCAGCGCCCATCCTCCTCCGGCGGGGTCCCCACCGTTCCCGCGAGCCGCTAGATTCTTGTTATGAGGATCCCGCGCCCCCGCGAGGCCCGTCCCAGCCTCTTCGCGCCGCCCAACCTCCGGAGCGGCTGAGCCCGCCCTGCCGGCCCCGCGCCGGCACGGCCGCGGCTCCCGCTCGATCCCCGGCCCCGCGGGCCGGGTGACCCCAAAATCACGCGCACATCCGCTCCGGAGAGCCCCATGGCCGAGATCAAGGTCCCCGCCGATCAGGTCTTCCCCATCCTCAAGCAGAACATCCTCGTGGACGGCTTCCACCTGGTCATCGACCTGGAGAAGTCCCACGGCTCCACCATCGTGAGCGCCCTCGACGGCAAGGAGTACCTCGACTGCTACGGGTACTTCGCCACCCTCCCGGTGGGCCACAACCACCCGGCGATGGACGACCGGGGCTTCCGCAAGAGCCTCATGACGGCGGCGCTGGCCAACCCGGCCAACTCGGACATATACACCCGGCAGTACGCTGCTTTCGTGAAGGCCTTCCGCGAGCTGGCCGTGCCCGACGCGTTCACCCGCATGTTCTTCGTCGCCGGTGGAGCGCTGGGCGTGGAGAATGCCATGAAGGCCGCCTTCGACTGGAAGGCCCAGAAGAACCGCGCCAAGGGCGTGAACTCAGGCGCGGACAAGATCCTCCACTTCAAGGACGCGTTCCACGGTCGGACCGGATACACGCTCTCGGTGACGAACACCGACCCGACGAAGACCAGGGACTTCCCGAAGTTCGACTGGCCGCGGATCTCGAGCCCCTTCATCGAGCCCGGGCTCGACGACAGGGCCATGGCCGCCAAGGAGGCGAAGACCTTCAAGGAGATCGAGGCCGCCTTCGCCGCCGACCCGCACGGGATTGCGGCCATCCTGATCGAGCCCATCCAGTGCGAGGGGGGCGACCACCACTTCCGTCCCCAGTTCTTCGCCAAGCTCCGTGAGTACGCCGATCGCTACGAGGCGATGCTCATCTTCGACGAGGTCCAGACGGGGATCGGCTCCACGGGGACGATGTGGGCCTACGAGCACACCGGAGTGACGCCGGACCTCATCGCCTTCGGGAAGAAGACGCAGGTGTGCGGCATGCTGAGCACGTCGCGCATCGACGAGGTCCCGACCAACGTCTTCACCGTCTCCGGCCGCATCAACTCCACCTGGGGCGGGAACCTGGTCGACATGGTGCGGGCCGCCCAGTACCTGCGGATCATCCACGACGAGGGGCTGGTGGAGAACGCGGCGCGCGTGGGCGAGCGTCTGCAGGCAGGCCTGGCTGCGCTCGCCGAGGAGTTCCCCATGGTCACCAACGTCCGCGGCAAGGGGCTACTGTGCGCCATTGACCTCCCCGACGCCGACACGCGCAGCAAGGTGCGCCAGGGGTGCTGGGACCGCGGGCTGGCGGTCCTCGTGTGCGGCTCCCGCTCCGTCCGCTTCCGCCCGCCCCTCGTGTTCACGAAGAAGGAGGCGGACAGGACGGTGTCCACGCTCCGGAAGGTGCTGAAGGGGTTCGCGAAGTAGCCTTCAGCGACACGCCGGCGCGAACGCGGGCGGCGGCTCTCTTCCGAATGTCCGGGCGGCGGCGCACACCAGCGCCGCTCCGCCCGCGACGCGCGTGGTCCGCATCATCCGACCCTGCGGATCGGCCAGGAGCACGCCGACGCCCCCGGGCTCGAGGCGGGGCCCTGCCCCCGCGTCCGCCTCGGGCGGCAGGCCGAGGGGCACGGGCGGGCGGTCCACCGAGAACACCCGCACCCCGAGCGCCTGGAGCCCCGGGGCGGCCTGGTCCGCGGCGGTCTGGAGTTCCCGGGCTGCGTCGAGGAGGCGGGGAGAGAGGTCTTCGCCCTCCGGATCCAGCCCCACGAAGATGAAGAGCGCAGGACCCATGATGGTGATCGTGTCCGTGCCGGTCGCCACGCGGAGGCTGGGCGGCTCGATGACCAGGGGGTTCTCGTGGGTGATGGTCTCGACGACCTCCTCGGGCCGGCTGAAGTGCCGGGCCACGAGCAGCAGCGCCACCGCGGCGGCCCCGTAGGCCAGTTGCCGGGCCGTGAGGGTCACTCCCATTCGATGGTGCCCGGAGGCTTGGAGGTCACGTCCAGGAGCACGCCCGAGACGCCCGGGAGGGCCAGGAGGTCCCGGACGAGCTGGCTGCGCATCGCCGCCGGGAGCTCCACCGGCGTCGCCGTCATGGCGCGCTGGGAGCGGATGGGGCGGAGGACCACCGTCTCGCCGGCCCGCTCCCCGAGGGCGAGGGGGAGGAGCACGGTCGGGCACTGCCAGACCTGGTCGTAGAGCCCCCACGTCCGCAGCGCTTCCATCACGATGTGGTCCGCCTCCCGGAGGAGGTCGAGGCGGGGACGGGTGACGGTGGCGGCGAGCGGACGGGCCGAGGTGGGATGCCCGCTCGCCAGGTTCCACACGCAGCGGTTCACCCCCGGCACCTTGGCCGTGATGGCCGACACGGCCAGGATCAGGCGGTCCCAGGGCACCTCGCCGGAGAGGAGCACGGGGTGCTCGTAGGCCCTCAGGTCCGCCTTCACCCCCACCGACCGTATCGGGAGGGGAAGGCTCTCGAGCCCGAACGAAGAGGCCAGCGCCGCCGCGGCGGGAGCCAGCGCGTCGAACCCGTGCTCGTCGGGCACGCCGTCGCTGCACAGGGCGCGCACGCCCAGCCCGGGGCCCGGGAAAGGATGGCGCCCCAACATGGGGGCGGGGATCGCCAGGCGCTCGCCCAGCTCGCGCACCTCCACCTTGTACAGATCGGCGAGCGGCTCCACCACCTGCCCGCGGGCGATCATCTCCTCGATGATCGGGACCCGGTTGTGATGCGTCTTGATGGTGTCGGCACGGCGCGTGCCCCCGGTCTCGATGGTGTCGGGGTAGATCGTCCCCTGCCCCAGGAGGTGGTGGGCGATCCCCAGCCGCTCCGCCTCCTCCTGGAAGACCTGGATGAACGTGTCGCCGATGCGCCGGCGCTTCGCCTCGGGCTCCACCACGCCTTCCAGCGCGCGCAGGAACGCGTCGCTGGCGTCTCGGAAGTGGAGGTGCTCCCAGAGGCCCAGATCCTCGAACATACGGAGCACCTGGGCGGACTCGTCCTTGCGCATCAGCCCGTTGTCGATGTGGAGAAGGTGGAGCCGCCCGCTCCCCAACGCCCTCCCCAGCAGCACCGCGGCCACGGTGGAGTCCACGCCGCCCGACGCCAGCAGGAAGACCGACTGGCCGCCCACCCGCGCGCGCACCTTCTCCACCTCCTCGTCCAGGAAGGCGTCCATGGACCAGGACGGCGTGCACCCGCAGATCTCCAGCACGAAGTTGGCGATCATGTCGTCGCCGTGGACCGTGTCGTCCACCTCCGGGTGGAACTGGAACCCGTAGCGCCGCAGCGCGTCGGAGCCGATGGCGGCAAAGGGGTGCTCGCCGCCGTCGCCGGTCACCGACCGGCCCAGCTCACGGAACCCGGGGCCCACCGACACCACCGAGTCGTAGTGGCTCATCCACACCTGCTCCACGGGGGAGAGCCCCCCGAAGATCGGGTGCTCCCCGGTCAGGTGGAGGTCCGCCTTCCCCCACTCGCGGCCTCCGTGGATCACCTCGCCGCCGTAACGCTTGGCGATCTCCTGGTGGCCGAAGCAGAAGCCCAGGATGGGGATGTCCAGGTCGTAGATGGCCTTGGTGTAGGCCGAGCCCTCGCCGTGGGACGAGAGGCTCGGACTCCCGGAGATGATGATCCCCTTGTAGGGCCGGAACGCCTCGATGGGGTCCTCGGGCTGGCGGATCTCCGCCAGCACGCCGCGCCGGCGGATCTTGGTGGCGATGAGGTGGGCGTACTGCCCACCGAAGTCGATGACCGCGATGGCGTCGTGTCGCACGGCGGTTCGGGCGCAGCTAGGGAAGGGGCCTGGAGGCTTCCGCGGCGGGCGCGAGGGGTGCAGCCGCGGCCCCCGCAGGCGTCGCCAGGAGATAGTCCATGACGTCGGCGGCGGTGTAGCTGGTCCGGCCCTGCAGGAAGCGGCCCAGGTTCACCAGATCGTCGCCGCTGGTGAGGAGGGGGAGCTCCTCCCCGGCCTCACCTTCCCGCACCTGTCCGAGCCCCAGGTTGGCCAGAAGGGAGTTGCAGAGGCACTTCCGCCCCACCGTGTCCTCCAGCGCGCCGCCCTTCTTCAGGTAGGTGTCCACGGGCTCGGATGCGCAACGGAACCGGATCCGGCCGTCCTCGCGGCGGTACGGCGTGCGCAGGTATCCCATGTCGCACACGCGCTTCCTGCGCTCGTAGACAGCCGCCTCGGACATGCTGTCGCCCAGCGTGACCACCTTGAACGGGAAGCCGGTGGGCGACGCGCGGTCGTCCGTGAAGACGTCCACCTTCCCCTCCAGCGCCAACTGGATGACGCGGGCCTTCAGGTCCGAGCGGAGCCCCGACTCGTCGGCATACGCGAAGAGCGTACCCACCTGGATCCCGGCGGCCCCCTGGGCCCGCGCCTCTTCGAGGCGCTCCGGACTCCCGGCTCCCCCCGCCACCCAGAACGGCAGGCCCAGCTCGCCCAGCTTGTGCAGGTCCACAACGTCGCGCTCGCCGTAGATGGGCTCGCCGCGCTCGTTGAGCTGCTTGGGGCCCCGGGGGGGGGCGTTGTGCCCTCCCGCGGTGGGGCCCTCCACGATGAACCCGTCGATCCTCCCCGACGCCTTCTTCGCCATCATCGTGGCCAACGAGTTCGAGGCGATGATGGGGAGAAACGCCGGCCGGGTCACCTCCACCGGCTCACCGTCCCAGATCGACCGGGGGTCGAAGTGCAGCATCTCGTCCGGGCTCCCGTCGGCGCCCGCCACGTCGATGTGCATGGACGCGGGCTCGTGCCGGGCCATGCGGTCCAGCGCCCCCGGGATGTCCCTGGGGATCCCCGCTCCCATGAGCACGTAGTTCACGCCGGCGAGCATGGCCCCGTAGAGGGAGGGGAGGTTGGGAAACTGGATCTTGGTGAGGAAGTTGATCCCCACGGGCCCGGAGTGCCCCTCCCGCGCCAGGTAGACCTCGACGAAGTTGGCCAGCGCGAGCAGGCGGGCCCGCTCCCGGTCCAGCGTCATCGTGAACATCTTCAGGGGCGTGTAGGGCTCCCCGCCCCTGCCCTCGGGTCGGAAGAAGCGCTCCAGGGCCTCCGCCACGTATTCCTGCACGGGGAAGGCCGCCATGGCGCGCCGGTAGTGCCCATCAGGGTCACCATTGTTCAGGTGACGCACCAGGCTCACGTCCAGCGCCGTCCCCGACACCACGCCCAACTGGCCGCGGGAGGATACGGCCTGGGCGAGCATCCAGCTGGAGATCCCGACCCCCATACCGCCTTGGATGATGACCGGGAGCATCTCGGAAGGCATGGCTTTAGGGGTCGGGGGCAGTGCTCCGGGGGATCTGCGAACGTACCCAAGCGCCCCCCCGGTGGGCAAGCCGGGGAGGGGACGGCCGCCGGCCCGGACCCCACCGGACTTCAGCGCTTCAGTCCGTACTTCTTGATCTTGTTGTAGACGGTCACGCGGTCTACGCGCAGCGCCTCGGCCGCCCGCGTGATGTTCCAGTCCACCTTCTCCAGGACCGCCGCCACGTGGCGGCGCTCGACCTCGGCCAGGGAGTCGGCCTCGGCGGGGGGAAGCCGTGGCGCGCCCCTGAGGGGCAGGTCCTCGGGCTGGATGGACCGCCCCTTCCCCACCACCATCGCGCGCTCGATGGCGTTGGAGAGCTCCCGCACGTTCCCGGGCCAGTCGTACGCCTCCAGCACCGCCATGGCCTCCGGGCTGATCTGCGTGATGCGCTTGTCCATCTGGCGCGCGAAGCGCTCCAGGAAATGGCTGGCGAGGAGCGGGATGTCGGCGCGGCGGACGCGGAGCGGCGGGGCCTCGATGAGGAAGACGTTGATCCTGTAGAAGAAGTCCTCCCGGAAGCGCCCGTCCGCGACCGCCCTTTCCAGATCCTCGTTGGTGGCACAGATCACGCGGAAGTCCACCCTGATGGGCTTGCTGCCCCCGACCCGCGTGAACTCCTTGCTCTCCAGCACCCGGAGCAGGTCCACCTGGGTCTTGAGGCTGATGGAGCCCACCTCGTCCAGGAACAGGGTGCCCCCATCCGCCATCTCCAGGCGTCCCTTGCGGCGGTACTGCGCCCCGGTGAAGGCACCCTTCTCGTGCCCGAACAGCTCCGTCTCCAGGAGCGTCTCCGGCAGGCCGCCGCAGTTCACGGCGATGATCGGGGCATACCTGCGCCGGCTGTTGGCGTGGATGGCCCGGGCGATGAGCTCCTTGCCGGTGCCGCTCTCGCCGCGGATGAGGACGGTGGCATCGGTCTTGGCCACGTGCTCGGCCAGCTCCAGCACCTTCTTCATGGCCGGGGCATCCCCGACGATGACGTCGCCGGCCACGAACTCGTCGATGGTCTCGCGCAGCTGGAGGTTCTCCTGGCGAAGGCGCCGCTGCTCGATCGCGCGCCGCACCAGGTGACTCAGCTCGTCGGGGTCCACCGGCTTCGTGACGTAGTCGAAGGCTCCGAGCTTGAGCGTCCTCACCGCGGTGTCCACCGAGGCGAACGCGGTGATCATGATCACCGGGAGCTCCGGGTCGAGGCGCGCCAGGTGCTCCTGGAGTTGCACGCCGTCCATCCCGGGCATCTTGACGTCCACCACCGCCACGTCGAAGCGCCCGGCCTCGAAGACCTCGAGGGCCTCGTTCCCGTTCCCCGCCGACTGCACGTCGTAGCCGTCCTTCTGGAACCAGAGGGAGAGGGAGTCCCGCACCGAGAACTCGTCGTCCACCACCAGGATCCGACCCTGTCGGTCCGCCATGGTCCTGCCCTCCTCCCGGTTATGCACCGCGCCCCACCATGCCGGGCGCCCAGGGGCACGCCGTCGCCACCAGCTCGCGGGGGCGCAGGTCCCTGGGCAGCACGATGTGGAACACCGTGCCCTTCCCGACCTCCGACTCGACGCCGATGATCCCCTTGTGGCGGTGGATGATCCCATAGACCACCGCCAGGCCCAGCCCCACGCCGCTCTCCTTCTCCTTCGTGGAGAAGAAGGGTTCGAAGATGTTGGGGAGCACCTCCGCGGGGATCCCCGTGCCGGTGTCTTCGATGTCGATGGCCACCTGCACCGCATCGCCCCACATGCTCACGCGCAGCTCGCCGCCCTTCTTCATGGCCTCCACGGCGTTGACGAAAAGCGCCACCAGCGCCTGCTGGAGCTCCCCGGCGAGGCCGAACACCAGGGGATCCCCCTCGAGGAGCCGGGCCTGGAGCGTCACGCCGCTCATCTCCATGTGATGGCGGACCAGCATGAGACTCCTGTCCACGATCTCGTTGAGGTCCGTGAAGGCCATCTCGCCGCCCTCCCGCCGGGCGAAGACGAGAAGGTTCTTCACGATGGCGCCGCAACGCGTGGACTCCTGCTGCACGACGGACAGGTACCGGGCCAGCTCGGCTCGCACGCCCTCGTCGATGGGTTGCTCTCCCAGCTCGCGCTCCACGAGGCGCGCGTAGGTCAGGATCCCGCTCAGGGGGTTGTTCAGCTCGTGGGCCACCGTGGCCGACAGCTTCCCCAGGGACGCCATCTTCTCCATGTGCATCACCTGGTGCTGCGCGCTTTTCAACTCCTCCGTGCGCTCCTCGACCTTCTCCTCCAGCGTCCTCGACCACTCGTCAACCTCCCGCTGCGCCCGGCTCAGGTCCTCCGCCATGCGGTTGAAGTCCGTGGCCAGCAGCGCCAGCTCGTGGCCCCCCCGCACCTCGATGCGGGTGGACAGATCGCCTCCCGCAATGCGCCGGGCGCCCTCCTGCAGCTCGGCGATGGGATGGCGCACGAAACGGCGGAACACGAAAGCGGCCACCAGGGCGATGGCCACGAAGAGCGCCAGGGTCGTCCCCAGGAGCTGGATGCGGGCGTCGCCCAGCGCCGCATCCAGGGGCTGCATGGACATCTCCACGTCGAGGACGCCGAGGACGTGCTTGCCGGCATCGCCCGAGTGGCACCCTCCGGTCGAGCAGTTGGGCTCGTTGGCGATGACGGAGAGATGCCGGAGCACCTTTTCGGTGCTCCCCCCCTCGCCCGTGCCCGCCTCGGTGACCTCGACCGCCTCGAGCGCCGGGCTCACCCCGGGTGTGCCGTCTCCGTGGCAACTCGCGCACGGGGCGGCGGCAAGGTCCCCCCGGCGGCCCATCTCCGTCCGGTCGCTGGAGAGGACGATGGTGCCCTCCCGGTCGTAGACCCGGATCGCCGCGACCTCGCCCCCCTCCGCCAGGCGCTCGATGGTGGCCTGGACCTCGTCCAGGCGGTTCAGGAGCATCCCGTCGTGCGTGGCGCGGCGTATGAGCCCGCTGGCCCGGTGAGCCTCCCCCCGCACCAGCACGAGGAAGCGGTCCTCCGCGGAGCGGAAGCTCAGGAACGCGTGGACGGCGAGCACGGCTCCGACGGCGACGAAGAGCGGCACCAGGAGGCGGACGCCGAGGGACGGAAGCAGGGACTTGATGCGAGCTACCATGTGCGGCCTGTCTCGCGCGCAGCCCCGAGCCGGTTCGCGCGCGTTGCGGGAACCTCGGGCAGGTGCTGAAAAATCACACAGCACGTTGGGAATCTCAACAGCGGACACCTCGGCGCTCTTCCCCCGCCCGTCCGGAAGGCCAGGAACGGCGGGCCTTTCCGCACCCGCGGCCTCTGGTACCTCGTTTGCATAGAGACCTCTGTCAAAGGAGGTCCATGATGCCCTATCAGGTTCTCGCCCCCGAGACCGAACCGTGCGTCTGGATGTGCGCCGGCCACATCAGCTACAAGCTGTGCGACCGGGGGTTCGACTGCGAAAACTGCCCCCTCGACGCCGCGCTGCGGGGACAGATGCTCGCCGTGACCCGGCAGGCCGCCCATCTCGACCGCCGCACCGACGAGGGGCTCTTCCCCGGTGACCGGCTCTTCTCGCCCGGGCATATGTGGGTCCAGGCGATGTCCCACGACGACGGCAGCATCTGGCGGGTCGGCCTGGACGCGTTCGCCACCGCGCTCATCGGGTGCGCCACGGCCGTGCGCTGCACGCCGGGGAGTCAGCAGCTCCAGCGCGGTGACCCGGTGTGCGAGGTGGATCTGGGGCTGGGCTCCCTGAAGCTCTCGGCCCCGGTGTCCGGGCGCTTCGTGCGGGCCAACCGCGTCCTCCAGAGCCATCCCGAGACGCTCGTCACCGAGCCGTACGGGGAGGGCTGGATCCTGGAGGTCGAGGGACTGGACCCGGCCGGGATCCTGGGGCTCCGGCCCGCTCCGAGGGCCCTGGAGCACACCGAGCACGACCTGCGCCACTTCCGGCGCACCCTCGCGCTCCGCCTCCTCTCCGAGTCCGGAACCCTCACCGCGCCGGATCCGGCCCAGTCGCTGCGCGACCTGCGCCAGGTCCTGTGCGGAGCCCACTACGTCGAGCTCCTGAGCCAGTTCGTCCACTGACGAGACCAGGCCCCACACGGGCCGAAATCACCGTTGAATACCTCCACAATGACCGTTGAATTCTTCTTCTCTCCCGGGTGCCCCGAGCGGCGATCCATGTTGACCCCCAGGGAAGAACCCATTGTGGCACTTGGGTTTTCAGCGGACATCGGGCGGACCGCAAACGTGGTTCGCCTCTTGCTACTCCGGGGGTCAGGAACACAGTCCACTTCGCCGGGAGGCGGTCATGAGACCCGCTCTTAACAAGGTCGCCCACGCACTCGAATGGTGCGGCGCTGCTGTCCTCGTCGCGGTGAGCTTCCCGCTCATCGCGCTCGGCCTCTTCTTCTTCCGGGCGGTGGTCCTCGTGGGCGTCGCGGTGGCTCTCGTCGCCGGCGTCGTCCTGTTCTGCGCGCATTCGCCCTTCCGCTGCTGGGTCACGACCCACGCGCGGGACCCCTGGCACGCGCACTCCTGACGGATCGCCCCACCCAACCCATCCGAACGAGCAAGACATGAGCATCTCCAGGCGAGCAGCCCTGCAGGCCCTGGCGACGGCGGCGGCCACCGCAGCCGTGCCCAGCCCCATCCGGGCAGCCCGGACCCGGCGCATAGAGACCAACACGAAGGCCTCCATCCTGTACGACGGGACCCGCTGCGTGGGGTGCCGCGAGTGCGTCGTGGGGTGCTCCGAGTCCAACGAGTGGCCCGTGGCCCAGTCCCTGGGGGACTCCCCCGCCCTCACCGATGACGCCCCCACGGCCCTCCTGCGCTTCGTCACCGACGACGCGGACGCCTTCCGGAAGTCCCAGTGCATGCACTGCCTGGACCCTGCCTGCGTGAGCGCCTGCATGCTCGGCGCCATGCACAAGGACGCCGACGGCGCGGTGCAGTGGAACGGTGACCTGTGCGTCGGGTGCCGCTACTGCCAGATCGCCTGTCCCTACGTGGTGCCGCGCTTCGAGTGGGACACCCCGATCCCCAGCCTGACCAAGTGCGATCTCTGCTCGGAGCGTCGGGCCGAGGGGTTGCAGCCGGCCTGCGTGGACTCCTGCCGCATGGACGCGCTGGTGTACGGGACGCGCGACGAGATGCTGGCCGAGGCGCACAGCCGCATCGACGCAGAGCCCGGCAAGTACAACCCGAAGGTGTTCGGCGAGACGGACGGCGGCGGCACCTCCGTCCTGTACCTGACCCGGCCCGACGTGGCCTTCGCCCAGCTCGGACTCCCCGAGCTCGGCGACCGCTCGGTGCCGGAGCTCCCCGAGACCATCCAGCACACGCTGTACAAGGGCTTCGCGGCGCCCCTGGCCCTCTTCGCCGTCCTGGGCGCCGTGGTCCGGCGCAACACGAAGAAGCTGAGGGAGGAGGAGGCGGCCCACCACGACGTGGAGCACTCCGTCCCCGTTGGCGGGAAGCTCATCACGCCGGCGACGGTCGTCCTCGGGGCGCTCACGCTCATGGGCGTGCTCGCAGTCCTGTGGAGGTTCGTGGTCGGCCTCGGTGCCTCGACGAACATGAACGACGGCTACGCCTTCGGCCTGTGGATCACCATGGACGTCGTGGTCGGGACCGCGCTCGCGTGCGGCGGCTACGCGATGGCCCTCCTGGTCTACGTGGCGAACCGGGGCAAGTACCACCCCCTGGTGCGCCCCGCACTCCTCACCAGCGCTTTCGGCTACACGCTGGGCGGCATGAGCGTGCTGGTGGACCTGGGGCGGTTCTGGAACTTCTACCGCATCCCGACCCACTTCTGGGCGTGGAACTTCAACTCCATCCTCCTGGAGGTCGCCCTCTGCATCATGCTCTACACCACGGTCCTCTGGATCGAGGTGTCGCCCGCGGTGCTCGAAGGGTGGCAGGGAAGCCGGCACTCGTGGCTGCGGAAGATCTCCATGGCGCTGCTGCCGAAGATGGAGAGGGCGCTCCCCTACTTCATCGCCCTGGGGCTGCTGCTGCCCACGATGCACCAGTCCTCGCTGGGCTCCATGATGCTCCTCTCCGGGCACAAGCTGCACCCGCTGTGGCACTCGCCCCTGCTCCCGCTCCTCTTCCTTGTCTCGGTGGTGGGGATGGGGTACGCGGCGGTGACGCTGGAGGCCACCATCTCGGCGAAGGCCTTCAAGCGGCCCCAGGAAACGCCCATGCTCCGGGCGCTCGCGGTGCCCATCGCCGGCGTGCTCCTCGCGTATGCCGCGCTCCGCATCGCCGAGATCACCTACGCCGGAGAGTTGGGCTACATCACCCGCATGGACAACTACAGCCTGCTCTTCCTGACGGAGATGGCGCTCACGGTCGGCCCGGCCCTCGGCCTCATCCTGTGGCGGCGCTACGCGGGCCCCATCTTCTTCGCCGCCATGGCCGTGTCGGTGGTCCTGGGCGGCGGCCTCTACCGGTTCTCCACCTTCCTCTTCGCGTACAACCCGGGGCCCCAGTGGTCGTACTTCCCGTCTGTCGGGGAGTTCGCGGTCACCATCGGCTTCATCTCCATGGAGATCCTCGGTTATGTTCTGATGGTCAAGCTGTTCCCGATCCTCCGTGGCACCGCGGCTGGCGCCGGGCACGGCGGCGCGCACCCCGCCCGTGCGGGTGGTCCCACCGCAGGCGCGCACCCGACGCCCCAGCCGGCCTAGAGCACGGAGGCGGAGTCCTATCGAGCGCTGGAGGGATGCATGTCAGTGTGGACGCCTGAGCCCCGTGAGACTGGAGATGGCGCCCTGAAGGCCAACTCAGCCCGATCCGGACGAGCCGTCCGGGCCGGGCTGGTCCTCTCCCTGGCAGGCGCGGCGGGCATGGCGCTGGCCCTGGCCGCGGCCCCCGGAATGGCCGGCCCGCCCCCGGGCGATCTCCAGACCCGGGACACCCTCCCAGGTGAGCTCCTGCGCTGCCTGACCCGCGGCTCCGAGTACTGTCTCGACGTCCCCGTCCCGCGGGACGAGCCCCACAAGGCCGTCTGCGCCACCTGTCACAACCTCTGGGACCGATCGGTCCCCGCCAACGTCACCAAGTCGTGCACCGCCGCGGGGTGCCACTCGGGAGCCACGCCGCTCTCGGCGTTCCACAGGACCGTGCACCCCGAGGCGCTCACCGACTGCGTGCACTGCCACCAGGCGCATGAGTTCCGGGTTCCCGAGAACGGTGACGAGTGCGCGGCCTGCCACAAGGGAGGCGGCACCCTGGTGGAGTGGGTGTCACGGACTCCGAGCCACGGGCTCGCGGCTCCCTACTCGGCGTTCAGCCACTCGGACCACGCCGCCGTTGACTGCGCGCGCTGCCACGGGACCCAGGACGGGCACGGCACGCTCTCGGTGACCTCCCTGGAGGACTGCCGTGCGTGCCATCATCGGCCTCCGGTCAGCAGGGATTGCTCCCGGTGCCACACCCCCGAGTCGGTCTCCGACCACACGCTCCAGATCACCCGGTCGCTGAACATCCGCATCGGATCGCTGGACCGGCCGCTCCGGAACATCACCTTCGACCACACCAAGCACGTGTCGCTGGGATGCGCGGAGTGCCACACCCAGGGGAGCGACCTCCGCGCTGCGGTAGGAGCGGACTGCTCGTCGTGCCACCTGGGGCACCACGTGGCCACGTCGGACTGCTCCCAGTGCCACCAGCCACCAGCCGACGGAGCGCACGACCTGGACGCCCATATGGGGTGCACGGGAGCGGGGTGCCACAACCCTGCGCCGGACGGGATCAAGGACGCCCCCAGGACGCGGCAGCTCTGCCTCGCCTGCCACACGCCCCAGAAACAGCACTACGCCGGGAAGCTGTGCGCCGACTGCCACCGGCTGCCGGCGGTGAGGAGCTAGGAAGAGTAGGGAAGTCGCGCGCAGGCCATTTCTGTGGTCGGGGGGGGTGGTGCGCGTGTCAGGCCCCGCCCCCTTCGCACATCCCGGCCCAACCCTGCTCGCACGCGAGGGCGCGGAGGCGGCCCGGGTCCCGCTCCTTCAGCGCCGGCTTCGTCCCCCGGAGCACGATGGGGAGGTCCTTGTCCGCGGGCAGGCCGCGGTTCAGGGAAGCCGCGTCCGGACTGTCACGCACCGTGTTGGCGCAGGCGGGCCGGAACCCCAGGTCGCACGCCTGGTGGAAGGCGCGGCCGGGTCTCTTCCGCTGCTCGACCTGCAGGATCCCCCACTCGTTGCACGCCCACCCCGATCCGTTGTTGCAGTAGACAAGCGTGAGATGCTCACGGTACGCGCACGCGCGTCGGTTACCCGCCTCGCACCGCTCCACCCAGAAGGGCAGGTACTGGCCAGGGTGCCGATCGCCCACGCCCTGGGTGAAGCTCATGACCACGAAGACCCCGGCCCAGAGCGATGTGTAGGCCACGTTCCTCTGCGGAGGGGTGAGCGACCTGGCGAGCCTGGACGGATCCAGGGCAGCGAGGAGCTTGGATGCCGCCAGGCCGTCGATGCCGCGCACCATCAGGTTCATCAGGGGCACGGGGAGGAGCTTGTCGTAGAAGGTGGGCACGCCCACCCGGAGGAAGAGGACATAGAGCGCGGCGGTGCCCAGCGCGTACATGACCCCGAACAGGAGACGGCCGGCCTCGGTGCGCGGCGAGGTGGACGGATCGGTGAAGAGGAGGTGCATCCCGAGGAACACGGGGACCGGGATGTGGGTGTCGAAGAACAGGTACGTGCCCGTGGCGGCGAAGTAGGCCAGGCTCGTGACGTAGGCGGTCACCACGGCGGCCAGCGTCATCCTGGCCACGCCGAACAGGAGCTGCCCCGGGAGGGCAGCCAGGAAGATGACCAGGTAGATGAAGGGCGGGTCGTGCTGCGTGTTGGCGATGAACTGGCCGAGGGTGATGTCCGAGGACCCGCCGACGACCAGGAACAGCGCGGCCACGGCCAGCGGGAAGGACGACGGGTTGAAGATGTGGGTCGAGCGTCCGTCGCGGTTCCATGTCAGGAACTCCTTGGCGAGGAACCCGAGGGCGATCATCCCGAACTGCCAGTGGAACCACTCCGGCCTGAACCAGAGGAACAGGTTGATGCTGAACATCACGGGGATGGGCCCGAAGGTCATGCGCCAGGTGTCGCGCCGCGACCATTGGAGCAAGGCGTCCACCCCGAACGCGAAGAGGATCTGGGCGAGGAGGAGCGGGAAGTAGGCGTACACGCCGCGCACGTGCCATCCCCACCAAAGCAGGATGGTCCCCTGCGCCAGCATCTGCACCCAGTGGTTGCGTTGGGCCGCGAACGTGATGGCCAGCTTCCGCCCGTCGCGAGCCGTCGCGCCGAACAGGATGGCCGCCCACGCGGCCAGCACCCCGGCGGCGCCCAGCAGGGACCGGGCCAGCGGCTCGTTCTCGCGAAGCAGGAGCCCGAGGAGCGCCAGAGGGGCGACGAAGGCCCCGAGGGTGACGAGGGCCCGGGCCAGGGAGATCTCCCGGGGTGCGGGCGTGGGCACAGCCGGAGGGCTGACCCGAGGTGCATTGCGCGGCATAGCCTGCTCGGGTTGGAGGGTCCTCAAGCGCCGGAAGGTAGGTTCCGCCGACGCGAGGGCAATGGGTGCGCCCCCCCCTCGCCCGGCAGGTTAGATTGGGTCATGCAGGGGATCCACAGCGACCTTTGAAGGGGAAGGCACGAGCATGCTCACCCGTGAGAGGCTGTTGGAGTTGTTCCAGGACCTGAGGGATCGGGAGGTCCTGAGCGTGTACGTGGACGCGGACCAGAGGGACCCCGCGCAACGCGACACGTGGCGGGTCCACCTGGAGGGGGAGATCTCCCGTCTGAGGCGGAGCCTCGAGCACGCGGGCGACGCCGACCTGGCCTCGTTCGATGCCGCCTGGGCCTTGGTGTCCCACGAGCTCAGGACCGGCGAGCACGCTTCCATGTCCAGGCGCGGATGGGTCTCCTTCGCAACTCCGGATCTGGTCTGGCACGCCGGCGGCGTACCGGCCCATATGCCCAACCTGGTGGCCTGGCAGCGCGGGATCCGCGCTGCACCGTACGTGCGTGCCCTGAAGCAGGAGCGGCCCGTGCTCGTGGTGCTTGTGGACGGCCGCCGGGCGCGGGTGTTCGAGCATGTGGAAGGGTCCATCGCCGAGGTTGACGGCCTCGTGGCCGACACCGAGGTCGGGGACCTCAGCGACTCTGGGATGAGCAAGAGCGCGGGCCGCTCCTCGGGCGTGCGGGGCGCCACCTCCACCGACCAAGGGCAGCGCCTCCGCAAGGTGGCGGCGGAGCGCCTGCGCAAGGAGCTGGCCGACCTCATCGACCAGCGCTCCCGGGAGGATGGCATCGTCGTCCTCGGGGGAACGGGGGACGCGGTGAAGAGGCTGATGGCCCTTCTCCCCCGCAGCCTGGACGGTCGCGTTGCCGAGCGGGCCAGCCTCCACCTGGAGATGAGCCCTGCCGAGGTCCGCGAGGAGATCCGTGCTGCGGCCGGCGACCTGAGCGAGCAGGGTCACCTGGCCCTGGTGGCGGGCGTGGCCGACGCGGCCCGCGCCGGCGGGAAGGGTGCGTTGGGCCCGGACGACACCCTGAAGGCGCTGGAAGGGAGGCGGGTGGACACCCTCCTCCTGTCGCGCTCCTTCATCCAGGAGCACCCGGTGCCGGCGGACCAGGCCGTGGGGCTGGCCTTCTCCCAGGGCGCCTACGTCGAGGAGTTGAGCGGCGAGGCGGGCGGGCGGCTCGACCAGGAAGGCAGCGGCATCGCTGCCCGGCTCAGGTTCCTGGCAGGCACCGCGGGGTAGAATCTACGGGAAGGGGGCGCCGCGCCGGCGCCCCCTTCCCGTTCCGGCTCAGATTCCCCGCTCGTAGATCCGCCACCGCCGGTACGGATCGGCCTCCATCGCCTCGAGCACGGAGTTCATCTCCGTGTTGTCCTCCAGGATCCAGGACGCCTCGAGGTGCTGCACGCCGTAGCGGGGCGCACTTCGCAGCGCGGCGTACAGCATGAGGGAGAGCACGCCCTTCCGGCGATGACCGGGGAGGACACCGGCGAGGAGGGTGCGCACCCAAGGCGCACGCACGCGGCCCCGGAGGAGGCGGAGCCAATTGAGCGGAAAGAGCCTCCCGCTCCGGTCCCTCTGCATGGCCCGGTTGTAGTCGGGCATGGCGAGGACGAAGCCGATGATCTCCCCCTTGGACATGACCTGGACGCCGCCCCCGGGCACCATGAGCGGCCGCATCTCCTTGCCCAGGTACATCCACTCCTCCACCGACAGCGGGCAGAAGCCCCAGTTGCTCTTCCAGCACTCGGTGTACACGTGCCAGCAACGCCGCATGGTCGCGTCGAAGTTCTTCAGGTCGATGGGCTGGACCTCCAGCCCCGAACGCTCCCCCATCGACCTCACCAGGTGCCCGAAGCGCTCCATCACACCCCGCTCGGCCTTCTCGATGTCCAGGTGCCACGCCAGGAGGTCCTTCGCCTTGGCGTACCCCGCACCCTCCAGGAGCCCGCCGTAGTACTCCGGGTTCCAGGAGGTGAAGAACGTCTGGGGATGCTCGAAGCCGCCGACGAGGATGCCTCCGTCATAGTTCGACGAGGGATTCCACGGCCCGACGACGCGCCGGCACCCCCACTCCTTCAGCCAGGCCTCCGCAGCCTGGAAGAGCGCGCTCGCGACATCCTGGCGGTCCACGCACTCGAAGTACCCGAAGATCCCCGGGTCCTGCCCCGCGTCCTTCAGCCAGCCGTTGTGGATGGCGGCGATCCGCCCCAGGGGCCGCCCGCCCTCCTCGGCGAGGAAGAGCGCACGCTGGGCGTTCCGGAAGAAGGGGTTGGCGCCGGGGTCGAGGTTGGACGTCACGCTCACGCGCAGCGGGGGGATCCACTGCGGGTAGGCCGCCGAGTCCAGGATCTTCCAGGGCGCGCTCACGAAGCGGCGAAGCCCCTGGGCTCCTTCGAGAGCGTGGATCTGCATGGGTGGGACACCTCGCTGCGGACTTGGACGGGGGGGTCGACACCCAAGATAGGGGCGGCGGGAAGTCGGCGGGGTTGTCTTTCTATTGTATCCGGGTATAATTCAGCCTCCACCCCGACCGGAGAGATCCCGTGACCGACCGTCCCGAGCCACGATTCACAGCCTTCGCCGGCCCCCGGCGCCTCACGACGGGCTCCCTCGGTGAGGCGGCCGAGGCTGCGAAGCACGCCCTCGCGGAGGAGGTCCGCGAACCGATCCTGGTGTTCGACGACGTCACAGGAAGGGTGGTGGACGTGGACCTCCGCGGCACCGACGAGGACGTGCGGGTCCGGGCCGAAGCCCAGGACGTACCCCGCCCCGCGCTCGATGCGGTGGACCCGGCGCCCGCCCCGGAGCAACGGGCGCGTGGCCGGCCCAGGCTCGGCGTGGTGGCGAAGGAGGTGACCCTCCTCCCCCGCCACTGGGCGTGGCTCGCAGCTCAGCGCGGCGGAGCGTCCGCCACCCTGCGCCGCCTGGTGGACGAGGCCCGCAGGCTCAGCGGGCGCCGTGACCAGGTCCGGCGCGCCCAGGACGCCGCGTACCGGTTCATGCTCACCGTGGGCGGCGATCTCCCCGGCTACGAGGAGGCGACCCGCGCGCTCTTCGCCGGCGACGCGGAGCGCTTCGAGGCGCACACGGCCGGGTGGCCGGCCGACCTGCGCGAGCACAGCAGGAAGCTCGCGGCGGACGCGCTCGGCGGCGGGCAGGAAGCATGAGGGCCGGCCCTCCGCGTGCGGCGGGCCGGCCCCCGGGAGCGCGCTCGGCGTTCCTTCAGCACACGTTAGCGACGCGCGCCGGGTGCCCCGGACAGAACGACCTCAATAGAGCAGGTAGGGCTTCCTCATCTCGATGAAGCGCGCCGCGTCCTGCTCCCACTGGGCCAGCAACTCGCGCATGGTCCCGGCGTCGATCGCCGCGCGGGTTTTGTCGGTGCCGCTCAGCCGGTCCAGGGAGAAGCTCGCGGGCTGGCCGCCCTCGGCAGGCCGTCCGCGGAACGTGAAGTCGTCCGGATGCATCTTCTTCGCCATCTCCATGAAGAGGAGCGACGCGGCGATGGGTCGGTACGCCTCACGGTCGGTGATGACGAAGCGCACCCCGTGGGCCAGCTCGCCCGGGTACTTGCGCGCGTTCTCGGCGAAGGTGTAGTCCAGCGCCTCGAAGCGGACGCCGGGGAGCCCCAACGCGTTCATGGAGTCGGCGATGGCCGCGGCGTTCAGCCAGGGCGCGCCGATGTACTCGAACGGCTTCTCGGTGCCGCGCCCCTCGGAGAGGCTGGTCCCCTCGAAGAGCACCGTGCCCGGGTAGTTGTACACGCCCTCGAGGGTGGGAAGGTTGGGCGAAGGCTTCTTCCAGGGCAGGTCGGTCTCGTCGATCCAGAGGTCCCGGGTCCACCCCTCCATGGGCACCACGGTCAGATCACAGCCGATGCCGAACGCCTCGTTGAACATCTTGGCCAGTTCACCCACGGTCATGCCGTGGCGGGACGCGATGGGATAGAACCCCACGAAGCTGGTGAACGCGGTGTCGAGGAGATTCCCCTCCACGATCGTCCCCGTGACCGGAGTGGGCCGGTCCAGGACGACGAAGGGGATCTTCTTCTCGGCCGCCGTCTTCATGCCGTAGGCCATGGTCGAAGGATACGTGTACTGCCGCACGCCCACGTCCTGAACATCGAACACGAGGGCGTCCACGCCCTTCATCATTTCGTCCGTGGGCTGGTACGTCTCGCCGTGGAGCGAGAAGACGGGGAGCCCGGTGACCGAGTCGGTGGTGTTCTCCACCGATCCGCTCAGCTCCCCGCGGATCCCGTGCTCCGGCGCGAAGAGCGCCACAAGTTTCATGTCCGTCCGACCGAACAGGATGTCGATGGTGCTCTTCCCCTCACGGTCCGCGCCGCTGTGGTTGGTGATGAGCCCCACGTTCTTGCCCACCAGCGCAGAGGGGAGGCTGTCGGCGAGGCGGTCGGTGCCCAGCCGCACGTGGACGAGCGCCGGGGCCGTCTCCTCGGGAGGGGGCGGCGGCTCGCTGCACGAGATGAGGGACCCGGCCACCACGGCGGTGAGCGAGAGGACCATGGTAGGGAACCTGCGGGATGCTGACATGTGCACGAGCCTCCTATGGACGGGCGTCGGAATTCGGAATCAGGATGGGCAAGGTCGGGACGTCAGTTCTTCTTGTTCCAGAGGAACCGGTCGAAGAAGTCGTCGGTGGCTCCGAAGGTCTCGAGCCACCGGGAGAACACGAGGAAGTCGTGCACCTCGTCGGGATAGACGATGAGCTCGAAGTACACGTCGTTGGCGCGCAGCGCCTGCACCAGCCCCACCGTCTGGGAGAAGTCCACGTTGCGGTCGTCGTCCCCCTGGATGAGGAGCACCGGCGAGGTCCACTTGTCCACCTCGGAGGCGGACGAAGAGGAGTAGTTCACCTGGCTGGGGTCCAGCGCCTCGCCCCAGAAGTGGGCGCCTGCGATGTCCACGCCCGCGACGAAGACGTCCGAGTTGCGGGCCAGCCCCTGGGCGGTGAGGATGCCGCCGTACGACAGCCCCCACAGCCCCACGCGCTTCGGATCCACGTCCGGGCGTCCCTGCAGATAGAGGCCGGCCGCGAGGATGTCCTGGTACTCCTTGTTCCCGCGGCGGCCGATGCCCGGGGTGTCACGGAACGCCTTCCCATAGCCGATGCCGCTGCGGTAGTTCACCGACAGGACCACGTAGCCCTTGTTGGCGAAGTACTGGTTCATGGCGTAGGCCATGTGGTAGAAGTGCATGTAGTGGTAGCCGAGCAGCATCTGCCTGCGTGACCCGCCGTGGATGAAGATCATGGCCGGGCGGCGCTCGCCGGGCTTGAGGTCCGGCGGCAGGAAGATCTCATTGTAGAACTCGAAGCCGTCCGCGGCCTTCAGCGTCACGTTCTCCGGGACGACGTGCTTGTTCTTGGGGAAGCGCTGCGGGAGCGGCATGATGGCCTTGCCTTCACCGCCGTTGGAGGGGACCAGCCCCACCGACTGGGGGAGCGAGGGCCCGGCCAGGAGCACGGCGACCTGGCGATCCGAAGCGAGCGCGGCTGGATACGTCTCGAGCATCGCGCCCTTGGTGAGCTGCTGGGGGCTCCCACCCCGGGTGGCGACCTTGAAGAGGTCGCGGCGGTGGATGTCCCCCATGTTGCCGGCGAAGTAGAGGTTGCGGCCGTCCCTGGACAGCGCCGCCATCTCCACGAAGCCCTCACCGGGGGTGAGGTCCGTGGGGAGCCCTCCGTGGCCCGCAACGGGGACGGAGTAGTAGTGCTCCCAGTTCCCCGGCTCGGACTTGAACACGAGGGCCTGGTCGCCCCACATGAGGTCGGTCACCCGGCTGAACGCCGAGTCATAGGGCATGTTGTGCCACACCTCGTGCCCCTTCCCGGTCCCCACGTCGGCGATCCAGAGCGCCAGGTTGGCGCCGCCGGCGAAGCGGGCCTCCTGCAGCCCCTTCGGGATGATGCTGTCGGGAACGCTCGGGGGACGCCGTGCGACGGTGCCGAAGGGGAGCCCGGGGCGCCGCACGAACGCCACCTGCTTCCCGTCCGGGGACCAGACCGGCTGGTCGTCCCGGTCCACCCCGGGAGCCAGGTAGCTGACCTTCGGGACCTCGGTGTCGTAGATGCCGATGTAGGAGTGGTCCTCCCGGACGCTGGTGAACGCGATGCTCTTGCCGTCGGGCGACCACACCGGATCCGAGTTGACCCCGAACGTGCGGAAGAGCGGCTCCGCGGGCTCCGCGGCCTCCACGCCCGGGTTCACCGCGGCCCGCCAGATCTGGCCGCCCTTCACGAAGAGGACCCAGTGGCCGTCCGGCGAGAGGACGGGGCTGCTCCCCTCCGCCACGCGCCACGGATCTCCACCGGCGCTCCCGATGGCCCAGATGGCTCGCTCCGACCCGCGGGGATCGGAGAACGGGTTGGCGATCCAGCCCTGGCTGTTGGGGGTGTGCCCGCGCACGAAGACGAGCACGTCGCCGTCGTCGGAGACGTTGATGTCGGTGAGGTCGTGCCCCCGGTCGTCCATCCAGTTGGTGAGGCGCACGGGCGCGAAGTCGGGGCCCACCGCCGTGTAGACGTTCCGTGTGCCGCGCTCGAAGGCGATCCAGGCGATGCGATCCACCGAACGTGCAGAGGCCATCTCCACGGGGAACTGCGGGCTGAGGATGTCCTCGATGGTGAAGCCCTGGGCCGACAGGGCGGGCGCAACGCCCGGGAGGGCGGAGGCGAGGAGGACGAGAGAAGCGAGAAGGGCCGGGGCCAGCCCGCGCCCTGAAGACCGCGAGGTGGACAAGAAGATTCCTCCTTCAGATGTGTCCCGGCAGTCTAGCCCGGAAATCCGGATCGGGCCACCGGCACGGAGCCCTGTGTCCCGCCTTGCTCCCTGGGAGTGCGCCGGATAGCGTGCGGCGCGGGGAGCATCGCCGCCCGCGACGCCCCACCCGGGCTCCCTTCTCCGGAGTGTTCACCATGCGCCACGCCCTCCTCGTCGTCGCCACCGTCGCCCTTGCGGCGTGCGGTCCGACCGATCCCGACGCGCCCGCCGCCCTCGACGCCTCCGGCGTCTTCGACGGAACCGCCGGACGCTGGGTGGACCTGACCCACCCGTTCTCCGCGTCCACGATCTACTGGCCCACGGACACCACGGGATTCCGGCTCCAGCAGGTCGCGTACGGTCCGACGGACGGGGGTTGGTTCTACTCGTCGTACGCGTTCGCGTCCGGCGAGCACGGCGGCACCCACTTCGACGCGCCCATCCACTTCGCCGAGGGCGGGCTGACCGCGGAGCGGGTCCCGTTGGACGGCCTCATCGGGCCGGCGGCGGTGGTGGACGTCTCGGATCACGCCCACGCCGACTACCTGGTGACCGTGGAGGACATCACCGCTTGGGAGGCCGCGCACGGCCCGCTCCCCGAGGGCGGGATCCTCCTCGTGCGCACGGGATGGGGCGAGCGCTACGGCGACCGCGCCGCTTTGCTCGGAACCGATCTGACCGGGCCCGAGGCCGTGCCCCATCTGCACTTCCCGGGGTTCTCGCCGGAGGCGGCGCAGTGGCTGGTGGACAACCGGGGCATCGTGGCCGTGGGGATCGACACGCCGAGCATCGACTACGGGCAATCGAAGGACTTCCGCGTTCACGTCATCCTCTACGCCGAGGGCATGGTCGGGTTCGAGAACGTGGCGGACCTCCATCTGCTTCCCGCCAAGGGTGCCTTCGTGGTCGCGCTTCCCATGAAGATCGAAGGGGGGAGCGGCGGACCCGTGCGCATCGTGGCGTTCGTGCCCAAGGGAGCGGCGGGCTGAGGCACCGGGGTCGGGCG
>DATIKQ010000066.1:0-129993 GCA_035477395.1 Longimicrobiales bacterium
CGCCACGCCCCAGGAGTCCTGGGTGGCGCTCCTCGAAGACGGCCAGCTGGTGGAGCTCATGTTCGACCGGCCGGACCAGGACCGGATCATCGGCGACATCTACCTGGGCAAGGTCGAAGCGGTGCTGCCGGGCATCCAGGCCGCGTTCGTGGACATCGGGACCGAGAAGGCGGGCTTCCTGCACGTCTCGGACCTGAACCTCGACGACGACGACCCCGACGACGACGATGGAGCGACCGGCGGCGGCAACGGGGGCGGCAACGGCGGAAGCCGGGGCGGCCATCGCCGCGACCGGAAGCTCCCGCCGATCCAGGAGCACATCCAGCGGGGGCAGGAGCTCCTGGTCCAGGTGACCAAGGAGCCCATCAGCACCAAGGGCCCCCGCCTCACCGCCCAGGTCTCCCTCCCGGGCCGCTTCCTGGTCTACATGCCCGACTCGTCCCACGTGGGTGTGAGCCGGAAGATCGAGGGGCGGGACCAGCGCTCCAAGCTCCGGAAGATGGCCAAGGAGATCCTCCCCCCCGACTCGGGCGGCATCATCGTGCGCACGGTGAGCGAGGAGGTGACCCAGAAGACGCTGGAGGCCGAGTTCCAGCGCCTCCACGAGATGTGGCGGAAGATCCAGGCCCGCGCCCAGTCGTCCCAGGCGCCCGCGCCGGTGCACCGCGAGGCCAAGCTGGTCAGCGGGGTGATCCGCGACCTCTTCAGCGACCGCTTCGACGCGCTCCGCATCGACAACCGCGGCGTCTACAACGAGGTCGTGGAGTACGTGAAGAGCGTGGACCCGGACCTCATGGACCGCGTCCACTTCCACTCCGCGGAGGTCCCCCTCTTCGACCAGTACGGCGTGGACGAGGAGATCCAGCAGATCTTCCAGCGCCGGGTGGAGATGAAGTCCGGCGGGCACATCGTCATCGAGCCCACCGAGGCCCTCATCTCCATCGACGTGAACACCGGGCGCTTCACGGGGAAGGGGAAGAAGGACCCCGAGCAGACGATCCTGAAGACGAACCTGGACGCGGCCCGGGAGATCGCCAAGCAGCTCCGGCTCCGGGACGTGGGCGGGATCATCGTCCTGGACTTCATCGACATGGAGTCCCAGGAGAACAAGGACAAGGTCATCCACGAGCTCAGGAGCCACCTGGGGCGCGACCGGGCCCGGACCAAGGCGTTCGAGGTGTCGAACCTCGGCCTCGTGGAGATGACCCGCCAGCGGGTGCGTCCCCCCCTGATCCACACCCTCACCGAGGTGTGCACCTCGTGCGGCGGGGCAGGGCGGGTGTTCACGCCGGCCACGGTGGTGCGGCGCATCGAGCGGAGCCTGAAGCGGGTGGCGACGGTCAAGGAGGAGCGCCGCATCGTGGTCCGGGTCCACCCGGAGGTGGCGCTCCAGGTGGTGGAGGAGGAGCCGGACTTCCTGCGCCGGCTCCGGAAGGGCACGAAGCTCGAGCTGGACCTCCGCGACGACCCGCTCATGCGCCAGGACGAGTTCCGGCTCCTTTCGGGGCCGGCGGAGACGGACGTGACCTCGAAGTACGCGGTGGTCTGAGGCCTTCCGGGGCTCCCCCTTGACCCTTCGGGGTCCGGAATCGAAATTTACAGGCTCTGTATCAAGGTGATCTGTCACCCAGGTCGGGACCCACGTATGTACGCGGTATTCGAAACCGGCGGGAAGCAGTACCGGGCCGAGCCCGGCACGCGCATCCGCATCCCCACGCTCCAGGCCGAGCCCGGGGAGAAGGTGACCTTCGACCAGGTTCTCCTGGCCGGCGAGGAGGGCGCCCAGATCCACGTGGGCACCCCCATGGTCTCCGGCGCCACCGTCACGGCGGAGATCCTCCGGCACGGTCGCGACAAGAAGGTCATGATGTTCAAGCGCAAGCGCCGCGACGGCTATCGCCGGAAGAAGGGCCACCGGCAGGGCTTCACGGAGATCCGGATCGACGCTGTGGCGCTCGCCTGAGCGGCTCCCCCTGACCCACCAGGACCACGGGTAACGGACGATGGCACACAAGAAAGGCGTAGGCTCGACCCGGAACGGTCGTGACAGCAACCCCCAGTTCCTCGGGGTGAAGCGCTACGGTGGGCAGGCCGTGAACGCCGGGAGCATCCTGATCCGCCAGCGGGGCACCACCTTCCACCCGGGCCGCAACGTCGGCCAGGGCAAGGACGACACCCTCTTCGCCCTCGTGGACGGCGTGGTGAAGTTCGAGCGCATGCGCGCCCGCGACGTCATCTCGGTCTATCCGGCGGAATAAGCGTCCCCTCCGGGGTTTCCAGGGGTCCGGCCGCGGTTCGCAGCGCGGCCGGACCCCTTCCCGATTCCCCCCTCTGCGAGGCGCGCCCTCCGGCGGGAAGCCTGTTAGAGCGGGAAGCCTGTTAGATTGAACGGGTACCCTCCGCTCCACGCCCAACCGACTTCCCCATGCCCATCGCGACTCCGAAGCAGTTCCGCCAGATGCTCGACGCGGCCCAGAAGGGCAGCTATGCCTACCCGGCCATCAACTGCACCTCGATCATCACCATCAATGCCGCCCTGAAGGGCTTCGCGGACTCGAAGTCCGACGGCATCATCCAGTTCTCCACCGGCGCCGGCCAGTTCGCCTCCGGCACCGCGCACAAGAACACCGTGTTCGGGACCATCGTGCTCGCCGAGGCCGCCCACCGGCTCGCGGAGCAGTACAACGTCATGGTCGCCCTGAACACCGACCACTGCCCGCCCAACCAGGCTGACACCTTCCTCAAGCCGCTGATCCAGGCCACCGCGGAGCGGCGCGCGAAGGGGCTCAACAACCTCTTCCAGAACCACATGCTGGACGCGTCCGCGCTCCCCCTGGCCGAGAACATGGCCCTCTCCCGGGAGATCCTGAAGCTGTGCGCGGAGCAGGAGATCATCCTGGAGGTGGAGGCCGGCGTGGTAGGGGGCGAGGAGGACGGCGCGGCGGGGAGCCACGATACCCCGGCGTCGAAGCTCTACACGACCCCCGAAGACATGGTGGCGGTGTACGAGGCGCTTCACGAGCTGGGCCGCTTCACCTTCGCCGCGACCTTCGGCAACGTCCACGGCCATTACAAGCCCGGCGCGGTGAAGCTGAAGCCCGAGATCCTCAAGGCGGGCCAGGCCGCCGTCACGGCGAAGCATGGCGCCAAGGCCGAGATGGACCTGGTATTCCACGGTGGCAGCGGGAGCCTGCTGGAGGAGATCCGCGAGACGCTGGCCTACGGTGTCGTGAAGATGAACGTGGACACCGACACCCAGTACGCGTTCACGCGCCCCATCGCCGACCACATGATGAAGAACTACGACGCCGTCCTGAAGGTGGACGGCGAGGTGGGGAACAAGAAGCTGTACGACCCCCGCTCGTACCTGAAGGCAGGGGAACAGGGTATGGCCGCCCGGGTCGCGGTGGCCTGCTCGGACCTTCTCAGCCAGGGGAAGACCCTCTTCGGACAGATCTAGCGCGTTGGGCCAGGCGGGTCGCCGGGCCGGAGGACGGCCCGGCGGGCCGCCACCCGTCGGGGAGGATCGGTAAGGCCGCGAAGGCTCCCCGGGGATGCTTCGTACTCAGGGAGAGGTGGGGTGCCGGCCGAACCGAGGTCGTTCCTCGTCGAGGAGGCAAGGAGCGGGAACGGCTGGGCCCGTTCGAGGTACCCAGGAGTCCCATCAGGAGGAGGATCATGATCCGCCGTCCCGCCGCACTGGCCGTCGCGTTGGCCGCGACGCTCGGCGTTGTCACGCTCCCCGGGCTCTCGCAGGGCCCCGGCCCGGTCTATCTCGTGCCGGTGACGGGCACCATCGAGTTGGGGATCGCCCCGTTCATCGAGCGCTCGTTGGAGGAGGCGGCCGCGGCGGGGGCCGCGGCCGTCATCCTCGACCTCGACACTCCGGGCGGCCGGGTGGACGCCGCCGAGCGCATCTCGGACGCGATCCGGGACTCGAAGGTCCCGGTCTACGCCTTCGTGAACCGGCGCGCCTTCTCCGCCGGCGCGCTCATCGCCCTGTCCACGCAGCAGGTCTACATGCGGCCGGGCTCGGTCATGGGTGCGGTCACGCCGGTGGACGGCACCGGGACCAAGGCTTCCGAGAAGATCGTCTCCGCCATGCGCTCGGAGATGCGGGCCCTCGCCGAGGCGCGGGGCCTGGACCCCGCGGTGGCCGAAGCCATGGTGGACGAGGACGTGGAGATCCCCGGCGTGGTGGCGAAGGGGAAGCTCCTCACGCTCACCACCGAGGAGGCCGTGGGCCTCGGATACGCCGTGGCGGTCGAGGACTTGGACGGACTCCTGGTCGCGCTGGGCCAGGGCGCCGCGCCGGTGGTGCCCATGAGCGTCAACTGGGCCGAGCGGGTGGTGCGCTTCTTCTCGAACCCCATCGTGGCGCCGTTCCTGCTCTCCCTCGGGTTCCTCGGGCTCATCGTGGAGATCAAGTCCCCCGGCTTCGGGATCGCGGGGGTCGCGGGGCTCATCGCGCTCACGCTCTTCTTCGGCTCCCACCTCATCGTGGGGCTCGCCGGGCTCGAGGACATCCTGATCTTCGGCGCCGGGCTGGTCCTGCTCGGCGTCGAGCTGTTCATCATCCCCGGATTCGGGCTCTTCGGAGTCCTGGGCGGGGTAGCTGTCCTGGGCGGGCTCTTCATGGCGCTACTCGGCGGCCTGCCCACCACTCCTGACTTCACGCGAGCCGGCATGGTCCTCACCACCTCCATCCTCATCGTGCTCGTCTCCGCGTGGGTCATCCTGCGGTCGCTCCCGGGGAACTCGCGCCTGGCCCGAAGTGGCGTGTTCCTCCTGACCCGGACCGACCGGGACGTGGGCTTCGAGTCGGCCCCGCACCGCACGGACCTGGTGGGGCGGGAGGGGAAGGCCATCACCGACCTGAGGCCCTCGGGGACCGGGCTCTTCGGTGACGAGCGCGTGGACGTGGTCTCCGAGGCCGAGTGGATCCCCTCGGGCTCGGTCATCCGAGTGGTGAGCGCGGAAGGGTACAGGCACGTGGTACGCGCGGTGCCCAAGGTCGAGTCGGGCGAGTAAGGGACGCTCTGCACACGTACATCCAAACCTCCGAGAGGATCGGATCATGCAAGAGGAACTCCTGGCGACGCAGGTCGTCTTCCTGGCCTTCGCGGTCATCTTCATCTTCTTCGTCGCCTGGGCCATCCCGGTGCGGCTCTGGGTGGAGGCCATGTCCGCGGGCGTGCACGTGGGCATCGGGACGCTGGTTGGGATGCGGCTCCGCAAGGTGTCGCCCGCAGGGATCGTCCGACCTCTCATCACGGCCACCAAGGCCGGCCTGGACCTGAACATCAACGCGCTCGAAGCGCACTACCTCGCGGGCGGTCGCGTGGACCGCGTGGTCGGTGCCCTCATCAGCGCCGACAAGGCCAACATCGAGCTCTCCTTCAACCAGGCGGCGGCCATCGACCTGGCGGGGCGCGACGTGTTCGAGGCCGTGCAGGTCTCGGTGAACCCCAAGGTCATCAACACGCCTCGCGTGGCGGCCATGGCCAAGGACGGGATCCAGCTCATCGCCATCGCCCGCGTCACGGTGAGGGCGAACATCAACCGGCTGGTGGGCGGCGCCGGCGAGGAGACCATCCTGGCCCGCGTGGGCGAGGGCATCGTGTCCACCATCGGCTCCGCCGTGTCGCACAAAGCGGTGCTGGAGAATCCGGACAACATCTCCAAGACCGTGCTGGCCAAGGGGCTCGACGCCGGCACCGCCTTCGAGATCCTCTCCATCGACATCGCCGACGTGGACGTGGGCAAGAACATCGGCGCCGAGCTGCAGACGGACCAGGCGGAGGCCGACAAGCGCGTCGCCCAGGCCCGGGCCGAGGAGCGGCGCGCCATGGCCGTGGCCCTCGAGCAGGAGATGAGGGCCCGGGTGGAGGAGATGCGCGCCGAGGTGGTGAGGGCCGAGTCCCAGGTGCCCCTCGCGCTGGCCGAGGCGCTCCGGGCCGGGAATCTGGGCGTCATGGACTACGTGAAGTACCGCAACGTCCAGGCCGACACGGCCATGCGGAAGGCCATCGCCGGCCCAGGGTCCGACACGACAGACTCGACCCAGGGCGGCTGAGCCGGGCTGTGGAACAGCTCATCTTCGTCGGGATCATCGTACTCTTCTCCGTCCTGGAGGCCGTGGCCCGCAAGGGCAGGGCCAAGCAGGGCGAAGGCCAGGGCGTGCCCCTGCCCGAGGAGCCGCACCAGCGCCGCCCGCGTGCCCGGCCCCGGCCCGAGGCGGAGACCCACGCTGGGACGGTTCCCCACTCCTACGACGAGGATCCGTCCTTCGACGAGGTGACCCGGGGCGACGAGGCCCGTATGCGTCCCGCGCCGGCGGCGGAGCGCGCGGAGCCCCTGGGAGAGGGGAGCACCGCGGCGGGTGCGAGGACCTCGTCCGAGGGACTGATCCCCGCCGAGGTATGGGAGGAGATCCAGGTCCTGGCCCGCGGCGAGCTCCCGAAGGCACAGAAGCTCCCGGCGCCGAGCGCGCCCGTTCCGGCGCCGAAGGCCCCGCTGCCCAGGGCTCCGGAGAGCCGACCTGCCGGGTGGCCGAGGCCGTCGGCTCCGCGGTCGCGGCCGTCGGGACAGGCCAGGCCATCCGGGCGGGCGGGTGCGTCCACCGCGCAGCCCAGGACGGGGAAGGGGCTCGGCAGGGCGTCGGCCAAGGAGGTCGAGGCGGCGCCCCTCACGGAGGGCACCGCCAATCATCCGGTCCACCTCTCCCACCAGGATTACGGCACCGCGCCGGCACGCAGGACGGGGATCCCGTTGGCGGGCGCCGCCAGGGGTGCGCCTGCACCCTCGGCGGGGCTGCGCGCGCTCCTGAGGTCGGGGCCGGCTTCCCTGCGCCAGGCCGTGATCCTCCAGGAGCTCCTGGGGCCGCCGCCGGGGCTGCGGGAGGAATGAGAGAAGGGGCGGCGCGGTGACACGCGCCGCCCCTTTCCTCGCCCTCCTGATCGCCAGGCGACGCTACATCTCGCCCTTGGCCATCTTCCGCAGCACGGTCTGGAGGATCCCGCCGTTGCGGTAGTACTCCACGTCCACCTCGGAATCGAGGCGCGCCTTGGCCTGGAAGGTGGTCACCGTCCCGTCCTCCGCGGTGGCCGTGACCCGGATGAGGCACCCGGGGACGAGCTTGGCCTCGATGCCCGTGAGGTCGAAGGTCTCGCGGCCGGTGAGCCCGAGGCTCTGCGCCGAGGCTCCTTCGGTGAACTCCAGCGGGAGGACGCCCATCCCCACCAGGTTGCTCCGGTGGATGCGCTCGAAGCTCGCCGCGATGACAGCCTTCACGCCCAGGAGCAGCGTCCCCTTGGCCGCCCAGTCGCGGGAGCTTCCGGTGCCGTACTCCGTTCCGGCCAGGATCACGAGGGGCGTGCCCGCCGCCTGGTAGCGCATGGAAGCGTCGTAGATGGGGAGCTCCTCGCCGGTGGGGAAGTGGAGCGTGTAGCCTCCCTCCCGATCGAGGATGAGGTTCTTCATGCGCACGTTCCCGAAGGTCCCGCGCATCATCACCTCGTGGTTTCCCCGGCGCGCGCCGAAGGTGTTGAAGTCGCGGGGCTCCACGCCGTGCTCGCGCAGGTAGCGTCCGGCCGGCTCGGCCTTGGGGATGGACCCTGCCGGGGAGATGTGGTCGGTGGTCACCGACTGCCCCAGGAGCGCCAGCACGCGGGCGCCCCGGATGTCGCCGGGCTCGTCCACCTCCATCCGCATCCCCTGGAAGAAGGGCGGGGCCTGGATGTACGTGGACGAGGCGTCCCAGGAGTAGAGGCTGCTCTCGTCGGGGACGGGGAGCGCCTGCCAGTTGGCGTCGCCCTTCGCCACGGCTCCGTAGCGGGCCATGTACATCTCGGGCTTCAGTGACGCCGAGATGGTGTCGCGGATTTCCTGCGGCGAGGGCCAGATGTCGGAGAGGAAGACAGGCTTGCCGGCGGGGTCGTGGCCGAGCGGCTCGTTGTACAGGTCCACGTCGATGCGTCCGGCGAGGGCGTACGCGACCACGAGGACCGGGGACCCCAGGTAGTTCGCTCTCACCAGCGGATGGATGCGCGCCTCGAAGTTCCGGTTCCCGGAGAGCACCGCCGAGACCACCAGCCCGTTCTGCTGGATGGCCTCGTGGATCTTCTCGGGGAGGGGTCCGCTGTTCCCGATGCACGTCGTGCACCCGTATCCCACGGTCTGGAAGCCCAGGGCGTCCAGGTGGGGGGTGAGGCCTGCGGCGTCCAGGTAGTCGGTGACGACCTGAGATCCCGGGGCCGTGCTCGTCTTCACCCAGGGCGCGACCTTCAGTCCCCTGGCCACGGCCTTCCTGGCCAGGATTCCGGCGCCCACCATCACCGACGGGTTGGAGGTGTTGGTGCAGCTGGTGATGGCGGCGATGACGATGGTGCCGTCGCCGATCTCGAAGCTCTCCCCGTCCGCCTCCACCGTCACGGCGCGGCGCGTCCGGGCGGCCACCGCGGTCCCGCCCCCGTTCGCATCCAGGGAGAAGCCCTTGGGCACGAGGTTGGGAAGCTCCCTGGCGAAGGAGGCTTTCACGTCCACGAGGCGGACCCGGTCCTGCGGGCGCTTGGGCCCCGCCAGGCTGGGCTCCACGGTGGAGAGGTCGAGCTCCAGCCGGGAGGTGTACTCGGGATCGGGGGTCTCGTCCGTGCGGAAGAGCCCCAGCTCGGTGGAGACGCGCCTCACCCGGGCGACGGCGTCTTCGCTCCTGCCCGTCCCTCGGAGGTAGCGGAGCGCCTCCTCGTCCACGGGGAAGAACCCGATGGTGGCGCCGTACTCCGGGGCCATGTTGGCCAGCGTGGCCTTGTCCGGGAGCGTCAGGTTGGAGAGCCCGGCGCCGTAGTACTCCACGAAGCGGCCCACCACGCCGTGCTTGCGGAGCATCTCGGTGACCCGGAGCACCAGGTCGGTGGCCGTGGCGCCCTCGGGGAGGACACCGGTGAGCTTCATCCCCACGACCTCGGGGAGGAGCATGTAGTAGGGCTGGCCCAGCATCACGGCCTCGGCCTCGATGCCGCCCACGCCCCACCCCACCACGCCGATCCCGTTGATCATGGTGGTGTGGGAGTCGGTGCCCACGCAGGTGTCCGGGTACGACACCCAGCGCCCGCCGTGCTGGCGCCGGTGCACCACCGAGGCCAGGTACTCGAGGTTCACCTGGTGGACGATCCCCGTGCCGGGGGGCACGACGGAGAAGCCGTCGAAGGCCTCCTGCGCCCAGCGCAGCAGGGCGTAGCGCTCCCGGTTGCGTTCGAACTCCAGCCCCACGTTGAGGCGGAGGGCGTCGGCGGTGCCGAAGTAGTCCACCTGCACCGAGTGGTCGATGACGAGGTCGGCCGGCACCACGGGATTGATCCGGGACGGGTCGCCGCCCAGGGCCTGGATCCCGTCTCGCATCCCCGCAAGATCCACGACGGCGGGGACCCCGGTGAAGTCCTGCAGCACGACCCGGGACGGCATGAAGGGGATCTCGGCGCCGGCGTTGGCGGGAGTCCACGCCGCCACCGCCGCCACGTGCTCCTGGGACACGTACCCGCCACCGGCGTGGCGGAGGGCGTTCTCCAGGAGGACCCGGATGGAGAACGGGAGCCGGTCCAGGGACGACACGACGCCCGTGTTCTGGAGGCGGCCGATCCGGAAGATGGACGTGCGACCCTCCGGGAGGTCCAGGTCAGCGAGGGCGCCGAAGGGATCAAGCCGGTGCTCGGCCACGGTGGCTCCTGGGTGCTGCGGGCGTTGTGGGGCGGCCGCGCCCGCGGGTACGGGGCGGCGGAGAGCCCCTAAGGATAAGCATTGAGGCGGCCCCTGGAAGCCGATACCTTCCGGGTCCATCGGCCGGGGTGGCGGAACGGTAGACGCGGCGGCCTCAAAAGCCGCTGCCCTCAGGGGCATGCGGGTTCGATTCCCGCCCCCGGCACTCAGGGCATCGAAGATCCGTCCGTGCATGGGGGAGGGGATCGAACCCGCGCGGACCGGCGCCCTTGGCGCCGGGACGCAGAGCGGGTGCGGGCCGCAGACCGGCGGCACGCGCAGCGTGGCGCCATTCCCGCCCCCGCGCGCCGTGGGCGTCGGGCTTGGGTACCGACCCCGGCCAGGATATTATTCCCCACTCTACGTCGTCCTGTGACCTGCTGCCGCCCCGCCGCAGGCATCCACCAGGCAATCGGAGCGACCATGGGGGACAACGTGAACGCGGGTCCCAACACACTGACCGTCCGGGACAACCGTACCGGACGGGAATACGAGGTCCCCATCCTGGAAGGCGACGTGATCCGGGCCATCGATCTCCGGAAGATCAAGGTCCAGGACGCCGACTTCGGGATGATGACGTACGACCCGGCGTACACGAACACCGCGTCCACCCGGAGCACGATCACCTACATCGACGGTGACGTGGGCATCCTGAGGTACCGTGGCTACCCCATCGAGCAGCTCGCGGAGCGGTCCACCCACCTGGAGACCGCCTACCTTCTCCTGAAGGGCGAGCTCCCCACCCAGCGGCATCTCAACCAGTTCGTGCACGACGTGACCCGCCACACGTACGTGCACGAGAACATGACCAAGCTTCTCGAGGGGTTCCGCTACGACGCCCACGCCATGGGGATGATGATCAGCGGCGTCGCGGCGCTGTCCACGTTCTACCCCGAAGCCAAGAACGTCACGGACGCCGGGAACCGGTGGGCGCAGATCACCCGGCTCGTGGCCAAGATGCCCACGCTGGCGGCGTTCTGCTACCGTCACCACCGCGGCCTCCCGTACGTGTATCCGGAGAACGAGTTCTCCTACACCGGGAACTTCCTGAACATGCTCTTCCGGATCGGGTCGAAGTACAAGCCGAACCCGGTCCTCGAGCGCGCGCTGGACATCCTCTTCATCCTTCACGCCGACCACGAGCAGAACTGCTCCACCACGACCATGCGCGTGATCGGGTCGTCGCAGGCCGACCCCTACTCGGCGCTGGCGGGGGCCATGGCCGCCCTCTACGGGCCGCTCCACGGCGGTGCCAACGAGGCCGTGCTGCGCATGCTCACGAAGATCGGCGACGTGAAGAACATCCCGACCTTCATCGAGAAGGTGAAGAACAAGGAAGAGAAGCTCATGGGCTTCGGGCACCGGGTGTACAAGTCGTACGACCCGCGCGCCAACATCATCAAGCGCACCGCTGACGAAGTGTTCGACGTGACCGGGCGGAACCCGCTTCTGGACATCGCCCTCGAGCTTGAGCGCATCGCCCTGGACGAAGACTATTTCGTCCAGCGGAACCTCTATCCCAACGTGGACTTCTATTCGGGGATCATCTACGAGGCCATGGGATTTCCGGTGGAGATGTTCCCGGTGCTCTTCGCCATCCCGCGCACCGTCGGATGGCTCGCCCAGTGGGAGGAGCTCCTCCTGGACGACGAACAGAAGATCGCACGCCCACGGCAGGTGTATCTGGGGGCGGACACCCGCGACTTCGTGCCGATGTCCGAGCGCAAGTGAGCCACCCTGGCCGGCATTCCGGGGGGGGCGCTCCTGCTGGGGCGCCCCCTTCGTGTTCCCGGCGCATGACCTTCCGGAAGGAGTGGACCCGGTGAGCAGCATCGTCTGCCTGGACCTGGAGCACCTGGAACTGCCCGGTGCCATCGCCTCGTACATCGTCCTGGAGCCCGAGCCCACCGTCGTGGATCCGGGACCGTCCACCTCCCTTACCGCGCTCCTGGGCGGCCTGGCCCGGTTGGGCGTGGGCCCCCACGACCTGCGCCACGTGGTTCTCACCCACGTGCATCTGGATCACGCCGGCGCCACGGGACACCTCCTGCAGGTGTTCCCCGACGCGGTGGTGCACATCCACGCCGACGGGGCGCCCCACATGGTGGACCCGGCGCGCCTCGTGGCGAGCACCCGGCGCACGTTCGGCGAGGCCCACGACCGGCTCTGGGGCGAGGTGCGGCCGGTACCGGCCCCCCGCATCCGGCCGTGGCACGCGGGCGACGCGGGGCCGTGGCCGGGCCTTCGCGTCCTTCCCACGCCCGGCCACATCGCGCACCACCTGGCGTACCTCCACGAGGGGGAGGGCACACTCTTCGCCGGGGACTCCCTCGGGCTCGTGCTCGGGCGCCGTGCCCCGACCCAGCCCACCACGCCTCCGCCCGCGGTGGACCTGCGGGCCTGGGGGCGGACCCTGGAGGCCATCCTCGCGGTAGCACCGGAGCGGGTCGGGCCGACCCACTTCGGCCTGCACGGGTCGGTGCCGGACCGGGTGGACCAGATGCGCCGGAAGCTGGCGGAGCTGGAAGCCCGGGTCCGCGGCGCCATGGCGAGCGGAGACGCGGCGGAGGACCAGCTTCGCTACGACCGGGAGGTGCGCGAAGAGATGGCTCAGTACGTGGGGAAGGACGAGGTGGAGCGCTATTTCAACCTGTTCGCCGCCGCCACCGACTACGCGGGCGTGCGGTTCTACCTGGAGCGGAATCCATGACGGAAGGGCGGAGGAGGGGTCGTATCGGGATGGGATCGGTCGAGGCGCGGGAGCGGTCGGCGTGGGTCGGTGCGGTCATGGTGGCCGCCGTGGCCGCGGCGCTCCTCCCGGGAGGGGCGGTGCGGGCCCAAGGAACTTCGGCGGTCGCCGGCCCGGGGTCCGGGGGACCGGTGCCCGCCCCCGTGGTCACCCCGGCCTACTTCGACGCCGCGGTGCGGCGAGGCTCCCGGACGACGACGGGGAAGCCCGGCCCATCCTACTGGACCAATGGGGTCAGCTACGACCTCCGCGCACGCATCGATCCCGCCACCGCCCGTCTCGGGGGTCAGGCGGATATCCTCTACGTGAACAGGAGCCCGCTGCCGCTCCGCCTGTTGGTCCTCCACCTGTACCAGAACCTCCACAAGCAGGGCGCGCCCAGGAACTCGCCGCAGGAGGTCACCGGCGGCATCGAGTTGTCCAAGGTCTCGGTGGGAGGGGTGGTGCTGGAGGCCGGTGACCTGCGCGCGGGCGCCGGCTACAGCGTCGAGGGGACGGTCATGACCGTGCGGCTCCTGGAACCGTTGGCCCCCGGCGACACGGCGGCCCTCTCCTTCGCGTGGACCACGACCCTCCCCCAGAACGGGTCGGGGAGGATGGGCCACTCCAACCACGAGATGTACTTCGTGGCGTACTGGTTCCCCAAGATGGCCGTCTTCGACGACCTGCGCGGGTGGGACGCCGAGCCGTACCTCTCCAACGCCGAGTTCTACGACAGCTTCGGCAGCTACCGCGCCACGCTGAGCGTGCCGGCGGGGTGGACGGTGATGGCCACGGGGCGGCTTGTGAACGGTGAGGAGGTCTACACCCCCGCGACCCTCGCCCGCCTGGAACAGGCCGCGTCGTCGGACGACAAGGTGGAAGTCGCCACCGAGGCGGACCTCCGCACGGGCCGGGTCACCCTTCCGGGGGTCGACGGATGGCTGACGTACCGCTTCGAGGCGGACTCGGTGAGGGACTTCGCGTGGACCACCTCGAACGTGCAGCGTTGGGACGCGACCTCCGCCGTGGTGCCGGACCGGAACGGGGACGGGACCGACGACCGGGTGCTCATCCACTCCTTCTGGCGTGAGTCCCGGGCCCCCCTGTGGGAGGGGCAGTGGCTCCAGGCGAAGCAGTCCATCGAGCACCACTCCCGCTTCACGGGCCTGTCCTACCCGTGGCTGCACATGACGTCCGTGGAGGGTGCGGACATCATCGGGGGCGGGATGGAGTTCCCCATGCTCACCCTCATCGGGCCCTACGAGGGGGCGGAGCCGCAGGCGCTGTTCAGCGTCACCTCCCACGAACTGGGCCACAATTGGATCCCCATGATCGTGGGCGCCAACGAGACCCGGAACGCGTGGATCGACGAAGGGTCCACCACGTTCCTGGAGGGGGTGAGCAAGATGGCCCTGTGGCCGGGCGTGGACCATCACCGCATCGACGCCCAGGCCTACTTCGAGGTGGCGGCCGCGGGCCTGGAGCAGCCCCTCATGAGGCACGGGGACTGGTACGAGCCCGGGCCGGGCTACGGGATCGCCTCGTACAGCAAGCCGGCGACGCTCATGGTGGCGTTGCGCGACATCATGGGGTGGGCGAAGTGGGAGGAGGCCTACCGGACGTTCATCGCCGAGTGGGCCTACAAGCACCCGACCCCCTGGGACTTCTTCAACACGTTCGAGCGGTTCGCCGGCGAGGACCTGGACTGGTTCTGGACTTCCTTCTATTACGAGACGTGGACGGTGGATTTCGATGCCGTGAGCGCGCTCGCCACCACCGGGAGCGGGACGGTGGTGCGTGTCGCCAACCGCGGATTCGCGCCCTTCCCGGTGAAGGTGCGCATCACCACGTCGGCAGGCGGTGTCATCGACCACGACGTACCCGTGTCACATTGGCTGGAGGGCAAACGATGGGTGGAGATCCCGGTTCCCGCCTCAGCGGGCTCGGTCACGAGGGTGGATGTGGATCCGCTGGCGAGGGCGCCCGACGTCGACCGCACCAACAACTTCTGGCCCCGCGGATGAGCGCCCGGAGGAAGGCTTGCGCCGGCCGGGCCGGCTTGTTCGCGCTGGCGGCGGTGCTCGCGGCCGGCACCGGCGCGGTCGCCCAGGCGGCGCCCGGCAGGCTGGTCATCGTCGGCGGAGCCCTCGCACGGGGCAACGCCGAGGTCTACGGCGCCATCGTCGAGGGGCGCCACGGCGACGGGCCCCTCTGCGTGGTCCCCACGGCGGGTGAGGACCCGGTGGCTTCCATGGCTTCGGCGGTGGAGACCATCAGCGGGTACGCCGGCGAGGGGAAGGTCGTGGGGGTCCTCCTCTCCACGCAGGATCCGGCCAAGGCCGACGATCCGGCCATGGCCGCCGAGGTCGCCCGCTGCTCGGGCTACTTCTTCACCGGCGGAGTGCAGAGCCGCGTCCTCGACGTCTTCCTGCCCCAGGGGCGGCAGACCGATGCGTACCGTGCCCTGATGCGCCGCTGGCGCGAGGGCGCCGTGGTCTCCGGGTCCAGCGCCGGCGCCGCCATGATGAGCGGCGTCATGATCTCCGGCGGGAGCAGCGTCGGAGCGTTGGAGGCGGGCATCGCGGTGGCTGGTCCCTCCCAGGACGAGGAAGGGGAGCGGGGGGTCACCATCGAGCCGGGCATGGGCTTCTACGAGGAGGCCCTCCTGGACCAGCACTTCCTCGCCCGGGGCCGCATCGGGAGGCTCCTGGTGGCCGTGCTGGCCATCGACAGCGTCCCCGTGGGCTTCGGGATCGACGAGAACACGGCTCTGGTAGTGGACGGGGACCAGGCCCGGGTGCTGGGTGCTTCCGGCATGGTGATCGTGGACGGGCGTCAGGCCCGCCGGACCTCCGCCACCAGGGGAACCGGGCTCCGGGTCTCCCTGGCCGGCACCGGTGACGCGGTGGACCTGAGGACGCTGGAGGTACGTGCCGGAGCCGGAAAGGTCCCCGTGCCGGTGAGCGGGGGCGCGGTAGCGCTCCCTGAAGATCCGTTCGCGCGCTTCGCGTTCCTCCAACTCCTGAGAGACCTGGCCGCGAGCCCCGAGGAAGCGGCCACCTTCCGCCTTGGCACGGCGACCCTGGCTCTCCGGGAAGCGCCAGGGTTCGCGGCGTCCATGAGGGCTGTGGAGGGGGGCGTGCAGGGCGTGCCCCTGGGGTTCTCGGCCGGACCGTTCCTCGTGGATCTGCTCCCGGGGGGGTGACGTCCCCCGGGGTTCACCGGCGGACTCTGGGGCTCGTTACGCCGCGCGCCCTTCCTTGAAGCCGAGGAAGAGGCAGAGCGCCAGCAGGGCGAGGTTGTTCGCAGCGTGCGAGTAGGCCTCGGCTCCCACCAGGATGGGGCCGGTGAGGGCGGTCAAGACTGCGAGAATGAAGGCCAGGGCCGCGAGGGCCACGAATGCCTTGGCGAGATTTGCCATGTGCACCTCCGGGGGGAGAGCGTCGGGACGGCGTGCGCCGTCCCGGGCTCATCTCTGCGCCTGGAAGCGCGTCCTGGCAAGGGTTTTCGCGCGCCCCCCTCACCCGAAGCTCCTGATCCCCGGCGGGCTCTGGCGGAGCGCCGTGAGGTAGCGGAAGGGCGTGGCGCCCGGCCAGCCCGGATCCGCCCAGTACTCCAGCGTCCCGGGAAGGGAGGAGTGGAACTCGTCGGTGTCGGTGCGACTGGAGTGCCGCACCGGGGCGCTGCCTGCCTTGGACGGGTGCCCGACCCGCAGCGCCCGGACCTCTTCGGCGATGACGTTGAGGCTGGCCCCGTCCTTCTGGAGGCGGCCCCGCACCGCCACGAAAGGCTCCAGGCGGACGGCGTGCTTGTCCCGCTCGTAGACGTCGGGCTTGACGATGACGTTCACGGTGCCGGCCTCGTCCTCCATCAGGAGGAAGACATAGCCCTTTGCCGTTCCAGGTCTTTGCCGGGCCGTGACCAGCCCGGCGACCTGGACCGTGGCGTGCTGCGGAAGGTGGACGAGGCGGTCGGACGTGACGGTCCCCTGAGGGAGCTGGCCCTTGAGGAGGGAGAGGGGGTGGAGCGCAGCCGAGAAGTGGAGCATGCGGTACTCGGCCACCATCCGATCCGCAGGCCCCAGCTCCGGGAACGCGAGCCCGGCGTACGGATCGTCCAGGGGAAGCTCGGTCTGGGCGTGGTCGTCCCGTCCCCCGCCCCGGTCGGCGTCGGACTCCGGGCCCAGCCAGAACCCTGCCTGCCAGAGGAGCTCCCGGCGGGTGAGGCCCAACTCCTCGAGCCCGCCCACCCAGATCAGGTTCTCCACCGCCGGTCGCTTCAGCGCCGCCGGGGTCCGCCGCAGGAAGTCGGCCAGCGAAGTGAACGGCCCCCGCCGCTCCCGCTCCGCCGCCACCCGCTCGGCGATCTCGGCCCCCCACCCCCGGACGAAGCCCAGACCGATGCGCAGGTCGTCTCCCTCGGCGGTGCACGACACGCCGCTCCGGTTCACGTCGGGGAGGAGGGTGCGGATCCCGTTCCGCCGTGCGTCCCGCCCCAGGGCGTCCAGCGAGTAGAACCCCATGGGCTGGTTGTTGAAGAGCGCCACGTAGTACTCCAGCGGGTGGTGGTGGCGCAGCCACGCCGACTGGTACGCCAGGAGGCCGAAGGCGGCGGCGTGGGACTTGGGGAAGCCGAACTCGCTGAACGCTGTGACCTGCTGGAAGACCTCCCGGGCCGTGGTCTCGTCCACCCCGTTGGCCGCGGCCCCGGAGCGGAACGCTTCCCAGTGGGCCTGCATCGCCTCCTTGGAGCGCTTGCGGCTCATGGCCCGCCGGAGCGACTCGGCCTGGCCGTCGGAGAAGCCCGCGAGCGCCTGGCTCACCGTGAGAACCTGGTCCTGGTAGATGACGACCCCCAGCGTCTCGGCCAGGGGCTTCTCCAGGAGGGGATGCGGGTAGGGAACGCGGAACGACGGGTTCTCCCGGAGCATCTCCCGGCGGCGCACGTACGGGTTCACGGCTCCCCCCACGATGGGGCCGGGGCGCACCAGCGCCACCTGGATGGCCAGCTCCTCCAGGTTCCGCGGGCGCGTGCGGCGGATCATCTGGATCTGGGCCCGGCTCTCCACCTGGAAGAGCCCCACCGTGTCGCCGGAGCAGATCCGGTCGAAGACCGCTTCGTCCTGGAAGTCGATGCGGGAGAGGTCGGGGGCCTCCCCCGTGCGCACGGCGATGAGGTCGGCAGCGTCCTCCACGAGGGAGAGCATCCCAAGCGCCAGGAAGTCGATCTTGATGAAGCCCGCATCCTCGCACGAGTCCTTGTCCCACTGGCAGAGCACCCGCCCCTCCCAGGCGGCGGGCTCCAGGGGGACGATCTCCACCAGGGGGCGGCTGGAGATGATCATCCCCCCCACGTGCTGGGAGACGTGGCGGGGGAGTCCGGCCACGTCCTCGGCGAGCTCGCCCAGCATCTTCCAGAGGGGGGCATCGGCGCGCTCCTTGAACTCCGGGAGCGCGGCGATCTCGTCGGCCAGCCCCGACGCCGAGCGGTGCTCGGCCAGCTTGGCCAGCTTCTCCAGCTCTCCGGTGGGGAGGTCCAGCACCTTGCCGATCTCCCGTACCGTCGAGCGGAGGTGGTAGGTGGGGAAGGTGCACACGAGGGCGGTGTGCTCGTGCCCGTACTTCTCGTAGACCCTGAGGATGAGCTTCTCGCGGATATCCCGCGGGAAGTCGAGGTCGATGTCCGGGACGCTCCGGAGCGCCTCGTTGAGGAAGCGGCCCAGGAAGAGGTCGTTCTTCACCGGGTCGATGTGGGAGAGGCCGATGAGGTAGCAGATGATGGATGAGACCGACGAGCCCCGCCCGCGCCCCGGAGGGAGCCCGGCCCGCGCCCGGGGCGAGTTCCCCCGTGTCTGGCGGGCCACGTCCCGGGCGAGCTCCAGGATGTCCCGGTAGACCAGGAAGAAGCCCGCCAGCCCGTGGAGGTCCACCAGCCTGAGCTCGGTGTGGAGGCGCGCTTCGGCGTCGCGCTCCTCCCGGCTTCCCGCCTCGTACTTCCGTGAGATCCCATCCAGGCAGAGGGCGGCCAGCGTCTCCAGGGCTCCGCTCCGCGCCGATCCCTCGAAGTCGGGGAACTCGTAGCCCAGGTCCTCGGTGAGGTCGAAGGCGCCGCACCGCTCGGCGATGAGCACCGAGTTGGTGAGCGCCTCGGGGCGGGTGCGGAAGCGATGGCGCATCTCCCACGGCTCGGGGAGGTGGAAGAGGCGGTTTCCCCGCCGCATGGCGTGGGCTCCGTCCAGCGTCGTGCGGCTCCGGATGGCGACCAGCACGTCCTGGAGGCGCGAGCGCTCCGGGCGGTGGTAATGGACGTCTCCGGTGGCCACCACGCCCAGCCCCATCCGTCCCGCCAGGCGGGCCAGGGCCCGGTTCCGCTGGGAATCGCCCTTCACAGCGTTGTCCTGGAGCTCCACGAAGACGCTCCCCGCTCCGAAGGCCTGGACCAGGAGGCGGGTGAAGGCCTCGGCGTCGGCCGTCGACGACTGGAGCGCCGCCCACACCGGGCTCCGGCGGCATCCGGTGAGGAGGATGAGCCCCTCGGACCGGCCGAGGAGGGCGGGGAGGGGGAGGCGTGCGTCCTCCCGGGGGGACTCCATGTGCGCCTGGGTGAGGAGGCGGCACAGGTTGGCGTATCCCCTCGGGGTCTCGGCCAGGAGCGTCACGTGGTGCCCCCCCTCCGGCTCCTCCCGGCCGGGGAAGCACGCCCGGAGCGTCACCTCGGCGCCCGTGATGGGGCGGATTCCCGCGCTTAGGGCCGCGTGCGCGAACTCCATGGAGCCGTAGAGCCCGTTGTGGTCCGTCAGGGCCAGGGCAGGGTAGCCGAGCTCCGCGGCCCGGAGGACCAGCTCCTCGGGGTGGGACGCTCCGTCCAGGAAGGAGAAGCCCGAGTGGCAGTGGAGCTCGACGTAGGGGATGTGCATGGCCCGAACATAGACCGAAAGTCCGGAGGAGCGCAAGGAAGTAAGCGGCTGTCCGGATCCCCCGGGCCATGGTGGTGGGGCCGGTAGTATCTTCCCTGCATGAATGCCATCACCTTCCAGGACGTCGAGCGCCTGGCCTACGAACGCGTTCCCGACCCGTGCATCCTCGAGCCTGGCGACGTCGTCGTGCGCGTGCGCGTCGCCGGGATCTGCGGCTCCGACCTCCACCCCTACTTCGGCCGCGAGCGGGGCCTGGATCCGGGCACGGTCATGGGGCACGAGCTCCTCGGCGACATCGTGGAGGCCGGCGCCGACGTGCAGGGCTTCCGCGTGGGTGACCGGGTCGTGGCGCCCTTCAGCACCAGCTGCGGCACCTGCTTCTACTGCCGGCGCGGGCTCACGGCCCGGTGCGTGCGCGGACAGCTCTTCGGTTGGGTCCAGGGGGGCCGGGGGCTCCAGGGCGCCCAGGCCGAGCTGGTGCGCGTTCCCCTGGCCGACGGCACGCTCGTGCGCGTCCCGGAGGGGATGGACGACGCCGTCGCGCTCCTGGCCGGGGACATCCTCTCCACCGCGGCGTTCGCCGTGGACCTGGCCGACGTGTCGCCAGGCGACCTCGTGGTCGTGGTGGGGTGTGGTCCCGTGGGGCTCCTGTCCATCCGTGCGGCGCTGGGGCGTGGTGCACGTGAGGTGATGGCCGTGGATCCGGTCCCCTCGCGCGTGGAGATGGCCGCGCGCTTCGGTGCCACGCCCGCGGGGCAGGGCGGCCCCGAGACGCTGGCTCGGGTGCGGGAGCGCTCCGAGGGCCGGGGCGCCGACGCCGCCATCGAGGCCGTGGGCTCACCCGAGTCCACGCGGCAGGCGGCGGATCTCCTACGCCTGGGAGGGAGGCTGGCGGCGGTGGGGGTGCACGTGGAGCCCCACCTCGCGCTCTCCCCCGGGGAGATCTACGACCGGAACCTCCGTTATGCCTCGGGCCGTTGCTCCGCTCGCCACTACATGCCCGCATCCCTCGAGGTGGCGGCGCGCGACCAGGCGCTCATCTCGACGCTCATCTCGCACCGCCTGCCCCTCTCCCAGGGAGTCGAAGCCTACCGCCGCTTCGCCGCCCGC
Source organism: Longimicrobiales bacterium (assembly GCA_035477395.1). Classification (GTDB taxonomy): domain Bacteria; phylum Gemmatimonadota; class Gemmatimonadetes; order Longimicrobiales; family Gaopeijiaceae; genus SZUA-318. The sequence goes on from DATIKQ010000066.1 coordinate 20,511, forward strand.
GAAGAAGGGTGGGCCAAGGTCGTGCTGCTGCCGTGAAGTAGGCGGCCCTCGACCCGTGGGCATGGGAGGGGCAGGGCGCCCCCCTGAGCGGGGGTCGCACGCGAAGCGTGCGCAGTGAAACGGCCCCCGAAGGGGGGTGTCCTGCCCCTCCCGAGGCCCGCACGGTACTCAGGGCCGCCGACCTCCCGTCAGCCGCCCGCCTTCAGCACCTCCCGATGGAACGCGTCGTCCATCGTCTCGGAGAACCCGGGCCCTCCGAGCTGGTAGTGGCAGAACGCGCAGATTCCCTGGTGAGGCGCCCGGCCCAGGTCGGGGGCGCTCGGCACACCTGCGCCTGCCAGGCGATACGCCTCCCTCGCGCCCGCCACCGCGTCCTCGAAGGTCCGGTGGGCAAGGGGCAGGTTGTGCTGCCCGCCCGCCGCACGGATGGTCTCTAGCAGCCTCCGTGCCCGCGCCGCCGCCCGGGGCGCCGGGTCGTCCGACGCGAGTCCCGCCACGGCGCCCTCGGCACCCGAGAGGTAGCGATCCACGAGGCGGATACGCTCCTCGAGTCCCTGGTTCCACCAGGTCAGCACCTTCGTGTACTCGCTGCGGTGGCACTGCACGCACGCCTGCGCGGTGCCCGAGAGTACGGTGGGGTCCGCATCGTCAGGCGCGATGTGGCACGACGCGCACGTGACGCCATCCATGAAATGCTGGGACGGCAGAGCGGCCTCCGCGTCGGGCAGGGTCCCCAGGAGGACCTGCTGGGGGCCGGCGTGGACTCCCCCGTGGCACGCATTGCAAGTGCCCACGGCGAGGCCGACCTCGCGCACCTCCACGCCATGCTCGTTGCTGTGGCAGGCCCCGCACTCCAGGTTCACCGCGGAGCTCATCGCCTGGATGCGATGGTTGTCGCGCTCGTGGCACGACCCGCAGGCCAGCCCCGTGTGGTCCGGGTGGAGGTCCTTCCCGATCCCCGACGCCGTGATCCGCTCCACGTCGTCATGGCACGCTGCGCACCGTCCCAGAGGCACGTCGTGGGCGGGGAGGGTGACGGCGTAGTGGCAGCGCATGCAGCCCCCCTCGATCCAGGGGAGCCCCCGGTGGGGGATCGCCACGCCCTGGCTCGTGATCCCCACGTGGTTCGGCGCCGAGTGGCAGTAACGACAGTCCTCGCCGCGCCGGCCGGCGAGGGCATCCTCGTGGCAGAGTCCGCACGCGTCAGAGCCGGCGTGCAGGGGCTCGCCGCCCGCCCTGTGGACATGGCACCCGGCACAGTCCACCGGCAGGCTCCCCGAGGCTCCGTGACCCGCATGGGTGAAGGTCACCGTGGCCAGCATCACCTTGTCCGGCACGGACTCGGCATGGCATCCCGACGCGACGCACGACGCGCGGGGCACGGCCGGCTGGGTGCGGTCCGCGAGGGCGCCGTTGTGGCATTCGGCGCAGGCCATGCCCGCGTGGGGGTCCCCGGCGGCTTCCGTCCGGGGCGCAGGCTCGCAAGCGAGGACCGCGAGCGCGGCCAGCGTCAGGACAGAAGGACGGCCCATACGATCATCCCGGTGAGGGACAGGCCGACCGCAACGGCCAGGAGTCCGAAGCCCGCGGCCACGAGCGAGGCGGTTCGGGTCGGGGGCGGTGCGGGCCTGTCGGTGATCTGGTCCAGGGAGTGGGGCTCCGACTCGTGCGCGAGGATCTGGTCGAGGACCAGAGGGTGCTCCTCCTCCATGTAGGCCTTGGTGGCCCTTCCCGTGAACATCACGGCGTCCAGGGGGAATTTCTCGGGCCTGAAGTGCACGTGGAAGAAGTGGATGGTGAAGATGAAGCCCGACGCCAGCAACGCTTCGTCCGCGTGCACGATGGTGGCGACGTTGAAGACCCACCCCGGCACGAAGCGGGCGAAGAACTCGGGGAACCAGAGCATGAGCCCCGAACCTCCGATGATGCCGACGCCCCAGAACACGGCGAAGTAGTCGAACTTCTCCATGTAGCTCCACCGTCCGAAACGGGGGCGGGGGCCCTTGCCGAAGTACCAGCGGGTCTGGTCCAGGATGTCCAGGACGTCCCGGGGCTGGGGCACGAGGGAGTCGGGCCCCCAGAGCAGCTTCATGGGGTCGGGCGCCGAGGCCAGCTTGCGCACCAGGAACACGAGGTGGGCGCCGAAGTAGCCGAAGGTCAGGACGGCGCCGAAGCGGTGGAGGAGACCGGCCATCTCCACTCCTCCGAGGAGCGCCATGAGCGGCGCGGCCCAGAACGCCTCGCTGAAGCGGAGGGGGAGCCCGGTGATGACCAGGATGAAGAACGACACGATGAGCGTGGCGTGGGTCAGCCGGTGATACAGGGAGAAGCGCCAGACGAAGGGCCCCTCGCCCCGCTGCGCGGCATCCATGGCCAGGGGAGGCCGAGGCGGCTGCACGGTCATGGCTCAGCCTCCGAGGTCGTGGTGGGAGTGGGGGGAGCCGCCCCGGATCGCGTCGATGCTCAGCCGGGCCACCCAGAGCACGGTGTGGATGCCGAAGAGCGCGAACGTGCCCACCAGGAGTGCCGTCATGAGGTGGTACGACCAGTACACGAACGGGTATCGCTCCCGGTCGTTGTGGTCGGCGTGGGGCTGGAAGAGGGCGAACCCGGGCGTGGCGCCCTCGTGGCACGCCTGGCACGTCCCGAGGACGTTGGCCTCATGCACCGTGGAGCGGGGATCCGACGCGGGATGGACGCCGTGGGATCCGTGGCAATCGTGGCAGGTCGCCACGGCCTGGGAGCCCAGCGTCGCAGCCTGGCCGTGGTAGGAGTCGGCGAAGCTCTCCCGGTAGTGCTCGTGGCAGTGAGCGCAGCTCTCGACCATCTCGCCGCGGAACCGGGCATCGTCGGGCCGCACGATGTCGTGGGACCCGTGGCACCCCGTGCACGCGGGGGCCTCGCCGCTGGAGATGCCCTCGGGAAGCTCGCCGCCCGGCGTCCCGAGCCGGGGTACTGCGCCGGCGTGCACGTCGTCATTCCACGCCGCGGCCTGGTCCGTGTGGCACGCCCCGCAAGTCGCCGACTGGTTGAGCACGTGGGTGGTGGAGCGCTCGTCCTCGGCGGGGAGGGTGGCGTGGGGCTCGTGGCACCCCGCGCACGACACCGAGTCCACGTGGGGGTCCGACTCGGGGATCCCCGGCGCGTAGTGGCACGCAGCGCACGCGGCGCGCATCGCCTGAATCCCCTCGGGTGTGGCTCGCGCCGCTTTGCCGAGCACGTCGTGGGTGCCGTGGCAGTCGCGGCACTCGGCGGCGCCGTCCAGGCCATGCATGCCCTCCTCCCACTTGGCTGCCATGTCCTCGTGGCAGGAGGCGCACGGCTTGGTGGTGGACGTCTCCGGGTGGGGGAAGCGACGGAAGCCGTCGTGGCAGTCCGCGCACGTCATGGCGCCGTGGGCCGAGGTCGCGAGGACCGCTGCCGGGGCGAGGAGGGCCCTCGCGTCCCCCAGGCTCTCCGTGTGCTGCCGCAGGAATTCCAGCTCGCCGTGGCAGGACTCGCACGAGGGCCGCGGCGTCTGCGCCCAGGCCGGTGGCGCCGCCGCCGCGACGGCCAGGATGGCCAAGAAGGTCAGGAGGACGAGTCCCGGGAAGCTCCGGGCGCGGTCGGGTCGTCTCACGATTCTTCGACTCCGTACTTCTTCAGTCGGTTTCGGATCTGATGGCGGCTCAACCCGAGGAGCCGGCCGGCTTCCGTGCGGTTTCCTTCGGCCACGCGCAGCGCCTCCATGAGCAGGTCGTGCTCGAGCTTCTCCATGTCCAGACCGGCGGGTCCCAGCGAGAAGGAGCCGGAGCGTGACTCCCCTTCCGCTCGCCGGTTCCGCACCTCGGGCGGGAGGGAGTCCACGTCGATCTGGTCCCCCTCGGTGAGGAGCACGGCACGCTCCACCACATTGCAGACCTCCCGGACGTTGCCTGGCCAGGGATACGCATCCAGGAGCGCGCGCGCCTCCTCGGTGAGCCCCTTCACCTTCTTCCCGAATTCCCGGTTGAAGCGGTCCACGAAGGACGCCGCGAGCAGGGGGATGTCGGAGGTCCGATGGCGGAGGGGCGGGAGCTCGATGGGGAGCACGCGGAGCCGGTAGAAGAGGTCCTCCCGGAACCGTCCGGCGGCCACCTCGTCCTCCAGCCGACGGTTGGTGGCCGCGATCACCCGCACGTCCACCTTGAGATCGTCCGTACCCCCCACGCGGCGGAAGGTCTTGTCCTCGATGAAGCCCAGCAGCTTGCTCTGCACCCCGATGGAGAGCTCGCCGATCTCGTCCAGGAAGAGCGTGCCGCCGTGCGCCACCTCCACCAGCCCACGCTTGAGCGTGCGTGCGTCCGTGAACGCTCCCTTCTCGTGGCCGAAGAGCTCCGACTCCATGAGTGACTCGGCCAGCGCCGAGCAGGTCACGTGGACGAAGGGGCGGTCGGCGCGTGGGCTCAGGTCGTGGATGAGCCGGGACACGAGCCCCTTCCCCGTGCCCGTCTCCCCCAGGAGGAGGACCGTCGCCGTGTCCGCCGGCGCGATGCGCTCGATGAGGTTGAGGACCTGCCGCATGGCGGGGCTCGACCCGATGACGTTCCCGCGCACGCCCCCGGCACGCCGCAGCGCGCGCACTTCCCGGCGCAGGCGGGTCCGCTCCAGCGTCGCCTCCAGCGTGGCCTCGAGCCGATCCAGGGAGAACGGTTTCTCGAGGTAGTCCTCGGCGCCCTTCTTCAGCGCCTCCACCGCCGACTCGATGGTGGCGTGGGCGGTGATCATGATGCAGGGGATGTCGTCCTCCGAGGTGAGCTCCTCCAGGAGCTCGGTGCCGTTCCCGTCCGGGAGCCGGATGTCCAGGAGCGCGGCGTCGGGGAAGAAGCTCCCCTTCAGGGCGCTGCGCGCGTCCGCCAGGCAGCGCGCCGCCGTGACCTCGTAACCCCTGCGCTTGAGGCGCTCGGCCACCACCGTCCGGATGAGGTCGTCGTCGTCGACCAGGAGGATGCGCTCGGGCATCTCATGCCCTCCCGGCGCCGGGACTGGCCACGACGGGCAGGGTGATGCGCACCGTGGTCCCACGCTTCGGGCGGCTCTCGATGGCCAGCCCGCCCCCGTGCGCCGCTACGATCCTGGCGACGAGCGGGAGCCCCAGGCCCGTCCCCAGCGGCTTGGTGGAGTAGAAGGGGCTGAGCGCCTTCTGAACCTGGTCGGGTTCGAGCCCGTATCCCGTGTCTGTGATGGACACCTCCACCGACGGGCCGGGGAGCGCCTGCATGGCCAGCGTAAGGTGGCCGCCCTCCGGGGTCATGGCCTCCACGCCGTTGGCCATGACGTTGAGGAACGCCTGGCGGAGCCTCCGGCCGTCCCCGGGGACGTGGATCCCGCCGGGCGCGTACGCCCGGTGCACCTCGACCTTCTCGATCCCGGGCGTGCCCACGAGCTCGGAGAGGGCCTCGTTCAGGACCTCGGCGATTTCCACCGCGCCTTCCTCCATGACGAGCGGCTTCGCCAGGGAGAACAGGTCCTGCATGGTCTCGTGGAGGCGCTCCAGCTGGCCGTCCACCGCCTTGAGCACCTCCCGGCCCCCGTCGTCCAGCTCGTACTCCTGCTGGAGGACGGACATCGCGGTGCGGATGGAGGCGAGGGGGCGTTTGAACTCGTGCGCCATCTCCGCCGCGAGCTCGCCCACCTGGGCCAGCCCTTCCCGCGCCGCCAGCTGCCGTCCCTGGTCCACCGCCTGAGCCTGCACGGCGCGCTCCTTCTCGAGGAGCTGCGCCACCGACCGCTCGAGGTTGTGCAGCTCGTCGCGGGGAGCGTCGGCCCCGCGGCGGTCCGCGCTGGCGCGCAGGAGCACGTCCATGCGGTGCAGGGGCGCGACGACCTCCCGCTCGAACATGGTGACCACGACGATCCCCACGGCCAGGAGGGACACGGCCATGAGCCCCATCCCCAGGCGCGCGCCCCGCTCCATGGCGGCCATGGTGGGCGCCACGGAGAACTCGACCTCCAGCACGCCGGCCTCGGGGATGGCAACCGGCAGGTAGGCGCGCACCGCCTCCCTGTCCGCGGACGCCCTCACGATCCCGGAGCGGGGGAGCTCCGCGGCGTCGGGGATGAACACCGCACCGGCCCGGGTTCCCTCCTCGTAGGCGTCGGCGGACAGGAGGATGCGCCCATCCGGACCGTACACCCTGGCCAGCGTGACGTCGGCTTCCTCGCGTAGCCGGGTGAGGGCGTGGTGCGCAGGCGCCAGCTTCCCGAGGCGGATGGCCGATTCCAGGGTGGCCTGGGTGGACGCCGCGGCGAGCAGCGCCTGGCGCTGCGCCGAGGCGAGCGCCTCGTTCTCCCAGTACCGGAAGGAGAGGTATGTGGAGGCGCCGAGGGCCGCCACGGCCGCACCGAGGACGGTGAGCAGCAGCTTCCCGCGCACCGGGAGTGACCGAGCGCGCCGTACCCAGCTCATGTGGAGCCGCCTCCGGAGCGGCGACCACGCGGAGAAGCGGTCCTGCGAGATCCATGAACAGCATAGCACGCGGTGAGCGCACCGGGAAGGACGTTCCGCGCGTTATCGCGCGCCTGCCGGGACCAGGCGCGCGGATCGGGCCGGAGCGCGTCGGGGCACGGCCCTTCCGGCGCGTCGCCTGACACGCAGAGAGGGGCCCCGGCAGTCGCCGGGGCCCCTCCGCCCAACCGAGTCCCAAGGTGCATCAGGCGAGGAAGGCGATGGCCGCGAGCGCGGCCATGTCCGCCACCAGGGCAGGGGCGAAGCCGCGCTTCCAGAAGACCAGGCCGAACGCCGTGGCCGGGAGCGCGACGGCCATGACCAGGAAGAGGGCGGTCCCCGTCCACGAGGCGAATCCGATGGCGGCAGCGCCGGGGGCGTAGAGCACGACCTGGATCAGGGCGGCGACGAGGACGGCGCCCACCAGGGCCTCGTTGACGTGCACCCGGTGCCAACGGAGAAGGAGCCATGCCACCGCGGTCACGAGGAAGAGCCGGAGCAGGACCTCGTTCACCACCGCCTGGCTGACCTCCACCACCAGCGATCCGAACGCCGCCGGTGCCGACGCGGGGCCGGCGAAGGGGACCGCCAGGAGGCCCACCACCAGTCCAACCACCAGCCCGAGGCCCAGGTCGGTGGCCGTGACCCGGGCGGAGCCCAGGCCGGCCATGGCCTTGGGGAAGGGAACCGAGCGGGCGAGCCGCAGGGCCATCGTCACCAGGGGGCCGGCCACCCACACGGCCAGGAGCGACGCGAGGAGGACCGCGCCCACCTCGGTGAGACGCAGGCGCATCCCCCAGATCTCCGGCCGGTCGGGAAGGAAGAGGAGGAGCAGGGCGGCGAACGACGCGGCCACCAGGACCGTCCCGGCGCGCCGCTCAGGCCAGCGGGCGTAAGCGTTCCGGAGGGCCCGCAGGGCCTGGACCACCGTCGCGGCCAGGATGGTGCCGGCGGCGAGCCACCCCACCGCCGCGCCGGCCAGCGGGCCGACCCGGCCGGTGTAGAAGGCCACCAGCGTCATGGCGACCCAGATCGCGGCGAGCCATGAGACGGCGAGACCGGGGACGACGTAAAGAGCCGCACGGCCCAGGTCGTGGCCGGCCTGGCGGGGGGTGACGCCCGCTGGACGCCCGAGGAAGCCGAGCATCGCTCCGTGCACCAGCCCGAGGAGGGCGCCGACGGCGAACAGGGCCGTCGCGGTGGAGAAGATGGCGTTGCCGCTGAGCCGGCCGGCGAGCGTCATGGCGGCCACCAGCACGCCGCCCACCGCTACACCGCCGGCCATGGCGGAGAAGACTGCCACCCGGCCGTGGAGGCCGATGGTGCGGGGAACCGTTCCGCCGGGGTTCGTCGTGATCTGCGTGGTCGGGGCGTTCATCCTGTCCTCCTGTTGGTCCCGAAGGCCTCGCGCCTTCGTTTGCCCCTTCTATCTACAAGGCCCGTGCCCAACTCTCAGAAATCACCCTATCTCAATGCAACAGAAGGTGTTATGGGCTCATTGCCAGGTGCGGGGGAGACGGCGCGGGCGCGTGGGTGCGCGACTCCGCGCGCTTTCTGTGCGCGGAAACGCGCACTCGCCGCGCGGGCGTGCACCGCCCATCCCCTCCGCGAGGTGGATGGACGTACGAAGGGGGGACGGTGCTCCCGTCCCCCCTTCGTGGCCCTCACCCGCCCCCCTGGGGGGACCCTCGGCCCGGAGCTACGCCTTCCCCTTGCCCCTCGCCCGGGTCAGGGCGTCCAGGTACCGCTTGATCTGGCGGTACTGCCCCTCGCCGCTCATGCCGGCCTCGGAGACCACCATGTCCCCGGTGCCGCTTCCCAGGAAGTGCCCCTTCATGAAGGGGTGCATGCTGTGGGCGAGCCCCACATCCGAGCGGATCCAGCGGTAGAGCGTGGGGAAGGTGAACCCCGTGACGCCCATCGCCTCGTGGGCCTGCTCGCTGGGATAGATGGCGGCCTTCCGCTCGTCGGCGAGGCCATTGAACAGCTCCACGCTGGCCACGTAGAAGACGTCCAGTTCGATCCCGTCGGCCTCCAGCATGGGAAGCGCAGACTGGACGAACTCGTAGGCCACCTCCGACCCCTGGAGGACCAGCGTGCCGTCCCTCCGTCCCCGGGCGGCCCGAAGCCGGTACAGACCCTCGGCCGCGGCTGAGGCCGGGGCCAGTCCCAGGGCCTCCCGATCCAGGACGGTCTCGTTGGGCCTGGTCACGTAGGGCGCGATGAGCGCCGGCCGGGCGCGGAACGCTGCGGCCATGAGGGGCCAGATCTCCTGGGGCTCCCACGGGGTGAGCGTCACCGCCGTCCCCGGCACGAAGTTCTCCTGGTACAGCTGGAGCGCCTGCGGATCGGCGTGGGTGGGCCCGTCCTCACCCGTCTTCATGCCTGCGTGACCCATGATGAGGATGACCGGGCGGAAGGGGGTGTCCGGCCCCTCCACGTCGCGGCGCATCTGGTTCGCGATGGCGTGGACGCGGGTGGCGATGTGCCCCAGCGGCGCGATGAAAGCCCCGTACGAGGCGCCCGCACCGGTGTGGAATCCCAGCGAGGAGGCGCCGCACAGGATGCAGGCGATCCCGTCCTCGCAGATCCCCCCGATGGAGAGGGAGCGGGCGAGCGGGTTCTTCTCGGTGTGGAAGTAGCCTTCCGGGAAGCCCTTGGCCCCGCCCGACACCGCCGTGGAGTCGAGCAGGTCCGCGGCGGCGACGAACATGGCGCCGTTGCTTGCCTTGTTGAAATGGCCGAGCACCTTCCCGAGCTGGATGCGGAGCGCCACGCTCGTACCGGGCTCGAGCGCGAGGGAGGGGGGTGTCGTCTCGGGATCGGCCACCGCGTAGATGCGCTCGATGTCCGGGGCGCCCTCCCGCGGCCGGCGGTGCTTCGCGTCGAGGCGGTCCTTCGCGGCCGCGAGCCGCCCCGCCATGTCGTCGCACATGGAGCGGTACTGGTCCTCCATCAGGGACCGGACCCTCTGCAGCGTCATCCAGTAGCACTGCTCCACCTGGTCCTTGTACTTGGCCCCCGCGCAGCGCTGCCCGTCCACGCCGCAGTGGGGGAGCCCCGGGCCTCCCCTTCCGAAGAGCGGCGAGACGGCCTCGTAGTACTCGTCGCTGCAGAGCTTGTGGCCCGCGCCGTGGGACTTCTTGCCGGTGATGCCGTAGTTCCAGCCCTTCTCCGTGCGGTACACCACGGCCGTGGGCTGGCCGTTGTCCAGCTTCAGCGCCAGGCGCTGGGCCGTGAGCACCATGGGGAAGTCGAACCCGTCGGGGACCTCGACGACGTTCCAGTCGTGGAGGTAGAAGAACTCCATGGGGTCCCACTGCACGTAGTCCCCCGGGTTCGAGCCCTCCCGGGTCACCCGGTTGGAATCGATGGAGGCCTGGTTCCAGTCCACGTGCACGATGGCGTTGGAGAGCCCGGCCACCGAGGCGCCGGCCACGGCCTCGTACACGCGGCCGGGGGTCATGCCGCCTTCACCTTCGATGACGTGCACCCGGGGGGCGCTCTTCTGCCCGTAGTAGTCCACCAGGGAGATCGCCATCCCCAGGGAGGCCCCGACGCCGACGCCCGAGGGGCCCGTGGAGAGCTTCACGAACGGGGTCGCGGGGGTCGGATGGCCGTCCAGCGCCTTGGACCCGAACTGCTTGAAGAGCGGCGTGTGGGTGAGCGGATTGCGCCGGAAGCCCAGGAGATCCTCGAAGCGGAGGCGGTGGTTCATCGCCTTGGGCAGCAGGTCCGGCCGGGCCACCCGCGCCACCTCGTCCCGGAGCGCCCACATGGAATAGAGCCCCGTGGCCTTGTGCCCGGCCGCGTAGGAGATCAGGTCGGCGTCGCTGCGCACCGGATCGCCGATGTCGTAGTCCATGGCGTCGAAGAGGAGGCCTGTGACGATGTGCCCCGACGAGACGGATCCGCCCGGGTGTCCGGATTGGGCGTAGTTGAAGAGGATGGCCGTCAGGCTCCGATATACCATGTCGAAGGCCTGCAGGTGGGCGAGGGACTCCTTGGAGAGTCCCAGGTCCCCGGGCTCCGTGACCTTGATCCACTCAGCCCGGCGGGGGCCGAAGGCTCGGCTCATGGTTGCTCCCTTGGGATGGATGCGTGCTGCCGTGTGAAGGTGGGTCGGAGGCACCCCTCAGCGAGTGTGCCGCCGGCCGCTGGTGACGAACTCCTGGATGCCGTCGGCGTCGCTCGGGCGAGGGCCCCGGAACGCGCGGGATTCGGCCCTCCGCCGGCGGGTATCCGGAGAGTCCATAAAGCTAGGCGCGCGGGGCCCTTCCAAATAGTAGGGGAGGGCTTGAGAGGGGGGTCGGGGAAAGCCCTTCATGCGGCAGCCGCTCGGGCCCCCCGCACCTCCGCGCGGAGCGCGGGGTCTCGGCGGCGTTGCCCCCGCCGAAGCTCTCGGAGATCTTCCGGCGCATGGATCTCTCCATTCCCGGCGCGGCGCTCACGGAGCTCGCGGCGGCCTATCTCCAGGCCGCCGTCACCCTCGGGCTCGTCGGGTTGTGCGTCTTCCTCCACCATCGGTTCAGGAAACCGTATTTCGCGCTCTGGGCTCTGGCGTGGGCGATCTACGCGCTGCGCCTGGGGGCCATCGTCGCCTTCCTCCGCACCGGCCACAGCGGGTGGCTCTACTGGCACCAGGTCACCACCGGGTGGACCGCGTTGGCGCTGCTCTGGGCGGCGCTCGTGTTCTCGCGCGGGAAGCCCGTTTGGCGGCACTGGTACGCCGCCCTCGCGCTCTTCCCTCCGGTCTGGTCGTACCTGGCCATCTACCGGATGGAGAGCTTCATGCTCGCCGCCGGCCCCGCCGTGGCCTTCCTCAGCGCGGCGACGGCGTGGACCGCGTGGGCGTTCTTCCGCTACCACCGCGAGGTGGGCTCGCGGACGGCCCGCGGCCTCGCGCTGGTGCTGGCGCTCTGGGCCCTGCACCACCTGGACTATCCCTTCCTGCGTGCCCGGGGGATCTGGAATCCCTGGGGCTACTATCTGGACCTGCTCTTCGAGTTGGGGATGGCGGCGGGGATCCTCCTCCTCGTCATCGAGGATCTGGACCAGGGCCTCAGGACGCTCACCTCGCTCTCCGGCGAGCTCCAGCAGAGGGGCAGTCGGGGCGAAGGGATCCCGGATGCGGTGCTGCGCCGGGCCCTGGGGCTGAAGGGCGTGCACGGCTCCGCGCTCTACCTCACGGTGGGGAGCGGCGGTGCGTTCGTCCACGGTGCCGGCGTGTGCGCGCTCTGGCCCTACGAGAAGCCCCCGGAACTGGCCTGGCGCGCGGTGGCGCAGGTGCGCGCCTCCCGCCAGCCCGAGGTCATCCAGGGTGGGGAAGGGGTGGACCGGGCGCGCTGGTCCCATCCGTACACCGCTGCCCTCCCCATCCTGAGGGGGGACCACCTCGCCGGCGCGCTCGTGGTGGTGGGCGAATCCAGGGATCCGTTCACGGCCGTGGACACGCCCTTCCTTCTCGCCTTCGGCCAGCAGGTGGGGGCGGCACTGGAGAACGAGGAGCTCTACCGATCGCTGGAGGACCGCACCGCGGAGCTGGAGCGGCTCCAGATGCGCATGGTGCGTCAGCACGAGGAGGAGCGGAACCGCCTCTCCCGCGAGCTGCACGACGAGACCGCCCAGGTCCTCGCGGCGCTGAGCATGCAGCTCGGCCTCCTGCGGGAGAAGAGCGACGGCGGCCTCGCGGGGGGATTCGATCGGGCGCAGGCGCTCGTGGGTGAGGGGATCCGGAGCATCCGGAGCGTGACCCGGAACCTACGTCCCACGGCCCTGGACGACCTCGGCCTGCTCTCCGCGCTCCGGGCGCTGGCCAGGGACTTCGGCCAGGAGGGAGCGCTGCAGGTCGCGTTCGATGCTCCCGCTGCACTTCCGGCGGTGGGAGGCGACGCCGAGCTCGCATTGTACCGCACGCTGCAGGAGGGGTTGGCGAACACGGTGCGCCACGGCCGCGCGCAGAGCGTGCAGGTCAACGTGCGCGCCGAAGGGGGCGATCTGATCCTCGAGGTCGCCGACGACGGCGTCGGGCTGCCCACGGACGACCTCGAGGGCCTGGACCGCACCCGCGGCGGCCTGGCGGGTATCCGTGAGCGCATCACCGGTGTGGGAGGCAGGTTCGTGTTCGGGAATAGGACGGAGGGGGGGGCGCGCGTGCGGGTAAGCGTGCCTATCGTGGAGCCGGAGGAGGGATAAGAGCCGTGAGCGACGAGCGCATCCGGGTGATCATCGCCGACGACCACGCCGTCGTTCGGCAGGGTATCCGCACCGTGCTGGAGGACATGCCCGGGCTCGAGGTCCTGGCGGAGGCGGGGGATGGTGAGGAGGTGCTCGGCCTCCTCGCCGACCACCAGCCCGACCTGCTGCTCCTCGACATCTCCATGCCGAGGAAGACCGGGCTGGAGGTCGCCAAGGAGCTGCGCAGCCGGGGCTCCGAGATGGGGATCCTGGTCCTATCCATGCACGACAACCCGGAGTACGTGCTGGAGGCGGTGAGGGCCGGTGCCGACGGGTACATCCTCAAGGACGTGGGGCCCGCGGAGCTCCGTAACGCCGTCCAGGCGGTGGCGGCAGGCCGGGAGTACTTCGCGGACCGGGTCACCCACCAGCTCAGCGTCGCGCTCCGCGAGGAGCTCGACCGCGAGCGCCAGCGCTCCAAGCTCGATCAGCTCACCGGGCGGGAGCGCGAGGTCCTGGTGCGCGTGGCGAAGGGACGCACGAACCGGGAGATCGCGGAGGAGTTCGGCATCAGCCCCCGCACCGTGGAGACCCACCGGGAGCGGGTCATGGCCAAGCTGCGCATCCGCACCGTGGCCGGCCTCACGCGGTTCGTGGTGGAGAACGGCCTGGAAGAGGCGCCGTAGGGCCTTTCCACCGCTCCGGGCTCGGGGGGCCGCGTACGTAAAACCCCGTACCCATTCCTTCGGGGCTCCCCGAATTACGCGGGTGCTCGCCGGGGCCTAGCTTCGCGGTCGTGTCGTACGCCGTGGGCGCCTGCCCGCACACCGGTGCCCGCCCCTCGGGCGGGAGAAAAGGGACGTTCGAACCATGACGACCGTGACCTTGAGCGCAGCCCGCGCGGGTTCCGTGGCGCTGGCCGGCTTCTGTGCCTTGGCCTTGTTGGCCCTCCCCGCTTCGCTTTCCGCCCAGACCCCGCGCGGTCCCCGGAAGCCCGCCGAGCCCGACAGCCTCGTGTACCGGGTGGATCCCCTCGTCGTCACGGCCACGCGCAGCGTGCGGGAGGTCTCCACCATCCCGCAGCCGGTGTCCGTGGTGCAGCAGCGCGACCTCGTGCAGCAGGTGCCCAACACCGTGACGGACCTGTTCCGCTCCCTTCCCGGCGTGGACGTCATCGGCGTGGGCGTGAACCAGGGGCGTCCCCAGATCCGCGGCCAGCGCGGCACGCGCATCCTCCTGCTCGAGGACGGCCTGCGCGTGAACAGCTTCCGCCGCCAGCAGGACTTCGGTGAGCTCCCGGCCCTGGTGGACGTGACCGGGGTGGAGCGCGTCGAGGTGGTGCGGGGACCGGCTTCGGTGCTCTACGGATCCGACGCCATCGGCGGCGTGGTGAACGTCATCACCCGCACGCCCCGGGCCGAGGGACTCCACGGCACCGGCCAGCTCCGGTACGGGGGCGTGGAGTCCCAGCGCACCGGCTCCGCCCGCATGTACGGGCGCTTCGGGGACATCACGGTGAGAGCCGGCGGCACGCTCCGCACCGCCGATCCCTACGAGGCCCCGGCAGGCTCCTTCGGCGGGATCACGCTCGGCGAGGACACGGAGGTGTTCGATACCGGCGTGGAGGACCGTTCCTGGGACGCGCGTCTGGGCTGGGAGCCGGAGGGTCGGCATTCGATGTGGGCGAAGGCCTCCGGATACTCGGCGGACGACGCGGGCTTCGGCGGCGTGGACCCGGCGCTCTATGACCCCACGGCTCCCAAGATCGTCATCACCTATCCCACCCAGAGCTGGGCCAAGTTCAGCGCCGGGTACCTGGGGCAGGAGCTGGGGACCGCGCTGGCGGACCGGGTGGAGTTGACCGCGTACCGGCAGCGCAACGAGCGGGAGCTGACCTTCTCCATGAGCCTCCGCATGGGGCCCGGACTCCTGGAGCAGTCGAACAAGAACTTCACGGACATCTCCACCACCGGCTTCCGCGCCGAGGCGCGCAAGCTGGCCGCGAGCGGCCTCCTGCTCACCTACGGCGCGGACTGGGTGAAGGACCACGCGGACGGGACGGACAACAACCGCACGTCCATCACCGGGTTCGGACCGCCCCGGGTGACCACATCCACCCGCCCGCAGCTCCCCACGGCCGAGTTCAGCACGCTGGGCGCGTTCATGCAGGGCGAGATCGAGGCGACCGAGCGACTCTCCTTCGTCGCGGGCGGCCGCTACCAGCGGGCCGTGGCCGAGACGTTCGCCACGACGGGGCTTGAGGACCAGACGCCCGTGAGCGACACCGACGGCACCTTCGTCGGGGCCGTGAACGGCATCTTCGATCTGGGGCGCGGCTTCTCTATCGTCGGCACCGTGGGGCGCGCGTTCCGCTCCCCGAACCTCATCGAGCGCTTCTTCGACGGCACCACGCCCGAGGGGTCGGGCTACCAGGTCCGCAACCCGGACCTCAAGCCCGAGACCAGCATCAACATGGATGCGGGCGTGCGCTGGGTGACGAGCCGGGCGTCGGTGGAGGCGTTCACCTTCCGCAACACCATCCACGATGGGATCCGGATCGAGCCGCTGGGGACCAAGGTCAACAACATGGCCGCGTACCAGAACACGAACGTGGACGAGCTCCTCTTCCGGGGTGTGGAGCTGAGCGGCGAGGTCCTCCTGGGCGCAGGGCTCTCCACCAGCGCCTCCTACACGTGGCAGGACGCGGAGAACGCGAACGACGAGGAGATCCCCGTCGGCGAGACCTTCAGCAGCAAGGTCACGGGGACGATGCGGTACACGCATCCTTCGGACCGCTTCTGGACGGCCTTCGAGGTGCGCCACAACGGGGAGCAGAAGAACGTGGTCCTGGAGGACAACCCGCTGGGCGACCTCATCCCCTCCTTCACCGTGATGAACCTGCGCGGCGGCGTGACGGTGATCCGCACGGAGGGAGGCCACACCCACCGGCTGGGCGTGGCGCTCACGAACCTGACCAACCAGCTCTACGCCGAGTTCTCCAATGCCTCCTTCTTCCGGCCGGAGCCCAAGCGCAACCTCACGCTGAGCTGGGAGGTGTCCTTCTAGTCCCGGCCGCTTCCCGAGACGTTCCTTCCGGCCCTCAGTGACGGCCCCTGCGGCTCGCCTTGAAGAACTTGCGCGGATCGGGGATGGCGCGGTCGAAGGGCTTGCTCGGGCTCGGCGGCGGGGGCACCCGGGGCGGCTTCGGCGTGCACGGAGGATCGGGGACGTAGAACGTCTTCTTCCGGTCCCGGGGTTGGTTCTGACGTTGGTTCTTGGCCATGGCGTGCGCCTCCTTTACCTCTCTTCTACGCCTGCGGGGTGGGGAAGGGTTCAGGAGGCGGGTCTGCGGCGTCCCCGGGCGCTTCCCTCCCCCGTCCACCTCAGGTAGAGTTGGGGCCGCTGCTGTGCAACCCTCTCATGAGCCAGGGAATGCGCCATCTGTCCCGCCTCCCGGCGGTCCTCGTCATGCTCGCGGCCGGAGCCGGATCGCTGGGCGCGCAGGATCTGGGGCTTGTCGCCGTGGGGGCCTCCAGCGCCAACGTCGAGCTCCCCGACCCCCAGGGCTTCGGGGTCTTCGCCGGGTTCCGGAGCGCTCCCTGGCTCTTCCGCCTCTCCTACCTGCGCTACTCGGCCGACACGCGGAAGAGCGGGACCGTGTGCCGGGTGTACTCGCCGCGCATCGGGTGCCGGACCGAGGGGGTAGCCACGTCGGCGCGCATGGGGGGCCTGAGGCTCAGCGCGGAGCGGTCGGTGCGCTTCGGAGAGCGCCTGGAGCTGGGGGCGGGTGGGGGTCTGAGCTTCAACTCGCTCACCGTGGACGCCCGGGGGGAATCGGGGTTCCGCGCGGACCTGCACATGCCCAACACCGGTCAGATCGGCTACCTGGGCTCGGCTTCCCTGGCCCTTTCCCCCGTGCCCTCGGTCCCGGTCAAGGTGGTGGCGGGGCTCACAGGGCATTGGGTGAGGTTCCACGGGTGCGTGAGCGCCGAGGACAGAACCAGCGGTTACGCGCCCTTCTGCGGATGGGACCGCTTCACGGAGTTCCAGGTGGGGCTCTCTGTGACCGTGCCGCGGCAGTAGGTCGGCAGCCGCCGTCGGCGGGTCAGCCCACCGCCGGGGACGCCGTCAGCGCTCCGCCAGTTCCCGGGCCGCGTCCAGAGCCTCCGTGAGTGCGGGGCCCCGGAACCCCCGGCGGGCCAGATGCCCGTGGAGCCGCCGGCGCGCCCGCTCCCGCTCCGGGGTGGGGTCGCGCGCCGCCAAGGCGCGCAGCGTCGCGGGCCCCTGCCGCTTCAGCCACCCCTCCAGGACCTTCGCGCCCAGCGCCTCCTCGGAGAGCGCCTCGTCGTCCAGGACCGCGTCCACGGCGGCCCGGGCGACAGGGTCGGAGACGCCCTTGGCCCGCAGCTCCTGGGTCAGCCGCGCCTTTCCCCGGGGGCGATGGCGGATCCGGTCCCGGACGAACGCCGAGGCCACCGCCCGGTCGTTCAGGAGCCCCCGCTCCGTCAGTCGGTCCAGGCACGGGTCCACCCATGCGGGCCGGAACCCTTTCCCCACCAGCTTCCTCCGCAGCTCGGCCCGGGTCCTGGCCCGGTGGGAGAGGAGGTTCAGGGCCGCCTCGCGGACCTTCGCCTCGGCGTCGGCGTCCAGGAGGTGGTGGAGGCGGTTCGCGGGGAGGGGATCCCCCACGCCCAGCCCCATGCGCTCCAGCGCCTCCAGCGCCACGTCGAAGGGCTCGCCCCGGTCCAGGTGGACACGCACTTGGAGCCCCCGGGGCCGGAGGGGCTCCAGCCGGGTGATGCACGGTTCACTCCCCTTTCTGGGCATACCACCGTCCGTCCAGGAGGTCGTGGTAGAGGGTGACGGGGCGTCCGTCGTCCAGGACGACGGCACGGTACTCGCGCGATATGGGATCGCGCCACCACTCGTCGTCGATGCGCCACGCCTCGCGGACCGCATCCACCTTGCGGGCCGTCTTTCCTGGGAGGCGCACGTAGAGGGGCTCGCCGTGCTCGTCGGTGCGCACGTCCACGGCGCGGGGGGAGCCCAGGGGCCTGAGGTGGGGAGCGTCGCTCACGGGGTCGCCAGCCAGGTGGAGGAGCGGGGGCTCACGGGTCGAAGCTCAGGAGGGCGTGGCGGCGCTCCGGGATGCGGGACCACGGGTCCACCTCCACCACGCGATAGAGTGGGGAATGTCCTAGACGTAACTTCAGCTCTTTGACTGCATCTTTAATGGATGCAGGGACTTCGCCATTCGAAAGATCCCGCCCGCCTTCCCCTCGTCCCCCCTCCTCACGGCGGTCGAACAGGCCGGTCTGGGCCGAGGGGGCGCCGAAGCGGGTGAGCTCCAGGAGGAGGGTTTCCACGGCCCTGGGCGGAGGGGAGAGGGCCATCTTCCCACGGAGGGGAGAAGCGATCTTCCGGAGCTGGGCGGTGGGCTCGCGGAGCACCGCCTCCACGAACCAGGAGCCCCCTCCCTCCAGGTGCGCGCCCAGGCGCACGGCGGTGACGCTCCGCCCCCGCCGGGCCGGGCGGGAGAGGGCCCGCTCCACCAGCCGGTCCAGGGCCCCGTGGAGCGTCTCGGTGATCCCCACGGGGGTGGGGAAATCCAGGGAGACCCGGATGGGACGGGGGCGGTGCCAGGGGCGCACGCGGTCGATGCGCCGTCCGGTGGCCCACGCCAGGGCGCTCCGCCCCTCCTCGCCGAACTGGGCCACGAGGGCCGGCTCGGGGAAGCGGGCCAGCTCCCCCAGGGTGGCGATGCCCAGCCGCTCCAGGCGCTGGATCACGAGGGGATCCACGGGGAGGGCTTCCACGGGGCAGACGGCCAGGAAGGGTACCAGCTCCCCGTCCGGGACCACTACGGGCACCCCCGGGCGCCCCGAGGCCGCAGCCACCCAGGCACCGAACTTCCCCGGGGCCGCCCCCGCCCGGGTGGAGGCCACCAGGGGGGCGGGGAAGACCCGGAAGAGGGCGTGGAGCGCCCGCTCAGCCTGGTGCAGGGGAGGGCCGTAGAGGCGCTCGAGCCCGTCCATGCCCAGGAAGACCCGGCCCGGGCCGGCGGGCTCCACCACGGGGGTGAGTTCGGTGAGGATGTCGAGCATGGCGTCCACGGCGGCGTCGTAGTGGGCCGGGTCGGGCTCCAGGAGGGTGAGGGTGGGGCAGAGGGAGACGGCCTGGGAGATGAGCTGGCCCTCCCGCACGCCGGCGTCGTGGGCCCGCTCCGAGACCTGCCAGACGGTGCGGCGGGCGTTCTCCCCCGGGGAGAGGAGGGCCACCGAGGTGGCGTCCAGCTCCGGGGCGCGCACGAGCTCCAGGCGGAGTTCGAAGGTGGGGAGCCAGAGGCAGAGGGCGAGGCGGCTCCCGGAATGTCCCTGATGCGCCCCCCCATATGGCTCCCAGTGCGCTCCCCTCGCGTTCCGCCTCACCCCGGCATCCCACCCCATAAGCATCGGTGAAGGGGTGGGAACACGGTGCGCGCGTGAAGGGGGCTGGGCCATGGCGGGATGGGACGGATGAGGACCGCACCGACGAAAAAATCCCCGGGACCGACGTCCACCCGCTGCGGACACCCGTACCGTGCTTCCGGAGACGGCCACCCCACACCACCCTTGCCGCGAACCATCGGGCGGGTCGTCGGACCCGGGGACTCGACAAACGACAACCCGAAGATAAACCGAAAATCCGGGGAGGGCAATGACAGAGCTCTGGAACTCCCTTCTATGGGGCTGGCTGTCGAGGCACACACTCCCTACACGCCGTCGGACCAGGCCTTGGCCGCCGGCGTCCGCGTTCGTTGAGATGCCAGATGGTTCGCTCAGCGCGCGACGGCAGGTGCGTTGCTCGGGCTCCGTGTCACCGCCGGGAAGACGGTCACAGCCGCGGCGTTCTCCGCTCGGAAGCGGGACCATCCTTCACGGCTTCCGAAGCGGCGTAGGGTACAACAGTAGGGTACAACAAAGGGGACAAGAGGGTGCTGTCACCACGCTGGGCGTTTCTCAGGGGCTGTGGGATGGCTCGGCGGGTCGTCCTGAGTTCCCGTCCTTGAGCCTCATCAGCTCCTGGAACGGCGGGTAGTCCTTTATGGGGGCCCAGTACAACTGGCCCTGCTCGCCGGGAAGCAGGCGCCACCCACCGTTCAGCGCCTCCCGCAAGAGGGACACTGCCTCGGCCTCGCGGCCGAGGAGCGAGAGGAGCTGTGCGCCGTAGTAGCGGGGTTGGCCCGGAATCGTCCACGAGCCTGTGAACGCGACCAGGGGCAGGTTGCGCGCCGAGTCCACGAGAGCGAGCACGCCCGTGGTGTCCCCCACCAGGATCCGGAAGCGCGCTCCGAGGATGCGAGCGCCGAGCCCTTGCGCGCCTTGGCGCCTGGACTGCTCATCATAGGCTTGCCACACCGCCTCGTAGTCACGGAGGACGACCAGGCTGTTGCGGAGGGTGTTGGCCGCGCCCGGCGCTTCTCGCGCGGAGTCGGGCCATTGCCTCCATCCCGTGACCGCCCTCTGGGCGAACTCCCACGCGGCCTCCGCGAAGCCGTGGCCGGACAGAACTTGCGCGGCATTGCTCGAGAGTCGTTCGGGCGCCCCCTGCATCTCGAGCCGGTAGCTCTCGTTGACGACGCGCTCGATCTCCTCCACCCGTCCGAGGGCCGCGAGAGCCATGACCTCGTGGGTCCAATGTGCAATGGCCCTGGGCTCCCGTGCCTTCGCGGCCCGGGCCAGCGCCAACTCCTCCTCGAACCGGCCAAGCACCTGGTAGGCCCCGGCTGCGACGGCGTCCCAGGCCTGCCAATCGGCACCGAATGCTGTCGTCGTGTCGCGCAGCGCGTAGTAGTGGAGCGCCTCTTCCGGGCGACGGTCGCGCAACGCGGCCTGCGATGCCTCGAACGCCCAGCCAGCGTCGGCTTCGTAGAGCGCCAGCGCCGCGCGGTACTGCGCTTCCGGAGAGCCCACGTGCGCCTGGAGCCAGTTCAGGGTCAGGGCATCCAGCGGATAGAGGCGCTCGCGTCGCGCCTCCAGCCAGGGGAGCACCGAGTCGCGTGCCTGCGGACGAACGATCTCCGAGTAGTAACGGGCCAGCCGGAGCGCTCCTGGAAGCCACGTGGAGTCCCGCAGACACGCCTCTTGGAGCAGCGGAACGGCTGCTACACGCCTCCCCTCGCGCCACAGCTCGTCCGCCCGGAGCGCCAGACGCAACACCTCCAGGTTCGGAGGCGGCTGGTAGCCCGCGGGGTTCTGCAGGTGTTCCGTGGCGGGGCTCAGATACCACCCCACCGCGCCCAGGACCCGTTGCTGGATCGCGTCCAGAGCCGCCGCCGGCTCGGTAGCCTGGGCCCGTTCCGGGCCGAGTGTCCACAGCGCATGAAGGTCCGAGCCCCGCACGACGTGCGCCTGCACCTCGACCTGATCGCCACGTTGCGCGATGGTGCCCACCACCAGCGTCCCCGCGCCCGTCTCGCGCAGCGCCCGGCGGCCCACGCGCTCCGTGAACCGCTCGCCCCGGCCTGCCGAGGCGAGTGGCGCCACATCGCCCAGGCTCGCGCTCTCCATGGCCGCCGTGATCCGGTCAGCGGCGTCGATCCCAAGCGCTTCCAGCGCGGTGGCTGAGCCGCGCACCTCGAACGGCAGCACCACCACCGGCTCGCGAAGACGGGCGTCCGGAAGCGGTCCGCTTCGGTTGAGCCATGCCCACGCGCTCGCAGTTACCAGCGCCACGGCGCCGACGCCCAGGAAGACCGGCCGCAGCCACGTCCTCTTCCGTTCCACTTCTCTCACGGGCACAGCGGCTGGTGGCGCATCCTCCGGCTGCGGGACCCCCTGTTCCCCCGACGGCGGCACCCCCCGAACCTCCCCCTCCCGCACCGCCCGCACCGCCGCCTCGGTCTCCGGCGCCGGCTCCACACCCAGCTCCCGCTCCAGCATGTCCCGGAACTTCTCGTGGAAGCGCAGCGCCGCCCCCCGCTCCCCCGCGCCCGCAAGCGCTACGATGAACTCCCGCACCGGGCTCTCCTCGGTGGGCGCGAGTTGCAGTGCCCGCTGCGCCTTCCGCTCCGCCTCCACCGGCTTTCCCTCGCCGATGAGCTGGTGCGCCCACCGCCACGCCGCACCCGCCGCCTCCTCCCGCAGCCGCACCCGCTCCCGGTCCACCCAGTCCGCGACCTCCGGCGCCTCCTTCACGTGGAGACCCTCCAGCAGATCCCCACGGTACAGCTCCAGCGCCTCGCACCACTGCCCCTGCCGCACCCGTTCCCCGAACGCCAGCACGTCGCAGTGGATCCGGGAAGGGTCCACCCCTACCTCCTCGCCCCCCCGCGTCACGAGGACCTCCTCCCCCAGCTTGTGGCGCAGGAAGGTCAGCGCCTGGTTCAGGGCGCTGCGCCCGTGCTCCTGGTCCAACTCGGGCCAGAAGAGGGCCAGCAGGGCGTCGCGACGGTGCAAGCCCTCCGGGCGGGAGAGAAGGAGGTAGGCCAGGAGCGCCGACCGCTTCGGCTGGGTCAGCACCGAGGTCAGGGGCGCTCCAGTCGCGTCCCGCAGGTCCAGCTCACCGAAGGCCCTCAGCGTGAGCATGACGACACCGTCCTGGCCAGGTGCCGACCGGTCCGGCGGACGCCCGGGTGAGGCCCGATCCGAACACGATCCCCCTGGAGTTCTCGCCGATGGCCACAGGATACGCGCGGGGCGATCGCCACGTCAACGCGCCCGATGAGCCGGGCCAGGTCACGCGGCAGTCACGCCTCGGTGACTACCAACCCGTGCATGGTCATCCGCCGGTCATCCTCTGGTAATTCGGGGCTCCTAAGGTGGTCGCTGGAACGGCCCCACCTGGTTCCGGAGGTAATCGCCCATGAACCCGCTGCGACTCGCATGTGTGGCACCGATGTTGACTGTCTTCCTGATGGGTTGCGCTTCAGGCGGGGCCGTGAGGCCCCACGGATCCGCCCCACCGAACTCGCGGCGGGTCCAGGTCGAAGAGCTGATGTCGACCCGGGAGCCCGATCTGTACGAGGCCCTGGCCATATGCCGTCCCAGCTTCGTGCGGCCCCGGGACGCGATGCGGCAGGCGCCGGCCCTGTACGTGGACGGCATCGCCACGGCGGAGTTCGACGCCATCCATGCCATCTCCCTGCCGGAAGTCCTGGCAGTCGAGTTCATGCCCGGACCGGATGCGACGACCCGCTACGGCACAGGTCATGTGGGCGGTGCCCTGCTCGTCTGGACGAAAAGAGGTCGGACTCTCCGGTGATCCACGCTCCACATCTTCTTCATTGGAGACCTGAGCGAGCCGTCCGTCGTGGCCCGGAATCGTGGTTGGTCCAGCTGAGCCGCCCTGTCGATACCCACCCATAGCGGCAACCGTAGCTGCCAACTCGTCCTCCCCGGACGCCACGACCTTCGGTCGTCGGCACGCGGTGCAACGCCGGGCGGCTCCCGCTCCTCGTCAGCCTTGCTCTCCCCTGGAACCGATGTGCTTCCCCTTCCTAGAGCCCGGCCTTGAGCCGCTCATGGTGACGGTACGACGGCTCGTCTTCCGCTCGGCCCCACCACCGCCAGCGGGCAGCCCGACGGATGCGCGTCCACCCCGACACACCTCTCCATCTTCAGGCTGATCAGGTGCTTGCCGGGGCCACCAGCGGACGCCATGACCCTGGGATGCCTACGCCTCCACCCTCGACAGGTACACCCGGAACGTCGTCCCCACGCCGGGCCGGCTGGTGACCCAGATGCTCCCGCCGAGCTGCTTCACCATCCCGTAGACGGTGGCCAGCCCCATGCCGCCCCCGGCGCCGCGGGCCCTCGTGCTGAAGAACGGTTCGAAGATCCGCGCCTGCGTCTCTTCGTCCATCCCCCGGCCCGTGTCGGAGACGGCGAGGAGCGCGTGGGGACCCGTCCGGGTGGACGGATGCTCGCGCGCGGAGGCCTCGTCGAGCTCCACCTCCTCGGTGGCGACGACCACGTATCCTCCGTCCGGCATGGACTCGCGGGCGTGCTCGACCAGATGGAGCAGAACCTCCGGCTGCCGTCCCGCGTAGGCCAGCAGCTCGCGGACCAGGGTTCTCGCCTCGCGCGCGGCTCCGAGGATCTCCCCCAGCCCGGCGTGCGCGGCCGCCCCCGATGAGCCGCCCGACTGGAGCACCTCCGCCGAGCGCACGACCCTCCCCAGGATCCCTTCCAGCTCCTCCTGCCCCTGGGGGTGGCCGAGGAGGCGCTCCAGCGCGGTTTAGGCACGCACGACGCGGCGGGAGCGCACGTCCACGAAGGCGATGGGGACGGGGCTGTCCCGGAACAGGCCAGCGAGCACCCGCGCCGCGGGGCTCGGGCCGGGCACGGGTGCGGCCAGGGGGATCGGAATCGTCATGGGGGGACCCTCGGCCCACCCCGGGGGGTTCGAGAGGTCGGAGCAAGCTCCGTACCGATCCCCCGATCCCCGCAGGCCGGAACGGGCCGGAGGCCGGCGGGCCCGGGACGCGGGCATCCGGCTTCCCCCAGCGGCAAGAAGTGCCCTGCGGGCGCGCCACCCCGAGGCGATGTGACCGCTCCCCCCTCCTCCAGCCCCTTCGCCCCCTTCCTGGGGACGCAGGGGTTCGTCCTCCTGGACGGCGGCCTCGCCACTGCGCTGGAGACCCGGGGGCACGACCTGCGCGACCCCCTCTGGTCGGCGAGGGTGCTCCTGGAGGCTCCCGAGGACGTCCGCCGGGTCCACCTGGACTACCTCGGCGCCGGCGCCGACTGCATCGCGACCGTGACGTACCAGGCCACCTTCGAAGGGCTCCGTGCCCGGGGGCTGGAGGAGGCCCGCGCCGCGGCCGCCTTCGGCCTCGCCGTGCGCCTCGCCGTGGAGGCCCGCGACGCCTTCTGGGCGGAGCCGTCGCGCAGCGGGGCCCGCCTGCGCCCACTCGTGGCCGCCAGTGTGGGACCGTATGGCGCATATCTTGCGAACGGTGCCGAGTACACTGGGGAGTACGACCTGGACGAGGACGGGCTGGTGGCCTGGCACCGCCGGCGCTGGCACCTTCTTGCCGCCTCGGGCGCGGACCTGCTCGGGTGCGAGACCATCCCCTCCTTCCCGGAGGCCCGGGCGCTGGTGCGCCTGCTGGCCGAGACGCCGGGCCGATGGGGGTGGATCAGCTTCCAGTGCCGCGACGGCGAGCGGCTCGCCGACGGCACGCCCCTCGAGGTGGCGGCGGCGTACTGTGGCCGGGCCCCGGGCGTGGCGGCGGTGGGCGTGAACTGCGTGCCGCCCGGCCGTGTGTCCTCCCTCCTGGAGCGCGCGCGCCGGGGCACGGACGGGGTCCTCGCGGCTTACCCCAACTCGGGTGAGCGCTACGACCCGTCGGCGAAGGCGTGGGCTCCCGGCGGCGCCGGCGAGGATCTGGCGGTGTGGGCGCCCCGCTGGCTCGCCCAGGGCGCGGCGGTCCTGGGAGGGTGCTGCCGCACCGGGCCCGACACCATCGCCCGCATGCGGCGGGCCCTCCTGGACAGCGGCGTGGGACCGGAGCAGGTCACCCCTTCCTGAGCACCAGCACATTCCCGGTGATGACGCGGGCGCCGGGGCCCGCCAGGAAGAGGATCACCTCCGCGATCTCCTCCGGCGACAGCCAGCGGGCCCCGTCCGCCCCGGGCATGGCGGTCCGGTTCGCCGGCGTGTCGATGACCGTGGGGGCCACGGCGTTCACCGTGATCCGGTCGCCGGCCAGCTCCTCCGCCAGGCTCCGGGTCAGGCTCACCAGAGCCGACTTGGACGCGAGATAGGCGCTCATCCCCGGTGCCGGGCGCTCCACGGCGGCGGCCGCCGCCACGTTGACGATCGCCCCGGCCCCCGATGCCCTGATCAGGGGGATGGCGGCGCGCACGGACAGGAAGGTCACCGTGGCGTTGGACGCCCACATCCGCTCCCATGTGGCGACGTCGGTCTCCCCGACGCTCCCCGCGGCGTACCCTCCGGCCAGGTTCGCCAGCAGATCTACGTGGCCTGACGCCGCGCCGACGTCCGCGAAGAACGCCGAGACCGATGCCGGGTCGGTCAGCTCCGCAACGGCCGTCGCCAGTCCCGGGTGTCCGCCGAAGCGCGCCTGCATCCCGTCGGCCCCGCTCTGGCCCCGCACCGGCACGTGGACCCGCCAACCCCCGCCCAGCAGGGCACCCACGACGGCGTGCCCGAGAGCGCCCGCTCCGCCCGTGACCACCGCCACCCTCTCGCTCACAGCGACCTCCTGGGAAGGGTAAAGAGCCAAGATCGGCCGCGGCTCCCGGCCAGGGAAGGTCGTCTTGCCCACTTCCGCGCAGGGGGCATAAACTTGTGGGCTCTTCCGCGCTTCCCGAGGGCCTTCCGACATCCAGGCCCTCCTTCCCCGGGATCCCGTCATGCAGGTCGCATTCCACGGCTCCGACGCCCTCTCGTCCGACACGCCTCTCCTGGCCGTGGCCGTGGGCGAGGGCGAGGGTGCTCCGGCGCTCGACGGTCCTCTGGCGCCCCTGGACGCGCACCTCGGCGGTGCCGTGGCCCGCCTCCTGGATGCGGGGGACCTGAAGGGGAAGGCCAAGGACGAGGTCGTGCTCTACACCGCTGCTGGTGGGCCCCGGCGCATTGCGCTCCTCGGCGTGGGGAAGGCCTCTGAGTTCGACGCCGAGCAGGTGCGGCGCTTCGCCGCCCGGGCGGTGCGCGTCGCCGAGCGCCTCGGCGTGGGGTCGCTCTCCATCCGCCTCGACGGCTTCGGCCGGGTCGAGGGGAGCGTCCTGGCCCAGGCCGGCGCCGAGGGCGCCGTGCTGGCCGCGTGGCGCTTCACCGAGCTGAAGCAGCCTCCGGAGGAGGAGGCCGTGCGGATCGGGGAGGTCCGCTTCTTCGCCGACGGGAACGCGGCACCCCTGGCCGAGGGCGTTCGCGTGGGGGAGATCGTCGCCCGGGCGCAGAACCTGGCGCGCACCCTCCAGTCGAGGCCCGGGAACGTGGCCACCCCCTCGCATCTGGCCGACGAGGCCCGGCGCGTGGCCGACGCCTGCGGCCTGGGCGTCACCGTGTTCGACGAGGCCCGTCTCCTCGAGGAAGGGATGCACGCCATCCTGGCCGTGTCCCGCGGTTCGGACGAGGAGGCGCGCTTCATCGTCCTCGAGCACAGGGGAGGCCCCGAAGGAGAGGCGCCCCTCGTGCTGGTGGGGAAGGGGCTGACCTTCGACGCCGGCGGGATCTCCATCAAGCCCGCGCCCGGCATGGAGGACATGAAGTTCGACATGTCCGGCGGGGCCGCGGTGATCGCGTCCCTCCAGGCGGTGGCCGAGCTCGGCGTGAAGGCCAACGTGGTGGGGATCGTGCCCTCCTCGGAGAATCTGCTCAACGGGAAGGCGGTGAAGCCCGGCGACGTGATCCGCACGCTGGCGGGGAAGACCGTGGAGGTCATCAACACCGATGCGGAGGGGAGGCTCATCCTGGCCGACGCGCTCGCCTGGGGCGCCCGCCTCCGGCCCGCCGCCATGGTGGACTGCGCCACCCTCACCGGCGCGGTGGTCATCGGCCTGGGCCGGCACGCTGCCGCGGTCATGAGCAATGACGAAGCCCTCACGGAGGAGCTCCGCGCCGCCGGGGATCGCTCCGGCGAGCGCTGCTGGCCGCTCCCCCTCTGGCCCGAGTACGCCAAGCAGCTCGAGAGCGAGACCGCGGACCTCATGAACGTGGGCGGGCGCGAAGGAGGCTGCATCACCGCCGCCTGCTTCCTCGAGGAGTTCGTGGGCGAGACGCCCTGGGCCCACCTGGACATCGCCGGCACGGCGTACGGCGACGGCAAGCTCCCCTACCAGCGGAAGGGCGGGTACGGGTTCCCCGTACGCCTCCTCGTGGACTGGGTGAGGAGCCGGGCCCGCTGACCGTGCAGCGCTCCTCCACGCGCCCTCACCCGGGCGGCTCCGGCCGTGGCTCCATCCCGGCGCTCCTCCTGGCGGTCGCGCTCCTCGTGGCCCCGCCGGACCCCGCGGCCGCCCAGGTGCCGCCGGACACCCTGCGAGCGGACACCCTGGTCGCAGCGGATACGCTGCTGCCTGACACCACCGTCGTGGCCGACACGCTCGCTCCGGGCCCGGTGCGTGCCCAAGCCGACTCGGCGTCCGCCGACACGGTGTTCCACAACCTTCCCGCCGTCGGCGCCCCGGCGCGCGCAGGCTGGGAGCGGGGCGTTTGGGTGTGGGAGCAGGACGACATCCTGAACTCGGGAGCCTTCACCCTCGCCGAGCTGCTGGCGGACGTTCCGGGGGTCATCCCGCTCCTGACCGGGGACTACGGGACCCCGGTGGGCGTCACCGGATTCGGCGTGGGAGGCGGGAGGGTTCGCATCCTCCGTGACGGCTTCGAGGTGGTCCCGCTGGAGGGCGGTGTGGCCGATCTGGCCCGCGTGGGGCTCGTCGGGATCTCCCGGGTCCGGCTGGAGCGCTCGATGGGGGAGCTGGTCATCCACCTGGACGGGCTCGAGCATACCGATGGCCGGACCTACTCGCTGGTGGAGGCCGGCACCGGGGACCTGAACACGAACTTCTTCCGCGGCACCTTCGCCGATCCGGTGGCGCTGGGCGGGAGCGTGGGCGCGGGACTCGAGCGGGTGGACTCCCGCGGAGCGCGGGGGGACGAGGCCGGCAACGTCACCGGGTCCTGGCTTCGCTATCAGCTCCACCGGGGTGACGCGGCGGGGCTGGCGGTGGACTTCCGGAGCATGGGGTCGGAGAGCGCAGCCACGCTCTACGCGTCTCCCGTGACCCGTTCCGACCTCACCCTGCGGGGTCGGGCGAGGCTCGCCCAGGGCGTGACGGCCGAGGCGTATTGGGGCAAGTCCACCCACGACGTGGAGGACGAGGACGCCGCCTACGCGCTGGAGGGCGGCTCCCGTTCGCAGCTCGGAGCCCGGGCCGGCCTGGTCCGCGGCCCCCTCTCCGCGGGCGCCGCGTGGCGCCGGTACGGGGGCGGGGATCTCCCCGCTTCCCGGATCGATCTGGAGGCTGGGCTCGACGAGCCGCGCGTGGGCGGGTTCAGCGCCGCCCTCGCCCGGGCGTCGTGGCCCGAGCGCTCCACCCGCGCCACCCGCGTGCGCGCCTGGACGCGTCCGGTCGCGGGCCTGTCCCTCTTCGGGTCCTGGGAGTCCGGTACGTTCGGCGCCCGTTCGTTCCCGCTCGCCGCGGCGCCGACGCCCGATTCCGCGGCCTCCGAGGAGCCGGACAGCGCCGCCGCCGATCCCCTCTTCCGGGTCAGCGACGGGACCGCGAAGCGGGCGGGAGCCCAGTGGGCGTGGCGGGACTTCGCGGTCTCGGGGGCCGTGCTGGACATGGAGGTGGACTCGCTCCTCCCCCTGGGCATCGAGCCGGACCGGGGCCAGCCCGCCCTCGCCGGCGGGAGCCGATCGGGGTGGGAGGTGTGGGGGAGGTTCCCCACGCCCTGGGAGCCGCTCCGGCTGGAAGGCTCGCTCCAGCAGTGGGAAGAGGGTTGGTCCTACCTCCCCAGACGCACGTACACCGCGGCCGTCTCCTTCCACGACGTCTACCTGCCGACGGGGAACTTCGAGTGGTGGTGGACCATCGGGGTCCGGGGCCACGACCCGACGACCGTGCGCCAGGTAGTCGGGGAGGAAGCGGACGAGGAAGGGAACGTGGTGGGCCCCGAGCTCGCCGGGGTCCCCTTCTACCAGAACTGGTACGTGCGTATGCAGATCCGCATCGTCTCGGTGCGGGTCTTCATCGGTTGGGAGAACTTCGCCGTGCGCCGGAACCTCCAGAACTACCCGGATCGCCTCCTCCCCATCACCCGGGCCGTCTACGGCCTGCGTTGGACGCTCTGGAATTAGGGACGCGCAGCCGGTGTAGGGCGTCCCCGGGGACGCGGGCTTCGATCCGGGGCCCGAGCAGGTTATTCTTCTGGGCTCCACCAGAATCGTACGGACGAGGGCCGCTCAGAGCATGATCCGAAGCATGACGGGGTACGGTGAGGCCCAGCGGGACACCCCCGCCGGGCATCTGCGCGTGGAGGTCAAGTCGGTCAACCACCGCTTCCTCAACGTGAGCCTCAAGACTCCCAACGGCTTCGACCGCTTCGAGAAGGACCTCACCGAGGTGGTACGCGCCCGGGTGGCCCGCGGCCACGTGAGCCTCTACCTGGCCGTGGACCGCAAGGCGTCGGAGAACGGGGAGGGCGTGCGCGCCGACCTGGACAAGGCCCGGGGATACCGCGCCGCCCTGGAGGAGATTCGGGTCGCCCTGGCCCTCCCGGGCGAGGTGGACCTGGCCATGCTGGCGCGCTTCGGCGACCTGTTCCGGGCCCCCGAGGCGGACGCGCTGCCGGAAGTGGACGCCGCCGTGCTCCGGGAGATGGCGGAGGAGGCGATGAACGGGCTCCTGGCTCTCCGCCGTGCGGAGGGCGCGCGGCTCAGGGAGGACATGGAGGGGAGGCTCGCCGCGATGTCCACGAGCCTGGACGGGGCGGCTGCACGCGCCCCCGAGCGCCTCGTCCGGGAGCGCGACCGGCTCCGGGCAGCCGTTCGCGAGCTGTCCGAGCAGGTCGGGGTGGACGAGGACCGGCTGGCCCGGGAGGTGGCATACCTCGCCGAGCGTTGGGACGTGAACGAGGAGATCGTGCGCTTCCGCGCCCACCTGGCTGCGTTCCGGGAGGCGCTGGAGCTGGACGTCGGCGAGCCGGTGGGGAAGCGCCTCGGGTTCCTGGTGCAGGAGATGCTCCGGGAGGCCAACACCCTCGGGTCGAAGGCCAACGACGCCGGCATCGCACAGGCCTCCATGGCCATGAAGGAGGAGATCGAGCGTCTCCGCGAGCAGGTGGAGAACGTGGAATGAAGGGCCTGGCCCACGGGCCCTTCCCGGTGGTCCTCGCGGGACCGAGCGGCACGGGCAAGACCACGTTGGCCCGGCGGCTGGTGCAGGGGTCCCGGGACTTCTGCTTCAGCATCTCGGCCACGACCCGCTCGCCGCGGTCCGGCGAGCGTGCCGGCAAGGACTATCACTTCGTGGACCGCGCCGGGTTCGAGGCCATGGTGGCCGCCGGGCAGCTCGCGGAGTGGGCAGAGGTGCACGGCCAGCTCTACGGGACACCCCGCGTGGAGCTGGAGGCGGCAGCCCGGGACGGTCGCCACGTGGTTCTCGACATCGACGTGCAGGGGGCCCGCCAGATCCGGAGCACGGTGCCGGAAGCGCTCCTCGTGTTCGTGTTCCCTCCCACGGTGGACGCGCTCATCCAGCGCCTCACCGGACGGGGGACGGAGGCGGACGAGCAGGTGGCCCGGCGCCTCCAGACCGCGCTGGACGAGCTGCAGGCCGTCCCGGAGTTCGACCACCTGGTGGTGAACGAGGATCTGGAGACGTGCCTGGAGGAGATCCGGGGGATCGTGCGGGCGGAGACCCGCCGCACCGCCCGGGCCCGGGCGCTCCGGGAAGTCGTGGAGGAGATGCGGGCGAAGATCGCTCGCGTGCTGCAGGAAGGGTACGCCAACGTCAGAGGATAGGAGATCTGCATGAGAGTGTTCACCCCCGTGGAGGTGGCCAAGGGCACCGAGAGCAAGTACCTCGGCGTCCTGGTCGCGGCCAAGTACGCCCGTGAGCTCAACTCCCTTCCCCGCGAGGCGCTGCCCCTCGGGGAGGAGAAGAAGCTCACGACGCGGTCGCTGGAGGCGCTCACCTCCGGACAGATCGAGTTCCGCCTCGTGAAGAAGCGGCGCAAAGAGGAGCTGTAGGGCGTGGGCGCCGCGCTGTCGCCCCGCCGGCCCTGGGCGGGCCGGCACGTCGTCCTCGGGGTGACCGGGGGGATCGCGGCCTACAAGTCCGTCCAGGTGGCCCGGGACCTGACCCGTCTCGGAGCCGTCGTGGACGTGGTCATGACGCGCGCGGCCCAGAACTTCGTGGCCCCCCTCTCCTTCGAGGCGGTCACGGGTCGGCGCGCGCTCACGGATCTGTTCAGCGGGGAGGGCGTGGCCCTCCACATCCGCCTCGGGCGCGACGCCGACGTGGTGTGCGTGGCGCCGGCAACCGCCGACTTCCTGGCGAGGGCGGCCCAGGGGCGTGCCGACGACCTGCTCTGCACCACGCTCCTGGCGACGCGCGCGCCGGTGGTGGTGTGCCCGGCCATGAACGACCGCATGTTCGCGCACCCCCAGGTGCAGGCGAACCTCGCGCACGCGAGGGACTTCCTCGGCTACCGGATGGCCGGCCCGGCCGAGGGGCTGCTGGCGGTGGGGGAGGGCGAGGGTCCCGGGCGCATGCTGGAGCCCTGGCAGATCGTGGAGCACGTCGGCAGGGCGCTCGGCCGGGACGCGGCCCTGGCAGGGCGGAGGGTGCTCGTCACCGCGGGCCCCACCCGGGAGCCGGTGGATCCCGTCCGCTTCCTCGGTAACCGGTCGTCCGGGCGCATGGGGTACGCGCTGGCCCAGGCAGCCTGGCGCCGCGGCGCGGAGGTCACCCTGGTCACCGGCCCGAGCGCGCTCCCGCTCCCCGAGGGCGTGGACGTCGTCCCCGTGGAGACGGCGCAGGAGATGCTGGACGCCGTGGAAGGGATCATCCCGTCCGCCGATGTCTGCGTCTTCGCCGCCGCCGTGGCGGACTTCCGTCCCGAGGCTCCCTGCGAGCGGAAGGTCAAGCGCGCCGAGGCGGGGGACGCCCTGACGCTGCGGCTCGCCGCCAATCCCGACGTCGCCGCGGGCACGCGGGGGCTGCGCAAGCCGGGGAGCGTGGCCGTGGGCTTCGCGCTCGAGACCCACGATCTGCTCGCCAACGCCCGCCGGAAGCTGGAGGCGAAGGGCTTCCACCTTCTGGTGGCCAACGACGCCACCGAAGCGGGGGCGGGCTTCGACGTGGGCACGAACCGCGTCACCCTCCTCGATGCCGCCGGCGGCCTGGAGGAGCTCCCGCTGCAGCCCAAGGACGAGGTGGCCGAGGCCATCCTCGACCGCGTCGCAGCCGCGCTGGCGGAGGGGGTGTGACCGGGCCGGCGCCGGATCCCCGCACCGTGGCGCGCCTTCTCCGCCAGCGCGCCGAGATGGGCGGGCCGGAGTTGTTCCTGGAGGGTCTGAGCCGCAAGGAAGCGCTCGCGCTTGCCGCCGGCGCCCGGACCCGTGTGGTCTCCGCACCTGTGCCCGACCGGGCCGAGCCCCGGAAGGCTGCGCCCCGCCCCCCCGGCCCGGCGCAACCCCAGGCGGTCCCGGTGCTCCCGGTGCTCCCGGTGCTTCCGGCCTCGTACGAGGAGCTCCGCGCGACCGCCCTGGGGTGCACGCGCTGCCGCCTCTCGGAGACCCGCACGCACGTGGTGTTCTCCGACGGGGCGGTGCCGGCGCGGCTGGTGGTGGTGGGCGAGGCGCCGGGAGCGAACGAGGACGCCACCGGCCTTCCCTTCGTGGGGGCGGCGGGGCAGTTCCTCGACCTGCTCCTCGCCACGGTGGGCCTCTCCCGGAAGGACTCGGTCTACATCTGCAACGTCCTCAAGTGCCGCCCCCCGGGCAATCGCAATCCCCTCCCCGAGGAGATCGCGGCATGCTCGCCGTTCCTGAAGCGCCAGCTCGAGGCGGTGGCACCGCAGGCGCTCCTGGCCGTGGGCTCGTTCGCCGCCCAGGCCCTCACCGGGGACGCCCGACCCATCGGGCGCCTGAGAGGGGAGGTGCACAGCTACGAGGGCGTGCCCCTCGTCGTCACGTACCACCCTGCCGCGCTGCTCCGCAACCCGGGGTGGACCCGGGCCTTCTGGGACGACCTGCAGCTCCTCCGCGAGGTCATGGACGGGGGCTGACCGGACCTTCCAGGCATCCGCTCGCACCCACCCCCCGGCGAACGTAGATTCACGGCTCCCGGCGAGCGCAGATTCACGGCTCCCGGCACCCCGAAAGATCCCGCATGCAAGCTCCTCCCGACTTCTCCCAGGCCGTCTTCGACCGGACTCCGCCCTTCTCCGGGGAGGCCGAGACCGCCGTGTTGGGCGGCATGCTCATCGACCGCGAGGCCGTGAGCCGGGCCATCGAGCACGTCAACGAGTCCATGTTCTACCGGGAGGCGAACCGACGCCTCTTCCGGGCCATGGTCCGGCTCTACGAGCGGGGTGACGTGATCGACGTCATCACGATCTCGGAGGAGCTCAAGAAGACCGCCGAGATGGAGGCCGCCGGGGGGTTCGGCTACCTGGCCCAGCTGGTCGAGGCCGTGCCCACCGCCGCCAACGTGGAGTACCACGCGCGCATCGTCCGGGAGAAGGCGCTCCTGCGGAGGCTCGTGGAGCAGGCCTCCCAGATCATCCGCGACGTCTACGAGCAGGGCGAGCGGGGTGTGGACGAGATCCTCGACGCCGCGGAGGCGCGGATCTTCCAGGTGGCGGAGAGCCACAAGCGCGAGGGGTTCGTCTGGATCAAGGAGATCCTCTGGGCGGCCTTCGAGCACATCGAGAAGCTCCAGGAGTCGGCGGGAGGAATCACGGGGGTTCCCACCGGCTTCCCCGACCTGGACCGGATGACCACGGGCTTCCAGAAGGGCGACCTGTGCATCGTCGCGGCGCGGCCCTCGATGGGGAAGACGTCGTGGGTGTTGAACGTGGCCGCCAACGCGGCGATCGGGCACAACATCCCGGTGGCCATCTTCTCCCTGGAGATGTCCTCCGAGCAGCTCGTGCAGCGGCTGCTGTGCGCCGAGGGGCGCATCGACGCCCAGCGCCTGCGCCGGGGCCGCCTCTCCCCCGAGGAGCACCAGCGCCTCGCGGCGGCGGCGGGGCACCTGAACACCGCGCCCCTCTGGATCGACGACTCCCCGGGGAGCAACGTGCTCGAGATCCGGGCGAAGTCCCGCAGGCTCCAGTCCGAGTTGCGCTCCGGCGGCAGGGAGCTGGGCATGGTGGTCCTGGACTACCTCCAGCTCATGTCCGGCGCATCGCGCTCGGAGAACCGGGTGCAGGAGGTGAGCGAGATCTCCCGGGGCCTGAAGGCGCTGGCGCGCGAACTGGAGGTCCCGGTCGTGGCGCTTTCCCAGCTCAGCCGGGGGCCCGAGCAGCGCACCGACAAGCGCCCCATGCTCTCCGATCTGCGCGAATCCGGGTCCATCGAGCAGGATGCCGATGTAGTCATGTTCCTGTACCGCCCCGAGTACTATGCTCCGGCGGAGAAGCGGGAGGAGCTCGAGGGGAAGTCCGAGCTCATCATCGGCAAGCAGCGCAACGGACCCACGGGCGTGATCGAGCTCTACTTCCAGAAGGCCTACACGCGGTTCGACTCCATGGACCGGTCGCAGCAGGGCGGGGGTGCCAACGCCCCGGGACCGGACTTCGGCCCGTGAGCGGGGCACGCCCCGTCGAGACGGTCCGCGTCGGCGTGGCCGTGCCGGCCGCCGGCTCGGGTCAGCGCATGGGCGGGGCCCGGAAGCCGTTTCTCGAGCTGGCCGGTGAGCCCGTGCTCCTGCGCTCGCTCCGTCCCTTTCTCGCCGACCCCAGGGTGGTCGCCGTGGTGGTGGCCCTCGCGGAACCGGACGCCGCCGCTCCGCCGGCCTGGCTGACCGGCCTCGATCCCCGCATCCGGGTCGTCCGGGGAGGCGACACCAGGGCCGAGTCGGTGCGTCGCGCCCTGGCCGCGCTCCCCGAGGATGTGGACGTGGTTGCCGTGCACGACGCCGCGCGCCCCCTGGTGACCGAGGAGGTCGTGGCGCGCTGCATCGACGTGGCCGCCGCCGGGGAGGGCGCGGTGGCGGGATGCCCGGCCGTGGACACCGTGAAGGAGGTGGACGGCGAGGGAAGGGTCGTGGCCACGCCGGACCGCCGGAGGATCTGGCACGCCCACACGCCCCAGGTGTTTCCGGCAGGCGCACTGCGGCGTGCCTACCAGGGTGATCTCGCCGGCGCCACCGACGACGCATCGCTCGTGGAGCGGGGCGCGCTCACGGTGCGCATGGTGGACGGCGGGGCGGCCAACCTCAAGGTGACACGCGCCGCCGATCTCGCGCTGGCCGAGGCGATCCTGCGCACGAGGGAGGGACGGTGATGGACGGGCCCGTGCCCCGGGACCTGCGGGGCACGCTTCCCACCCCCGCCGAGCCGTTCCGGCTCCTCTTCGTATGCACGGGCAACACGTGCCGGAGCCCCATGGCGGAGGTGATCGCGCGGCGCAAGCTCGCGGAGCTTGGCTGGAGCAACGTGGAGGTGCGCTCCGCCGGGGTGGCCACGGTCAACGGCGGGCCCGCGTCCGAAGGTGCCGAGCGCGCGGCCGGGAGCCACGGCCTCGACCTCTCCCGGCACCGCTCCTCCGTCCTGACGGCCGCACACCTGGCGTGGGCCGATCTCGTCCTCGCCATGTCCGTCGGTCACCTCGCCAAGGTCGAGGGCGCGGGTGCCGGCGGGAAGGCGGCGCTCCTCACCGCCTTCGCGGCGGGTGGGGACACCCCCGGTCCGGCCTCTGCCGTGCCCGATCCCTTCGGCGGCTCCGACGCCGAGTACGAAGCCACGTTCAACCTTCTGGAGGGGTTGGTGGAGCAGGCGCTCCGCCGGCTCGCTCCCCTCGTCGCGCCATGAACATCACCTCGTCGACCAGGGTTCTCACCCTGCTGGGTGACCCGGTGGGCCACTCCCTTTCGCCCATCATCCAGAACGCCGCTTTCCATAGTGCGGACGTGGATGGCGTATACGTTGCGGTACGCTGTGCCCCGGACGACCTGTTCGGGTTCATGCGCGGCCTGTCCCGGGCCGGCGGCGGCGGCAACATCACGCTTCCCCACAAGGAGAAGGGCGCCGCGGTGGTGGACGTCCCCAGCGATGCCGTGCGGCGCACGGGCGCGTGCAACACCTTCTGGGGCGGGCCCGACGGGAGGGTCCACGGCGACAACACCGACGTGGACGGGTTCAGGCGTGCCGCCACGGCGTTCGCGGGGTCCCTGAAGGGCATGAGGGTGCTCCTCCTGGGCGCCGGCGGCGCTGCGCGGGCGACGCTCATGGCGCTCCTCGAGGAGGGCGCGCGCGAGGTCCTCCTGCTCAACCGGAGCGTGGAGCGGGCCCGGGCGGTGGCGCGACGCATCGGAGGCTCGCAGGCCCGGGTCGTTCTCCTGGCTGAGGAGCTGCGGGGCCAGAGCTTCGACCTCGTCGTGAACGCGACGCGCGTGGGCCTGGAGCCCGGCGATCCGTCACCGTTCGACTTCGAGCTCCTCGGCCGCGCCGGGGCGGCCATGGACCTGGTGTATGGACACCACGTCACGCCGTTCGTGCGGGCGGCGGAGGACTTCGGCGTCCGCGCGACCGACGGGTCGGACGTGCTGGTCCAGCAAGCCGCCGCCTCCTTCGAGCGCTGGTGGGGCGGGTCGGCGCCGGTGGCCGAGATGCGCGAGGCCCTCCGCCGGTGCCGGGGGAGGTGAGGGCAGCCCCCTGGGCCGGAGGGCTGCTCGACCTCCTCCTGCCCACGGGGTGCCTCGCGTGCGGCACCTGGATCCCGGGCGGCGAGCGGGCCTCCATCGTGTGCGGCGGCTGCCTGGCGCGCCTCCCGGTGGCACCCTGGCCACGCTGCCCGCGCTGCCATCACCCCCGGGGCACCGGGCGCGGCGACGAGCCCGCGTGCCGGATGTGCCGCGCCTGGCCCGACACCCTGGCCCACGCTCGGCACGCCCATCTGCTGGCGCCCCCTGCGGACACGTTGGTGCACGCCCTCAAGTACGAGGGATGGCGAGAGCTCACCCCCATCATGGGGCGCGCCATGGCGAAGGTGCCCCTCCCCCCTGTTCTCCCGGGAGGGAGGCGGGTCGTTGTGCCGGTTCCCACCACGCGGGAGCGCGTCCGCAGGCGGGGCTACAATCAGGCCCACCTCCTCGCAGCCGACGTCGCCGAGCGCCTGGGGCTGGACCTCGTGGACGGACTCGCGAGGACCCGGGGTGGGGCGACCCAGGTCGCCTTGCACCCCTCCGAGCGCAGGGCTAACGTCAGAGGCGCCTTCCAGGCACGGGAGGAGGCCCTTCCGGGCCTGCAGGGTGCGCATGTCCTGCTTGTCGACGACGTCCTCACCACCGGGGCGACGGCTGTCGCAGCCGCGGCGGAACTGGCCCTGGCCGGGGTGTCGGAGGTCACCCTCCTGACATACGCGCGCGCACTCCCGTTCCTGCGGAGCACCGGGCGCTGACGTCCTCCATTCTTCCGACCACCCCATTTCAGCCTGTCACCAGGAGCCTCGAACACCGATGGCCATCCGTGTCGCGATCAACGGCTTCGGCCGTATCGGCCGCCTCGTCCTCAGGGCAGCCAAGAAGGTCGGCCGAAACGACCTCGATTTCGTAGCCGTCAACGACCTGACGGACAACAAGACCCTCGCCCACCTGCTCAAGTACGACTCCGTCCACGGCCGGTACCACGGGACCGTCGAAGTCACGGACTCGGGCCTCAAGGTGGACGGCGACGACCTCCGGGTTTTCGCCGAGAAGGACCCCTCCAAGCTGCCCTGGAAGGACCTGGGCGTGGACATCGTGATCGAATCCACAGGCATGTTCAGGTCCAAGGAGAAGGCGTCGGCGCACCTGCAAGCCGGCGCGAAGAAGGTGATCATCTCCGCTCCGGGAAAGGACGAGGACATCACCATCGTGCTCGGGGTCAACGACAAGATGTACGACCCCGCCCAGCACCACGTGATCTCCAACGCCAGCTGCACGACGAACTGTCTGGCGCCCGTGGTAAAGGTGGTCATGGAGTCGTTCGGGTTCCGCCGCGGGTTCATGACCACCGTGCACTCCTACACCAACGACCAGAACATCCTCGACCTGCCCCACAAGGACCTGCGCAGGGCCCGGGCGGCCGCCATGTCCATGATCCCGACCACGACGGGAGCGGCCAAGGCCACGGGGCTGGTCATCCCCGAGGTCAAGGGCAAGATCGACGGCATCGCCATCCGGGTGCCCACCCCCGACGTGTCGGTGGTGGACCTGGTCGCGGAAGTCGAGCGGGACACCACCATCGAGGCCGTGAACGCGGCGTTCCGTGCGGCGGCGGCGGGCCCCATGAAGGGGATCCTCGGCGTCAGCGACGAACCGCTCGTGTCCATCGACTACACCGGCAACCCGAACAGCAGCATCGTGGACCTGAAATCCACCAACGTCCTCGACGGACGGTTGGTCAAGGTCCTGTCCTGGTACGACAACGAGTGGGGCTACTCCGAGCGGGTCGTGGACCTGACCCGGTTCGTGGGTGGGCAGCTGGCCTGAGTCGATCCGGAACATGGACCCGAGCGAGCGCGGGGCGTCGGCCTGGCACAGCTACCGGTGCCCGGTGTGCGGGCATACCGACGAGGTGGATCCGGCCGAAGTGCCGGGCGGCACGCTGCCGTGCAGCCATTGCTCCACCCCCCTCGAGCTCCTGGTGCGCTCTCCGGACCAGGCGGCGGTCGCCGTGAAGGTGGCGTCGCGCTGGCGCCGAACGAAGTGAAGGGATCCCGGGCCAACCCGGGTCGGAATCGCGGCCGGCGGGGGAAGCTCCCCCGCCGGCCGCAGTCCATGTAATCCCGTGCGCCCGGCCGGCGTATAGCCGGGCGATGCAGACGCAGAGGCAGACAGCCGCTTTGACGACGTGGAGAGTCCCGGTTCGTCACGTGCCCGGCCTTCCTCAGGACTTCGAGGGCTGGTTCCACGAGTACCGTGGATCCGTCTACCGCTACGTCCGCTTCCGGGTCGCGACGAGGGAGGTCGCGGAGGACGTGACCTCGGAGGTCTTCATGAAGGCCCTCCGGTCCATCCACCGCTACGATCCCGACATCGCCTCCCCCAAGACGTGGCTCCTGCGCATCGCCCGCAACGCGGTCACGGACCACCTCCGTGCGCTCCGCAGGAGAGGGTCTCTGCACGTGTCGCTGGATCGCGTGCCCGACCTGGTCGTGGACGCCCCCTCCCAGGAGGAGCGCATGGTCCGGCAGGAGCGGATCCAGCGGCTCCTCAACGGGACCCGGACCCTTCGCAAGGCCGATCAGGAGATCATCTCCCTGCGCTACGGGAGCGGCCTCGACAACAGCGAGATCGCAGAGCACCTGGGCATCAGCAACAACGCCGTGGCAGTGCGGCTGCACCGGGCGCTCCGGCGCCTGAAGGCGGCCGTGGACGGCTCCGACAATGACGCGACATCGGCCTATGACGGATAGAACGGACTTCCTACCCGACGACCTCCCTCGGGAGCTCGCCGAGCTCGACGCCGAGCTCTTGTCCATCGGGCACGAGGAGCGACCCTCCTTCGCGCCCGAGCTGGAGGCCGAGCTCGCGCGGGAGTGGAGCGCGCTGCAGGGCCGGCGCTACTGGCCCGTGAGGGAGCTCATGGCGGCGGCGGCGGCGGGCCTTCTCCTCGCCGGCCTCGGCGTGCCCTCGGCGCGCGCCGCCCTCGTGCGCTTCGTGGGATCCCTGGGAACGTGGGCCGGGGAGGCGCCGGAGGCGCAGGCGCCCGCGCCAGTTTCCGGCCCCTCGGTGACGTTCCCGGCCGAGCGTGGGACCGAGGCCGGGCTCCTGTCGGCCCCGCAGCCTCCCGAGGTGCCGGTCCCCGGGGCGCCCGGGGCGAACGCGTACACGGCGGTGGAGGCGACCTTCCCGGAGCTCCTCGATCGGTCCCGGGCCGAGGCCCTCGTCCGGCGCAACTACCCCATCTCCTTCCAGCGCGCGGGGATCGGAGGAGCGGTGGGTGTGCTCCTGTGGGTGGACTCCACGGGGGCGGTGGGCTTCGTGAACCTGGGGAAGAGCTCGGGGGTTCCCGACCTGGACCGTGCCGCCCTGCAGGTGGCGCCTATGCTGCGATTCGAGCCGGCGCGGCGGCTGGGAAGGGCGGTGGGCACCTGGGTGGAGTTCGACGTCCGCTTCGAGCCCAGAAGGGACAGCGGAGGGGAGGACTGGATCCCCGATGCGGCGGACGCTGCGCCGCTCCCGGTCACCGGGCCCCTCACCCCGGAGCTCCTGGGCGCCGCGGACTTCCTTGCGTCGGCCATCGCCGACGACCGTGTGGTCGCGCGCCTCGGGTCCGTGGAGCGGATCCTCCTGGGTGAGCCTCCGGCGGGCCGCGCTCCGACCGAGTGGCGCTCCGAGGTCGTGCCCGTTCTCCAGGCCGCCATGGCCCGCGCGCCGGAGAACCCGGCCCCGTTCCTGGCGCTCTCACGGATACGGCAGCGACAGGGGCTCCGCACCGAGGCGCACGCCCTCCTCGAGCGCGGCCTCGAGGCCGCCCGCCGCTCGGGCGGCGCCGTGTCGCCCCGCATCCTGGCCGACCTGCACTTCGAGAGGGGATCGCTGGTCAAGGAGAGTTGGCTCGGGTACCGGAACCTGGGGCGCGTGCGCTCCGACGCGCTTCGCCCTTCCGCCTGTTCGCAGGCGCCGTCGCAGGGCGCGGATGCGCCCGTGTACGCACCGGTGGCCCACCTCATCGCCTGGAACTACCTCTGCCCGGAGGAGCTGGGCGAGATCCTGGGCCGCTCGTTCCAATCGCTCGAGCAGGAGGGCTCGGCGGACCGGGCGGTGACCATGACCTCGTTCCGGTCGGCGGTCGAGGCCGACCCGACCCATCCGGGGGCGAGCATGGAGGTGCTCCTGGCCCTGGCGGACGAGGAGCGATGGGAAGACCTGCTGGCGAGCGCCCGGCGCTTCGTAGCGGTCGCCGACGGCGACCCTCACGGGCTGCTCCTCGAGGGCCTGGCCCTGCAGCGCCTGTCCCGCTCGGAGGAGGCCGCCGCGTCGTTCGCCGCCGCCCTCCAGGCCCTCCCGGCCGACGAGGCCGCCCACGTCGAGGATGTGGCGCCTTTGCTGCTCGAGCCCCAGGCGACCGAGTACGCCGCGCTCGCCGCCGACCGTCGTGCGGACTGGCGGGAGGCATTCTGGAGGCCGCTCGATCCCATCCTGGCCACGTCCGTGAACGAGCGCTTCGTGGAGCACCTGGCGCGCGCTTCGTATGCGCTCATGCGCTTTGGCTCGACCCTCTCCGACGCCGGCGAGGTCTGGGTCCGCTACGGGCAGCCCGACGAGGTGCGGGCCTTCGAGGAAGGCCCCGGCGTGCGCGTGGAGCTTTGGGATTTCGGCCCGGGCCCGGACCTCACCTTCCGTCGGCTGTCCACCTCCGAGGTCCCGGCCCTCACGCCCGAGGGGAGGGCATACCTCGAGGAGGTGCGGCAGCTCGTGCCGCACCGGTACGGCGACGGCTCCAGGATCGTGTTCTCCCTGGG
Organism: Longimicrobiales bacterium; assembly: GCA_035477395.1. Classification (GTDB taxonomy): domain Bacteria; phylum Gemmatimonadota; class Gemmatimonadetes; order Longimicrobiales; family Gaopeijiaceae; genus SZUA-318. The sequence goes on from DATIKQ010000066.1 coordinate 62,291, forward strand.
CGCGCAGGTCGCGCGCTTCCTGGAGGCGGGCTCGACCGCGTTGGAGGTCGAGATGCACGCCCGCGTCCCTGTGCTCTTCGCCGGGTCGCCCACCGACTCCCTGGACGTGGCCCTCGTCCTGCTCGGTGAGAGCGGGAGCACGCTGTCCGTGACCCGGGCCCGGGTGCCCGCGGTGGAAGGAGACGTGGCGCTCCGGGCCACCGCGCACGCCGCGGTGGCGGGAGAGGTGGTGGAGCTCTACAGCGCGGTCACCGGGCAGGCCGCCGCGCTGCGCCGCTCCGTCGCGCCGTTGGCTACGGCCTCCGGCGCCACCATGTCGGACGTGGTCCTCACGGCGGCGGCGTCGCCGCGCAAGGACGAGGTCGGACGCGGCAGGGACTGGCTGGAGCCGCTGGCGCTGGACCTGCCCGTGCAGAGCCACGCCATCGGCGCATACGTCGAGCTCTACGGCGTGGCGCGTGTGTCGCCGCGCTACCGGCTTCGCGCCGAGCTTCGGGACCGGGCCACCGGCGACCTGCGCGACCTGCCCATCCAGCCCGCCGGCGAGAGCGGGTTCCGCTCCACCTGGGAGCGTCTCGCCGGCGGGCGGGCCGTCATCGCCGAGTTCATCTCGGTATGGCTGGCCGACGTGCCGCCCGGGCGCTATGTGCTGCGCGTGATCGCGGACGTGCCCGACGCGGGGGCGCCCCTCGCCGCGGAGCAGGCGCTGGATCGCAGGTAGGCGTCGCCACGGGCGCAGGAGGAGCCGGGCCGCCGGGCGGAGCGTACCGCCCGGCGGCCCGCTCTCTTACGTTTCAGGGACCCTCCCGGAACCCGCCTCCCCCCAATGGCGCAATGAGCAAGAAGACCCTGAGCGACCTCGCTCCCAGCGACCTGGCCGGCCGCACCGTCGTGGTCCGTGCCGACCTCAACGTTCCTCTCAAGGACGGCGTCGTCACCGACGATACCCGCATCCAGGCGTCGGTGCCCACGCTCCGCCTGCTGACGGGCGCGGGAGCCCGCGTCGTCCTCCTCTCCCATCTCGGGCGCCCCAAGGGCGGCCCCGAGCCCAAGTACTCGCTGGCGCCCGTGGCGGCCCGCATGGGCGAGGCTCTGGGCACGCCGATCCGCTTCGCGGCGGAGCCGGTGGGGCCGGTCGCGCGGGACGCGGTGGCCTCCCTCGCTCCGGGTGAGGTGGTCCTCCTGGAGAACACGCGCTTCCTCGCGGGCGACGAGGGCAACGACGCAGGGCTGGCCAAGGACTGGGCTTCCCTGGGCGACCTGTTCGTCAACGACGCGTTCGGTGCCGCCCACCGGGCCCACGCGTCCACGTCGGGGCTTGCCGAGGCCATGCGGGCCAAGGGCGGCCTCGCGGTGGCCGGCCTCCTCATGGCCAAGGAGCTCGAGTATCTGGGAGGGGCTCTGGAGCGGCCGAAGAGGCCGTTCGTGGCCATCCTGGGGGGCGCGAAGATCTCCGGGAAGATCGACGTCATCGAGGCGCTCCTCCCGCGCGTGGACCGTCTGCTCATCGGAGGGGCCATGGCGAACACGTTCTTCCGTGCGTTGGGCCTGCAGACCGGAGCGTCCCTGGTGGAGGACGACCGCGTCGAGCTCGCCCGCGCCACGCTGGGGAGGGCGGCGGACCGCATCCTGCTGCCGGTGGACTGCGTGGTCGCAGCCGACATCGCGGAGGGCGCGGCCGCCCGCGTGGTAGACCGGAGCCAGGTGGGTCCCGCGGACCGGATCGGGGACATCGGACCCGCCACGCGCGCGATGTTCGCGCGCGAGATCGCGGGCGCCCGCACCATCGTGTGGAACGGGCCCATGGGCGTCTTCGAGGTGGGTGCCTTCGCCGAGGGCACCCTGGCCGTCGCCCGCTCCGTGGCGGAGGCGTGCGACGGGGGTGCCGTCGGCGTCGTGGGGGGAGGTGACTCGGTCGCCGCGGCGGAGAAGGCAGGCGTGGCGGAGCGGGTGAGCCACGTGTCCACGGGCGGCGGCGCGTCCCTCGAATTCCTGGCTGGCGCCGAGCTCCCTGGCGTGGCAGCGCTGAACGAGGCGGACTGACATGGCCGTGATCGCAGGCAATTGGAAGATGGTGCACGGACCCCGCGAGGCCCGTGCCTTCTTCGCCGCCCTCCAGCTTCCGGCCAATGCCGGGGCCCACGAGCTCCTCATCTTCCCGCCGGCTCTCGCCCTGGCGACGGTGGCCGCGAGCCCCGAGCGGGATCCTCGCATCCAGCTGGGGGTCCAGAACATCCACTGGGAGGACAAGGGCGCGTTCACCGGGGAGTGCTCCGCCGTCATGGCCAGGGAGGCTGGCGCCACGTTCGCCCTCATCGGGCACTCGGAGCGGAGGCAGCTCTTCGGGGAGACCGACGAGCAGGTCGCCCGGAAGGTGAGGGCGGCGCAGCGGCACGGGCTCGTGCCGGTGGTGTGCGTGGGCGAGACGCTTCAGGAGCGGAAGGCGGGCCGGGTGGAGGAGGTCATCCTCGGGCAGCTCGACGCGGCCCTGGAGGCTCTCGTGGAGACGGACGGGAGGTTCCTCCTGGCCTACGAGCCGGTGTGGGCCATCGGGACCGGCGAGACCGCCACCCCCCAGGACGCCGCCTCTGCGCAGGGCTCGCTCCGAGGCCGGCTGGACCAGCGGTTGGGTGCCGCGCGCTCCACGAGGACGCCCATCCTGTACGGCGGGAGCGTGAAGCCGGACAACGCCGCCGAGCTCCTGGCCGCCCGCAACGTGGACGGGGTGCTCGTGGGCGGCGCCAGCGTGGATCCGCGCTCCTACGCGGCGCTGGTAGCGGCAGCAGGTTGAGCGTCGGATGGCGGGGACGTTGACACACCCCTGACTTCCTCCAAGTTTAAAAGTCTGTCTCACACGAACACCAACGACGGCGCGATGTACGCTTTCCTGCTCACAGTGCTCGTCCTGGACGGGATCTTCCTCGGGATCGTGATCCTCCTGCAGTCCGGCAAGGGCGGAGGCCTGGCCGCCGTGGGCGGCGGCGCGGCCATGACCGAGGGTCTCCTCGGCGGCCGCCAGGCCACCACGGTTCTCACCCGGGCGACCTGGGCTGCCGGGACCACGTTCATGGTCCTCTCCCTCGTCCTCTCCATCCTGTCGTCGCGCGCCCAGCAGCCGGAGTCGGTGATCCAGGTGCAGGCGCCGGCGACGGCGCCGTCCTCGGCGCCGCAGCCTATCCTCCCGGGCGGGACCACCGAGACGCCCGCCACGGGGGCGGAGACCGCCCCGACCAACCCCGGCGACCCCGGGAGCTGATCTCCGCCGGTCGGCCGGAGGCCCCACACCCCGCCGAGGGAACCGTGCGACCACCCGCCGGCCGTGCCGCGCCCGCGCCGGTCGTCGGCTTGCCCGGCCCTGGCCGCCGGGCGAACGTACGCGCCTGAGGGGCAGCCCGCGCGGATCGAATGCCGCGCCCCCGGGTAACGGCCCCACGTCGTGGAACCCGATCAACCGGAGTGCGTCAGCGTGGCCCGGATCGAAGTCCCCATGCCCCAGATGGGCGAGTCCATCGCAGAGGGCACCGTCTCGAAGTGGCTGAAGCAGGTGGGTGACAGCGTCGAGCGGGATGAGCCCATCCTGGAGATCTCCACCGATAAGGTGGATGCCGAGATCCCCGCGCCGTCCTCCGGCACGCTCGTCGAGATCGTGGTCGCAGCTGGCGCGACCGTGGAGGTGGGCACCGTGGTGGCGTACATAGACTCCGACGCGGGAGCAGTCGCCGCACCGGCGCCGGTTCCCGTCGCCGAGCCCGCCGCGGTGCCGCCCGCACCCGCCTCCTCCGCCGTCGCGCCCATCGCGCCTCAGCGCGCCGCCAGGGCAGGGGCCGAGGACTCGGCCGAGGAGCGCCTCCGCATGCGCTCGACTCCGGTGGTCCGCAAGATCGCCGAGGAGCACGGGATCGACATCGCCTCCGTGACCGGGACGGGCCACGCCGGCCGCGTGACCAAGCTGGACATCCTCGGGTTCATCGAGACCGGTGCGCCCGTCCCTGCTCCGGTATCCGCGCCTGCGGTGGGTGCTGCCCCTGCGCCCGTGTCCGCGGCCGCTGCGGCTCCGGTGGCGCCGGCCGCCGCCGCGTCGGCTCCGTCGCCTGCGCCCTCCGCCGCACCCTCGGACCTGTGGAAGCGGTTCTACGGCGAAGTCCAGCACCCCGAGTTCCCGGTCCGTGACGCGGACCGGGTGGAGGCCATGGACAAGATCCGCCGGCTCACGGCCGAGCACATGGTCGTCGCGAAGCGGATCGCGCCGCACGTGCACTCGTTCATCGAGATCGACTTCACCGCCATCGATGCCGCCCGCGCCGCCAGCAAGGCCAAGTGGGTCGCGCAAGGCGCGAAGGTGAGCTACACCGCCTTCGTGGCGTGGGGTGTCTCCCGGGTGCTCCGCGAGTTCCCGATGGTGAACTCGACGGTCTCGGGCAACAACCTCGTCTACCGGGGGAACGTGAACCTCGGGATGGCGGTGGACCTGAACCCCGGGCTCATCGTGCCGGTGATCAAGGACGCCGACGGCCTGAGCCTTGTGGGGATCGCGAAGAAGCTCAACGACCTGGCCGACCGGGCGCGGACGAGGCAGCTCCTGCCGGACGAGATCCAGGGCGCCACCTTCTCCATCACCAACCCCGGCGTGCTCGGCACGCTGGTGGGGATGCCGGTGATTCCGAAGGGGACAGCGGCCATCCTGGGCACGGGCGCCATCGAGAAGCGGGTGGTCGTGGTGGAGGATCCGGTCACCGGTGGTGACGCCATGGCGATCCGCAAGCGCGCGCTCTTCTCGCTGGGCTACGATCACCGCATCGTGGACGGGGCGGACGCGGCGCGCTTCCTGGCCCGGCTGAAAGAGGTGCTGGACGCGTTCCCCGCGGACGCGTAGCCAGCGCCGGCACCGGCTTCGGTTCGCGGGGAGGCACGGCTTGGAGCATCCACCGCACGATGCGTCCGGGTCCCGCCGCATGCTCGAAGTGCGGTGGCTCGGCCGGGTTCCGTACGCCGACGCGCTGGCCCTGCAGGAGGGCCTGGTGGCGGAGCGGAGGAGCGGGTCCATTCCCGACACGCTCCTCCTGCTCGAGCATCCCCACGTCATCACCCTGGGCGCCGCCTCCAGCACCGACCACGTCCTGGTGGACGAGAAGGAGAGGACGGAGCGCTCCATCGAGCTCTTCGCGACCGGCCGGGGCGGGGACGTGACCTACCACGGTCCGGGGCAACTGGTGGGGTACCCCATCCTCGACCTGAGCCCCGACCGCCGGGACCTCCATCGGTACCTGCGCGACCTGGAGGAGGTGCTCATCCGGGCGCTGGCGACGTGGGGCGTGGAGGCCTACCGCGCGCAGGGGCTCACGGGCGTGTGGACCGCGGGGGGGAAGGTCGCCGCCATCGGCGTGCGCGTGTCCTCCGGGTGGATCACGTCGCACGGCTTCGCGCTCAACGTCCACACCGACCTGAGCTTCTTCCGGACCATCGTGCCGTGCGGCCTCTCCGACCGGGAGGTCACCTCGCTCGCCCGGGAAACGGGTCGGGCGCTGGGACTGGAGGAGGTCCGGGGCGCCGTGGTCCAGGCCTTCGCCGGGGTGTTCGGTGCGGCCATAGTGTAGCCTGGACAACATTTCTGCTCGTCCGACGGGCGGAGTTCCGGTGCTTTCCCGGCTGGGTTTTTCCGGTGTTCCGGGCGGTACTATCCAGATGTTCCGGGAAAATCTGTTCCATGTTCATCTGTTTCCGACGTCCCCCGAACAGACCTCGAACGACTCCCGGACTGGTGTCACAACTATATATGGGGCAACCAATTACGATGTGTTCATGGCGTGTTGGTCGAGCCCGGAACGAAACCCTTGCACCTCCTGCCGTGCTCCGGTATCGTACCCTTGCGATTCGGATGCGGCTCGTCGAAGACGATGACGTAGGTCATCCCCAAGACGAATCCGGAGAGCAGCCGCTGGGCGCGACGGCGCGATAGCGGAAAGCGAACCAGGGCTTGGAACACCTGGGGAGCGCGGCAGGGAGGTCGCTGGCCCTGTCGGAAATGCCCTCGAACGAATTCGGAGGGCGCCCCTCGCCGCGGACCGCGCGGCACCAAGGGGGGTGAAGGGGGAAGGCCCAGCCGCCCACACGTGGGCGGATCCAAGCAAGGGCCGTGAGCCCGCCAGCGCAGTGGGGATACCGCCGGAGCAGCGTGTAGCGGCCGGGCAGGTCCTCCGAGTCAGAAGCGGCCCGGGTGCCTCGTGCACTTCGGGCCGCTTCGCTCTTTCCCCCTGGCGTGGTCCGCTCGGGGCGCCCTCCGGGCCTCGCTCAGAAGTGCGGCGGAAGGGACTCCACCCCGTCCGGATAGCGTCCCCGCGCGCGCTCCGCGTCCAGCCACGCATCGAATCCCGACGGCACCAGGCCCTGGGACCCGGTGAGCTCCTTCGCGGCGGTGGTGGCCAGGTGGTTGGCGTACTCGTTGCGCGGGTGCCCCGCGTGTCCCCGGACCCACACCGTGTCCACGCGGTGGCGCTGCAGCACCTCGTCGAGCTCCCGCCAGAGATCGAGGTTCTCGATGGCTCCCGCCTTCCGCCGCCATCCCCGCGCCTTCCATCCGGGGAGCCACTCGGCCACGCCCCTGACCAGGTACTGGCTATCGGACACGAAGCGCACCGCGCAGGGGCGCCTCAGCGCACGCAGCACCTCGATGGCGGAGCGGAGCGCCATGCGGTTGTTGGTCGTGTCCACCTCCGACACCCAGTAGTCCCGGCGCTCCCACGTGCCGTCCCGCCAGAGCTCCACCAGCCCGGCGGCCCCGCCCGGGTTGGCCCGCTCCCGGAACTGGTTGCCCAGGCAGGATTCGTCGGCGTGGACGTGGACGAGGTCGAGGGTCATGGGTCGGGTGCGGGAGGGGTCGGCGACGGCGGAGAAGGTAACCTGCTCGCCGGCCCGCGGGGGAGAGCGGGCCGCGGCTTGACCCGTGCCGGAAGGGGTCTAGCTTTCGCGCGACGCATCCCGTCGCCTGCCAGACCCGCACCCGGAGCTCCCCTTGGCGAACCAGGCCTACCTCCTCCTGGAAGACGGCCGTCGCTTCGACGGCGTGCCCGTGGGCGCACGCCGCCTGGCCCTGGGCGAGGTGGTCTTCAACACGTGCATGTCCGGGTACCAGGAGATCCTCACGGATCCGTCCTACACCGGCCAGCTCGTGACCATGACGTACCCGCTCATCGGCAACTACGGGGTGAACCGCGAGGACCGGGAGTCCCCCGTGCCGCAGGTGGCCGGGTTCATCGTCCGGGAGGCCGCGCGCCGCCACTCCAACTGGCGCGCCGACGGTGGTCTCGACGCGTATCTCGAGGACCACGGCATCGCGGGGATCGCCGACGTGGACACGCGCGCGATCACGCGGCACCTGCGTGCCCGGGGCGCCATGCGGGGCGCCATCGCCCCGGCCGACCGGAGTGAGGCGGAGGTCATGTCCGCCATCCAGGCCCACCCTCTCATGGAGGGGCTGGACCTCGCCTGCGGGGTGTCCACGAACGAGCCGTACGAGGTGCCGGCGGTGGGTCCCGAACGCTTCCACGTGCTGGCTTACGACTTCGGCGTGAAGGCGCACTCCCCGCGTCTCCTCTCCGAGCGGGGGTGCCGCGTCACGGTCATCCCGGCCGACGCGCCCGTCGATGAGATCCTGGCGTCGCCCCCGGACGGGCTCTTCGTCTCCAACGGGCCCGGAGATCCTGCGGCGGTCCAGAAGGCCGAACGGGCCATCCTGGGCCTGGCGGGAGCCGGCGTCCCGGTCTTCGGCATCTGCCTCGGCCACCAGCTCATCGCCAGGGCCTTCGGCGCGACGACGTACAAGCTCGCCTTCGGCCACCACGGCGGGAACCACCCGGTGAAGAACCTGGACCGGGGAACCGTGGAGATCACCTCCCAGAACCACGGCTTCGCGGTCCAGCGGGGTGAGGACGACGGCATCCCCGGCGCGCCGGGACTCCGCCTGACGCACGTGAACCTCTACGACGGGACCGTGGAGGGCGTGGAGCACCGTGAGCTTCCCGTGTTCTGCGTTCAGTACCACCCCGAGGCGGCGCCGGGCCCCCACGACAGCCGGTACCTCTTCGACCGCTTCACCGAGCTCATGGAGGCGGGAAAGGGCCGCGGTCGGGGCTGACTCCCCGGTCCACGCAAGTCCCTGCCACGCAAGGACTCACAGGTGCTTGCGGCGCCCCCCCGGGCTCCGTTACCCTGGCACCTCGTCAACCCGTTGCATGCGAACCGTGCGTCGTCCGGCGCGAGTGATACCCGTGGAGGCGGCATGACCAAGGCGGACCTCGTCGAGCAGGTGGCTGAAGCCATCGGCCCCGGCATCACGAAGAAGGACTGCGCTCTCGTGGTCGACGGCTTCCTGAATGCCGTGAAGCTCGCGCTCCAGAACGGGGAGAACATCGAGATCCGGGGCTTCGGCACCTTCAAGGTCCGCAAGCGGAAGACCCGCACAGCGCGAAATCCGCGCACGGGCGACGCGGTGGAGGTCCCGTCCCGGAGCGTGCCGGTCTTCAAGCCCTCGAAGCACCTCCGCACCCGGGTGGCCCGACGCGACCGGCTCAGCTAACGGACGCACCCCCTCCGGCATCCAGATATCGGTGAGCCACTGGGAACAGCCGGACCCGGTGCCCGACGAAGCGCTGGTGCGCCGGGCCCGGGAAGGGGAGGAGGCGGCGCTGAGCGCGCTCGTGAACCGACACACGGATGCGGTCTACCGGGTGGCGCTGGCCATCGCCGGTGATCGGGATCTGGCCCAGGACATTTCCCAGGACGCCTTTCTCAAGGCCTTCAGGGGTCTCGAGGGATTCCGGGGGGACGCGTCGTTCCGGACCTGGCTCCTCACCATCGTCGCCAACGAGGCCCGGGGGGCACTCAGGCGGCACGGAAGACGGCGGGAGTCGGACCTCGACTCCGCACCCCCGCTGGCAAGTCATGCGAAGGGCCCCGACCAGATGGCGGAGCTCTCCGGCGAGTCGGCGCGGGCCCGCAAGGCGCTGGGCAGGCTGCCGGAGAAACAGCGCCTCTCCGTGCAGCTGCGCGTGGACGAGGGGCTCAGCTTCCGGGAGATCGCCGAGGTCATCGGCTCCACCGAGGGCGCGGCGCGGGTGAATTACTTCCATGGGATCCGAAGGCTCCGGGAGTGGATGGAATGAGCGAGGCACGTTGCGAGATCGTCCGGGAGCGGCTTCCCGACTTCGTCGGTGGACGGCTGGCTCCGTCGGACGCGGCGCAGGTGCAGGCGCACCTGGGCGAGTGCGCGGAGTGCCGCGACGAGGCGGAGCTGGTGGGGTTGCTGCACGCGGCCCGTCCAGCGGCCCCGGCGGCGCTGGCGCAGCGCATCGCGAGCGCGGCACGCGCTCCGCGACGGCGCGCCTACCACCCCTGGTGGGGAGTTGCGGCGGCGTCCGTGGCGGCGGTGGCGCTCGGGATCGGTGTGATGTCCCGCGAGGCGGCCGCACCCGAGGATGCGGACGTGCCGGGGATCGTGGCCGGGGTCGGCGAGGCGTCCCTCTGGGTCGCCGACGACGGGCTCGTGGCCGGTGCGCCCGCGCTGGAGGGGCTCTCCGACGAGGCGCTGCTCCAGCTCCTCGAGGAAATGGACACCGGGACCACAGGAGGTGCGGCATGATCCGCCCAGGCACGCTCGCTCGTGGCATCGCAGCCGTCCTCCTCGCGGTCTCCCTGGACGCTAGCGCGGCCGTGGCGCAGCAGCGGGGGCTCGGCCCGGGACAGCGCCCCCAGGAACGGCAGCAGCTCGAACGTCGCGTGCGTGCCCGCTTCGCGGAGATGATGCAGCAGCGCCTCGGGCTGTCCGCGGAGGAGTCGGAGCGCCTCAACAGCACGGTCGAGTCGTTCATGGAGCGTCGGCAGAGGCTGGTCGCCGACGAGGACGCGCTGCGCAGGCGCATGGAGGCCATCGCCCTGGAGCAGGAGCCCACGGAGGCGGAGGCCCGGACGCTCATCGCCCGCATGCAGGAGCTGCGTGAAGAGGAGGTCCGCCTCTTCCGGGCGGAGCAGGAGGCCCTCCTGGCCGTGCTCAGCCCGGTCCAGCTGGTGCGCTTCCATGCCATGCGCGAGCAACTGGGCCGGCGGATCCAGCAGCTCCGGGGCGGCATGGGCCCCATGACCGGTCCGCCTCCCGGAGGGCGGGGCGGGCCGCCGCCCGATGGCGCACCGCCGGAACGTTGACGGTCGGCGCGGGTTCTTCCCAGGGTTGTGGGCCCGCTTCGACCTTCCCGGTTCCATGCCCCTGATCGTCCGCACGCTCTTCTTCGCTGCATACCGCGACCTTGCCGGGGAGCCGTCGGCGGAGGTCGAGTTGCCGGACGGTGCCCGGGTGTCGGACCTCGTGGCCTGCCTCCGGGAGCGGGGCGGCGCCTTCGCGCGCCTGCCTCCGCGTCCCGCGGTGGCGCTGAACCGGTGCTACGCATCCCTGGAGGATGAGCTCCGCGCCGGTGACGAGGTGGCGCTCATCCCTCCGGTGGCGGGAGGGTGACGGGATGGCCCGCGCCGTGCTGGTCCGAGAGCCGATCGACCCTGCACGGCTCCTGGCCTCGGTGGAGGACGATGCCCACGGCGCCGCCCTGCTCTTCCTCGGGGTGGTGCGGGACCACGTCGCCGGCCGCGCCGTCCGCGGCATCCGGTACGAGGCGTACGAGGAGATGGCCGCGGACGTGCTCGGCGCCATTGTCACGGAGGCCTGCCGTCTCCTGGGCACGGACCGCATCACCGTCGAGCACCGCGTCGGGGCTCTGGCCGTCGGCGAGGTGAGCCTGGGCATCGCGGTGTCCAGTCCCCATCGGGCCGAGGCATACGACGCGTCCCGCTACATCATCGAGGAGGTGAAGCGGCGCCTCCCGGTGTGGAAGCAGGAGCGCTATGCGGAGGGTGGGGAGGCGTGGGTGGAGGGGGCTCTGCCTCCGGCGGGACCCGGGCGGGGGCCGCGACCGTGAGGGACTCGTTCGGCCGCGCCGTCGAGTACCTGAGGGTCTCGGTCACCGACAAGTGCAATCTGCGCTGCGTCTATTGCATGCCCCTGGAGGGGATGCCGTGGATGCGCCGCGCGGAGCTCCTGACCTACGAGGAGATCGAGCGCATCGTGCGCGTGCTCGCGGGGATGGGGCTGAGGCGGGTGCGCCTCACCGGCGGCGAGCCCCTGGTCCGACGGGACCTCCCGGAGCTGGTCCGGCTCCTCGCCGCCGTGCCGCGGATCGAGGACCTGTCGCTGTCCACCAACGCCATGCTGCTGGCGCGCGAAGCGGACGCTCTCCGCTCGGCGGGGATCGCCCGCCTGAACGTCTCGCTGGACTCCCTGCGCCCCGAGCGGGTGGAGGCCCTGGCGCGGCGCCCCGGGTGCTTCGGCCCCATCATGGAGGGGCTGGAGGCCGCCGAGGCCGCGGGATTCGACCCGCTGAAGGTCAACGTGGTCCTTGTCCGGGGGCAGAACGACGACGAGATCGAGGACTTCGCCGCGGTGACCCGCGAGCGTCCCTGGCATGTGCGATTCATCGAGCTCATGCCCACGTCCGCGAACCTGGAGTTGAGCGCCGGGCGGTTCGTGTCGTGCCAGGAGGCGCTGGGGCGCCTCGGCGCCGTGGACCGACTGGAGCCGGTGGCCGGCCCCTGGGGGAACGGCCCCGCCACGTACTACCGCTTCCCCGGCGCACCGGGGACCGTGGGCGTCATCACCCCCATGAGCCACACGTATTGCGACCGCTGCAACCGGATGCGCCTCACCGCCGACGGCCACCTGCGACCGTGCCTGTTCGGGAACCTCCAGACCAACCTCCGCGACCCCCTCCGGGCGGGGGAGGATCTGGCACCCCCCATCGAGGAGACGCTCCGGCTCAAGCCGGAGCGCCACTACCTGATCCAGGGGAGCGACAAGGGCTCCGGGGGGCTCGTGGCCCTGTCCCAGACGGGAGGGTGAGCCGGGACCGCCCTCACGTTGACACCCGTCTTGCCAGCCGGGTACAATGACCCTCCCCACCTCGGCCGGGCTTCCCCGCAGGTAGCCGAAGCGAGCCGTGCGGCCGGCGACCAGCCGACAACGACAGGAGTCTCGATGCGACGGGTCGTAGCACTCTACCGGTCGTCCGTGGGGAAGAAGATCCTCATGGCGTTCACCGGCTTCCTCTGGTTCGGGTTCCTGCTCGGCCACATGGCGGGGAACCTGAAGGCCTTCCAGGGAGCCGAGGCGTTCAACGAGTACGCGCACCACCTGCGCGTCTTCGGGGAGCCCATCCTTCCGGAGATGGGGTTCCTGTGGGCCTTCCGCCTGGTCATGCTTGCCGCCTTCGGCGTCCATGCGTGGCTGGCCTGGGAGACGTCGCGGCAGAGCTGGGATGCTCGCCAGGCCGGGTACCGCAGGCAGGAGAACCTGAACTTCGACTTCGCGTCGTCGTTCATGCGCTGGGGTGGGGTGTTCATCCTGGTCTTCGTGGTCTTCCACATCCTGCACATGACCACGGGAACGGTGCATCCTTCGTTCGACGCCGGAGGCGGAGGGCGCATCCCCGACGCGTACGGAAACCTGGTCGTCGGGCTGGGGAACCCTCTTGTGGCGGGGTTCTACGGACTGGCCATGATCGCCATCTGCCTCCACCTCTATCACGGGGTGTGGAGCATGTTCCAGACGCTCGGCGCCGCCCACCCGAAGTACGCGTCGCTCCGGCGTCCCTTCGCGGCGCTCGTGGCTGTCGTCGTCTTCCTCGGATTCGTCTCGATCCCGGTCAGCATCCTGGCCGGGATCGTGCGCTGACGGAGGCCTACCGTGCACCTCGATGCGAAGATCCCGGCGGGCCCCATCGAAGAGAAATGGGACAGGCGCCGCTTCGAGATGAAGCTGGTGAACCCCGCCAACAAGCGGAAATACGAAGTCATCGTCGTGGGGACCGGCCTGGCCGGTGCTTCGGCGGCGGCCACGCTGGGTGAGCTCGGGTACCGGGTGAAGTGCTTCACCTATCACGACTCGGCCCGGCGCGCGCATTCCATCGCGGCCCAGGGCGGCATCAACGCCGCCAAGAACTACCAGGGGGATGGCGACAGCATCCTCCGCCTGTTCTACGACACGGTGAAGGGCGGGGACTTCCGCTCCCGCGAGGCCAACGTGTACAGGCTGGCCGAGGTGAGCGTGAACATCATCGACCAGGCCGTGGCCCAGGGGGTGCCCTTCGCGCGCGAGTACGGCGGGCTGCTGGCGAACCGCTCGTTCGGCGGCGCGCAGGTCTCGCGCACGTTCTACGCCCGTGGACAGACGGGTCAGCAACTCCTGCTGGGGTGCTACCAGGCGCTCCAGCGGCAGGTGGCGCTGGGCACGGTCAAGCTCTACACGCGCCACGAGATGTTGGACCTGGTCGTGGTGGACGGCGTCGCCCGGGGGATCGTGACCCGGGACCTGAAGTCGGGGAAGGTGGAGAGCCACGCCGGCCACGCGGTCGTGCTGGCCACGGGAGGCTACGCCAACGTCTTCTTCCTCTCCACGAACGCCAAGGCGTGCAACGTCACGGCCACCTGGAGAGCTGCCAAGCGGGGCGCGGGCTTCGCCAATCCCTGCTACACCCAGATCCACCCCACGTGCATCCCCACCGCGGGCGACTACCAGTCGAAGCTCACGCTCATGAGCGAGTCGCTGCGCAACGACGGGCGCATCTGGGTTCCGAAGAAGCCTGCGGACGCGCGCGCCGCGCGGGACATTCCCGAGGACGAACGGGACTACTATCTGGAGCGCTTCTATCCCAGCTTCGGCAACCTCTCACCGAGAGACATCTCGTCCCGGCGCGCGAAGGAGATGGTGGACAAGGGGCACGGGGTCGGACCGCTCCGCAACGGCGTCTACCTGGACTTCAAGGACGCCCTCGGACGGCTGGGGCGGGACGTGGTCGCCGAGCGGTATGGCAACCTCTTCCAGATGTACGAGAAGATCACCGGCGAGAACCCCTACACCGTGCCCATGCGAATCTACCCGGCACCCCACTACACCATGGGGGGGCTCTGGGTGGACTACGACCTCATGAGCAACGTCCCCGGGCTCTTCGTGCTGGGCGAGGCCAACTTCTCCGATCACGGCGCCAACCGGCTGGGGGCGAGCGCGCTCATGCAGGGCGTGGCCGACGGGTACTTCATCGCCCCTCTCACGGTGGGACATTACCTCGCCGATGTGCCCCGCCAGCCCGTCACGGCCGACCACCCCGCCTTCGGGGACGCGGAGCGGGGCGTGAAGGCGCGGGCCGACCGACTGCTCGCGGTGAACGGGAACAAGACCGTGGACCAGTTCCACATCGAGCTCGGACGGGTGATGTGGGAGAAGTGCGGCATGGAACGCAACGCGGCGGGCCTCAGGGAGGCCCTCGCGACGATCCCGGACATCCGTGAGCGCTTCTGGAAGGAGGTCCGCGTCCCGGGCTCGGGGAGCAACCTGAACCAGTCGCTGGAGAAGGCCGGCCGGCTTGCCGACTTCCTGGAGTTCGCCGAGGTGGTGTGCTGGGACGCGCTCCGGCGCGACGAGTCGTGCGGCGCGCACTACCGCTCGGAGCACACGCACCCGGACGGCGAGGCGAAGCGGAACGACGACGACTTCTCGTTCGTGTCGGTGTGGGAGCACAGGGGCGAGGGGGTGGAGCCCGTGCTGCACAGGGAGCCGCTTGTGTTCGAGAACGTGAAGCCCTCCACCAGGAGCTACAAGTAATGGACCTGACCCTGCACGTCTGGCGGCAGGAGGGCCCCTCCTCGACCGGCCGCTTCGAGACCTACCTGGCCAAGGGCATCAGCGAGCACGCCTCGTTCCTGGAGATGCTGGATCTGGTGAACGAGGATCTCACACGGGGCGGAAGGGAGCCGATCGCCTTCGAGCACGACTGCCGGGAGGGGATCTGCGGCACCTGCGGCATGATGATCAACGGGGTGCCCCACGGTCCCAGCACCCAGATCGCCGCGTGCCAGCTCCATATACGGCTCTTCCAGGACGGGGACGTCATCTGGATCGAGCCGTGGCGCGCCACCGCGTTCCCGATCATCAAGGACCTGGCGGTGGACCGGAGCGCGCTGGACCGCATCATCAACGCGGGCGGGTACATCTCGGTGCGCACGGGGAGCGCGCAGGACGCCAACGCCATTCCCATCCGCAAGCAGGACGCCGACCGGGCCATGGATGCCGCCGCCTGCATCGGGTGCGGGGCCTGCGTGGCCGCTTGCCCGAACGCTTCGGCCATGCTATTCACGGCCGCGAAGGTCGGCCATCTCGGGCTCCTCCCCCAGGGACAGCCCGAGCGGTACACGCGCGTGGTGGACATGATCGCCCAGCACGACCGCGAGGGCTTCGGGACCTGCACCAACCACGGCGCCTGCCAGGAGGCGTGCCCCAAGGGGATCAGCGTGGACTTCATCGCGCGGCTCAACCGCGACCTGCTCGTGGCCAGCTGGACGGCCGCCGATCCAGAGACGGCGCGCGCGGGCGGGGACGGATAGCCCATGGTGGAATCCGCGATGGGCGGTGACGTCCCCTTCCTGTTCCTGACCCCTGCCACCGATCCCGCCGGGACGGCGACGCCCGAGGACCTGGGAGAGGAGGCGCGCCTGCTGGTGAGGGCGGTGGAGGACTTCGCCGAGCGGGAGGTCCGCCCGCACATGGCCCGACTTCTGGCCCGGGACCCGGAGATCACCCGGACGCTCTTCCGCAAAGCGGCGGAGCTCGGGCTCTTCAGGGCGGAGGTCCCCGAGGCGGACGGCGGCCTCGAATTGGGGGTCCTCGCGGTCACGAGCATGCTCTCCAGCCGGGCCCAGCTGGGCCCGCTGGACACCATGATCGCCATCCACCAGGGGGTCGGCACGCTCCCGCTGGCGTACTTCGGGACCCGCGAGCAGAAGGCCAGGTACCTGGGCGGCTGCATGGACGGGTCCCAGGTGGCGGCGTTCGCGCTCACCGAGCCCAGCAGCGGCTCCGACGCGATGAGCATCCGCACCAGGGCCGAGCTGGACCCCGCGGGGGCCCACTACGTGCTCAACGGTGCGAAGCAATGGGTGACCAACGCCGGCTGGGCCGACCTCTTCGTCCTCTTCGCCAAGGTGGACGGGCAGCGGTTCACGGCGTTCATCGTGGATCGGGACACCCCGGGCCTCATCGTCACCGAGCCCAAGAAGCTGCTGGGGCTGCAGGGTGCCTCGGTGTGCGCCCTCTCCCTGGACGACGTCCGCGTGCCTGTGGGGAACGTGCTGGGCGAGGTGGGAAAGGGGTACAAGGTCGCCTTCTGCACGCTGAACATGGGGCGGCTCAAGCTCGCCGCCAGCGCGGCGACGGGCGCGAAGCTCGCCCTCGAGGCCGCCGTCCGGCACGCCGCGCAGCGCATCCAGTTCGGCGTTCCCATCGCGCGGTTCGGGCTCGTCCAGCGCAAGCTGGCGGACATGGCCGCCCGGGCGTTCGCCGCCGAGTCGGTGGCGTACCGGACGGCAGGGCTCGTGGACGACGCCTTCGGCGAGCTCGGGTCCAGGGGGAGCGTCACCTCCGACGCCCGCCTCGAGGCGCTCGCCCAGCTGTCGGCGGAGTGCGCCCTGGCCAAGGTGTACGCCTCGGAGGCGTACCACGCCTCGGCCGACGAGGCCGTCCAGGTCCTCGGCGGCGATGGGTTCAGCGACGACCATCCCGTGTCCCGCATGTACCGGGATTCACGGGTCACGCGGATCTGGGAAGGGACCAACGAGATCTGCCGGCTCCACGCCCAGCGCACCGTGGTCAAGACGCTGGCGGGCGGAGGGCCCGATGCGCGGGCCCTCCCCGGCTGCTCCATGGTCCTGGAACAGCTCGACGCTGCCCGGGGGCGCCGCGCCCGGAACGGCATCCACGGGAAGGCGGCCGAAGACCTGGAGGCCGTGGACGGCCTGAAGCAGGTCTATTTCATGCTCCTGGAGGACGTCATGGCCACGGCCGGGACGGAGAAGCTCAAGGGTCCCGACCGGCAGGCCCTCCTTGGGTCCCTCGCCGACGTCGCCATGGAGGCGTTCGTCGCAGAGAGCGTGGCGCTGCGCGTGGCGAAGCTGGAGGGCCGGTGCACCCCGGAGTCCGGCGAGGTGCGGGCCGACCTGGTGGCCCTCCTGCTGGATCGCGCGTCGGACCGGATCCACTCCGAGGCGAGGGGGATCATGGCGGAGATCCGGCCTGGTGGAGAGGGTGCTCGCCGCCTGGCAGAGTTGGATGCGCTCCTGCCCGAGCCCCGCGCCCTCATCGAGACCCGGGCCCGCGTGGCGGGGTGGCTCGTGGCCCGTGGCGGGCTCCTTCCTGGCGAGGCCTCTTGAGGGCGCCCCGGACCCCAGACCATCGGAGAAGAAGATGTCCCTTCCTGCGCGTCATGCGCTTCCCCTCGCCCTGGCCCTGGCCGCCTGCACAGCGTGCGCCGGTGCGCCGAAGTACTCGGCGGCCAATCCAGCCCCCTGGGATCCCGAGTCCATCACCTTCGCGGACACCCTGGGGGTGGATCTCTCCGCGATGGAGCGGACGCCGGTGGGGCTCTACCTCGAGGACCTGACACAGGGCGAGGGCGCCACGGCGCGGGGCAACAGCCTGGTGAGCCTCCATTACATAGGGTATCTGCCCGACGGGACCATCTTCGACGCGAGCGTGGGCGGTGAGCCGTTCCAGTTCAGGGTCGGCGCGAACGAGGTGATCCGCGGCTGGAACCTGGGGGTCCCGGGGATGAGGGTGGGGGGGATCCGGCGCCTGGTCATCCGGCCGGACCTGGCATACCGGGGCAGGGGCGTGGGCAGCGTCCCGCCCAACACGACCCTCGTCTTCGACATGAAGCTCCTGGACGTGCGCTGACCCGTGCGCGGACGGTGGGGGTGGACGAACGCGCCGGGCCTGGCGACCGTATCCCACCGCCTCCACCGTCCCGGGACCCAGGAGCCCTCCGCCCCATGGCACTTCGAAACCGCAGGATCCAGCTGGTTGCCGCGCTGCTGACGGGGCTCGTGCTCTCGGGGTGTGGCGACGACATCACCTTCCCGCCTGAGTTCGACGACAGCCTCGGCATCGACCTGACGACGATGACGAAGACGGCGTCGGGTCTCTACTACCAGGATCTGGTCCCCGGGTCCGGGAACGCGGTGAAGGCGGGTGAGCAGGCGACCGTCGCCTTCACGGGGTGGCTACCGAATGGCACCAGGTTCGACTCGGGCTCGTTCAAGTTCCCCGTGGGCACCGGCTGGGTGGTCCCAGGCTTCGACGAAGGCGTGCTCGGGATGCGGGTGGGAGGGAAGCGGAAGCTCGTGATCCCGCCGGAGTTGGGCTATGGGAAACAGGGACAGGGCACCATTCCCAGCAACTCGACGCTGATTTTCGAGGTGGAGCTCCAGAAGATCGGCTAGTGCCGGGCCGCTGAGGCCGACGCCTGCCGGCGTCGCGCCCGGCCTCCAGCCCCCCTACAGCTTCGGCAGCGTGACCCCCACCTGCTTCATGTATTTCCCCTTCCGGTCGGCGTAGGCGGTCTCGGGCTCCTCATCGCCCTCGAGGAAGATCAGCTGGGCGATCCCCTCCCCGCCGTAGATCTTCGCCGGGAGGGGGGTGGTGTTGGAGATCTCCAGGGTCAGATGCCCCTCCCAGGTGGGCTCCAGCGGGGTCACGTTCACGATGATCCCGCACCGCGCGTACGTGGACTTCCCCAGGCAGATCACGAGCACGTCCCGGGGGATGCGGAAGTACTCCACGGTCCGGGCCAGGGCGAACGAGTTCGGGGGGATGATGCAGTGGTCCTCGTTGATGTCCACGAAGGACCGGTCGTCGAAGTCCTTGGGGTCCACCACCACGTGATGCACGTTGGTGAACACCTTGAACTCCGGCGCCACCCGGATGTCGTACCCGTAGGAGGACAGCCCGTACGAGACCACGCCCTCCCGGACCTGACCGGCCTCGAAGGGCTCGATCATGCCGTGCTCCAGGGCCATCCGCCGGATCCACTTGTCGCACTTGATGGGCATTTCCGGGACCTGCTGTGAGGGGGGAAAAACCCCGCGGTGCGTGGGGGAAAATCCCCGACTTTCAGCGAGGGAAGGCCCAAAGATATCGGCTCTTACGGGCGCGGGGCAAACCCGCAGAACGTGGCTAGAAATCAGGAAAAGTCTGCTTGACACTCGTCGCCGGGTCCGGGTACCTTTGCTGCTCCTAACGAGAACGTTTTCACAAACCCGGGCGGCGCCATGGCGGGAGCTTACCTCCCCATATTGCTGCTTTTCGGGGTCTCGCTGGCCATGGCGGTCGGGATGGTGGTGTCCACCCACATCCTGAACCCGCGGCGGCCGACGGCCCAGAAGGAGATGCCCTACGAATCGGGCATGATCCCCCTGGGCGACGCGCGGGCCCGCTTCTCCGTCAAGTTCTACATGGTGGCGATCAGCTTCATCGTCTTCGACCTGGAGACGATCTTCCTGATCCCCTGGGCGGTGCAGATGCGGACGCTCGGCTGGAGCACGTTCCTGGCCGTCCTGATCTTCGTCGTCGTCCTGGCCGTCGGGCTCCTGTACGAGTGGAAGAAGGGAGGACTCGAGTGGGATTGAACCTGCCCGGTGCGGGAGCGGGCGCGGGCCCGGGCGGCCTCTTCGGGCCAGGGAGCCCCACCTTCCTCACCACCAAGATCGACTTCGTGGTCAACTGGGCCCGGCGCGAATCCATGTGGCCCATGCCCTTCGGGACCGCGTGCTGCGCCATCGAGATGATGGCGGCCTTCGCGTCCGACTTCGACCTGTCCCGATTCGGCATGGAGCGCATGTCGTTCAGCCCGCGCCAGGCAGACGTGCTCATCTGCGCGGGGCGGGTGCCGTACAAGCTGGCCCCGGTCCTGCGGCGCATATGGGACCAGATGCCCCAGCCCAAGTGGTGCGTGTCCATGGGGGCGTGCGCCTCCACGGGCGGGGTGTTCGACGTCTACTCCATGGTGCAGGGCATCGACACCATCGTGCCGGTGGACGTCTACGTCCCGGGGTGTCCGCCCCGTCCCGAGGGCCTCATCTACGCCCTGATGATGATCCAGGAGAAGGTGCGGCAGGAGTCGCTCGCGCAGCACTACGAGCTCCGGGCCGAGGATCCCTCCCGGGTGGCGAGCCCCCGCGCCTCGGAAGCGGAGGTCGTGGCGCTCAGCGGTCCCTTCGGCAACTCGACGCAGCAGAACCAGCTGGTCGGCGGCGCGGAGGTCAAGGCGGCCCCCCGCTCCGACGACCCGACCCCCTGAGGCCATGAGCCAGCAAGCCAAGAGCGGCCTGGACGCCGTCGACGAGGGGCCCGTCCCCTCGGACGCGGCAGGCCCTGCTTCGGCAGGCGTGCCTGCCGACCCCGCCGGCCACCCCTCGGTGGCCGGCCTCATCGCCCGCTTCGGCCCGGCGATCGTCCATCATGAGGTGTCCGCCGGGGACCAGCACGTGGTCCACGTGGCGCCGACGCGCAACCTCGAGATCCTGGGGTGGCTCCGGGACGACCCGGGCGCGCGGTACGACCTCCTCGCCGACGTGACCGCGGTGGACCTGGGCGGCGGGCGTCCCCTCCAGGTCGTCTATCAACTCTGGTCCATCCCCCACCGGCGCGGGCTCCGGGTGAAGTGCCTTCTCGCCCTGGACGCCCTCGAAATCGACTCGGTGGTGGGCCTGTGGAGCTCGGCCGACTGGCTCGAGCGGGAGGTCTACGACATGTTCGGCGTGACCTTCCGGGGCCATCCGGACCTGCGCCGGATCCTCATGCCCATGGACTACGCCGAGGGCCATCCCCTGCGGAAGGACTTCCCGCTGCGGGGCCGATTCAGCCGGGCGGAGCAGACCCGCCGCGCGCTGGCCCAGGACCTGGAGAAGTTCTACACGCCGCACGACATCGAGATCGGGCGTGAGCCCCAGCAGGTGACGCTCCCCGCCGCTCCCGCGCCCGAGGGCCCGGGAGCCGAGTCCTGAGACGACGCCATGGCGCAGAAGACCGTCGAATTCGCGGTGAGCCGCAACCCGGAGATGGGGGTGGACGGCCTGCCGACCCCGAGCCCCCTCGAACCCTTCGACCTGCCGGAGCCCACGCTCGCGGGCGAGCACATGCTGGTCAACTTCGGGCCCCAGCATCCCGCCACCCACGGCGTGCTCCGGCTCGTGTGCGAGCTGGACGGCGAGACGGTGGTCGACGTCACGCCCCACATCGGCTACCTGCACTCGTCGTTCGAGAAGCTGGGGGAGTACCGCACCTGGAACCAGATCGTCCCGCTCACCGACCGCATGGACTACCTGGCGCCCCTGATCTACAACTGCGCCTACGTCATGTCGGTCGAGAAGCTGGCGGGGATCGAGGTCACCGAGCGGTGCAAGGTGGTCCGGGTCATCCTCATGGAGCTCGACCGCATCTTCGGGCATCTGCTCTGGCTCGGCACCACGGCGATCGACGTGGGAGCGTTCACCCCGTTCCTGTACACCTTCCACGACCGCGAGCGCATCTACAAGCTGCACGAGCGCTACACCGGGGCCAGGATCACGACCTCGGCCACGCGGGTGGGGGGCATGATGGCGGACCTCCCCGAGGGGTGGATCGAGGAGCTCAACCACTTCCTCGACACCTTCCCGGCCACCCTCGGCGAGGTGCACCGCCTCCTCACCGGACACGGGATCCTCATCGGCAGGACCCAGGGGATCGGCGCCATCAGCGCCGAGGACGCGGTGAACTGCGGGTTCACGGGCCCCAACCTGCGCGCTTCCGGCGTGGCCTACGACGTCCGCAAGGACAACCCGTACTACGACTACGATACGTACGATTTCGACGTGCCGGTGGGGGAGCACGGGGACTGCTATGACCGGTACCTGGTGCGCATGGAGGAGATGGAGCAGAGCATCCGCATCCTCCGCCAGGCGATCAAGAGGCTGCCCGGAGGGCCCATCAACGTCCAGGACCCCAACATCTCGCTGCCCTCCAAGACCGACGCCATGTCGGACATGGAGAGCATGATCCACCACTTCAAGCTCATCACCGAGGGGGTCAAGGTCGCGCCCGGGGACTGCTACTTCCCCGTGGAGGCCTCCAAGGGCGAGCTGGGCATGTACGTGGTGAGCGACGGCGGCAGCAAGCCGGTGCGTTGGAGGGTCCGCCCGCCGTCCTTCGTCAACATATCCGTGCTCCCCAAGCTCACCCGGGGACACCTGGTGGCCGACCTGATCATGATCAACGCCAGCCTGGACATCGTCCTCGGGGAGATCGACCGATGAGCGGCGTCCCCTTCAAGAACCCCGGATGGGCCGGGAACACCGGCGAGTTCGACCTCACCGAAGCCCAGGTCCGGGGTGACGATTTCGTGGGCGAGCGGCCCCGGGCCGGGGGACACCCGTCCGGGGCCTCGACCTATCCGTACATGCTGGCCGAGAAGCACCCGGACGCGAAGCTCTTCGAGGGCGACTATCAGACCCGCTTCGAGAAGATCCTCACCCGGTATCCCAACAAACAGGGCGCCCTCCTCCCCACTCTGGGCCTGGCCCAGGAGGTCCGGGGGCACGTGAGCCCCGAGACCATGGACGAGGTCGCGGGCCTCCTGGGGCTCTCCCCTGCCTACGTCCGGGGCGTGGCCACCTTCTACACCATGTACAACAAGCGGCCGGTGGGCCGCCACCTCGTCCAGGTCTGCACGAACGTCTCCTGCAACCTGTGCGGCGGCGACGAGGTCATGGAGGCGTTCGTCCGCTACACCGACACCGAGCCCGGCGAGACCTCCGAGGACGGGGAGTTCACGGTCATCGAGGCCGAGTGCCTCGCGGGGTGCGGCTTCCCGACGTGCGTGCAGATCAACTCGCGCTACTACGAGAACGTGACTCCCGCCGACGTGCCCGGGATCATCGAGCACCTGAAGGCGGAACGAGCCGGCTCGGCCGGCTAGACGGAGCGAAGGGATGGCGTACCCGTACGTTTCAGACCGAGAGGTCCGGCTGCTGAGCAGGAGCTTCGGCGACCCCAAGGGCCGCCGCCTCGACACCTATGTCGAGCGGGGAGGCTACCAGGCGCTGACGGAGGCGTTCGGCATGGGGCCCGACGCGGTCATCGACGAGGTGAAGGCCTCGGGCCTCCGCGGGAGGGGCGGCGCGGGCTTCCCGGCGGGCGTGAAGTGGTCGTTCATGCCCAAGGAGCCCACCCGGCCGCACTATCTCCTGTGCAACGCCGACGAGTCCGAGCCCGGCACGTTCAAGGACCGCGAGCTCATCCGGTGGGATCCGCACCAGCTCATCGAGGGGGTGCTCATCGCGGCGTACGCGGTTCGCGCGAAGCAGGCGTACATCTACTGCCGGGGCGAGTTCTTCGAGACCACGCAGGTCCTGGCCAAGGCGCTGGAGGACGCGTACGCCGGCGGCTACGTGGGCAAGGACATCCTCGGCTCGGGCGTGGACATCGACATCACCGTGCACCTGGGCGGCGGGGCATACATCTGCGGCGAGGAGACCGCCCTGATGAACTCCCTCGAGGGACGCCGCGGCCAGCCCAGGGTGAAGCCGCCCTTTCCGGCGGCGGTGGGCGCCTTCGGCATGCCCACCACGGTCAACAACGTCGAGACGCTTTCCGCCGTGCCCCACATCGTGGTCAACGGCGGCGCGTGGTACCGCCAGTGGGGCACGGAGAAGAGCACCGGGACGAAGCTCTTCTGCGTGAGCGGGCACGTGAACAAGCCCGGCAATTACGAGTTGCCGCTGGGCTTCCCGCTCATGGACCTCATCGAGGACGTGTGCGGGGGCATGAAGAACGGGAAGGCGCTCAAGGCCGTCATCCCGGGGGGCTCGTCGGTGCCCATCCTCACGGCGGCCGAGTGCAAGGGCGTGAACCTGGACTACGAGAGCGTCCAAGCTGCCGGCTCCATGCTGGGATGTGCCTCGGTGATCATCATGGACGAGGACACGCACATCGTGAAGCAGGTGCGGCGCATGGTGGACTTCTACGCGCATGAGTCCTGCGGCCAGTGCACGCCCTGCCGCGAGGGGACCGCCTGGCTGGCCAAGGTCCTGCGGCGCATCGAGGACGGCATGGGCGCCGAGGAGGATCTGGACACGCTCCTGGGGATGAGCCGGCAGATGACCGGCACCACCATCTGCGTGCTTTCCGACTCCGCGGCCGCTCCCGTGGTCTCCTCCATCCAGAAGTTCAAGGACGAGTACCTGGCACTCATCCGGCGCGGCGAGCGCGCCGGCGTGGCCTGAGAGGAATGAGATCCGCGCATGGCTGACACCCCCAACACGGTCACCCTGACCATCGATGGCCAGCAGGTAACCGTCCCCAAGGGGACGACCCTCCTCAAGGCCGCGAAGCAGGCCGGGCAGGCCGTCCCCCACTACTGCTACCACGAAGGGCTGTCCTCGCCGGCCATGTGCCGGCTCTGCCTGGTGGAGGTGGAGGGGGCGCCCAAGCCGATGCCCTCGTGCGTCACGCAGGCGACGAACGGCCAGGTGGTGAAGACGCAGTCCCCTCTCGCGCTCGACATGCGCACGGGCGTGCTGGAGTTCTACGCGCTGAACCACCCGCTCGACTGCCCCATCTGCGACATGTCGGGGGAGTGCTTCTTCCAGGACTACATCCACGCCGAGGGGCGCGACCACGGCCGGTCCGTCGAGCCCAAGCGCGTCTTCGGGCGCGACGACTTCGGCGGGGACGTGCTCTTCTACGGCGACCGTTGCGTCATGTGCACGCGCTGCGTCCGCTTCATGAACGAGATGGAGCAGGACAGCCGCCTCACCGTGGTGGAGCGGGGGAACCGCTCGGTCATCGATACGTTCTTCGACCACGGCCTCGAGGGGACCCACTGGCACGGGAACATCGTGGACCTCTGCCCCGTGGGCGCGCTGGTATCGAAGGACTTCCTGTACAAGGCCCGGGCCTGGGACCTGGCCCACACGCCTTCCATCTGCCCGAGCTGCTCGCAGGGGTGCAACATCGAGCTGCACACCCGGGACAATCTGGTCCAGCGCGTGAAGCCCCGGCAGAACCTGGAGGTGAACGGCTGGTGGATGTGCGACCACGGCCGTTTGAGCTACGAGTGGATCAACCACGGCCACCGGCTCGAAGCGCCCCTGGTCCGTGACGGCGGCGCCGCGAGGGCCACGGGGTGGAAGGACGCGCTGGTCGCGCTCCTCGACCGGGCCGGCGCGGCGGCGGGGAAGGGGATCAGGGCCGTTGCCTCCCCCTTCGCCAGCAACGAGGACCTGGCCGCGTTCGCGGCGCTGGTGAAGGAGCTGGGCGGCGGATCCATCGTGTACCGCTCGGCGCGGGCCGACGCCGAGGTTCCCCTCAAGGGCTATCCGGGGCTGGCGAGGCGGAAGGACCTGTCCCCCAACGCCAGCGGCGCCGAGCTCCTGGGGATGACCCGGGTAGGTGGAGACGACGCGAGGGGCGGCCTGGAGAGCGTGGCCAAGCACGACGGCATCGTCCTGGTGCTGGGCGACGCCCTCCTCGACCAGACGGCCGACTTCGGCAGGAACGCCGCGCTCTACGCGTACTTCGGCGCCCGCGGCGGTGCGGCCACCGAGGCCGCCCACCTGGTGCTCCCCATCACCACGTTCGCCGAGCAGGAGGGGACGTTCATCAACTTCCAGGGCCGGGTGCAGCGCTTCTGGCCCGCTCTGTCCGGCCCGGGTGCCGCGCGTCCGGCCTGGTTCGCGCTGGGCGCCCTGGTGGCCCAGCTCACGAGCACCGACGTGATCCGGAGCGCCGCCGACGCGTTCGCACGGATGGCGCAGCAGGTCCCGGCCTTCGCCGGCCTGACGTACGACGACCTCGGAACCCGCGGAGCGGTCGTGAGCGAGACCGCCCCGCTATCGGGAGACTGACCGGATGGAACTGCATCCCATCTCCGGGATCCCCGGCTACATCGCGATGGTGGCGAAGGTCCTGGCGATCTTCGTCGGCGTGCTGCTCACGGTGGCGTACACCACGCTGGGTGAGCGCAAGATCGCCGCCTGGATCCAGGACCGGTCCGGTCCGAACCGCGTGGGCCCGTGGGGCTTGCTCCAGCCCATCGCGGACGGCCTCAAGAACCTGATGAAGGAAGAGACCCTCCCGGCCAAGGCCGCCACGGTCTACTTCCTCCTCGGCCCCATGATCTCCCTGTTCCCGGCGTTCGTGATCTTCGCCGTCATCCCCATCGCGGCGCCCCTCCCCACCCCCTGGGGCGTGGTGGACATGATGATCGCCGACATCCCCATCGGCATCCTGTTCATCATGGCGCTCAGCTCCCTGGGCGTGTACGGCCTGGTGATAGGCGGGTGGGCATCCAACAACAAATATTCCCTGCTCGGGGGCATGCGCGCGTCGGCGCAGATGGTGAGCTACGAGGTGTCCATGGGGCTGGCCGTGGTGGCCATCCTCATGCTCGCGGGGAACGTGACGCTGACCCAGGTGATCTGGCAGCAGCAGCAGCTGGGGATGTGGTTCGCCCTGCCCCTGTCCCTGGCGTTCATCCTCTTCATCATCTCCGCCTTCGCCGAGACGAACCGGCTCCCGTTCGACATGCCCGAGTCCGAATCCGAGCTGGTGGGTGGCTTCCACACCGAGTACTCGGGGATGAAGTACGCCATGTACCCCATGGCGGAGTATGCCCACATGACCACGGCGTCCGCCCTCATGGCGACGCTCTTTTTCGGCGGGTGGGACCTGCCCGGGTCGTGGGACAACGCGTTCTGGTACGACGGACAGCTCCTGCGGAGCTGCTCCTTCGCCGCGGGCGCGGTGGCCACGTGTGTCCCCGGCACCGAGGTCCTCGCCACCCCGGCGCTCTGGAAGACCGCGCTCACCTTCGCCGGGTTCTTCGCGAAGGTGGTCTTCTTCCTCGTGGTCTACGTCTGGGTCCGGTGGACGGTGCCCCGGTTCCGCTATGACCAGGTCATGGCGTTGGGCTGGAAGGTCCTCCTTCCCACGGCGCTCGGCTACACCATGCTCCTGGCCGTGTCCATCCTCTCCCTGGACAGTCTCGGCCTGGCCTGGGGCTTCGTGTATGGCCTGGTGCTGACCGTCGTGAGCGGCCTGGCGACCGGGACCTTCCTGTTCTTCATCGACCGTGGCCGGACCATCTCGGGGGCCGCCGCGGGGGCGTCGCAGAGGGCGGAGATCAAGACCATTCCCGCCGGGTTCCCGGTGGGAGACTGAGGCGGGGGAACGCAAACCGATGGCAATATCCGTCAAGGTGATGAAGCGTCCGGGGCCGGATAAGACCTCCTACCTGCGGGCCACCCTGAGCGGGATGGCGCTCACCTTCAAGCACCTGGTGAACCCCGCGAAGCTGACCCAGCAGTACCCCGAGGAGCAGACCGACCTGGCGCCCCGGTGGCGCGGCACGCATCGCATGGAGGTCCACGCCGACGGCCGGCCCAAATGCGTCGCATGTGGCCTCTGTCCGACGGTGTGCCCGGCCAACTGCATCCGTCTGGTCGGAGGCGAGGACGACCAGGGCAACCGGTATCCCGTCGTGTACGAGATCGACGAGTTCCGCTGCATCTTCTGCGGAATGTGCCAGGAGGTCTGCCCCGTGGAAGCCATCCACGTGGGACAGCACTTCGAGAACTCCGAGTACACCCGGGACCGCTTCGTCTACGACCTCGATCGCCTGATGGAGCAGGATCACCCCTCCACGCTGCTCTGGGATCCCTCGGATCCCAGATCCGAGTGAGCCATGGTCGACATCCTCTTCTACGTGTTCGCCGCGGTCGCGATCGGGAGCGCCCTGGGCGTCGTCATGGGGCGCACGCCGGTGGGGAGCCTCCTGTTCATGGTGGCGACCCTGGCGAGCCTCGCGGGGGTCTACGTGCTCCTGGAGGCCCACTTCATCGCAGCGGTGCAGATCATCGTGTATGCCGGGGCCATCATGGTCCTGTTCCTGTTCGTCATCATGCTCCTGAACCTGGGGCATGAGTACCGGCGCGATCTCCAGGGCGGCGTCGCAGCCGTGCTCTCGTTCATCGTGGTCGGGGTGCTGGCCGGGCTCCTGTCTCGGCAGTTCCGGGGAGAGGGTGCCCTGGACGTGATCTCCGCGCCGGGCGGCCAGGCCATCGACGCCGCGCTCATCGAGCACGGGGCCGTGGGCGCCATCGGCCAGTCCCTGTTCACCGACTACGTGGTGCCCTTCGAGATCACGGGGGTCCTGCTCCTCGTGGCGATCGTGGGTGCTCTCGTGCTGGCCAAGAGGAGGGTGCCATGATCACACCGGCCATGGTGCTCAGCGCGATCCTGTTCGTCGTCGGGACGTTCGGCGTCCTCGTCCGACGAAACGCGATCATCATGTTCCTGTGCATCGAGTTGCAGCTGAACGCAGTGAACCTTGCGTTCGTGGCGCTCTCCAGGATCTGGGGGATCGACGGACAGGTCTTCGTCTTCTTCGTGATGACCGTGGCGGCTGCGGAGGCCGCCGTCGGACTGGCGATCATCATCTCCATCTTCCGCCACTACGAGACGGTCAACGTGGACAACTTCAACCTGCTGAAGTGGTAGGGGCATGCACGCGACCCTTTCGGTGCTCCTGACGCAGGGCGGCGGCCACGAGGCCGGCGGGGGAGGGGCGTTCGAGCCCTTCTTCCCCGGGCTCGTGATCCTCCTCCCGCTGCTCGGGTTCGTCATCAACGGCGTGCTGGCGCTCCAGCACGCCAGAGCCTCGGCCAACGCAGTCCGGGCCGGCGGTGAGCTGGAGTTGGATGGCCCCCGCGGGCGGCCGTCCACACACACCCTCCCGTCCTTCGTGGGCCCGGGCGTCATCCTCCTCGCCTTCCTCCTGGTCCTGGTGAACTTCACCCGGATGCTCGGCGTGGAGCTCCACGAGCCGGTGGTGGTCCATTACTGGACCTGGATGGCCACGTCCACCTTCTCCGTGGGCGCAGCCCTGCAGCTCGATGGACTCTCCATGGTCATGGCCATGGTGGTCACGGGGGTGAGCTTCCTCATCCACGTGTTCAGCGTCGGCTACATGAAGGCCGACCCCGGGTACCCGCGCTACTTCGCGTACCTGAACCTGTTCGTCTTCTTCATGCTCCTGCTGGTCCTGGGTTCGAGCTACGCCCTCATGTTCGTGGGATGGGAGGGAGTGGGGCTGTGCTCCTACCTCCTCATCGGTTTCTGGTTCAGCGACCGCGAGAAGGCCGACGCGGGCAAGAAGGCGTTCATCGTCAACCGCATCGGCGACTTCGGGTTCCTGGTGGCGATGTTCATGCTCTTCGTCACCTTCGGCACGCTGGACTTCGCCGCCATCGCCCACGACGCGCCCGGGAAGCTGATCTACGGCGGCGGCCTGGTGACGGCCATCACGCTCTTCTTCTTCCTGGGGGCCACGGGGAAGAGCGCGCAGATCCCCCTGTACATCTGGCTTCCCGACGCGATGGCGGGCCCGACGCCCGTGTCCGCCCTGATCCACGCCGCGACCATGGTGACGGCGGGCGTCTACCTGGTTGCCCGCTCCTCCGTGCTCTTCGCGCTGTCGCCGGTGGGGAGCGCCACGGTGGCCACCGTGGGGGTGCTCACCGCGCTCCTGGCCGCGACCATCGCGCTGAAGCAGAACGACATCAAGAAGGTCCTGGCCTACTCCACCGTGTCCCAGCTCGGGTACATGTTCGTGGGCGTCGGAGTGGGGGCCTACGCGGCCGGGATCTTCCACCTCATGACCCACGCCTTCTTCAAGGCGCTGCTCTTCCTCGGGTCCGGCGCGGTCATCCACGCCATGCACGAGGCGCTGCACCACACGCACAGCCACGCCGACGCGCAGGACATGCGGAACATGGGTGGGCTGAAGCGGTTCATGCCCATCACGTGGGTGGTGATGTGGATCGCCACCCTGGCCATCGCGGGGATCTGGCCCTTCGCCGGGTTCTTCTCCAAGGACGAGATCATCTGGCAGATCGCGGCCTTCGGCGGCGCGGAGCACGCGCCCTTCCCGGGTCTGTACACGCTCATCTGGGTGCTGGCGCTGGTGACGGCCATGCTCACCGCGTTCTACATGACGCGCCTCATGGTCATGACCTTCCACGGAACGAACCGGACGGGATCGCACGAGGCGCAGCACCTCCACGAGGTGCCCCCGGTCATGTGGGTGCCCCTCGCGGTCCTGGCCGTGCTCTCGGTGTTCGGAGGGTGGGTCAACGTCCCGGTCGCCCTCCAGGAGTCGTTCCTGGGCGGCATGGGCGCGCTTCCCATGAGCGACTGGCTCCACCACTTCCTGGAGCCGGTGACGGCGACCGCCCACGAGATCCAGGTCGCCAACCTGGGCGAGGTCTCGCACCACGCGCCCTTGGGGGGCGGTGAGGTGGCGTGGGCCCTCATCTCCACCATCCTGGCGCTGGGCATCGTGCTGGCCTCGGCGCGCGTCGTGGGCGGCTGGAAGGTGAAGCCCGCCGCGGAGGACGCCGCGCCCACCGGCTTCGCCAAGGTGCTCTACAACAAGTGGTACGTGGACGAGATCTACGACGCCGTCGTCGTGCAGCCGCTGCTGCGGGTGTCCCGCTTCTGCTGGAAGATCGTGGACGCGGGCATCATCGACGGCACCGTCAACGGCGTGGGGTACCTGGCCCGCGGCTTCGGGTGGCTCGGCTCCCTGTTCCAGACGGGCACCGTGAACACCTACGCGTTCATCCTCACCCTCGGCGTCCTGGTCATCCTGGGCGCCGTGATCTTCTAGGAGGCCGGCCATGACTGCCATGCTCGAGTCGGTCGGCTACGCGGGCTGGGCGCTGCACGCGCTCATCTGGCTCCCCATCCTGGGGGTGGGGCTCGTGCTCTGGATGGAGGAGGAGCGGGCCAAGCACGTCGCGCTCTGGCTGTCGGCAGGGGTGTTCGTGCTCAGCCTGGGGCTGTGGTGGGCGTTCGATCCCGCCTCCGGCGCCATGCAGATGGAGAGCTCCACCCCGTGGATCGCCGCCTGGGGGGTGGGCTACTCCCTGGGCGTGGACGGGATCAGCCTCTTCATGGTGCTGCTCACCACGTTCACCACGCCGCTCGCCATCCTCGGGTCGTTCAACTACATCAAGAAGCGGGAGCGGGCGTTCTACGCGCTCATGCTCCTCCTCGAGGCGGGCGTCGTCGGCGTGTTCGTCGCCACCGATCTCTTCCTCTTCTACGTCTTCTTCGAGCTCACGCTCGTCCCCATGTACTTCATCGTGGGGGTCTGGGGAGGAGAGCGCCGGATCTACGCGGCGATCAAGTTCTTCCTGTACACGGCCTTCGGCTCCCTGCTCATGCTCGTGGGGATCCTGTACCTGTTCTTCAAGGCCAAGACCCTCCTCGGCTTCCCCACCTTCGCGTACGCCGACCTGCTCCAGGTGCCCCTCACGGGGTCCGAGCAGCTCTGGCTCTTCGCGGCCTTCGCGCTGGCGTTCTCGGTGAAGGTTCCCGTGTTCCCCTTCCACACGTGGCTGCCGGACGCCCACGTGGAGGCGCCCACGCCCGGC
Source organism: Longimicrobiales bacterium (assembly GCA_035477395.1). Lineage (GTDB taxonomy): Bacteria > Gemmatimonadota > Gemmatimonadetes > Longimicrobiales > Gaopeijiaceae > SZUA-318. The sequence continues at coordinate 93,683 of DATIKQ010000066.1, forward strand.
TCGGTGGTGCTGGCGGCAGTGCTGCTCAAGATGGGGACATACGGCTTCCTGCGCTTCCTGCTTCCGCTCTTTCCGGTCGCGGCGCAGCACCCCACCGTGGTGTCCATCATGATGGTCCTCGGCGTCATCGGCATCATCTACACGGCGTGGGTCGCGGCGGTGCAGCCGGACGCCAAGAAGCTGGTGGCCTACACGTCGGTGGCCCACATGGGGTTCGTGGTCCTGGGGATCTTCGCCCTGACCGTGAACGGCATCCAGGGCGGCCTGGTGGTCATGATCTCGCATGGCATCAGCACCGGGGCGCTGTTCCTCCTGCTCGGGATGATGTACGAGCGCCGGCACACGCGGGAGATCGCGGCGTTCGGCGGGATCGCACGTGTCATGCCCTGGTTCGCCACGGCGTTCATGATCACCGCGCTGGCCTCCATCGGTGTGCCCGGGACAAGCGGGTTCATCGGGGAGTTCCTGGCGCTGCTGGGCGCCTTCGAGACCCACCCGACGCTGGCCGTCATCGCGGCGAGCGGCGTGATCTTCGCTGCCTTCTACATGCTCCCCATGGTCCAGAAGGTCTTCTTCAACAAGCTGGAGAAGCCGGAGAGCCGGGAGATGAAGGACCTGTCGGGCCGCGAGCTGGCCATTCTCGCGCCCATGTGTGCGCTCATGATCCTCATCGGCTGGAACCCGACGCCCATCCTCAGCCGGATGGAGGCCAGCGTGCAGGCGGTGCTGGAGCGCGTGCACGGAGCGGCCCCGGCCGTCCCTGTCACCGAGACGGTGGCCGTCCAGGCGACGCCGGGCGCGGAGCCCCTGCGGACCACGCAACCCCACGACGCTGCCGGCGAGGATGCGATCGCCGAGGACGACGAGTAGCCCTATGACGCTCGACTTCAGCAGCCAGCTCCACTTCATGTGGGCGCTCCTTCCGGAGATTGCCCTCTGTGCCTGGGGGATGGGGGTCCTGGTGGCCGGCGTGTCCGGGCGGAACCGGCCGGACCGCAGTGCGGGCGCCGTGGACTCCGCGCACCGCTCCGGGACCAACCTGGGCTGGGCGGCCCTGGCGGGCATCCTGGTCGCCGCGGTCCTGAACGGGTGGCTCTACACGGTCCACGAGGTGGGCAACACGTCCATGATCGCCGTGGACCGGTTCCGCCTCTTCGCGAACTGGATCTTCCTCATCGCCGCGGCCCTGTCCATCCTCATCTCCTTCTCCTACGTCGCCCGCCAGCGCCTCCAGATCGGCGAGTTCTACGGCCTGATCCTGCTGTCCACGGCGGGGATGATGTTCATGGCCGGTGCCAGGGACCTGATGGTGGTGTTCCTGGGCCTGGAGGTCATGTCCATCGCCGTGTACGCGCTGACGGCGTTCAACCGCCGGGATCGCAAGTCCGCCGAGGCGGGGCTCAAGTACTTCCTGCTGGGCGCCTTCTCCACCGGGTTCTTCCTCTACGGGATCGCGCTCGTGTACGGCGCCACCGGGAGCACCAACGTCACGGCCATCGCGGCGAGCGTGTCGTCCGGTGCCGCGTCCGGCGGCCTCCTGGTCGTGGCCGTCGCCCTGCTGGCGGTCGGGTTCGCCTTCAAGGTCTCGGCGGTCCCCTTCCACATGTGGACGCCGGACGTGTACGAGGGCGCGCCCGCGCCCGTGACCGCGCTCATGTCGGCGGGGGTGAAGACCGCCGCCTTCGTGGCGTTCATGCGCGTTTTCCTCGTGGCCTTCGACGGCGCCTACGACACATGGTATCCCATCCTGTGGTGGCTGGCCGCCATCACCATGGTGACCGCCAACCTCATCGCGCTCGTGCAGTCCAACGTGAAGCGCATGCTGGCCTACTCCAGCATCGCGCACGCCGGCTACCTCCTCGTGGCCCTCACCGCGGCCAACGAGACCGCTGCGGCGGGGATGCTCTTCTACCTCCTGGTCTACACGCTGATGAACATCGGCGCCTTCGCCGTCGTCATCACGGTGGCCCGTCAGGGGGAGGAGCGCCTCCAGATCGAGGACTACTCCGGGTTCGGCTGGTCCCAGCCCACGCTGGGGGTGCTGCTCACGATCTTCCTGCTCTCGCTGGCGGGCTTCCCCGGCACGGGCGGGTTCATGGGGAAGATCTTCCTCCTGCAGGGTGCGATGGACTCGGAACTCTGGACGCTCTCCGTCATCCTGGTCCTGACCACGGTCGCGTCGTACTGGTACTATCTGCGCGTGGCGTGGTTCATGTGGATGCGTGAGCCCCTCTCCGAGGGTCAGCACCTGGAGGCCGTCGCGCCGCTCCCCATGCGGATCGCCCTCGTCGCGAGCGTGGCCCTCATCCTTCTCCTCGGGGTCTTCCCGGCGCCCGTCCTGGCGTTCGCACGCGCCTCCATCCAGGGGCTCGGCTTCGTCGGGGCGGGAATCGTCGGACTCACCCCCTGAGACACGCTGGGGCCCCGGGCCCCGCCGGGCCCCGGCCCCCCGGGAACAGGCCCTGTGGACCCCGCGTTGACCCGTCGTCGCGGGGTCCTCTAGCTTCATCGTACCACCTCCATCGCGCCCCTGAACGGCAAGGCAGTCATGACGCCCCCCAAGCATATCTTCCGCCAGTACGACATCCGCGGCATCGTGGGTCAGGACCTCGACGCCGGCATCACCGAGGACGTGGGACGCGCGTTCGGGAGCCACGCGCGCGAGGCCACCGGTCTGGCGAAGCCCCGGGTGGCGATTGGGTACGACAACCGCCTCACCTCGCCCGAGCTGGCTGCGGGGCTCATCCGCGGCTTGCGCGCGGCGGGTGCGGACGTGCTCAGCGTGGGGTGCGTGCCCACCCCGGTGCTGTACTGGACCGAGGCCACGTTCGGGACGGATGCCTCCGTCCAGATCACCGGGTCCCACAACCCCCCGGAATGGAACGGGATCAAGATGACCGTCCGCCGGGCCTCGCTCTACGGAGACGCCATCCTGGACCTCCATCGGCGCATCGTGGAGGCCGACTTCACCACGGGGCAGGGCTCGGTTCACGCCGAGGAGGTGCTCGACCGCTACGTGGCCGATGTGGCCGGACGCTTCCGGCTGGCCCGGCCGGTGAAGGTCGCCGTGGACGCGGGGAACGGAACCGGAGCGCTCATCGCCGAGAAGCTCATGAAGGCGTTGGGCGCCGAGGTGACGCCGCTCTTCTGTGATTCGGACGGCACCTTCCCCAACCACCACCCCGACCCGACGGTGGACCACAACCTCCAGGACCTCATCGCCGCGGTGCGGTCGGGGGGGCTGGAGCTGGGCGTGGCCTTCGACGGGGATGCCGACCGGATCGGCGCCGTGGACGAGCACGGCACCATCGTGCGCGGGGACATCCTGCTCCTCCTCTACGGCCTGGACCTTCTGAAGAAGCGCGGTCCCGGACAGAAGCTCGTCTTCGACGTGAAGTGCTCCCAGGCCCTGCCCGAGGTGTACGCGGCCGCCGGCGGAGAGCCCATCATGGCCCCCACCGGGCACTCCCTCATCAAGAAGCGCATGAAGGAGACGGGCGCGCTCCTGGCCGGCGAGCTGTCCGGGCACATCATGATTGCGGACGACTACTTCGGGTTCGACGACGCGCTGTACGACGCCTGCCGGCTGGTGGACCTGGTCGCGCGCAGCGACAAGACCCTCTCGGAGCAGGTCGCGGCGTTCCCGGCGTACGTGTCCACTCCGGAAATCCGCTTGGACGTGACCGAGGAGCAGAAGTGGTCCGTGGTGTCCTCGGCCGTCGCCCACTTCCGGGCCCGCTACGACGTGATCGACGTGGACGGCGTGCGCGTCCTCTTCGGGGACGGGTGGGCGCTGCTCAGGGCGTCGAACACCCAACCGGTGATCGTGGCGCGTTACGAGGCCCGAACGGCCGAGCGCCTGGCGGAGATCCGGGGAGAGGTGGAGAGCTGGCTCCGGTCCCAGGGGGTCACGCCCTAGTGGCGCGTCCCTGGTCGGCTCCGCCCGCCCACAGGCCATGAGGCGCCTCCTGGGGTCGCTCCGCGGCGGTCGGCTCGCCGTAGCGGGGCTGGTGGGCCTGGGGCTCGTCGTCGCCCTGGCCCGCATCGGCGTCACCGTCTTCACGGAGATCCTCTGGCACGTCGAGTCCGGGTACGCCGGCACGTTCTACACGCGGGTCGCCTGGCAGTGGGGTGCGCGCGTGCTCGCGGGCCTGGCGGTGGGCGCCCTCGTGTTCGCGAACCTGAGGATCGTGGCGCGGACGCTGGCAGGGATCCAGATCAAGCGCCGTTTCGGGAACATCGAGATCTCCGAGCAGCTCCCGGCGAGCTATGTGCTGTGGACCATGCTGGGCGCCGCCGCGATCCTGGGCGCCTGGTTCGGCGCCGCCGTCCCCGCCTCCATGGGCCTCCAGGCCCTCATGCTGCTCCACGGCGAGCCCTGGGGGCTGACCGAGCCCTTCCTCGGCCACGATGTGGGGTTCTACGTCTTCTGGGTGCCCGTGCTGGGGAGCGCGATCTCGTTCGGCCTGGTGGTGCTCTTCCTTCTCTTCAGCCTGGCCTCGGCAGGGTACACGGCCACCGGCGCGCTCCGCCTGAGCAGGGGGCGGCTGATGGCGCAGGAGCTGGCCCGGGTGCACCTGGGCGTCCTGCTCGGGCTCTTCTTCATCCTGCTGGGCACCCGGCTCTGGCTCGCCCGATTCCTCATCCTCATGGACGGAACCTCGGGGGTCCAGGGGATCTTCGGCTTCACCGACGCCCACGCCCGTCTCCCCGGGATGCAGACGCTCCTGGTCCTGTGCAGCGCGGCGGGCGTGACCATCGCCTGGGCTGCCTGGAAGAACCGTGGGCCGCTCCTGGTCGGGTCGGCCCTCACCGCGGTGCTTGCCGCCCTCGTCATCGGACAGATCTACCCGGCCGTGGTGCAGCGCTTCCAGGTCGAGCCCAACGAACTCGAGCGGGAGACGCCCTACATCGAGGAGAACCTGGCCTTCACCCGCGTCGGGTTCGGCCTCGATGCCCTCCAGCGCGAGCGCTTCGTCTACGAGGGATCGGAGCCCGTCGCCTGGGCGGAAGCGGCGGCCGCGTTCGCCGGCCTCCCGGTGTGGAACGCCAGCTCCCTGCTCGCGACCTTCCGACAGGTGGAGGCGCGCTTCCCTTACTACGACTTCGCCGACGTGACCATCCACCGCTACGCGGTGCCGGCGGGGGATGAGGTGGTGGCGCTCTCGGTGCGGGAGGTGGACCCCGCGGGAATCCAGGACCCCAACTGGCAGAATCTCCACCTCCGGGAGCGGTACGTGGCCGGGATGGGCGCGGTCGCCAGCAGGGCGGCGGAGCGCACGCCCCAGGGGCGACCCACGATGCTGCTCTCCGGGCTTCCTCCCGTGGCGGCGGGGCAGGGCCCGCTCCAGGGCCAGCTCACCATGGAGCGACCGCAGGTCTTCTACGGCGTGCGCCCCCAGCTGCACGCCGTGGTGAAGCCCGGCCCGGACCAGTTCCTGGCGCCGGACGGGACGGCAGGCCTCCCGGGGGTGGACTTCCCGGCGGGGATCCGCCTCTCCTCGGCGCTCCGGGCCGCGGCGCTGGCGTGGCGCTTCCGGGACGCCAACCTCCTCTTCTCCGGCGAGGTGAGCCGCGACAGCCGGTTCGTCTATCGCAGGCAGGTGGTGGAGCGGGCCCGCGCCATCGCGCCCTTCCTGCGCTACCCGGAGACACCCTTCCCGGTGCTGGCGGAGGGCCGGGTGATCTGGGTCCTCGAAGGCTTCACCGGGACGCGGGCCTTCCCCCTGTCGTCCGCCCAGGACCTCCAGCTCCTGCGCTCGGTGACGTGGACGCGGAACAGCGTGAAGGTCACCGTGGACGCCGTGACCGGGCACGTGGACTTCTACCGCATGCCGATCCCCGATCCGCTCGCCGACGCCTACGAGAGGGCATTCCCCGGGCTCTTCAAGCCCCTCGAGGAGATGCCCGAGGGGGTTCGGCGCCACCTCCGCTACTCCCGGGAGCTGTTCGCGCTCCAGGCCCAGGTGCTCCTCCAGTACCACCAGGAGACCGCCCGGGCCTTCCATGGGCAGCAGGACGTGTGGGCGACCCCGAATGAGCTCGCCGAAGGGTCCACCCCGGTCCCGTACCGGCCCGAGTACGGGATGCGGAAGCTCCCGGGGGAGGAGCGCCCCCGGTTCAGCCTGACCACGGCCTTCGTGCCGGCGGGGCGGCAGAACCTCACCGGCCTTCTGGTGGGACGCACGGGCGAGGCGGGCGAGCCGGAGCTCGTCCTCCTCGACGTCGCGGTGGACGACCAGGCTCCGGGACCCCGGCAGGTGGAGGCCCTGGTGGAGCAGGACCCCCAGATCTCCCAGCAGCTCTCCCTGTGGAGGACCGGCGGGAGCGAGGTCTGGACGGGCCACCTCCACGTGGTGCCCGTGGGGCAGCGGCTCCTCTACATGGAGCCGATCTTCCTGGCCGCGGAAACCGACGCCATCCCCGAGCTTCGGCGCTTCGTGGTCAGCGACGGCACGAAGGTGGCCATGGCCGAGGACCTTCCCGGGGCCATCGCCGCGCTCGCGGGTTGGGACGCCGCGCAGGCGGGTGCCGTCCCCGGGGACACGGGCTCCAGCGGGGCGCCGGGGTGGTCCAGGGCGGCGCTGGACCTGCTGGACCAGGCCGAGGAGCGGCTCCGCGGAGGGGATTGGGGGGGGTTCGGCGAGGCCCTGCGGGAGCTCCGCACCCTCCTCCAGGGGGGCACCCCCGGCGTCGCGCCACCCGGACGTTGATCCCCCTCCGCGGCGTGGGTAGCTTCCACGTCTAACCCTCAGACGGGACCCGAGGAAGGCATGAACATCCACGAATACCAGGCCAAGGAGCGCTTCCGCGCGGCGGGGATCCCCGTCCCGCCGGGAGAGGTGGCGACCACCCCGGACGAGGCGGAAGCCATCGCCCGCAAGCTCGGCGGCATGACGGTCGTGAAGGCGCAGGTCCACTCCGGCGGGCGCGGCAAGGCCGGAGGGGTGAAGCTGGCCAGGACGCCCGCGGAAGCGCGGGAGCACGCCTCGCGCATCCTGGGGATGGACATCAAGGGCCTGAAGGTCGAGAAGGTCCTCGTCACCATCGCCGAGGACATCGCCTCCGAGGCCTACGTGGGCATCCTCGTGGACCGCAGGAGCCAGGCGCCCACGTTCATGGTCTCCTCGCAGGGGGGCGTGGACATCGAGGAGGTCGCGGCGAAGACCCCCGAGGCCATCCGCAAGCTCACGGTGGACCCGCGCTACGGCCTGCTTCCGCACCAGGCGCTCTGGCTCGCCAACGCACTGTACGCCGATCCGGGCGTCATCAAGCAGGCGGCCAGGATCATCCAGCAGCTCTACCGGGCGTTCGTGGACTCGGGCGCGTCCATGGCCGAGATCAACCCGCTCATCACGACCACGTCGGGTGAGGTGAAGGCCATCGACGCCAAGATGAGCATCGACGACAACGAGCTCGACCGGCGCAAGGACGTGGCCGCCATGCGGGACTCCTCCGCCGAGCCGTGGGCGGAAACCCGCGCCCGCGAGGCCGGGCTCTCCTTCGTGAAGCTCGACGGGGACGTGGGGTGCTGCGTCAACGGTGCCGGCCTGGCCATGGCCACCATGGACCTGGTGAAGTACTACGGCGGGGAGCCGGCCAACTTCCTGGACATCGGAGGGTCGTCCAATCCCGACAAGGTCGTCGCGGCCCTGGAGATCATCACGTCCGACCCCAGCGTGAAGGCGATCCTCTTCAACATCTTCGGGGGGATCACCCGCTGCGACGACGTGGCGAACGGGATCGTCACCGCCACCCAGCGCATCGACATCAAGCTGCCCATCGTCATCCGGCTCACCGGCACCAACGAGGCGCTGGGCGTCGAGATCCTGAAGAAGGCCGGCTTCTCCGCCTACACGTCCATGGACGAGGTGGTGGAGAAGGCCGTTCAACTGGCAAGGGCGTAGGCGACCATGGCGATCTTCATCGACAAGGACACGCGGCTGGTCGTCCAGGGGATCACGGGCCGGGACGGCTCGTTCCACACCAGCCAGATGATGGAGTACGGCACGCAGGTCGTGGCCGGCGTCACGCCTGGCAAGGGCGGACAGACGTTCCAGGGCCCCGGCGGCAGGACCGTGCCGATCTTCAATACCATGGATCAGGCTGTGGCCAAGACCGGCGCCAACACGTCGGTGGTCTACGTCCCGCCGGCCTTCGCGGCCGACGCCGTGATGGAGGCGGCGGACTCCGGCGTGGAGCTGGTGGTGGCCATCACCGAGGGGGTCCCCGTGCTGGACATGGCCCGGGCGCACGCGTTCGCCCGCGACCACGGCGTGAGGGTCATCGGGCCGAACTGCCCCGGCCTCATCTCCCCCGGGAAGTCGAAGGTCGGGATCCTGCCGGCGCAGATCGTGGCCGAGGGGCCCATCGGGCTGGTGTCGCGGTCCGGTACCCTGACCTACGAGGCCGTCTACCAGCTCACCAACGTGGGCCTCGGCCAGACCACCTGCGTGGGGATCGGCGGCGACCCCCTCATCGGGACGAACTTCATCGACTGCCTGAAGGCCTTCGAGGCCGACCCGGATACCACCGCCGTGGTGATGATCGGCGAGATCGGGGGCACGGACGAGCAGGAGGCCGCTGCGTTCGTGAGCGCTCACATGAAGAAGCCCGTGGTGGGGTTCATCGCAGGGCAGACCGCCCCTCCAGGGCGGCGCATGGGGCACGCGGGAGCCATCATCAGCGGCTCGGCGGGGACCGCCGCCGAGAAGGTCAAGGCTTTCCAGGACAACGGCATCGCCGTGGCAGCCCGGCCGGCCGACATCGTCGGCCTCATCCAGCAGGCACTGGCCTGACGGGGCCAGGCCCACGGGAGCGCCGGTCACCGGCTCCGGGGGGAGTGGAGAGATGCGGCTCGCGGAGCTGTTCGAGGGAGGCTGGGCTGTCCTGCCCGTGTCTTCCGGCGACCTGGCGGGCGCGCTCGAGGAGATCCTCGGGCGCGCCGCGGCCGCCGGGACCATGGAGGCCACCCGAGCCGCGAAGCTGGCCCGGGATCTCGCCTTCGGCGCCCAGGGCGAGGTCGTCCGCCTCAGCGACGACGTGGTGGCGGTCCTGGGATCCGACGAGGACCTCGGACGCCTCTCCTGGACCGTGGGCGTCGCTCCCGGACGCCTCCGCGTGTCCGCGGAGGGTCTTCCCGAGCCCGCGAGCGCGAACATCGTGATCCTCGCGCTCGTCCCGGGCCGGCTCACCGGGCTGCGCCAGGACCTGCTCCCCGTCCTGGGGAGGGTGCTCCGGGATCCGGGACGCGCCGCCCGGGTTCTGGCCGCCTGTTCCCCCGGCGACATCCTGGCGGTGCCCGGGCTCGGGGAGGCCGAGTTCCATCCCCAGCTCCGGGTCGAGGACGCCCTGGTGCCCGTTCGGCATCGGGTCTATCCGGAGACGCCACTCGAGGAGGTGGTGGACCTGCTGGCGGGCCGAGGGATCCACGCCGTCCCGGTGGTGGGGCAGCGCTACGAGGTCCTGGGGGTCCTCACCTCCGGCGACGCCCTGGCGTACCTGCTCCAGAGCGGCGGCCCGGGTGGGCAGCGGCGGGGTCGCAGCGATGCCGTGCCGCGGGTCGCCCGGGACTTCATGACCCGGACCGTGCTCTGCGTGTCCGAGGAGCAGTCGCTCGCCGAAGCCGCGCACATGATGGTGAACCGGGACGTGGAGCAGCTCCCGGTGGTGCGGGACGGAGAGCTCGTGGGGTTCGTGACCCGCGATTCCATCCTGGGGGCGCTCCATGCCGCCCCCGGGCCCAAAGAACCCGAATGAGCGGAGGAACGTCCGATCCATGAGCCATACCCTCGCCATCATCAAGCCCGATGCCGTGTCCACCGGAAAGGCCGGGAAGATCCTCGCCCACCTGGAAGGGGCGGGCTTCACGGTCCGCGCCCTGCGCATGACGCGCCTCACCGCCGAGCAGGCGGGCGCCTTCTACGCCGTGCACAAGGGGCGCCCGTTCTACCCCGAGCTGGTGGAGTTCATGACCTCGGGGCCCTGCATCCCCATGGTGCTCGAGGCGCCCGACGCCGTGACGAAGCTCCGGGAGACGATCGGGGCCACGGATCCCGCCCAGGCGGCGGAGGGCACGGTCCGGCGCCTGTACGCGGAGTCCAAGGGGCGCAACGCCGTCCACGGGTCGGATTCGGACGAGAACGCCGCGATCGAGGCGGCCTTCTTCTTCTCCGCGTCGGACAGGATTCCCACCGGGGGGTAGGGTGACGACCTGCCTGGACACCCCAGCCAGCGGTGGCTAACTTTTTCTGCTATGCTCAGGCTTGAGCTTGCCCGCCTAGATCGGGAAGGCGCCGTCCAGGTGGACGCCAGGGTTCCGGCGGACGACCCTGTTCTCCACGGACTGGAGGTGTCGTTCGACGGACCGCTGGAGGTCCTTCTCCGGGCATCTCACGCGGGGAGCGGCGAGATCGTGGTGCGCGGGACCGTGAACGGCACGCTCCGGCTGGAATGCCGGCGCTGCCTGGCGCCCGTGTCGAACAGCTTCGCCAGGGAGTTGACGATGGTGTTCGCACCGTCGCGTACTCCGGAAGCGGAGGATGACGGCGACGTGCGCTTCTTCAAGGAGAACGCCGCCGTGCTGGACCTGGGGGTGCCCGTGAGGGAGGAGTTGATCCTCTCCATCGACCCCTACGTGGTGTGTGACCCGGACTGCCGGGGATTGTGTCCCCGGTGCGGCGCGAATCGGAACATCGAGACGTGCGCGTGCGCCGGGAGCGAGTCCGATCCCCGGTGGGATGCCCTCCGGGCAAAAAGAGACGAGTGAACCATGGCTGTTCCCAAGAAGCGGACGTCGAAGCAGCGCAAGCGGAAGCGGCGCACCCACTACAAGGCCGAGCCGGTCGCGGTGGGCACCTGCCCCAAGTGCGGTGATCCCAAGGTGCCTCATCGGATCTGTCCTTCCTGTGGGTACTACAGGGACGTGCAGGTCCTCGAGATCGCAGCCGAATAGCCGCGACGCCAGTGCGCATCGCTCTGGACGCGATGGGCACCGATCACGCTCCCGCGGCGGAAGTCGCGGGGGCGATCGAGGCCCTTCACGAGCTCGACCCGGCCATCGAGGTGGTTCTGGTCGGTGACCAGGCGATCCTCGAGGCTTCGCTCGCGCGCCATCCGGAGGCACCCGCGGGGCGCCTCCACATCTGTCATGCCCCTGACCGGGTGACGGCGTCGGACGCGCCTGCGTCCGTCATCCGCCGCAAGCCCGACTCGTCCATCGTGGTGGGGCTGAAGCTGGTGAAGGCCGGCGAGGCGGACGCCTTCGTGAGCGCGGGGTCCACGGGCGCCGTGATGGCCACGTCGCTCTTCACGCTCCGGCCGCTCCCCGGCGTGGCGCGCCCGGCGATCGGCGCGCTGCTCCCCACGGCCCAGAAGCCGTGCCTCATGCTCGACGCCGGGGCGAACGTCGACTGCAAGCCCCACCACCTGCTCCAGTTCGCCCACCTGGGGAACGTGTACGCCCAGGATCTCATGGGGATCGCCAGCCCCCGCGTGGCGCTCCTCAACATCGGCGAGGAGCCGGAGAAGGGTGACGAGCTCACCCTCGAGACGCACCAGCTCCTGAAGGCGGCCCCCGGGCTCGACTTCGTGGGGAACGTGGAAGGGCGGGACATCATCCAGGGAATCTGCGACGTGGTCGTGTGTGACGGGTTCGTCGGCAACGTGCTCCTGAAGTTCTACGAGTCCGTCGCCGAGTTCACCATCGGACTCCTGAAGAAGGAGCTCAAGCAAAGCCACGAGCATCTCAACCTGGAAGAGGTCTTCCGGATCCTGGACTACGCCGAGTACGGGGGCGCCCCGCTCCTCGGCGTGGGCGGCGTATCCATCATCTGCCACGGGGAATCGTCTCCCCGGGCCATCCGGAACGCCCTTGCCGTGGCCGCCCGCGCGGTCCGGTCGGACATGGTCACCCACATCGCCCGGGAGGTCTCCCCCCGGGTGAACCACCAGGAGCGCGCATGAGACACCCCTCCCCGCTGGTGGAGATCGTGTCCACGGGGCGGTATCTCCCCGACCAGATCGTCACCAACGACGATCTGTCGAAGCGCATGGACACGTCCGACGAGTGGATCCGCAGCCGCACCGGGATCGGGGCCCGCCGCATCGCCCCCGAGGGCGTGACCGCGGCCTTCATGGCCGCCGAGGCGGCGCGCCGCGCCCTGGCCGCGGCCGGCATGGACCCGGGGGAGGTGGACGTCCTGGTGTTGGCCACCGCCACCCCCGACCGCTGGCTTCCGTCCACCGCGTGCGATGCCCAGGCGCTGCTCGGGTGCACCAACGCCGCGGCCTTCGACGTCATGGCCGCGTGCAGCGGCTGGCTCTACGCCCTGACCGTGGCCGAGGGGTACCTGGCCGCGCGCCGCGGCGAGGTGGCGCTGGTCATCGCCACGGAGAAGATGAGCAGCATCGTGGACTGGACCGACCGCTCGACGTGCGTGCTCTTCGGGGACGGGGCGGGCGCCGCCCTGCTGAAGCCGGCCAACGGCTCCGGCAGGGGGATCCTCAGCAGCCACCACCGCTCCGACGGGAACCTGGCCCACCTGCTCCACCGTCCCTCCGGGGGCGCCCGGGTGCCGATGAGCGAGGCGGTGATCCGCGAAGGGAGCCACTTCCTGCGCATGGAGGGGCGCGAGATCTTCAAGAACGCCGTGCGCTCCATGGCGGAGGCCACCCACATCGCGCTGCACGACGCCGGGCTCACCGCCGAGGACGTGGATCTCATGATCCCCCACCAGGCCAACCTCCGCATCATCGAGGCCACGGCCAAGTACGCGGGGATCCCCATGGACAAGGTCTTCGTGAACCTGGACCGCTATGGGAACATGAGCTCGGCATCCATTCCCGTGGCCCTCGACGAGGCCCTCGAGCAGGGGCGCATACGCAAGGGCACCAATGTCCTCAGCGCCACGTTCGGCGCGGGGCTCACCTGGGGCGCCATGACCTGGCGCTTCTGAAGCCAGAGGCACCCTCTCCGAGCAGGGACCATTCGTGACGCTGGCACTCCTCTTTCCCGGTCAGGGATCCCAGGTCGTGGGCATGGGCTCGGCCCTGGCCCGATCCCACCCCGCCGCCGCCGCGGTCCTGGCGCAGGCCGACGAGGTGCTGGGGTTCCCGCTCTCGCGCCTCATGGCGGAGGGGCCGGAGGCCGAACTCACCGCGACCCGGAACGCCCAGCCGGCCATCCTGGCCCACTCGGTCGCGGTGCTGGCCGTGCTGTCCGAGCGGCTGGGCCCCGTGGCCATGGCCGCGGGTCACTCGCTGGGCGAATTCAGCGCCCACGTGGCGGCGGGGACGCTCTCCTTCCAGGACGCGCTCGAGGCGGTCCGTCTCCGCGGGGAGCTCATGTGGGAGGCCGGACAGGTTCGGCCCGGCGCCATGGCCGCTGTCCTGGGGCTGGAGGACGCGGCTCTGGAGGAGGCATGCGCCAGGGTGGACGCCGGCGTGTGCGTGCCCGCGAACTTCAATTCCGCCGGCCAGATCGTGGTGAGCGGCGACGTGGCGGGGGTGGAGCAGGGGATGGCGCTCTTCTCCCAGGCCGGCGCCAAGCGGGTCATCCCGCTCAACGTCTCCGGCGCGTTCCACTCCCCGCTCATGGAGCCTGCCGCACGGGGACTCCGGGAGAAGCTCGAGGCCGTGGACTTCCGGGACCCGGCCTACCCTGTGTTCGCCAACGTCACCGCGGGCCCCGTCACCTCGGCCGCCCGGGCGCGTGAACTCCTCGTGGAGCAGCTCACCTCCCCGGTCCGGTGGGCGGCGTCGGTGTCGGCGATGGTCGCCGGAGGCGCCGACCGGTTCCTCGAGCTGGGCCCGGGGTCGGTGCTGTGCGGCCTGAACAAGCGGAACGCCAAGGGGCTACCCTGCACGTCGCTGGGAGAGCCCGCGGACATCCACGCTTTCCAGGGGTGACGACATGAGCGAGCAGGAGCTGTCCGGAAAGGTCGCACTCGTCACGGGTGGGAGCCGGGGGATCGGGCTCGCCATCAGCCGCGCGCTGGCCGGAGGCGGCGCCCGGGTGGCGGTCGTCGCCCGCAACGCGGAGGGAGCCGCCCGTGCCGCCGCCGGGCTCCCCGGGGAGGGACACCGGGGGTACGGGTGCGACGTCGGTGACCCGGCCCAGGCCCAGGCCACCGTTGCGCAGGTGGAGGCAGATGTCGGGCCCATCGGGATCCTCGTGAACAACGCCGGCGTCACCCGGGACAACATCCTGGTCCGCATGAAGGACGAGGAATTCGATGAGGTCATCGCCACCAACCTCAAGGGCGCCTTCAACTTGACCCGTGCCGTAAGCCGGGGGATGATGAAGCGCCGGGAGGGGGTGATCCTCAACATCTCCTCGGTGGTGGGCCTGATCGGGAACGCCGGCCAGGCCAACTACGCGGCCTCCAAGGCCGGGCTGCTGGGGCTGACCAAGAGCGTGGCCAAGGAGTTGGCCTCCCGGGGGATCCGGTGCAACGCCATCGCCCCCGGCTTCATCCGCACCGACATGACCGGCGCCCTGGCCGAAGCCCAGGTAGCGGCGCTGAAGCAGGTCATCCCCCTCGGGGCCCTCGGCGAGGCCGAGGACGTGGCGGGGGTGGCGCGCTTCCTCGTGGGCCCCGGGGCGCGCTACATTACCGGCCAGGTTTTGGCCGTGGACGGCGGCATGGTCATGTGACCGCGCCGCTGCCCATGCATTGGTTCTCGTCTGAATCCATTTTTTTGCCATCAAGCACACACTCGAGGAGGTACGATGAGCGAGCCCACCGAGGCCCGGGTCAGGGAGATCATCATCAACGAGCTCGGCGTCGAGCCTGAGAAGGTCACAGACGATGCGTCGTTCGTTGAGGACCTCGGTGCCGACTCCCTCGACACGGTCGAGCTCGTCATGGCGTTCGAGGAGGAGTTCGGTATCGACATCCCCGACGAGGACGCCGAGCAGATGCGCACCGTGGGCGACGCCATCGGGTACCTGAAGAAGCACTCGGCGGGCGCCTGAGGCGGAACGGCGCGTCCGGGACCGGACCGTAGGATGACCGGGAAGGGGCAGCACCGCGACGGCCGACGGGTGGTGGTCACGGGGGTCGGGGTCGTGTCGCCCGTCGGCAACGACGTCGCGTCCACCTGGGCCGCCGTCCTCGCCGGCATGAGCGGGGCCGACACCATCCGGGCCTTCGAGGCCACCGAGGACTTCGCCACGCGCATCGCGTGCGAGGTGAAGGGCTTCGAGCCCACGCTCTACATGGACAAGAAGGACGCGCGCCGGTTCGACCGCGTGTCCCTGTTCGCGCTGGCCGCGTCGTCCCAGGCCATGACGTCGGCGGGCCTCTCCGGGGTCCCCGAGGGCATGGAGGCGCACCGCTTCGGGGTGATCTTCGGCACCGGCATCGGGGGGATCGCCACCTTCGAGGAGCAGCACCGCAAGCTCATCGAGCATGGTCCGAACCGGGTGAGCCCGTTCTTCATCCCCATGTTCATCCCGGACATGTCGGCGGGCCTCATCTCGATGCAGTGGGGGCTCCAGGGACCGAACTACGCGACGGTGTCCGCGTGCGCGTCGTCGGCGCACGCCGTGGGGGATGCCGCCCGCCACATCCGGCACGGCGACGCGGACATGATGATCGCGGGGGGCGCGGAAGCGACCATCACCCCCATGACCATCGCCGGGTTCTCGGCCATGAAGGCCATGTCCACGCGCAACGACGACCCCAGGACCGCCAGCCGGCCCTTCGACAAGCACAGGGACGGCTTCGTCATCGGCGAGGGTGGTGCGGCGGTGGTCCTCGAGGCGCTGGAGCATGCTCAGGCGCGGGGGGCCACCATCTACGGCGAGATCGCCGGGTACGGGCTCTCCGGAGACGCCCACCACATCACGGCGCCCCCTCCCGACGGGTATGGCGCCCAGAACGCCATGCGCATGGCGTTGCGGTACGCGCAGGCGACGGCGGACGACGTGGACTACGTCAACGCCCACGGCACCTCCACCATGGCCGACGCCATCGAGACCCATGCGGTGAAGCAGGTGCTGGGGCCGCGCGCCTACGACATCGTCATGGGGTCCACCAAGTCCATGACCGGGCATCTCCTGGGGGCGGCCGGTGCGCTGGAGACGATCCTCAGCATCTTCGTGACCCGGGAAGGGAAGATCCCGCCCACCATCAACTTCCAGGAGAGGGACCCGGTGTGCGACCTGGACTACGCGCACGGGGGCATGGTGGAGCGGCCGGTGGAGCTGGCGCTGTCCAACTCCTTCGGGTTCGGCGGGCACAACGTGTGCCTCGCCATCCGGAGGTGGGGCTGAGGGGCGATTCCGGCCGGGTGACATCACGCGGCGCCGGGAAGGGGGACGCATGCGCGTAGGAACCGGATACGACTCCCACCGATTCGCGGAGGGACGTGAGCTCGTGCTCGGCGGGGTCAACATCCCGGACCATCCGGGCCTTCTCGGGCATTCGGACGGCGACGCCGTGGCCCACGCCGTCATCGACGCCCTCCTGGGCGCGGCCGCGGCGGGGGACGTGGGGAGCCACTTTCCGCCCTCCGACGAGGCGTTCAGGGACGCCGACTCCATGGAGCTCCTGCGCAAGGCCGTCCAGGTTCTGGAGGCCCGCAACTACCAGGTCGTGAACGTGGACGTCACGGTGGTATGCGAGAGCCCGAAGATCGGACCCTGGGCGGACGCCATGCGCCAGCGCCTGGGCGACGTCCTCCGCGTCGGCCCCTCCGCCGTCTCGGTGAAGGGCAAGAGCAACGAGGGGATGGGGTGGATCGGGCGGGGCGAGGGCCTGGCGGTTCACGCCGTGGCGCTCATCGACTCCATGGGCGGCTTCGACGCAACGTGGGGGGCCACGGACGAGGGGCTCCCGCTCTAGCGTGTCGCTGAGGAGGTAGCGGCGACCCATGTGGAACGTCATCCTGGCCTGGGTCGAGGGCGTTCCCGACGCCTTCGTCTACCTTGCGCTCGGCGCCGGGGCCGCGGTGGAGAACGTGGTGCCTGCGGTGCCGGCAGACACCTTCGTCGTCCTCGGCGGCTTCCTCGCCGCGGTGGGCGACCTGAGGGCGGGCTGGGTGTTCCTGGCCACCTGGCTGTGCAACGTCGCCTCGGCGCTGGGCATGTACGAGATGAGTCGCAGGCACGGACGGGAGTTCTTCGAGACAGGGTGGGGGCGGCGCCTTCTCAACCCGCACCAGATGGAGAGGCTGGCGGTCTTCTACGGGCGCTACGGCGCCGCCGCCATCTTCCTCACGCGCTTCCTGCCGGGGCTCCGTGCGGTGGTGCCCGTGTTTGCCGGCGTCACCCACCAACCACCCCGCTCCGTGGTCCTCCCACTCGCGGCCGCTTCGGCCATCTGGTACGGAGCCCTGGTTTGGGCGGGGACGGCGGCAGGGCACAACCTCGGTCGTGTGCAGGAGGCCCTGGGGCAGGTGAACCTCTGGCTCCTGCTGGGCGCCCTGGCCGTGGGGGCGTGGCTGGCGCGCTGGTGGTGGAGGACGCGACATCATGGTTGACGAGCGCGCCTTCCGCTTCGAGCAGTTCCAGGACTACCTCACCTTCGAGAGGGGTCTGTCCGACCGGACGCTGGCGGCGTATGCCCGGGACCTCACCCGGTGGGCCCGCTTCCTCGAGGCGCAGGGGGTCACCTCGCCGGGCGCGGTGACCCCCGGCCACCTCCGCGACTGGGTGTTCAGCCTGAAGGAGGCGCGGCTGGCTCCCACCTCCATCCGCCGGGCCCAGTCGGCGGTGCGCACCTATTACGCATTCCTCCTCGGCGAGGGATCGGTGACCGCGGACCCGACGGAGCGGCTCGAGTCACCGAAGCTCGGGCGACGGCTCCCCGACTTCCTCACCCGCGACGAGGTCTCCGACCTGCTCGACGCGCCGGATCCCGAGGCGGCCCTGCACTGGAGGGATCGGGCGATCCTGGAGCTGCTCTACGCCACAGGGATGCGCGTGTCCGAGCTGGCGGAGCTCCCGCTCTCTGCCCTCGACCTGGACGAGGGGTTCCTCACCGTGTTCGGGAAGGGCGGGAAGGAGCGTCTCGTGCCCGTGGGCGCCCCGGCGCTGCGGGCCCTGGGGCGGTATCTCCGCGAGGTCCGGCCCAGCCTGGACCACGCGCGGGGGAGGGGGAAGAGCCGGGTGTTCCTGAACGCACGCGGCGCGCCCCTGTCGCGGGTGGCCGTGTGGGCGCTCGTGAAGGAGTCGGCGCGCCGGGCGGGGATCAAGCGGAAGGTGTCCCCGCACACGCTCCGGCACACGTTCGCCACGCACCTCCTCGAGGGCGGGGCGGACCTGGCCGCGGTTCAGGAGCTCCTGGGTCACGCCGACATCGCCACCACGCAGATCTACACCCACGTGGACAGGGAGTACCTGCGCGAGGTGCACCGGCGCTACCACCCCCGGGGCGGATGACCCGCTCCGGGCCCTCGGTCGGCCGCGCCGGGGTCAGCCCCCTCGGACCATCCTGTCGTCGGCGGTGCGGAGCAGCTCGGCCTGGGAGGTGGCCGAGCCCAGGAGCCGGACTGCCTCCGTGAGGACCGGATCCCGCTCCATGCGGAAGTCGGCCTCGCGCCCGATCGCGTCCATGCGGTTGGCCACGGTCATGCGGGTGCGCCACAGGAGGTAGTCCCGCACCCCGGGAGCCTGCAGCGCTTCCGCCGGGATCCCGGAGTCCACCAGCCCGTCCACGAAGGCGTCGAGCCGGGCCGGGTCCACGGCGGGCTCGGCTCCTTTCGCCCGGAGCTCCTTGGCCAGCTCGAAGGAGAACTCGGCGAGTCGGACGCCCAGGGCGATCTCCTTCTCGCCCGCCACCCGGAGCAGCTCCCGTTCGGCCAGCGTGAGCGTGTCTTCGGCAATCGCGATGTCCGGGAAGACACCTCCGGCGTTCAGGAGGGACCGGCCCGAGGGCGTCGTGATCCTGGGCAGGGTGTCCAGCTTCTCCTCGAGAGGTCGCATCTCCATGTCCCGGGGACGCTGGAGGGAGCGCCCGAGGGGGGTCCGCCACTCCCCCGTGGTGAAGCGGAGGCGGCGGCCCTGGGGGAGGCCGATCACGGTCTGCACGAGCCCCTTCCCGAAGCTCCGCTCCCCCATGACGAGCGCCCGGTCGTAGTCCTGCAGGGCGCCGGCGAAGATCTCCGCGCCCGAGGCTGTGAACTGGTCCACCAGGACGATCACCGGGAGGTCGGGGACCCTCGCGGGCCAACGGTCCGTGTACGTCTCCTCGTCCATCTGTCCCGCGCCGCCGGGCACGCGCTGGGCGGTGCTGGCGAGCGTGGCGCCAGGCTTGAGGAAGATGTCGGCCAGCATGAGCGACTCGTCCAGGAAGCCCCCCGGGTTCCGGCGCAGGTCGATGATCAGGCCCCTGGCGCCCTTCAGCTCCCGGAGCGCCTGGTCCATCTCCTGGGCGGCATTGCGGGCGACGCGGTCGAGGAGGGCATAGCCGATGTTCCCCTCCATCATGCCGTAGCTGACGGCGGGGACGTGCACCTCGGCCCGGGTGATCTCGAACGGGATCGGCTCGGCGAAGCCGTCTCGCTTCAAGCGGACCCACACCTTGGTTCCCACGGGGCCGCGGATGGAGTCGGCGGCCATGCTCGTATTCCAGCCGGTGGCGTCCTGCTCGTTGACACCGACGATGATGTCGCCCACCTGCACGCCGGCGTCGGCCGCCGGGGTGTTGCGGAACACGGCCGTCACCGTCACCGCCTCGTTCAGGAGCGTGATCTGGAGACCGATCCCTGAGTAGTTGCCGGTGGTCTCCTCCTCCCATGCCTCCGACTCCGCCGGTGTGAATACGGCGGCATAGGGGTCCTGGAGAGACTCCAGCATCCCCTGGATCCCCGCTTCCCAGAGCGCCGAATCGGTCCGGGCGTGCAGGCTCATCCGGGTCAGTGCCTCCAGGGTGCTCAGGAACACCTCGGCTTCAGGGCGCTCCTGGGAAGGCGTCTGGGGAAGCGGGCGGGCGTCCTGCGCGGCCGCGGGGCCGGCCAGGGCGAGGAGGAGGACGACGGTGGATGGGACTCGGCGCATGCCAGGCTCTCGGCAGGAGACTCGGATGACACTGGAACACCCTATCCCGGGGCTCGTTCCAAGCGGGCAGGTCGGACTGCAAGGCGGGCGCGGAACAGGTACCTTTGTGCACGCGCCGGCGCGCGCGGCGCGAGGCCGAGATCCCCATCCCCCGACGTCCCATGAATCAAGCCGAGGTCCGTCCGCCCCTGCGGGTCGCGCTGGTCCAGTTCAAGCCGCGCAAGGCCGATGTCGGGGCGAACGTGGACGCGGTGCGCCGGGTGCTGGAGGAGCAGGCGAGCCACGCCGACCTGGTGGTCTTCCCCGAAGCGAGCCTCTCCGGGTACTTCCTGGAGGGCGGGGTGGCCGAGGCGGCGCTGTCCGTGGAGCGCCTCGCCGAGCTCCTCGGAGTGCCCCCGGCGGGTGCGCCCGACCTGGCGCTGGGCTTCTACGAGCGGTGGCGCAGGAGGCTCTACAACAGCGCCGCGTACCTGACCCCGGAACAGGGGACCTGGAAGGTGCGCCACGTCCACCGCAAGATGTTCCTCCCCACCTACGGGATCTTCGACGAGGCGCGCTTCGTGGAGCCCGGCACGGAGGTGCGCACCTTCGACACCCGCTTCGGGCGGATGGGCCTCCTCGTCTGCGAGGACATGTGGCACTCATTCCCGCCCATGGTCCTGGCCCTGGGGGGTGCCGAGCTCCTCGTGGTGGTGAGCGCGTCCCCGGCCCGGGACTTCGGGTCCGAGGGGAAGGGTCGTCCCGGCAACGTCGAACGGTGGCAGCGCCTCGCCACCAGCGCCGCCCAGGAGCACGGGGTGTTCGTGGTGGTGTGCCAGCTCGTCGGGTCGGAGGGGGGGAAGCTCTTCCCCGGGGGCTCGTTCGCCGTGGGCCCGGACGGCCGTCTCGTCGCCGAAGGCCCCTTCCTGGAGGAGGGCGTCACGGTGGCGGCGCTGGATTCCAGCGCCCTGGACCGGGCTCGGGTGGAGACCCCGCTCCTGGCCGACCTGGAGCAGATGCTGCCCCATCTCCAGCGTGCGCTCGAGACCGCCCGGGGAAGCGCGGCTGCCGGTGAGGAGGAGGACTCGGGCGAGGAGGTGCAGGCCCTCGTGGAGGCTCCGCCCCACCTGTCCGGCCGCGGCGGACCGGCGGACACGCGGCCCGCCCTCCTGGACCCTGCGGCCCTGGAGCTCGACTTGGAGCTCGTGGAGCGGTACCTCGTGTCGTTCATCCAGGACGAGGTGCGCCGCCAGCGGGGGTTCGAGAAGGTCGTGCTGGGCGTGTCCGGGGGCGTGGACTCGGCGGTGAGCCTCTACCTCGCGTGCAAGGCCCTCGGCCCCGAGAACGTCCACGGGTTCCGCCTGCCGTTCCGGACGTCCAGCCCGGAGAGCCTGGAACACGCCCAGCTGGTCCTGGACGCCACCGGCGCCCACGCGCACACGGTGGAGATCAGCGAGCCCATCGACCGGTACGTGGAGCGCTACGAGCCCGACATCTCCCCGCTGCGCAAGGGGAACCTCATGGCCCGGCTGCGGGCCGTGGTGCTCTTCGACCAATCCGCTCGGCTCCGCGCCCTCCCGCTGGGCACCGGCAACAAGAGCGAGCGCCTCCTGGGTTACTTCACCTGGCACGCCGACGACTCGCCGCCCATCAACCCCCTCGGGGACCTGTTCAAGACGCAGGTGTGGGCGCTCGCCCGCCACCTGGGGGTCCCGTCGCTGATCGTGGACAAGCCTGCCTCCGCCGATCTGGTGAAGGGGGTCAACGACGAGGACGAGCTCGGCGTCACCTACCACGAGGCCGACCCCATCCTGCACGGGCTGCTGCGCGGCTATTCCGCTCCCGAGCTCGCGCGCTTCGGCTTCCGCAGGGGGGCGGTGGAGCTGGTGTCGCGGCGCCTCCAGGCCACGCACTGGAAGCGGGAGCTTCCCACGGTGGCCGTGCTGTCGTCGAGCGCGATCGGGGCCTTCTACCTCCGCCCGGTGGACTACTGAGGCGCGGGCGGCGCCGGCGCGGACCTCCTCAGCCCCGCCGCCTGCTCCCCAGCGCCAGCGCCGCGAAGAAAAGTGCGGCGGCGGCCAGCACGATGGCGGCCCCTGAGGGGATGTTCCACGCCCAGGACAGCCACAGCCCAAGGACCACCGAGGCCACGGACGAGGTCACGGCGAGCACGAGCATCCCCTTCAGGGAGCGGGCCAGCGCCTGTCCGGTGGCGGCGGGAATGACCAGGAATGCCGACACGAGGACGATCCCCACCAGGCGCACCGACGCCACGATGGTCACGGCGAGGAGGGTGAGGAGGAGGAAGCGGAGCGGGCGCACCGGGACGCCGGCGGCCTGGGCGGCCTCCTCGTCCACGCCGGCGAAGAGGAGCTCCTTGAACCACCACCCCACCAGACCCAGGCTGACGGCGCTCAGCGCCGCCAGCGGGAGGACCTCTCCCTGGCGCACCGAGAGGATGTTGCCGAACAGGTAGGCCATCAGGTCCTGCCGATACGTGGGCGACAGGCTGATGAGGACCACGCCCAGCGCCATGGCCGTGGGGAAGAAAACGCCGATGGCCGTGTCCTCGGACACCTCGCTGCGCCCCCGCATCCAGCCGATGACCCACGCCACGCCCGTGGTGAAGAGCGCGGCGGCGAGAAGCGGGGGGGCTCCCAGAACCACGCCGAGCGCCACGCCCCCGAGCGCGGCGTGGGAGAGCCCCACGCCCACGAAGGACATGCGCTTCAGGACGACGAAGAACGAGAGCACGGCGCAGGTGACCGCGAGGAGGATCCCCACGGCCAGCGCTCGCTGCACGAAAGCGTACGCGAGGAACTCGCTCACGGCGCGCCTCCGGCCCCGTGGGGGTGCCGATGGGCCTTCGGGAAGCTGTACGCGCGGGCGAGCGTGCTTCCCGCCAGCACCTCGTCGGGGCTTCCCTGGGAGAGGACGACGCGGTCCAGGAGGATGAGGGCGTCGGCGTGCTCCCCGACCACGTCCAGGTCGTGCGTGGCGCACAGGAGCGTCAGCCCCTGGCCGTGCTGCAGCTCACACACCAGCGAGTAGAAGCGGGCGCGCGCGCCGCTGTCGAGTCCGGCAGTGGGCTCGTCCAGGAGGAGAAGGCGGGGCTCGCCGCACAGGGCCCGGGCGATGAGCACTCTCTGCTGCTGTCCCCCGGACAGGTCCTGGAAGCGCCGGTCGGCGTCGTCGGCCAGCCCCACGAGCGCGAGGCTCGCCTTGGCGAGCTCCCGGTCGCGCGGCCCCGGGCGGCGCCCGGGACCCAGGATCCCCGTGCGGCCCATGAGGGCCACCTCGAGGACGGTGATGGGAAACCCCCGGGGGATGACCACCTTCTGTGGGACGTAGCCGATGGGACGCTCGTCCCGTCCGGGCGGGTGGCCGAAGACCTGCACGCGCCCGGACGAGGGGCGCACCAGGCCGAGGAGCAGCCTGAGGATGGTGCTCTTCCCGGCTCCGTTGGGGCCGATGAGCGCCGCGAAGTCGCCCTGGGGCACCTGGAAGGACACCTCTTCGAGGGCGGGCCGCCCGTCGTACGACGCGCTCACGCGGTCCAGCACGATGGCGGCGGTGTCGGCTCGGGTCATGGGGCTCCCAGGGCCCGGGCGAACGCCCGGGCGTTGAAGCGCATCAGGTCGAAGTAGCTCCTCCGGTCCTCGACGTCGGGTCCGCCCATGGGGTCCACCGAGACCACGGCAACGCCCAGCTCTGCGGCCAGAGCTGCGGCCGCCGTCTCGGAGAGCTGCGGCTCCGAGAGCACCGCGGGGAGCCCCGCGGCGCGCGCGGCCTCCACGAGCACGGCGAGCCCGCGGGCGGACGGCTCGTGCCCGGGGCTGGCGTAGAGGTTGCCGAGCGGCACGAGCCCGTACCGCTCCGCGAAGTACGCCCAGGCGTCGTGGGTGGCGATGAAGCCGTCCAACGTCCGGCCCGAGAGGATGGCCCGGATCTCCCCGTCCAGTGCCGTGAGGGAGTCCGCCAGCGCCCCGGCCCGCGCCCGGATCGCCGCCTCCTGCGCAGGCTGGAGCTCCACCAGCAGATCGCGGATCCGCGGGACGAACTCGTCCCGGACCAGCAGGGGGTCGAGCCACACGTGGGGATCGCCGGTGGTCTCGCCCTCCGACCCGGGGTCGGCACCGTGGTCGTGATCGTGGCCTTCCTCGGCGCGCAGCAGTGCCATGCCGTCCGTGAGGCGGAGCGTCCGGAGCCCCGGAGCGTCGGTGCCCATCCCCTCGAGCCATCCGTCCAGGCCTCCCCCGACCGTGATGTACGCCCGTGCGCGCCCCAGCGAACGGATCTGGGCGGGCGTGGCCTCCCAGGTGTGGATCGAGGCTCGGGACGGGAGGAGCGTCTCGACGCGGACCGCATCCCCTCCCACCCGGGCCGCGAGGTCGGCGACGGGGAAGATCGTGGCCACCACCAGGTCGGGCCCCGGGGCGGGGCGCTCGGGGGCGCACGCCCCCAGCGCGAAGGCGAGCAGGGCCGAGCGCACGATCCGGACCGGGGAGAGGTGCGAAAAAGTCATCCCTGTCCTGCCACCTTCCGCCGGAGCGTCTCGAGTGTCGGAAGCGGGGTCAGCTCGCCGTCGATGATGCCGGCCAGCTCCTCCTCCCTGCGCCAATGGGCCTCCAGGTCGGCCAGCTCGAGCTCGAGCAGATGCTGCTCGGCGCTCTCGTTGGCAGCGATCTCGAGGGCCACGGCACCGGTGCGCTGCAGGTCCCCCAGGCGCCTGCCGTCCTTGACCACGATGCGCATGAGATCCTTGGGGGTGCCCGCTTCCTGGATGAGGCGCGTGGCGGATACCACGCGGCGCTCGGAGGCACCCGCAAAGTGGTGGTAGGCCAGGGTGCGGCGCAGGGTCCGCTCCGCCTCCAGGCCGGTGAGGCGGAGTCCGCCGTCTCGGTAGTGACCGCACCCGGGACAGCGGTACACCACGTCCACGCGGCCGGTTTCGTCGCCGGGGAAGAGCCCGAACCCGGCCCGGTCCCGATAGCGCAGGCTCTGGAACGCGTGCCCACAGCGCGGGCACTCCTGGCGGCCCCGCCACGCGGCTCCCCCGAAGCGGAGCCACCTGGCTCCGTCCACCAGCGCGTCCGGAGCGTTGCCCCACAGGAACCAGACCCCGACGAGGGTCATGCCGCCCGTCGCCCACCCCCCCACCATGACGGCCGTGGCCGCAGCAGAGCCTGCGAGGGAGAGACGCTTGTACTGCTCCCGGCGGGAGGTGAGCTCCCGTCCGTAGCGCCACCAGGCCTCCTCGGCGAGGTCGGCCTTCCCCACGCGCACGATGTCCAGGTTCCCGCTGCGGAGCAGGGAGACGTTGTCCGTCTTGGAGAGGAGCCGTGCCCGGTCCCGGGTGATCCGCTCCAGCTCCTCCAGCGCTTCCCAACGCTCCTCGAGGGGCGCCAGCGACCACCTCTTGCACGTCCGGCACACGGCCCACAGCCGCCCCCGAACCGGGTCGAACGCGAGGCGCCGTCCCAGGGGCACGTGGGCCAGCGTCTCGTTGGGCTCGAAGGGGGTGGAGCAGACCAGGCAGCGGGAGTACACGGCTCTCCTGAGGTGACGGATCCCAGAGAAGATACCCTGGCGCGCCCACCAAGCTACATTCCCGGGCATGCTTCTCGTCATCGACAACTACGATTCCTTCACGTACAACCTCGTCCAGTTCCTGGGCGACCTGGGGGCGGACCCCAGGGTGGTGCGCAACGACGAGCAGTCCGTCGCGGAGCTGGCTGCGCTTCGGCCCGACAGGGTCGTGGTGTCGCCGGGGCCGTGCGCCCCGGCCCAGGCGGGAGTGAGCGTGGAGGCGTTCCGGGTGCTCGGGGCCCTGGGGGTGCCGATGCTGGGCGTCTGCCTCGGGCACCAGAGCCTGGGCGAGGCGTTCGGGGGCAGGACGGTGCGCGCCAGGCGCCTCATGCACGGCAAGACCGGGAGCGTGCGACACGACGGGAGTCCGCTCTTCGCCGGGATTCCGTCGCCCTTCAACGTGGCTCGCTACCACTCGCTCGTCACCGACGCCTCCGTGCTCCCCGCCGAGCTGGAGCCGATCGCATGGAGCACCGACCCCGCCGACGAGGGCGAGATCCAGGCGATGCGTCACCGCGCGCTACCCTTGTGGGGCGTGCAGTTCCACCCGGAATCGCTCTTCAGCGAGCACGGCAAGACGCTCCTGTCCAACTTCCTGCGCCTTTGACGGGCTTCCGGGCCCGTCGGGAAGGCGTCGCCGGGGTGCGGGCGCCCCGGGCCGTGCGATGCGCCGTTGACCCTCCCCCCACACGGGACGTACCTTCCGTGGCGTGAAAATTGCATGGATTTCACGCGCCTCCGGCTCTGCGAGGGCCTTTTGAGCGGCCAGGTCCTGGGAATCGTCCCCGCCCGGCTCGCCTCGACCCGCCTCCCCCGAAAACCCCTCTACCCCATCCGCGGCAGACCCCTCATCGAGTGGGTGTGGCGCCGGGTCGAGGCCATGTCCGTGCTGGACTTCGCCCTGGTGGCCACCGATTCGGAGGAGGTGGCGGAGGTGTGCAGGGCCCTGGGGGCTCCCGTGGAGCTGACGCGGCCCGACCACCCGTCCGGAACCGACCGGGTGGCCGAGGTGGCGAGACGCCCCGAATACGAGGGGTACCCGCTCGTGGTCAACATCCAGGGGGACGAGCCGCTCCTCCAGGAGGCCCACCTGCGCTCGGCCGTCGACCTGCTGCGGGAGGGAGGTTGGGACCTGGGGACGTGCGCCACGCCGCTCCTCGAGGACGACGCCCGCAAGGATCCGTCGGTGGTGAAGGTGGTGCGGGCCGCCAGCGGGAGGGCGCTCTACTTCAGCCGCTCGCCCATCCCCTACAAGCGGGACGACAAGCCCACGCGCGACGAGCTGGGGCGGGCGCCGTTCCTGCGCCACATCGGGATCTACGCATACACGCGCGCGGCCCTCGAGGACTGGGTGGCGCTCGCGCCCTCGCCCCTGGAGCGCCTTGAATCGCTGGAGCAGCTGCGGCCGCTGGAGGCCGGGCTGCGCATGGGGGTGGCGGTGGTGGGGGCGGCGGACCCGGGTGTGGACACGCCTGCGGACGCGGCACGGATGGAAGAGAAGCTCGGCCAGATCGGTTTAACTACCTCAGCCTGACGCGGGGACCATGACGGACATGAAGAAGCAGCCCACCAAGTACATCTTCGTCACCGGGGGAGTGGTGTCCTCGCTGGGCAAGGGGATCGCGGCCGCGTCCATCGGGCGGCTGCTGAAGGAGCGCGGGCTGAGGGTCACGCTCCAGAAGTTCGACCCCTACATCAACGTCGATCCGGGGACGCTGTCCCCGTTCCAGCACGGCGAGGTGTTCGTCACCGACGACGGCGCGGAGACCGACCTGGACCTGGGGCACTACCAGCGCTTCATCGACGCGTCGCTCTCCCAGGCGAACAACATCACCACCGGCCGGGTCTATCAGACCGTCATCGCCAAGGAGCGCAGGGGCGACTACCTGGGGTCCACCGTCCAGGTCATCCCCCACATCACCGACGAGATCAAGACGAACATCCGGCGCCTCGCTCCCGACCACGACGTGGTGATCACCGAGATCGGCGGCACGGTGGGCGACATCGAGTCGCTGCCGTTCCTCGAGGCCATCCGGCAGTTCCGGGTGGACGTGGGCAAGGAGAACGCGATCTTCGTCCACCTCACGCTGGTCCCCTTCATCGCGGCCGCCGGAGAGCTCAAGACCAAGCCGACCCAGCACTCGGTGCGGGAACTCATGGAGATCGGGATCCAGCCCCAGGTCCTGATCTGCCGGACCGAGCACCACCTGTCGGACGACCTCAAGCGGAAGATCTCGCTGTTCACGAACGTGGATCTCGAGGGCGTCATCGAGGCCCTGGACATGGAGAGCATCTACCAGGTGCCGCTCTCGTTCCGGGAGCAGAAGCTCGACGAGGTGATCCTGAAACGGCTCGGGCTCCAGGCCCCGGAGCCCGACCTGGGCCCCTGGACCCGCATGGTGAACCGGATCCTGACGCCGTCCTCGGGCGAGGTGCGCATCGCCGTGGTGGGCAAGTACACGAACCTCGTGGACTCGTACAAGTCCATCCAGGAGGCGCTCATCCACGGCGGCATCGCCCACGACGTGAAGGTGCGCACCGACTGGCTCTCCTCGGAGCAGTTCGAGCAGGGCAGGGGCGTGGACATCCTGCGGGACTACGACGGCCTACTCATCCCTGGCGGCTTCGGCCCCCGCGGCGTGGAGGGGATGCTCTCTGCCATCCGCCACGCCCGCGAGAACCAGCTCCCGTTCTTCGGCATCTGCCTCGGGCTCCAGTGCGCCGTGGTCGAGTTCGCGCGCAACGTGTGCGGCCTGGAGGACTCGCATTCCTCCGAGTTCGCTGCCGAGACCCACGATCCGGTCATCTGCCTCCTGGACTCCCAGCTCCAGGTGACCACGAAGGGCGGCACCATGCGCCTGGGTGCCTTCCCGTGTCACCTGAAGGAGGGATCGAAGGCACGGAAGATCTACGGCGCCTCGGAGATCAGCGAGCGCCACCGGCACCGGTTCGAGGTGAACAACGAGTACCGGGAGCTCCTCGAGTCCCACGGCCTGAGCGTGAGCGGCACCTCCCCGGACGGCAGCCTCGTGGAGATGATCGAGATCACCGATCACGCGTGGTTCGTCGCCGGGCAGTTCCACCCCGAGCTGAAGAGCCGGCCCATGGCGCCGCACCCCCTGTTCGCGTCGTTCGTCGGGGCTGCGGCGCAGCACGCCGCGGCCCGGCCCGGCGCCGGCGCGGCGCACGCCGCAGGGGCCTGACCAGAGGCGCGCCGTGCCATGCTCCACACCTTCACGCTCATCGCGGGGCCCTGCCTCCTCGAGGACGACGCGCTCAACCTGCGCGTCGCCCGGGAGCTGGCGCGCCTCGCCGGGGTGTCGGGGGTTCCGGTGGTCTTCAAGGCCTCCTTCGACAAGGCGAACCGCTCCCGCCTGGACGCCCCGCGGGGACCGGGACTGGAGGCCGGCCTCCGCCTGCTGGAGCGGGTGAAGGGGGAGACCGGGCTCCCGGTTCTCACCGACGTGCACGAGCCCTGGCAGGCCGCGAGGGCTGCGGAGGTGGCCGACGTCCTCCAGATCCCCGCGTTCCTGTGCCGACAGACCGACCTGCTCACCGCGGCCGGAGCCACGGGACGGGCTGTGAACGTGAAGAAGGGGCAGTGGATGGCCCCCGAGGAGATGGCCCACGCCGTCGCCAAGGCCCGCTCCGCCGGCTCCCCGGAGGTGGTGGTCACCGAGCGGGGCACCTTCCTGGGCTACGGCGACCTGGTGGTGGACATGCGCTCCTTCGCCCGCCTGAGGGAGGCGTGCGGCGTGCCGGCCTTCTTCGACGGCACCCACTCGGTGCAGCGGCCGGGGCTTGCCGGCGGCGCCAGCGGCGGCGACCCCCGGCACACGCCCACGCTCGTGCGGGCCGCAGTGGCGGCGGGGTGCGACGGGCTCTTCGTCGAGACCCATCCCGACCCGTCCCGAGCACCCTCCGACGGCGCCAACATGCTCCCTCTCGACCGCTTGCCCTCGCTCCTCGAGGACGTGGCGGCGCTGCGGCGCGCGATCGTTCCCGCCGCGGAGCGCGCATGAACGTCCCCTTGGGCGGCCCCGTCCCCGCAGCGCTCGCGCGCCGCGTCAAGCTCGTGGTGTTCGACGTGGACGGCGTCCTCACCGACGCCGGCGTCTACCTCGGACGTGTTCCCGGCGGAGAGACGATCGAGCTGAAGCGCTTCGACATACAGGACGGGCTCGGGCTCAAGTTCCTCCAGTCGGCTGGGCTGCACGTCGTCATCGTCTCGGGCCGGGTGTCCTCGGCCACCGAGGCGCGGGCGGCGGAACTGGGCATCGAGTGCCACCAGAACGACTCGGCGCATAAGTTACCCGCCATACGCCAGGTGATGGAGCGTTTGGCGATCGGGTGGGAGGAGGTCGCCATGCTCGCCGACGACATTCCCGACGTGGCTGCGCTCCGCCTTGTGGGCCTGAAGGCCGCGGTGGCGAACGCGGTTCCCCAGGTGGCGGCCCTGGCCGACTGGCGCACCACGAGGGAGGGAGGGCACGGCGCGGCGCGGGAGTTCTGCGACGCGCTCCTGGCCGCGCGAGGCGAGCTGGACCGCGTTGTGGAAGCGTACGTCGCTGAGCGGAGCCGGCCATGACCCTGCCGATGTCCGGAGGTGCCTCGGAGATGCAGGGGCCTCCAGGCTATCTTACAAGGCTCGGGGTCCCCGCGTTGGCCCTCACCACTGCCTGCACGATCTGATGAGGTCGGGTGCCGTATGAAGAGACTGCTAGCGCTCGTGGCCGCTTCCCTGGTGGTCCCCCTGTTCGTGGCGGCCTGCGAGGAGGCCGTGGACGCGCCCGTGGCATCCGCGGACGTGCAGGGGATCGGGGCGGACATCGTGTACTACGGAATGGTGTCGTACCTCACGGCCAGCGGTGTGCGCGAGGGCCGTGTGCAGGCCGACACTGCCTACGCGTTCTCCGACTCCGCCACCGTGAAGCTCAGGGGGATGCGGCTGGTGTTCTACAACCCCGACGGCACCGAGCGCGCGAGCGTCACCGCCGACGCCGGGGAGCTCGACGAGAGCACGGACCGGATGGTGGCGCGCGGGAACGTGGTGCTCATCGTGCTCTCCGACGGGCGGAGGATCGAGACGGCAGAGCTCAACTACAATCCCGGGGAGGACCGCATCTGGAGCGACTCGGCCACCGTGCAGACCCTGGCCAACGGCACCGTGACCCGAGGCACGGCTTTCCAGTCGGACCTGGATTTCAGGAACGTCGTCATCCGGAACATCCGGGGCGGCGGGAACATCGTCTTCTGACGCCGCCGCCCGTGCTCGTGCGCACCCCCACCCGCTCTCGCTCCGCACCCGGCCGGCTCGTCGCCGCGGCGCTTCTGGTCGGCGTGACGCTGCTGGCTTCTGCGCCGGCGGTCGTGGCCCAGGGCGGCTGCCAGTTCGGCGCGGGAACGCGGGACATGAACTCGGTCGAGATCCCCGGGGCGGGGCGCGTGACCTACGTCGGCAGCCCGCACTTCGTGTGCAGCGACGGCGTGCACATCTGGGCTGACTCGGCGGTGGCCTACTCCGCCCAGAACATGTCCCTCCTGCTCGGCTCGGTGCGCTACCTCGACCGCTCGCGGGAGCTGCGCGCCGACGAGGCCCGCTACTTCTCCCAGGCCGCCCGCATCCAGGCGTACGGCAACGTGTTCGTGCGCGACACCGTCCAGGGCTCGGAGATCGAGAACGGCGACCTGATCTACCTGCGCAAGGCGAGCTTCCGCGAGCAGGAGCAGATCACGGTCACCACGGGGCCGGACGGCGTGCGCCCGCGTGCGCGCCTGTACATGAAGCCGGCGGCAGCGGCTCCGGACTCTACGTCCCCGGCTCCGGACAGCGCGGCGGCGGGCGACACGGCCGCAGCGGGGCTGGCGCCGGCCCGCCCGACGACGGAGCCCGCCGACACCGCGAAGGTCCCCTACCTGGTGGTAGGGGACCGCCTCTTCCTCCAGGGCGACCAGTACTTCCTGGCCAGCGGCAACGTGGAGATCCAGCGGGACTCGCTCGACGCGCGAGCCGACACCGCCGAGTACGACCAGATCGCGGCGCGTATGCTGCTCAAAGGCTCGGCGCGGCTGGAGGGCGGCACATACACGCTCTGGGGGCGCACCATCAACCTGGCCATGCCCGGAGGGGAGGTGTCCAGCGTGCGCGCGGTGCGCGACGGGATCCTGGTGGGCGAGGACCTGCGCCTGGAGGCACCCCTGCTGCAGCTCTTCCTGGCGGACGGCGCCATGGAACGCCTGGTGGCGACGCCACTCCCGCGGGATCCCGCCTCGCCCCCCCTGACCGCGGAAGACAGCTCCATGGTCGCCCGGCCGGTGGCAGAGGCCGAGGATTTCCGGCTCACGGCGGACTCCGTGGAGGTTCTGGCCCCGGGCGAGGTCCTGGACCGCATCTTCGCCGCGGGCAGCGCCCGGGGCGCCTCCTCGGGCCGGGATTCCCTGAACGTGCCGGACCTGCCGGAGCTCGCCCGCACCGATTGGCTCGAGGGCGATACCATTGTCGCCACCTTCTCCAAGCCGGAGGAGAACCCCGATCTGCCGCCGGACACCGCCACCGACGAGTATCGGCTGGAGGAGCTCGTGGCGCGCGGCTCGGCGAGGAGCCTGTACCGTATGGCTCCCTCGGACAGCGCCTCCCGCCCCGGAGTGGACGCGCCCGCCGTGCACTACGTCACCGGCAAGGCCATCCGCATCGTCATGGCGGAAGGTGAGGTCGAGCGCATGGAGGTGGACGGCCCGACGCGGGGGTGGCACCTGGAGCCCGACACCCGCAAGGTCGTCGGCGACAGCGTGGCGGTCCCCGATTCGACGGTGCCTCCGCCCGACACCGTTTCGGTGCGGGCGGGAGCGGCCGGGCGGGGGATGGATGAAGTCGGAGCTACGGACCGCTCCGGCGGGGGCAGGGAGGTGGGCGCAGGACCCGGTGCCGCGGCGCTGCCGGGCGCGGTGAGGAAGCCACGAGGACGCCGAAGCGGGAGCCGAAGGTGACGACGCGAGACGGGATGAGGGACTTCGTGAAGGGGCTGGGCGCCCACGACCTCTCGGTGGCCGTGGGCCTCCGCGAGCTCGTGCACCGCGCCGACGGCGGCGGACGTGCCGAGCGCGGTGTCTGGATCGCATCGGTGCGGGACTCGCTGGAGGAGCTGTCTGAGGCTCTGGGGAGCCACGGCGCCGCCATGCTCGGCTCCGACGCGGAAGCCCTGGCGCACTTCCTGGAGGAGCAGGTGATCCCGCGCCTGGAGCGCGCCGGCCTGGCGGTGCGCGACGCCGGCGGTCAGGCCTGGGAGGCGCTCACGGTGGAGCCCACGCTGTGGGCCCAGGTGGGCCCGGAGCGGGAGGCCGTGCTGGCGGAGCTGGACCGCGCGCTGGGGGCGCTGGAGGCGGAACGGTCGCGGGCGTTCGAGGTGGAGCAGCCCCAGGCGGACCGGGGCGAGGTGAGCCACCTGTACGCCGAGGGGCTCACGAAGATCTACCGGCGCCGCCACGTGGTGAGCGAGGTGGACATCTCCGTGCACCAGGGCGAGACCGTCGGTCTCCTCGGGCCCAACGGGGCCGGCAAGACCACCACCTTCTACATGATGGTGGGGCTGATTCCGCCGAACGCGGGGAAGGTCTTCCTGGACGGAGAGGACCTGACCAAGGTGCCCATGTACCGGCGCGCGCGCAAAGGCGTGGGATACCTGGCCCAGGAGCCCTCGGTGTTCCGGAAGCTGACGGTGGAGGAGAACGTCCTGGCCATCCTGGAGACGCTCGAGCTTCCCAGGGCGGAGGAGAAGCAGCGCCTGGAGCAGCTCCTCAAGGAGCTCGGGCTCCAGGGTCTGCGGAAGAACAAGGCCTACTCGCTCTCGGGCGGCGAGCGCCGGCGACTCGAGATCACCCGGGCGCTGGTGCAGCGCCCCAAGTTCATGCTGCTGGACGAGCCCTTCGCGGGCATCGATCCCATCGCGGTGAACGACATCCAGATGATCGTGCGCGGGCTGAAGTCCCGCGGCATCGGCGTCATCATCTCGGACCACAACGTGGAGCAGACCCTCGAGATCGTGGACCGCGCGTACATCATGTACGAGGGCCGCATCCGGGTCAGCGGGACCGTGTCCGAGCTGGTGTGGAACGAGGACGTGGCGGAGATCTACCTCGGGCCGACGCTCACGCAGCGCATGCGCAGCCGCTACCCCAGGCCCGCACAGGCCGCTCCGGCGACCGGCGCGGGGGCGTGAGGGGGCGCGCGCGCACGAGCAGATCATGAGCCCGTTCAACGCCAAGCTCTATCAGAGCACCCAGCTCCGGCAGGAGATGCGGATCAACCCTCGCCTGTACCAGGCGATGGAGTTGCTCTACATGCCCCTGCTGGACCTGGAGCAGCATCTGAAGCAGGAGATGGCGGAGAACCCCTTCCTGGAGATGGCGGAAGCCGAGGTCCAGAAGGAGGTGGAGCTCAAGGAGGAGGCCAAGGAGGAGCCGGCCAACGGCGACGTGGACTGGGAGGAGATCCTCCTGGAGGGTTTCGACGTCGGCGGGCGTCGCGCCCAGTACGAGCAGCGTGAGTACGTCGAGCCCAACGCCGTGGGGAGCCAGGACCTCCGCGACTACCTGGAGGAACAGCTGCGCTACCTGACCCTCTCCGAGCGGGAGCAGCGCATGGGGGAGGAGATCATCGGCGACATCGACGATCACGGATCCCTGTCATGCTCGCTGGAGCAGGTCGTGGAGGGCGTCAACACCTGGTTGGTGGAGGTGCGCCCCACCGCGGAGGCCAACGCCCGGTCTCTGGAGGACGAGGAGGAGCGGGAGAAGGAGCTGGCGGAGCTGGAGGCGCTGTTCCGCCCCTACGTGCTCCAGGAGGCCGAGGCCATGCTGGAGGTGGTCCAGGGCTTCGACCCTCCCGGGGTGGGCGCCCGGGACCTGCGCGAGTCCATCCTCATCCAGCTCCGGCGCAAGGGTGCCCAGGGTACGCCGACGTACGCCATCGTCGAAAACCACTTCGACGCGCTCATCAACCACCGGTGGAACGACATCGCCCGCGCGCTCGGCCTGAGCGCGCGCGAGGTGCAGGATACCGCCGACCAGATCAGCCGCCTGGATCCGAAGCCCGGCACGGCCTACTCCGATGAGCCGGAGCACTACGTGGTGCCCGACCTCATCGTGGAGAAGATCGACGGCGAGTACATCGTGTTCGTCAACGACACCAGCGTGCCGCGCCTCCGCATCTCCCGGTCCTACCGGGAGGTCGCCCGCGACCGGAGCAAGTTCACGGGGGAGAACCGCGACTTCATCGCCAGCAAGCTCAACGCGGCGAACTGGATGATCCAGGCCATCGAGCAGCGGCGCCAGACCATGCTGAAGGTCATGGGGTTCATCGTGGACCGGCAGCGCGAGTTCTTCGAGAAGGGGGTCCAGCACCTGAAGCCGCTGACGCTGCGGGAGGTCGCGGACCACATCGAGATGCACGAGTCCACGGTGTCGCGCGTCACCAACCAGAAGTTCGTTCAGACGCCCCGCGGGGTGTTCAGCCTCAAGTACTTTTTCTCGAGCGGGCTGTCCACCACGAGCGGCGAGGATATCTCCGCCCGCGGCGTGAAGGACAAGATCAAGAGCCTGGTCTCCGAGGAGAACCCAAAGAAGCCCCTCACCGACCAGGCCATCGTGAAGCTCCTGAAGTCCGACGGCGTGAACATCGCCCGGCGGACCGTGGCCAAGTACCGGGACCAGCTGGGCATCCTCCCGGCACGCATGCGCAAGCGGGTGTGACCATGAGCCAACCCAACACGCCGTCCTCCGCAGCCCGAGAGGCCGCCGCCACGCTGTCCCCCGAGATGCGCCGGGACTTCGCCGTGGTGGTGCCTGCCTTCAACGAAGCCCCCGTGGTCGCGGACCTGGTGCGCGAGCTTCGCGCCGCCTTCCGGGAGCTGGGCCTGACCGGGCAGGTGATCCTCGTGGACGACGGATCCACCGACGGCACCGCCGACCTGGCGCGGCGGGAGGCGGACGGGTGGGAGGACTTCCGCGTGGTGAGCCACCGCAAGAACCTCGGCAAGACCGAGGCCATGCTCACCGCGGCGGACCAGACGGACCGGAACTTCCTCGTGCTCTTCGACGCCGACCTCCAGCACCGCCCCGACGAGATCCCCCGCTTCCTCGCGAAGCTCCAGGAGGGGTGGGACGTGGTCACCGGTGTGAAGGTGGGCGACTACAGGAAGAGGGGCGTGTCGTCGGTGTACAACGCGCTCTCCCGGGGGATCTTCAAGGTCCCCGTGTCGGACCTGAACTCCATGAAGGCGTTCCGGGCCGAGATCCTCGACGGCATGTTCCTCCGCCACGACTGGCACCGCTTCTTCGTCGTGCTCGCCCACGCCCGGGGGTACAAGGTCACCGAGATCGACGTCGAGCTGCTGCCGCGGCGCGCAGGGGAACCGAAGTTCCAGGGGCGCTTCCGCATCGTCATCGGGGTGATGGACCTCCTGTCCGTATGGTTCATGCTCTTCTTCTCACGCAAGCCGCTCCTGCTCTTCGGCGCCACGGGCTTCACGCTCGCGGCGCTTGGGGCGATGGTGGGGATCGTGACCGTCTACCTCCGCTTCGTGCACCCCTTGCTGGGGTTCGCGCCCTACATCCCGCCCTTCGGGTACCGCCCGCTCCTGACGCTGGTGATGCTGCTCGAGACGCTGGGCTTCCTGCTCGTCGGCTTCGGCCTGGTGTCCGAGCAGATCGCCCAGATCCGCCACGAGCTGGACGACCGCCT
>DATIKQ010000067.1:0-85555 GCA_035477395.1 Longimicrobiales bacterium
ATCCCCTTGGAGAAGGCTTCCTCCTGGGCGAGGAGGAGGACCCGCCGCGGGTCCTGGGGCGCCGCGTTCTGGCGCGCTCCCCTCAGGAGCCCGGACGCCGTCTCCCGGAAGGCCCCGATGGGGTTCCCGGCGCCGTCGCGCACGATCTCGCCGCCCTCGGGGTTCCGCGTCGAGCGGGTGATCCCCGAGAGCTCCATCGCCTTGGCGTTGGCGAGCGTGGCGTGGCCGCTGGCGTGGGTGAGGATCACCGGGTTGTCCGGCGACACGGCGCTCAGCGCGGTGTGGAGCGGGAGGCCGTCCACGTTGGGCTCCGGGCGCCGGTCCCACTTCTCCTGGTGCCACCCGCGACCCGTGATGAGCTCGCCCGGCTGGGCCTGGGCCACCGCTTCCTGCACCATGGCCACGATCTCGTCCCAGTTGGCCACCTTGGTGAGGTCGAGCTGGAGCTTGGCCTGCCCCACGCCGCTGTAGTGGGCGTGCCCCTCGATGAGCCCGGGGATGGCCGTCTGTCCGGCGAGCTCCACCACCTCGGTGGCGTCGCCCACGTACCGGCGGATCTCCTTGTCCGTGCCCACCGCCACGATGCGGCCGCCGCGGGCCGCCAGGGCCTGGCTGTCCGGGATGCTGTCGTCACCGGTGACGACGGTTCCCCCCAGGAGCACGAGGTCGGCCGGCTCCGGCTTCTCGCCGCACGCGGCGAAGAGGAGCGCGGCGCAAGGGAGGAGGAAGCGGGCGACGGAGGAAGATACGCAGCGTGACATGACGGCACCCTCGGCGGCTGCCCCGCCGGGTGGGGAGGAGGTGCGCCGGGGCGGCCGTGTGCCGTCCCCGGCCGGGCGAGGTAGAATCGCCCCCCCGGGCCCGGGATGCCAGGGTCGCAGGCCCGGGGGCTTGCACGTCCCGCCGGGAACCATGACTTTGCGGGCCGTTTCGTCCTCCCGCCCTGCCCATCCCACCATGCCCGGAACGCGCTCCCTCCCCGTTCTGACGCTCGCGCGCTCGCGCTCGCCCTCGCTCCAGCGCTCCTGCACGCCCAGCAGACCGGGGGCGCCAAAGACCACTGGAGCGTGCAGGCCGAGCTCGGCTTCAACGGCGCGTCCGGGAACAGCTCCTTCTCCATCCTCCGGACCGGCCTCCGCGCCGTCCACCTCGAGACCGGCGTGGCCGAGTTCGAGGCCTCGGGGCTGCTGCGGTACGGCAGGAGCGACGGCAAGGTCATCGCCGACGACCGGAAGGCCTCGGTGAAGCTGGACGTGTGGCCGGAGACACGCCTCTCCCCCTTCGCGTTCGCCGACGCTTCGGCGGACGAGATCCGCCGCCTGGATGTGCGCTTCAGCGGCGGGGCGGGGGCGAAGTGGACCTTCTGGACCGGCGGGTCGGGGAAGGCGTCGGTGAGCGCCGCGGCGCTCTACGACTACCAGAACTTCTCCGAGGCCGTCTCCTCCGCCGCAGCGCCCTCCGAGAGCCTGGCCCGGTGGAGCGTGCGCTCCAAGCTGGAGAGGAAGCTCACCGCCACGGCCTCCTTCGAGCACGTCGCCTTCTGGCAGCCGGTGTGGGACGACGCCGGGGACTACCTCCTCGACGTGACCCACTCCCTCTCCACCCGGCTCCAGAGCCGCTTCACGCTGGCGCTCGAGCACCAGTTCCTGCGGGACGCCTCGCCGCCTCCGGGCGTGGGGCCGTCGGACCAGCGCTTCTCCGTCGTCCTGAAGATGGCGTTCTGACGTGCGCATGCCCGTCGCCGCAGGGGCGGTCGCCCGCGCGCTGAACCTCAGGCCCGGGGAAGGCCGGACGCTGATGGCGCTGGGGGGCTTCCTCCTCCTCGTCACCGCCACCACCACCGTGCTGTCCGCGACGAAGAACGGCCTCTTCCTCTCGGTCTACCCCGGCACGTACATCCCCCACGTCATCATCGCCGGGGCCGTGGTCTCGGCCGCCGTCTCCATCCTCTTCTCCGGCGTCATCGCCGGCACCGCCCGCCGGAGCCTGGCAGTGCGCCTCACCGCGGTCGTGGTGGCGGTCCTCCTCGCATCCCGCACGGCGTTCCTCCTGAACCCGGGCTGGTCGCTGGGCGTGTACCTCCTGCTCAGCGCCGTCCAGGTGCTCATGGTGACCCACGCCTGGGACTACGCCGGGGACCTCCTCACCGGACGTCAGGCGAAG
Organism: Longimicrobiales bacterium; assembly: GCA_035477395.1. Classification (GTDB taxonomy): domain Bacteria; phylum Gemmatimonadota; class Gemmatimonadetes; order Longimicrobiales; family Gaopeijiaceae; genus SZUA-318. The sequence continues at coordinate 2,164 of DATIKQ010000067.1, forward strand.
CGGCTGGCCCCCCTCCTGGGGATCGGCGCCAGCGTGGGAACCCTCATCGGCGGCGCCTCGGTCCCCTTCGTGGTGTCGCGGGTGGGCACGGAGAACCTCCTTCTCATCGCGTCGTTCTTCGTCGCCGCCAGCCTCCCGCTCCTGTGGGCGGTGCCCGAGCCCGGCGTGCCCGTGGACGAGACCGCCGACACGGGGACGGGCGCGCTGCGGGCGTTCCTGTCCGGGGCCGGGCGCGGCCTGCGGGGGATCGCCTCCGAGCCCCTGCTGACCCTCATGGCGGGCGCCATGGTGTGCCTGGCGCTGACCGGGACGCTCATCGAGCTGCAGTTCAAGACCGCGCTCCAGGACACCATGGACAAGGACCAGATCACCGCCGTCCTGGGGGTCATGTCCTCGGTGGTGGGCGTCGGCACCCTGCTCATGCAGGTCGTGGCTTCGCGCTGGATCTTCCCGCGCCTGGGCGTGTCCGTGGCCACGCGCCTGCACGCCGGTCTTCTCACCTTCGCCGCGGGCGGCGCGGCGCTCCTGGGCGGCGTGTGGATCCTGGCGGCGCTCCAGGCCGTGGATGACATCCTCCAGCACTCGGTGCAGAAGCCGGTGGAGCAGGTCTCCCTCCTCCCCTTCCCGGGCCCGCTGAAGAGCGCCTCGGTCGCCACCCTCGGCGGCGTGGTGCGCCCCCTCTCCGAGGCCGGCGCGGGTGTCATGGCCATCTTGCTGGCCTCGCACGCGGCCGCCGTGCCCTGGGTCACGGTCGCCACCGCCGCCGGCGCGCTCCTCCTGGTGGCGCGCCACCGCGGGCTCTACATGGACGCGCTCGTGAAGGCGCTCTCCCGCCACGCCGTGGACTTCAGCGCGACCATGGATCAGCCCCTGGTGGTGGATCGCGAGGCGCTCGCGGTCATCGATCGCGGGCTCCAGGACCCGGAGCCCACCGTGGTCGTGTTCTCCGTGGCGCTCCTGGCCCAGCTCCCCCCCGAGGCCGCCCTGCCCCGGGTCGTCGCGCAGCTGGGCCACTCCACCCCCGAGGTCCGCGCCGAGGCCGCGCGGGTCCTGGCCCGCCTGGACCTGGGCGCCGACGAGCGCCCCGTGGCCGAGCTGCGCTCCGCCGTGGACCGTGAGACGTCGCGATTCGCACTCGCCTCGCTCCTGGACACGCTGGGCGGGTGGGGCGAGGCAGAGGCGGACCACCTCCTCCCCACCGCTCGCTCCGGTGATCCGCAGGTGCGGCGAGCCGCGCTGGTCGCCCTCGGGCGCTCCGGATGGGAGGGGACCGGCGCGGAGCTGAACCGACTGCTCGCCCCCGACGCCTCCTCCCAGGACCGGACGGCGGGCGCCGGTGCCGTGGGCGCCCTGGGGGCGGTGGAGCACCTGGACGGCGTCGCCCGGGCGGTAGAGGACCCGGCCGCACGGCCCGCAGCCCTGGAGGCTCTCTCGGCGCTCGGGGCCCCTGCCGTGCCCGTGCTCTCCTCGCTGCTGCAGCGGCGAGACCTCCCGCTCCCCGTGCGCCGGACGCTGGTCACGGCCCTGGCGGCGGTCGCTCACCGCGACGGCCGCGCCGCGCTGGTCGCGCTGGCCGACGACCCGGCGCTGGGCCCCGCGGCCCTCACGTCGCTCCACCGGCTGAGGCGCGAGCGCCGCATGGACCCGGTGGAGAGCGGCATGCTCCGCGCACCGCTCCGCTCCGAGGTGCTCCGGGGGCTGAGGTGCGCCCTGGCCTCCTCCTCCCTGCGGCGCAGCGAGCAGGGCGAGCGCACGGCGTTCCTGGCCGAGGAGCTGTCGGGGCTGGCGGAGCGCTCCTCCCAGCGGGTGGTGCGCATCCTGGGCCTCTCGCACGATCCCGCCCGCATGGCCGCGATCGGCGCGGCGCTGGGCTCGGACGACGCGCCCCGGCGCAGCAACGCGCTGGAGCTCCTGGAAGGGATGCTCGCCCCCGAGGAGGCGCGCGTCGTCATGCCCTACGCCGAGGCCGCAGCCGAGGGATGGGCCGAGGAGCGCGTCGCCCCGCTCGTGCCCGACGCCGAAGCGGTGCGCGCGCGCCCCCTGGAAGCGCTGGCCGACGACCCCGACTGGTGGATCCGCTCCCTGGCCCTGCACGGGCTCGGCCGGGACGACGACATCTCCATCCCCGGACGCGATCCGGACGAAGGCGAGGACCCAGACATGATCCCCATCATCGAGCGCGTCATGATCCTCAAGGGCTCCCAGCTCTTCCGGTACTTCCCCGGCCAGGACCTGGCGGGGATCGCGGCGCTGGCGGAGGTGGTGCACCTGGACGAGGGCGACACCGTATTCCGACAGGGCGACGCCGGCGACGCCTTCTACATGGTCGTGCAGGGCGGGGTGCGCATCGAGCGGGGGAGCACCGAGTTGGCGCTCCTTGGGCCCAGGGAGGGGTTCGGGGAGATGGCCATCCTGGACCAGGAGACCCGTTCCGCCACCGCCGTCGCCGCCCAGCCCACGACGCTCCTGCGCATCGAGCGGGACGCCTTCGACCGGCTCATCGAGCAGAACCCGTCGGTGGCGAGGGGGATCTACCGCATGCTCACCCAGCGGCTGCGGAGCACGCTGGCCCAGGTGGCGGCAGGCTAGGCGCAATCCAGGTGATCCAGGCGGCCCGGGCTGCAGCGCACCCACCTCACCCGATGCGCGCCCGCCCCAGCCGAAGGCTGTTCCCCACCACCGTCACCGAGCTGAACGCCATGGCCAGCGCGGCCAGGATCGGGTGGAGCTGCCGAAGCATCCCCGGGAGATCCTCGAAGGGGTAGAGCGCGCCGGCCGCCACGGGGATGAGCACCACGTTGTAGAAGAACGCCCAGAAGAGGTTCTGGCGGATCGTGCGCATGGTGGCGGCGGAAAGCGAGAGCGCCTGCGGCACCGAGCGCAGGTCCCCGCGCATGAGCGTCACGTCGGCCGCCTCCATGGCCACGTCGGCACCTGTCCCCAGCGCGATCCCCACGTCCGCCTGGGCGAGCGCGGGGGCGTCGTTGATCCCGTCGCCCACCATCGCCACCTGGGTGCCGCCGGCCTGGAGCTCCCGGACCACCTCGGCCTTCTGGTCGGGGAGCACCTCGGCGCGGACCTCGTCGATCCCCACTTCGCGCGCGATGGCCTCGGCTGTGCGCCGGTTGTCGCCGGTGAGCATCACCACGCGCAGGCCGCGCCCGCGCAGGTCGCGCACCGCCTGCGCCGAGCCCTCCTTCACCTCGTCGGCCACGGCCAGGAGCCCCACCGCGTGCCCGTCCACCGCCACCCAGAGCGGCGTGCGCGCCGCTGCCTCCATCCGGTGCGCCCCCTCTTCGAGCCCGCCGAGAGACACCCCGCGCTCCTCCAGTAGCTTCCGGGATCCGACGACGATCCTTCGCCCGTCCGCCACGGCCACCACGCCCCGCCCGGGGACCGCGGTGAAGTCGATCGGCTCCGCCAGGGCGACACCCCGCCGCTCCGCCTCCCGCACCACCGCGCCCGCCACGGGGTGCTCGCTCCGGCGCTCCGCCGAGGCAGCTACGCGCAGGAGCCACGCCTCGGGCTCCGCGGCCGCCTCTGCCTCCGCTCGCATCCCCGTCGGGGCGCGCACCACAACCTCCAGCACCGCCGGCTCTCCCCGCGTCACGGTGCCGGTCTTGTCCAGCACCACCACGTCCAGCGCGTGCGCGCGCTCCAGCGCGGCCGAGTTCCGGAAGAGGATGCCGAGCTTCGCGCCCTTCCCGGTGCCCACCATCACCGCCGTGGGCGTGGCGAGCCCGAGGGCGCACGGGCACGCGATGACCAGCACGGCGACCGTGCGGATGAGGGCGGGTGTGAACCCGGCGCCCACCCCCAGCCACCACACGAGGAACGTGAGCAGGGCCAGCGCGATGACCGCGGGCACGAACACCCCCGCCACCCGGTCGGCCAGGCGCTGGATGGGCGCCTTGCTCCCCTGGGCCTCCTGGACCATGCGGATGATCTGGGCCAGGGCGGTCTCAGAGCCCACCTTGGTGGCGCGGAAGCGGAGCGCGCCCTCCTTGTTCATCGTGGCCCCCACGACGGCGTCGCCAGGGCCCTTCTCCACCGGCATGCTCTCGCCGGTGAGGAGGCTCTCGTCCACCGCCGAGCGGCCGTCCAGGACCACGCCGTCCACAGGAAGGCGCTCGCCGGGGCGGACGAGCACGACGTCGCCGGCCACCACCTGCTCCACGGGCAGGTCGAGCTCGACGCCTTCGCGGATCACGCGCGCGGTCTTCGCACGGAGCCCCATGAGCTCGCGGATCGCGGCGCTCGTCTCGCCCTTGGCCTTGACCTCGAGGAGCTTGCCGAGCTTGATGAGCGTGATGATGAGCGCCGCCGTCTCGAAGTAGACGTGGTCCCCCGCCGCGGTGGAGCCGAGCGTGAGCGCCACGGCCACGACCACCGAGTAGACGAAGGCCACCGACGACCCCATGGCCACGAGCACGTCCATGTTCGCCGAGCCGTTGCGGAGCGACTTCCACCCGCCCCGGTAGTAGTCCCAGCCCACCCAGAGCTGCACGGGCGCGGCCAGGGCGAACATGAGCCAGTTCACCCAGGGTGCGTGGGCCCAGTGCCCGACCACCCCGAAGTCCCGGGCCATGCTCAGCAGGAAGAGGGGGAGGGCAAAGGCCACGCCCGTCCAGAACTTCCGCGTCTGGTCGGCGATCTCGGTGCGGCGCGCGGCCGCTTCTGCGTCCTCCATGGCCTCCGGCGCGGCGTCCACCACGCCGTATCCCGCCGCCTCGATCGCCCGAGCGATCTCCTGCCAGGAGGTGGCGCCTGCCACCACCTCCACCACCGCCTTCTCCGTGGCGACGTTCACCGAGGCGGACAGGACTCCGGGCACCCGGGACTGGAGCGTGCGCTCGATGGTGGCGGCGCAGTTGGCGCACGTCATCCCGGTCACCGGGATCTCGAGCCGCTGCGTGGGCACACCGTAGCCCGCGCGCACGATCCGGTCGCGGAGCTGGTCCTCGCGCACCTTGCCGGGGTCGAAGCGCACCGTGGCCCGCTCGGACGCGTAGTTCACGGCCGCTTCCGCGACGCCCTCGGTCTTGCGCAGGGTGCGCTCGACGGTGGCGACGCAGTTGGCGCACGTCATCCCGGTGACCGGGATGGTCAGCTCGCGGAGCTCGGGCATGGGCGGGGGCCTCGGCAAGGGGTGCGGGCGGGCCGCCGGGTCAGCCCACCGGCGGGAAGTTGATCTCCGTCAGGGTGGCCGCAATGGCCTCCCAGTCGGTGGCGGCCGGGTCCCAGGACACCGTGACCTGCTTCGTGTCCTTGTCCGCCTTCACCGCCGAGACGCCCTTCAGGTCGCCCACCTCGCGCTCGATCGTCATCACGCAGTGACCGCAGGTGATGCTGGGCACGGAAACCGTCTTCGTCGTCATGGTCGTCCTCGTGTGTTGGTGTGGTCGTCGCCCACCCTGCTCATCCCTTGCCCGTGGCCTCGAAGACCTCCAGCAGCTCGCCCAGCACCCGCTCCTTCGCGGCAGGGTCGCTCCCCTGGATGGCGTGGGTGACGCACGAGTGGAGGTGCTGGTCCAGGACGAGGGCGCTCACCTTCTTGAGCGCCTTCTGCACGGCGAGGATCTGGTTCACGACATCCACGCAATAGGCGTCCTCCTCCACCATGCGCTCGACGCCCCGCACGTGGCCCTCCACGCTCCTCAGCCTGCGCACGATGTCCTGCTTCCTGTCGGTGCCCATGGCACGCTCCGCTGCCGGGCCCCGAGGCGGGGCCGTGGCCACCCCCCCCCAGGGGGGAGGGGTTCACAAGCATGGCGAGACGGGCGTCCCGGGGCAACCCCCGGTTGCCTCCCCGGCGCGGCTCCGGCGATCTTGCGATACCCTCCGCACGCCTTGAAGACCAGGAGCGCGCATGTCCCTGAAGTCCTCGTTCCGCACGCTCGTCACGTTGGGCACGGGCGTCGTGCAGGGGATCCCCGAGGCCGCCGACGACCGCGATCCCATCGAGCTCTTCAAGGAGTGGTTCAAGGCGGCCCGCGACTCGGGGCTCTTCATGCCCGAGGCCATGTCGGTGGCCACTGCGACGGCGGACGGCGCCCCCTCGGTGCGCATGCTGCTGCTCAAGACCGTGGACGAGCGCGGGTTCGTGTTCTACACCAACTACGGGAGCCGGAAGGCGGAAGACCTGGAGTCGAACCCCCGGGCCGCCCTCTGCTTCCACTGGGCCATCCTGGAGCGGCAGGTGCGCGTGGAGGGCGTTGTGGAGCGGGTCTCCCACGAGGAGAGCTTCGCCTACTACTCCAGCCGGCTCCGGGGAAGCCGCATCGGCGCCTGGGCGTCGCGCCAGAGCCGGCCCCTCGCATCCCGGGAGGAGCTGGAGGAGCGCGTGCGGCGGTTCGAGAAGGAGTACCCCGGCCACGAGGTTCCGCTGCCCCCCTTCTGGGGCGGGTACCTCCTCCGCCCGACGGCGATGGAGTTCTGGCAGGGGAAGGCCAGCCGGCTCCACGACCGCCTCGTGTTCCGGCGCGGGGAGGGCCGCTGGGAGACGGTGCGGCTCTACCCGTAGAGGAGGAGGCTCATGGCGGAAGACGGGTACTTCACCAAGGAGACGTTCCGCTTCCTGAGGGAGCTGGCCAAGAACAACCGGCGGGACTGGTTCGATGCCAACCGCGCGCGCTACGACGAGCACGTGCGCGACCCGGCGCTCCGCTTCATCGAGGCGTTCGCGCCCCACCTGGCCGCGCTGAGCCCGCACTTCCAGGCCGGACCCCGCTCCCTCTTCCGCATCCACAAGGACACCCGTTTCTCCAAGGACAAGAGCCCCTACAAGACCCACACGGGGATCCAGTTCCGCCACGACCAGGCCCGGGACGTCCACGCCCCCGGGTATTACGTCCACATCGAGCCCCGCTCGGTGTTCGTGGCCGTGGGGCTCTGGCACCCGGAGGGGCCGAGCCTGCGCCGCATCCGCGAGCACATCGTCGAGGACCCCGCCGCGTGGAAGAGGGCGTCCCGGGGCGCGAAGTTCACACGCGTGTTCACCATGGAGGGAGAGCGCCTCTCCCGTCCCCCCAGGGGCTTCGACCCGGAGCATCCCCTGGCCGAGGACCTGAAATGGAAGGACTTCATCGCGTACCGGGACCTGGACCAAGCGTTCGCCACCGGGCCCCGCCTCCCCACGGAGTTGGCGAAGCTGTGCGCCGCCGGATCCGGGTACATGGCGTTCCTGTGCAAGGCCGTGGGGGTGCCCTTCTGATGCGCTACAAGCTCCTCGGCCGCAGCGGCCTCCGCGTCTCCGAGCTCGCCCTCGGCACCATGACCTTCGGACCCGAATGGGGATGGGGCGCCGACAAGGAGGAGAGCCGGAAGATCTTCGACGCCTTCGCCGAGGCCGGGGGCACCCTGATCGACACGGCGAACCGGTACACGGAGGGGACCAGCGAGCGGTACGTGGGTGACTTCGTGAGCGCCGACCGCGACCACTTCGTGGTGGCCACCAAGTACACGCTCTTCGACCGGCACGGCGACCCCAACGCGTCGGGCAACCACCGCAAGAACATGGTGCGGTCGCTGGAGACCAGCCTGGAGCGCATGGGGCTCGATTTCGTGGACCTGTTCTGGCTGCACGCCTGGGACTTCACCACAGGGGTGGACGAGGTCATGCGCGGGCTGGACGACCTGGTGCGGAGCGGGCTCGTCCTCTACGTGGGCATCTCCGACACCCCGGCGTGGGTGGTGTCCCAGGCCAACATGCTGGCCGACCTGCGCGGCTGGTCGCCCTTCGTCGCCGCCCAGCTCCGGTACTCCCTCGTGGACCGCACCGCGGAGCGGGACCTCCTTCCCATGGCCCGCGCCCTGGACCTGGCGGTGACGCCCTGGGGGGTCCTGAGCGCCGGAGTGCTCTCGGGGAAGTACACGCGGGGCACGGCGCCGGGGTCGGGGCGGGCCGAAGCCAACGCCGCCAAGCAGGAGCGCAACCTGGCCATCGCCCGCGCCGTGGACGCGGTGGCCGTCGAGGTGGGGTGCACGTCGTCGCAGGTGGCCGTGGCCTGGGTGCGGCAGCAGCCCGGCGTGATCATCCCCATCGTGGGCGCGCGCACGGCGGATCAGCTGCGCGACAACCTGGGCGCGCTGGACGTCACCCTGGACGCGCCGCAGCTGGCGAAGCTGGACGAGGCCAGCGCCATCGAGCCCGGGTTCCCCTACGACTTCCTCTTCTCCGACCACATCCGCAACATCGTCTACGGCGGTACGTACGCGCAGATCGACAACCACCGGAGGAGGTGACGCGCGCGCTGGCCCGCCGGCAGCGGCGCCCGCGAGGGTGGTGCCGCGCGCTCCGGATCAGCTCCAGTGCCGCAGCGCCGGGATCCGCTCCAGCATGTGGTCCACCACCTGCTCCGCCCCGCCGCAGGGCTGGGCCGGGGGCGGCGGAGTGAGGAGCAGCTCGGGAATGCGCTCCACCCAGGAGCCCGACGCGAACCCGGCGGCCGGGATCTCGAACCCGGGGATCCGCTCGGACGCCCAGGCCCACAGGGGGGCCATCTCACGGAAATCGGCGCGGGTGACGAAGGCGGCGGGGCGACCCTCCCGCCACACCTCGGCCACCGTGCTGTAGCCCAGCTTCGCCACCACCGCGTCGGCGGCCCGGACAAGGTGGGGCATGTACAGGCGGGTGGCGTTGTCGTGGAGGCGCAGGTTCCCCCGCACCTCGTTGGCCGGGCATCCCGTCACCACGAAGGTCACGCCCTCCATCTCCTCGAGGCGCGACAGGAAGGGCATCTCCTCCGTGTACCCGCCCATGGTGAGGACCACCACCTGCTCGCCCTCCCCCACCCCGAGCTCGCGACGCAGCTCCTCCCGGCTGCGGCGCGGCGGCCGGCTCACCGGGAGCACCGACGCGTGAGCGCGGGAGTCCTCGAAGCAGTAGGGCTCTGCCTGAAGGTGGAGGGTGGCGAGGCCGATCCAGTGGTCCAGCTCCTCCGAGAGCGGAGCGAGGGCCGGAGCCTGCTCCAGGAGCGGCTCGTAGAGCCAGGGCCAGGAGAAGTTCTCCACCAGCACGGACGGGAGCCCCGCCCGCTCCGCCACCGCGATGCCGAGAGGAGCCACGTCGCAGAGCACCGCCGAGCACCCCGCCCGCCTCACCTCCAGGGCGAGCCCGTCGATGAGGTCGGGATGGAAGGGGACCAGTGCGCTCACCGCCCGGACGGTGCGTTCCAGGTCGTAGGCCAGCGCGGATGTCTGGAAGAACCCCACGTCGGATACGACTTCGTGGCGGCGGTAGAGCCCCTGCACCGACTCGTCGTAGAACCAGCGGGGGGTGGTCGTGAAGAGCTCGAAGTGCGCACCGGTGCGCCGGTGCAGCACCTCCATGACCGCGGACGCGCGCGCCGCGTGCCCGAACCCGTGCGGGGAGACGAAGACGGCGAGGTGGGCCGTCACCGCCTCCGCCCCTCCAGGATCGGCGCCAGAGCGTCGCCGAGATCGGGCTTGCCCAGCACCTCCAGCTCGTAGCGGATCCGGGTGGCGGGAACGGGGATGCGGACCAGCCGGGCCAGGTCGATGGGCGTCCCGACCGCCACCGCCTCCACGCCGCCCTCCGCGGCGCGGCGGAGCGTCGCCTCCAGGTCGGCCACCTGCCTCTCGCCGTAGCCCATCGCGGGGAGGATGGGGCCCAGGTCGGGGTACTTCCGGAACGTCTCAACCAGCTCGCCCACCAGGAAGGGACGGGGGTCCACGATCTCCGCGGCGCCCGCGTCACGCGCGCCCAGCGTGCCGGCGCCGTAGCGCATGCCCCCGTGGGTGAGGGTGGGCCCGTCCTCCACCACGAGAACCCGCTTGCCGCGGAGCACCGAGGGGTCATCCACCACGATGGGCGACGCCGCCTGGATCACCATGGCCCCGGGGTTCACGCGGGCCACGTTGGCCAGGACCTGCGCCACGTCCTCGGGACGGGCGGTCTGCACCTTGTTCACCACCACCGCGTCGGCCAGGCGCAGGTTCGTCTCGCCGGGATGATAGAGCAGCTCGTGGCCCGGACGGTGGGGGTCCACCACCGTGATGTAGACGTCGGCACGGAAGAACGACGTGTCGTTGTTCCCGCCGTCCCACAGCACTACGTCCGACTCGGCCTCCGCAGCCCTCAGGATGGCCTCGTAGTCCACGCCCGCGAACACCGCGGATCCGTTGGCGATGTGGGGCTCGTACTCCTCCCGCTCCTCGATGGTCGCCTCGTGGAAGAGGAGGTCCTCCTCGCCGGCGAAGCGCTGCACCCGCTGCTTGAGCAGGTCACCGTAGGGCATGGGGTGGCGCACCACGCCCACGCGCAGGCCTGCGCTACGCAGGATATTCGCCACCGCGCGGCTGGTCTGGCTCTTCCCCGCCCCCGTGCGCGACGCGCACACCGCCACCACCGGCTTGGTGGAGGGGAGCATGGTGCGGGCCGAGCCGCCCAGCTCGAAGTCGGGGCCGGCCGCGTTCACCCGGCTGGCCAGATGCATGACGTACTCGTGGGACACGTCCGAGTAGGCCATGACGCAGCGCGTCACACCCTCCGAGGCGATGAGGTCCTCCAGCTCGTCCTCGGGCCGGATGGGGATGCCCTCGGGGTAGAGCGGCCCCGCCAGCTCCGGCGGATAGCGCCGCCCGTCGATGTGGGGGATCTGCTGCGCGGTGAAGGCGACCACCCGGACGGAGGGGTCGTCGCGGTAGACGGTATTGAACACGTGGAAGTCGCGGCCTGCGGCTCCCAGGATCACGATGCGAGAAGTCATGGATGGCTCGGTGAGGGGAGGGCCTTATGAGGCATAACACTCCTCCCCGGCACGGTCCACCCGGGCAAGCATGTAAGCCGCGGCATGTTTATGCACCGCCGTGGAAACGCGAGGCCCGGCGCGGCCTCCCAGGCGGTGCGCTACTCACACCGCTCCAGCACGTCGAGCACGTCGAGGCGGCGCGGCGCGGCGCCGGGCGCCGCACCGGGCTCCGGATCGGCGGGCCGCCGCCGGTGCCAGTCCGTCTCCGCCTGGTACGCGGCGGCCAGCGAGAGGAGCCGCTCCTCGCCGAAGGGGAGCCCGCCCACCATCGCCGAGATGGGCAGAGGGTAGCCTCGCGACTCCTCGAACCCGATGGGGAAGGCGATGAGCGGGAGCCCGATCATGTCGAAGGGGACGGGCACGGTCTGCACCACCGCGTCGCACCGGGAGAAGATCCCCTCCAGGACGCGCTGGAGCAGCGCCATCTTCGCCCGCTGCCCGCGCAGGTACTCGGGCCCGGAGAGGAGGAGCCCGTGGATCCAGGGGGACAGGGCGACCCCGAAGAGGCGCACGTCCCGGCGCAGGACGTCGAGGAACGGCTCGGCGCGCTCGGGGAGGCGCACGTTGTTGAACTCCCCGCCGGTGAGGCGCTCCCACTCCTCGGGGAGTTCCACCTCGACCACCCTGGCGCCCAACGACTCGAACGTGGCCACCATGGCCCGCCGCGCCGCGCTCTCCGCCGCGCGCCGCGCCGCCTCGACGCGCAGACGGCGCTCCCGCTCGCCAGGGGCCTCCTCGCGCCGGGGCGGGAACGCAGGCTCGTCTTCCTCCGGCTCCGGCGCGTCGAGGTAGTCGGGGAGGATGCCCAGCGTGGTAGGCCAGCGGAGCACGGTGCGGCTCCCGCTGCGGACAGGCTGGGCCGCCCTCGCCAGGTCCGGGACGGCCGGGAGGCCCAGCGTCCTCGGGTCGAGGGGGTCGGGCCCCGCCATGTGCTGGAGCATCAGGGCGGCGTCCATGGCGTCCCGGGCCAGGGGGCCCGGGTGGTCCCGGGTGTAGCTCAGGGGGACGATGCCGCGGAGCGAGACCCGGCCCATGGTGGGCTTGATCCCCGTGAGTCCCTGCCGGGAGGAAGGGTTGGTGATGGACCCGCCGGTCTGGGTTCCCGTGGCCGAGGCGGCCATGCGCGCCGCCACCGCCGTCGCCGACCCGCTGGACGATCCCCCGGGGTCCACCGTAGGGTCCAGCGGAGCCCATGCGTTGCGGGTCGTGGGCTCGCCGTCGGGGGTGGTCGCCCGGCTGGTGGCCAGCGGCCCCATCTGGGTCTTCCCCAGGAGCACGGCCCCGGCCCCCTTCAGGCGCGCCCACGCCTCCGCGTCGTACGTCGGAACGAAGTCCCGGTAGATGTGGGAGTTGGCCGTCGTGAGGACGCCCTGGGTGTAGTAGTTGTCCTTGATCGCCAGGGGGATCCCGTGGAGGGGGCCCGTCCAGGGGCTGGCCGAGAGCCTGCCCGCCTCGGCGCGGGCCTCCTCCGCCACCACGGTGTTGAACGCCTGGAGCGTCCCGTCCAGCGCCTCGATGCGGCCCAGGAACGCCTCCACGAGTTCCGTGGGACTCAGCGCGCCCGCCCGGATCTGGGCGGCCAGCTCGGCCAACGTCATCTCCCAGGGCTGGGTGGCCTGGACGGTACGGTGGTCTGGGAGGGGCCACGCCACAGCGCCGCCCCACGGAACTGTGCCCGCAGGATAAACGCTTCCCCCGCCGGGCGTGAAGGCCGTCCCCGTGGCCGCCGCCGCGGTGAGGAGCCCCATGCGCTCCAGGAAGACACGCCGGTCCAGGAGGCGGTCCTGCGGCGGGACGGCGGCAGAGGGCGGCGCCACCGCAGGCCGGCTCCGCGACGCGCGGCCTCTGCGCGCCTCACCCATCGCCACGCTCCCGGAGCGCAGGCGCCAACGACGCTGGGTACATCGCGGGGGCCACCCTCTGCGGGTCCGGCTCCCACGCCAGGATGGCCTGCGGCGTGGAGCGCAGGAAGCGCCGCGCGCCCAGGAGGACCCTCCGGCGGTCGGCGGGCGCGTCGGGCTCGTCCTCCGGGAGCACGCCCAGGTCCACGCCCAAGCTCTTCAGCCGGGTGAGGATGTAGGCGTCCAACTCCTCGTCGGCGAGCTCCTGCATCGGCGTTGCGTCCACGGGCCTCCTCGGATGGGCCGGCCAAGATAGGCCGAGCGCCGGGCCCGGGCGAGGGGCGGACACGGCGCTCCGGGAGACCTCATCCCGCGTCCAGCCTTGTCCGGCGCCCACGCAGGTCCTACCGTGCCCGAAACGCACCCACCCTCCGCCATGACCCACGAGCCCGAGTCCCTGAGCGAGCAGGAGGCGACCCGCCTCTGGAAACGCGCCGCCGAGCTGCAGGCCGAGGCCGCCCGGCGCGCCGAGGCGCGGGCGGCGGGGGAAGCGCAGGGTCCCGACGGCGGGGCGCCGCCTTCCCGCAGCGGTGACGGGTACGCCCTCGTACACGTACGGGCCGCCGCGCTCGAGGCGGGGATCGGCGAGGAGTTCGTGGAAACGGCGCTCGCGGAGCTGCGCGCCGGGCGCGTGGCCGCCCAGGCGTCCGCCGCACGGGGAGGCGCCCTCTCGCGGTGGATCCTGGGCAACCCGGACGAGGCGGTCGTGGCCAGCCGCGACATCCTGGCGGACCCCGCCGCGGTCCTCACCGCCATGGAAGCGATCTTCCCCCACGAGCCCTACCGCCTCACGCTCCGCGACCGCACCGGCGACCCCGCCGCCGGGGGCGTCCTGCTCTTCGACATCCAGGGCGCGAGCTACACCGGCGCCTCGGAGAAGGGATTCACCGGCGAAGCCAGCTTCGCCGACCTGCGGCAGGTGGTCGTCACCCTCTCGCCGAGGCCCGGGAGCCCGGCAGCGACGACGGTCACCCTCACGGCCCCCGTGGCGTGGGCCCGGCGCATCAACGCCGCCCTCGTCGGCGGGCTCTCCCTCCTCGGGGGAGGCCTCGGCTTTACCGCATCCGCCGGGTTGGCCGGCGTACTCGGATTCCTCGGGCCGGCGGGGATCGGCATCGTGGCCGTGGCGGGCGGCTTGGCCGCCGCCTCGGGGTCGCTGAAGGGCTTCCGGGGCCTCCACCGGTACGGCCTGGGCCGGGGACGCCGGGCCCTCGACGGGCTCCTCGCCGAGGTCGCGGCCCGTGCCGAAGGGGGCTGGGGCATCGCGCCGCGTTGACCCGGCGGCTGGCCGCCTCCGTCCAGCCGGGATAAGACCCCGGAACGAGATCCTCCCCCATGAGGGTCCGGTCGCCGACGGATTCGGCGCCCCGGCCCGGAGGTGACGATGATCCGTTCCTTCCCCGCCCTGGCCGCGGCGCTCGTCTTCGGCTCCTTCCTTCCCGGCACCACCCTTCCCGACTCCGCCCCTCCCGCCACCCTCGGAGGGGAGATCCGTTACTCCGGCCCCGGTTCGGGCCCCGTGGTGGTGCAGCTCTACGCAACTCCCGAGCGGGCGAGCGGACGGGTTGCGAGGCTCTCCAAGGCCGACGTGCTGGGGGGAGGCCCGCGACCCGCTCCCAGGTCCTGTCCGGCCCGGGCGCCTACCGCTTCGAAGCCTTGGAGGCGGGCCACTACAGCGTGGTCGCCTTCATGGACATGGACGGGAGCGGCACCTTGGACTTCGCCGCTCCGGAGCCGTTGGGCTGGTACGCGGCCGAGGCCGCGGCGTGGATCGACCCCATCGACCTCCCGGAGGGCGCCGAGGGCCGGGCGGACGTCACGCTCCGGCGTCCCACGCCCTTCCCCCGCGACGGGCGCGTGGCGGACCACGGAGCGCTCCGTTGGATGAAGGGGCTCCCCGTCCTCCAGCTCACGGGCACGGCGAGGCAGCGGGGTTTCGCCCACGGGTTCCTGGTGGGCGAGCAGATCGTGGATTTCTTCGAGTTCTACGTCCTCGAGGACAGCTGGCAGTCGGCGACCCGGTACGAGGCGGAGTTCGTCCCCTTCCTGCAGAGCCACTTCGACTACGACCCGGAGTACCTCGCCGAGGTGGACGCGGTGGTGGAGGGGATGAAGGCGTCCGGGATGGACATGCGCGTGGAGTGGCTCGGACGGGACTTCGGGCGGGTGGATCTCCTGGCCATCAACGCCTACATCGAACGCAGGGCCGCGCAGGCCTCGCCGGCGGCCGCGTCGTCGCTGAACGGCCCCGCGTGCACGCAGTTCGCGTTCTGGGGGGAGGCCACCCAGGGGAGCGAGCTGGCGGGCGGCCTCATCGCCGGCCGGAACATGGACGGGGAGGTGGACCTGCGGAAGGTGACCGTGAGCCACCTCCTTCTCTTCGCCGTGGATCCTTCGGAGCCCGGGCGGCGCCGCTGGGTCTCGGCCATGTGGCCCGGTTTCGTGGGCACCATCACGGGGCTCAACGAGGAAGGGCTCTATGCCATGGAGAACGCCGGCGGCTCCGGGCCGGGGCCGGTCGTGGACGGCCTCACCCCGTGCTCCTGGGTCCAGCGCAACATCCTCGAGAACGCCGGCGCGGAGAGCACCCCGGCCTCCATCGGAGACCGCTTCGGCACCGACATCCCCGAGCCAGGCGAGGTGGCGCCTGCGAGTCCCTTCGGCATCATGGCCGCGAACCACTTCATGACCTACGGCGTGGATCCGGATCGCCCGGGCTTCTTCTTCGGGAAGGAGGCCGGCTTCTCGTCCACGTGGCGCTACGAGGCGGGGATGAACACGCTGGAGGCCTGGCTGCGTCAGAAGAAACCTCTGGGAACGGAGGAGATGCGCCGCCTCCTCCAGAGCGTGGCCCACGGCACCACCGAGCACTCCGTCATCTTCCGGGCCAACGACATGACGCTGGACGTGGCCGTGGACGACCTGGAGACGGACCTGTGGGACGCGCCCTATCAACCCTGGGTCACGTTCACCTTCGAGGAGCTCTTCGGGGCGGGCCGGGTCAGGTGATCCGCTGGTCCTGAGCGCGGGGTCCGTCGGCGACGTACTCCGCCTGCACGGCCTCGATGTCCTCGCGCGCTTCCAGGAAGATGTCGAACACGTCCGGGTCGAAGTGGGTCCGGGCCTCGTCGGCCATCATCGCCACGACCTCGTCGTTGGGGAGGGCCTTGCGGTAGGGCCGGTCCACGGTGAGGGCGTCGAACACGTCTACCACGGCGCAGATACGGGCCTCCAGGGGAATCTCCTGTCCCGCGACGCCGTTGGGATACCCCTTCCCGTCCCAGCGCTCGTGGTGACAGAGGGCGATGCGCTCCCCCATCTGGATCACCTCGGACTGGGAGTTCGCCAGGATCTCCGCTCCGAAGGTGGTGTGGGATCGCATGATCGCCCACTCCTCCTCGTTGAGGCGTCCGGGCTTGAGGAGGATGCGGTCGGGGATCCCCAGCTTCCCCACGTCGTGCATGGGCGCCGCGTGGCGGATGGTCTCCACCGTCGCTTCGGGAAGCCGCATCCACCGCGCCACCACCTGCGAGAATCGGCCGATGCGCTCGACGTGGTCGGCGGTGTCGCGGTCCTTGTACTCGCCCGCCAGCGTGAGCCGGTGGATCGTGTCCATGTGGGCCTGGTGCGTCTTCAGGCGCGCCGCCTGCACCTCCGCCAGCGCCTCCCGCAGCTCGCGGGTGCGGATCTGGACCGTTTCCTCCAGCTTGCGCCCGTGCGCCTTGATCTCGTCCTGGGCCACCTTGAGCGACACCAGCCATCGGGCGCGCAGGCGCAGCTCGGCCGGGTCCACGGGCTTGTTGATGAAGTCGTTGATCCCCAGGTCGAAGGCGCGCAGCCGGTCGTCGCGGCCCACCAGCCCGGTCACCATCATGATGGGGATGTCGGCCACCAGCGGATCGCCGCGCACGAGCCGTGCGACCTCGAACCCGTTCATGTTGGGCATGTCGGCGTCCAACACGATCAGGTCCACCATCGAGTCCACCAGCGCCAGCGCCTGCAGTCCGTCGGAGGCCACGGAGACCGTGTAGCCGAACGTCTCGAGGAGCGTCGAGTGCAGGAACCTGAACTCGGCGTCGTCGTCCACCACGAGGACCCGGCGCTGGGCTTCGCTCACGACCACTCCATCCTGGGGGGATGCGCAGGCTCCAAGACTAGGGAGAAAGCGGAAAGGGCGCCACCGGGGGACCGCCGGGGTTCTCGATGGCGTGTCCGAGGCACATGGCCTGTGTCCCGCCCCCGGGACGGTGCCGGGGAGGCCCCTGGGCCGTCGGCTCGGCTGAACTCCATGTGGTGCAATGCCTTACATCGCCATCCGGGGATTGGCACGTCCCGTGCCTCGACGCGGTCGTGGAGCTCACCGCGTCGGGAGCCACGATCCTCGACGTCGAGCGCGACGCGGTACGGACCCGCTGGCGGCGCTCCGCCGCGGCGCAACGTGGATGAGAAACCGGGAGGAAGGCATGAGCGGGGTGACGAGGAGGGCGGGGCTGATCCTGTTGTGCCTGACGGCGACGCTGGGAACGGCGGGGTGCTTCAGGCACACCGTGGACGTGGGCGGAGGCGCACGGCACGCACCGGTGGTCTATGATCGCTGGGAGCACTTCTGGGTGGCCGGGCTCATCGGGCACGTCCGGGTGGACGTGGAACGGCTGTGCCCTTCCGGGCAGGCCACCATCGAGGCCCGGCAGAGCTTCCTCAACGGACTCGTGGCCGGGCTGACCAGCGGCATCTACGCGCCCACCACGGTCCGGGTGCGTTGCCGCGACGGGCGACGGGTGACCCTCGGGCTCTCCGCGGGGGACGTGGAGCGCATCGTCGGTGACGACGCCTTCCGGGCCCTTGTGGCCGAGGAGCTGCCTGGGCGCCTCGCCGACGTGGAGGCGGCCCAGGTGGCGCAGCGGCCGTAGCAGGTGGATCCGGGTCGGGCTGCGGGGGTACCCCTTGAGCCCGGCCCGGTCTTGCGCCACCGTTGCGGACCGGACGCGCCCGATCCTCCCACACGCCGTCACCTCGTGAACGAGACCTGCCCCATCGATCACGAAGCCGCGGAGCGCGCAGCCCAGGCCCTCCCCGGCCCGCTGCGCCGCGGCGCCTACTTCGCCGTGGGCGCGGGCAGCGTGGTCATGGGCGTCATCGGGATCTTCGTCCCGCTCTGGCCCACCACCTGCTTCCTCCTGCTGGCCGGGTGGTGCTTCGCGCGGAGCTCCCGGCGGGCCGAGCGCTGGCTCCACGAGAACCGGCTCTTCGGGACATACCTGAAGGACTACCGCGAGCGGGGCGTCATCTCAGCGCAGGTGCGCACCGCGTCGCTGGGCGTGATGTGGCTCTTCATGGGCATCTCCGCCGCGCTGCTCTGGAGACACCTTTGGGCGGTGGCGATCCTCGCCCTCGTGGGGGCGGCCGTGACGGCACACCTCGTCGCCCTCCCCACGGCCGCCCGGGAGACCGCGGCGGAGTAGGGCTGTGCGGGCGGGCCGGCCGGTCTTGCCCGCGACCCCCTCCCGCCCCCCATTGAGCGTGCTCGGCCGGCCCCGGTCCGGGAGTCCGGTGCGATCCAGGAATCCCTGCACGGCACGCATGGAGCGCGGAGGAGTGGCCACGATGGGCACGACGAGAACGGGGGTGCGCGGGCTCACGCTCAACCTGATCCTGCTGGCTGCGGCGTGCGGGGGCGCGTCCCAGGCCGCTCCGCCCCCCTCGCCCCAGGGCGCGGCGGGGGCCGCTCGCCCTGCCGGAGCGGCCCGGCCCGGGCCCAAGCCCTACCGGGAGGTGGTGACGGACAAGGCCGTCTCGGACCCGGGCCTGTTCACCGTGCACCGGGTGGACGACAAGCTCCTCTTCGAGATCCCGGATTCGCTTCTCGGCGCGGATATGCTGCTTGTAAGCCGCTTCGCCGGCGTGCCGGCCAATATGGGCGGGTTCCTGTCCGCCGGGCTGAGCGTGAACGAGCAGATGGTGCGGTGGGAGCGCCAGGGCGACCAGGTCCTGCTGCGCACGTACGCGGCCCAGGCCGTGGCCGACGACTCCCTGCCCATCCACGCGTCGGTGGTGAGCAACAACTTCGCCCCCATCCTGGCGGCGTTCCCGATCCAGGCGTTCTCCCCGGACAGCGCGGCGCTGATCCTGGACGTCACCGAGTTCTACAAGGGCGACACCCCGGCCATCTCGGGCGTCACGGCGGCGCAGCGGCGCACCTACCAGGTCAGGCGCCTGGACACCGCAAGGAGCTTCCTCAACTGGGCGCGGAGCTTCCCGCTCAACGTGAACGTGCGCCACACGCAGACGTTCGACGCGGGGGCGCCCCCGTCGGACGCGGAGGCGTCCACCATCTCCCTGGAGATGAACCAGTCGCTGGTGCTCCTCCCCACGGTCCCCATGATGCCGCGCCACGAGGACGCGCGGGTCGGCTTCTTCACCCTCTCCCAGGTCAACTACGGCCTCGACGAGCAGAAGGCGGAGACCCAGACGTTCATCCGGCGCTGGCGGCTGGAGCCCAAGGATCCGCAGGCGTACGCCCGGGGCGAGCTGGTGGAGCCAGTGAAGCCCATCGTGTACTGGGTGGACCCGGCGACGCCCGAGCGGTACAAGGCGACGGTGAAGCGGGGCGTGGAGAACTGGCAGCCCGTCTTCGAATCCGCCGGCTTCCGGAACGCCATCGTGGCCCGCTACGCGCCCACGCCCGAGGAGGACCCCGAGTGGGACCCGGAGGACGTGCGCAACTCGGTGGTGCGGTGGACGGCCAGCCTGACCCGCAACGCCATGGGGCCGAGCACATCGGACCCGCGCACCGGGGAGATCATCGAGAGCGACATCGTCTGGTACCACAACCACCTGCGGTCGTACCGCAACTGGCTGATGGTCCAGACCGGGGCGGCCAACCCCGGAGCCCGCTCGCTCCCCATCAGCGACGAGCTCATGGACGAGGCCATGGAGCAGGTCATCACCCACGAGATCGGTCACGCCCTGGGGCTCCCGCACAACATGATGGCGAGCGCGTCCTACCCGGTGGACTCGCTGCGCTCGCCCACGTTCTCCCGGCGCATGGGCGTGTCCTCCACCATCATGGACTACGCGCGGCAGAACTACGTGGCGCAGCCCGGCGACGGGCTCCAGCCCCTGGACTTCCTCCGCCACATCGGGCCGTACGACCACTACAACATCAACTGGGGATACCGGGTCATCCCCGGCGCGAGGAGCCCCGACGACGAAGCCGCCACCCTCGACCGTTGGATCCTGGAGAAGGCCGGCGACCCCCTCTACCGGTACCTCCCCCAGGGAGGCCCCGGCGCCGCCGACCCGCGCAACCAGACCGAGGACATGGGCGACGACCTGGTGAAGGCGAACACGTACGGCATGGACAACCTCCGCCGCATCGTGCCCAGCCTGGTGGGGTGGACCACCCGTCCGGGCGAGGACTACACCGAGCTCGCCGAGCTGTATGGCGAGGCCGTGGGTCAGTGGCAGCGCTACGTGGGGCACATCCTCGGGATCGTCGGCGGCGTCCACGCCGACCTGAAGACCGCGGACCAGTCGGGCGCGGTGTTCCGTGGCGTGCCCCGCTCCTACCAGAAGGAGGCCATGGCCTGGATCGGGCGCGAGGTGCTCCAGGCGCCCGTGTGGCTGGCCGACCCGACGATCCTCTCCCTCATCGGCACGGCCGCGGGAGGGCTGGAGGCCACGTCGGCCCGCCAGGCCGCGGTCCTGGCTCAGCTGCTGGACGCCCGGCGCATGGGGCGCCTGGCCGAGACGGAGGCGGCGTGGCCGGCGGACGCCTACCGGCTGGTGGAGTTCCTCGACGACGTGCGCTCGGGCGTGTGGGGCGACCTCGCCACGGTGACCTCCGTGGACGTGTACCGCAGGGCGCTGCAGCGCGCGTACCTGGCGCGCGTCGAGACGCTCATGCGCGAGCAGCCCGCCTCCAACGCCTTCCAGGGGCGGGCGCCGGACCTGACGCGCTCCGACGTGCGCCCGCTGCTCAGGGCGCAGCTCGTGGAGCTCCGCCGGGGCGCCGACCAGGCGAGCCGCCGCGTCGGGGACCGCCTGACCCGGGCCCACTTCGGGGACGTCGTGGAGCGCATCGACGCCATCCTGGAGGGGAAGGCCCCGCCGGCGCCGGTACCGGCGGCCGGGGCAGCGGGGCCGCCTCCGGCGGGAGTCTAGATGCCCACCCTCACGCCCACCCGGAGGCCCGAGGTGGCCGGGTCCCACCCCATGGTGAGCCCGGCCCCTTCGGGCACCCATCGCCTGGCGGCCCGGACCGCCCCGGTGACGCCCCACACATAGCCCACCGCGGTGGCGGCGATGCCGTACGCGCACATCGTCCGGCACTCGTCCGGCGGCTCGTCGTCGCCGGGCTCGCCGGTGAGGGCGTCGGTCATGACCCACAGGAGCGCGACCGTCCCCGAGACGCGCACCGCGCCGGGGAGGAGGCCTTCGGTCCAGGCGTCGGCGTATGCGTACCCGGCGGTGGGAACCACGTATTCCAGGACCCCCGCCTTCCAGGCGCTCTTGTGCGCGGCGCCGAACTCCTGGGCATGCAGGAGCGGGGGTGCCGCCGCCATCGCCGCGAGGGCGAGGGCCAGGGCGGCCGCGCGTGCAACGCGGACCACGGTGCTCAGCGGAGCGCCTTGTGCAGCGCCTTGGCCAGCCCCGGATGGAAGCTGGGGACCTGGGCGATCTCGTCGGTGGACGCGTGCTTGAGGTCCCAGAGCCGGCCGAAGTGGTCGGCCAGCGCCTCCCGGCGCTTGGGACCGAGCCCCTTCATCTCCAGCCCTTCCAGGAAGGCCAGCATCCGCTCCTGCTCCAGGGCCGCCCCGATGGCGCAGGGATCGGTGGTGTCCGCCCCCGCGTCGGTGAGCTCCGCCAGGAGTCCCAGCCACTCGTGGTGGTTCCACCCCTGCGGGTGCGCCGCCACGAACGCGCGCAGCTGTGCCCGGAACCCGTTGATTTCGTTGGCCATCCGGCGTACCTCCTGTGACGTGCTAAGGCCCGGAGCCGGCAGCTCGGCATGGGCCGGGAACGATTCCCTTCACTTCCCCGGGTGAGCGGGCGATACTTCCGGCGCCCCAGGTCAGCGGACAGGGCTCTCAACAAGATTAACGGATTTCGATGATGACTGTGGAAGCCTCCGGCAGGATCCCCTACCTCCCTGAGCGGCTCCAGGACCTCGAGCGCCTCGCCTATAATCTATGGTGGAGGTGGAACCGGCGTGCCAGATGGATGCTCCGCTACATCGACCCCGTCCTCTGGTCGGCATCCAGGCACAACCCCGTCGCGCTCCTCCGGGGCGTGAGCCCCCAGCGGCTGGCCCACTGCGCCTCGGACCCCGAATTCCTGAAGCTGTACGACCGGAGCATGGCCGAGCTCCACGAGATGCTCGCGGCTTCGGACACCTGGTTCAGCCGCCACTACCCCGACGTGGACCAGGGGAACCCGGTGGCCTACTTCTGCGCCGAGTTCGGGCTCCACAACTCCCTCCCCATCTACTCCGGAGGGCTCGGGGTGCTGGCGGGGGACCACGTCAAGTCGGCCTCCGACCTCGGCGTCCCCTTCGTGGGCGTCGGGCTCCTCTACTCCAAGGGGTACTTCGACCAGAAGCTGAACCTGGAGGGATGGCAGGAGGACTCCGACGAGCACTTCGACCTGTCCATGATGCCCCTGAGCCAGATCACCGGCCCCGGCGGCACGCTTTCGGTGACCTCGGTGGCCTGCGCGGGGCGGGAGGTCCACATCGGCGCCTGGCTCCTCGAAGCGGGGCGGGCCAAGCTCTACCTGCTGGACACGAACCTCCCGGAGAACCACGAGGAGGACCGGGAGCTCACGTACAAGCTCTACAGTGGCGGACACGAGCACCGGCTGAAGCAGGAGTGGATCCTGGGCGTGGGCGGCGTGCGCGTGCTCCGCGCCATGGGCCTGCACCCCGGCGCGTGGCACGCCAATGAAGGGCATGCATCCTTCATGCTGGTCGAGCGCCTGCGCGAGCGCATGGCGGCTGGGCTCGGGCTTCAGGAGGCGATCGCCGCGGTCCGTGCGGAGAGCGTCTTCACCACCCACACCCCGGTGCCCGCGGGGCACGACATGTTCCAGCCGGAGTGGATCGACCACGTGTGCTCCGAGTTCTGGGCCACGGGCCCCCTCGGGCGCGAGGAGTTCTTCAAGCTCGGATCCCACCCGGAGCTGGATCACGGCCGCTTCCACATGACGGCGGCCGCCATCCGCCTGTCGGCGAGGGTGAACGGCGTGTCGAAGAGGCACTCGAAGGTGACCCAGGAGCTGTGGACCTCGCTCTGGCCCGGCCGTGCCCCGAGCCACCTCCCCATCCACGCGATCACCAACGGGGTGCACCTGCAGAGCTGGATGTCGCACCACCTTGTCGAGCTCCTCGAGGACGCCTTCGGGGCGGATTGGGAGACGGAGCCCGGGAATCCGCCTGATTGGAACCGGGTGATGGAGCTGGACGACGCGAAGTTCTGGAACACCCACGTCCTCACGAAGGACATCCTCCTGGACTTCTGCCGGGAGCAGGCCCGCACGCGCTGGATCGAGCTCTGGCGGGAGGCCGCGCACCTGGTGGGCGCCGGGACCCTCCTCTCCCTTGAGCCGCTCACGCTGGGGTTCGCGCGCCGCTTCGCCACGTACAAGCGGGCCAACCTTCTGTTCCGCGACGAGGAGCGCCTCCGCCGCCTCCTCACCGATCCCCGGCGCCCGGTGCAGCTCGTGTTCTCCGGCAAGGCGCACCCTGCCGACGACGAGGCGAAGCGGGTGCTGCAGCGGGTGTGGCAGCTCTCCCGCGACGCCCGCTTCGAGGGGCGCATCGCTTTCGTGGAGGACTACGAGCTCCACGTGGCGCATCGCCTGGTGCAGGGCGTGGACGTATGGATGAACATGCCCCGCGTCCCCATGGAGGCCTCGGGAACCAGCGGCATGAAGGCCGGTCTGAACGGCGTGCCGCAGATCAGCACGCTGGATGGATGGTGGGCGGAGGGGTTCAACGGCGCCAACGGTTGGGCCATCCCGGTGACCCGGGGCCCCGACGACGAGGTGGACGCCCACGACCACGACGCGCTCTTCACCCTGCTGGAGCGGGAGGTGGTGCCCCTCTACTACGAGCGGGACGAGGCCGGCCTGCCGCGCGGGTGGATCAAGGTGATGAAGGAGGCGCTGCGCGTGGCCGGCGCGAAGTTCACCACCGGGCGCATGGTGCGGGAGTACACCGAGCGCTTGTACGTGCCGGCCCTCGCGAGCCGGGTGGAGCACGACGACCCGCCCACGGCCTGAGGCGCCGAAGACCGGCCACCCCGGAAGGGGTGCCGAAGAGGGGGCCGGCGGACCAGCGGGTCCGCCGGCCCCCTCTTCAGTCGGCCTGGCGCTTCAGGAAGAGCGCGGTGAGCCCCGGGAGCGGGAGGACGAGGCGCTGCTCGCGCCCGTGGAGCTCTCCATGGACGGACTCCAGCACCCCCGGGACCGGTGAGCCCGGGCCCCCGAACTCGGGTGCGCTCGTGTCCAGGATGACGCGCCATCTCCCCGGGAAGGGGATGGGCAGGTGGAAGCCGTCCCGGAACGTGGGCGTAAAGTTCACGACCACGGCGATGGGGTCGGTCCATCCCGGCGCCCAGCGCAGGAACGACAGGACGGTGCGGGCCGCGTCGTTGCAGTCCAGCCACTCGAAGCCCTGGGGGTGGAAGTCCTGGCGGTGGAGCGCCGGCTCCTCGGCGTAGATCCGGTTCAGGCGCGCCACGAGGCGCTGCATGCCCTGGTGGGCCGGGAACCCCAGGAGCGCCCAGTCCAGCGACGTGTCCACGTTCCACTCGGTCCACTGCGCCAGCTCGCACCCCATGAACAGGAGCTTCTTCCCGGGGTGGGACCACTGGTACGCGTAAAGGGCCCGGAGGTTCGCGAATTTCGCCTCGTGGTCTCCCGGCATCTTCGAGAGCATCGAGCGCTTGCCGTGGACCACCTCGTCGTGGGAGAAGGGGAGCACGAAGCGCTCGCTGAACGCGTACAGCATGGAGAACGTGAGCCGGTTGTACATCCCCGAGCGGAACAGGGGGTCGGTCTCCATGAACGTCAGGGTGTCGTTCATCCACCCCATGTTCCACTTCTGGTCGAAGCCCAGACCGCCCACGTCGGTGCCGTGGGAGACGCGGGCCCAGGCGGTGGACTCCTCGGCGACGACCACCGCGCCCGGGCAAGACCGGTGCACCGCGTCGTTCACGTCCTTCAGGAACCCGATGGCATCCAGGTTCTCCTTCCCGCCGTACTGGTTGGGGAGCCACTCCCCCTCGGCGCGGGAGTAGTCCAGATAGAGCATGGACGCCACCGCGTCCACGCGGAGGCCGTCGAGGTGGTAGTCCTCCAGCCAGTGCAGCGCGCTGGACGCGAGGAAGGAGCGCACCTGAGGCTTGCCGTAGTCGAAGATGCGCGTACCCCAGTCGGGGTGGCTCCCGCGGCGGGGGTCGGGATGCTCGTAGAGCGCCGACCCGTCGAAGCGCACCAGCCCGTGGATGTCCTCGGGGTAGTGCCCCGGGACCCAGTCCAGGAGGACGCCCACCCCGAGCTGGTGGGCCCTGTCCACGAACCAGCGGAAGTCGTCGGGGCTTCCGTATCGGGACGTGGGCGCGAAGAACCCCACCGGCTGGTAACCCCAGCTCTGGTCGTAGGGGTGCTCCAGGATGGGGAGGAGCTCCACGTGGGTGAAGCCCAACTCCTTCACGTAGGGGAGCAGGTCCTCGGCCAGGGCGCGGTACCCGGGCCATCCGTGACCGCCCTCCTCGCGATCCTCCGCCGGCGTCCGCTTCCATGAGCCCAGGTGCACCTCGTAGATGCTCATGGGAGAGACGTCCGGGTTCCATCCGCGCCGGGCCTCCATCCAGGCGGCGTCGCTCCAGGCGTACCCGGACGGGTCCCACACCACCGAAGCCGTGGCCGGCCTGAGCTCCATGGCCCGGCCGCACGGGTCCGCCTTGTCCACCTTCCGCCCCGCCGCGGTGACCACCTCGTACTTGTACACCGCCCCCTTCCCCGCTCCGGGGACGAAGAGCTCCCACACCCCCGTGGCGCCCCGGGGCCGCATGGGGTGGCAGCGGCCCTCCCAGCGGTTGAAGGTGCCCATGAGGTTCACGGCCTGGGCGAGCGGCGCCCACACCGCGAACCCCACCCCCACCACGCCCTCCAGGGTCATGGGGTGGGCCCCCAGGACCTGGTGGATGCGGCGCTCCTCGCCGCGGACGAAGCCCCTCACCCGCTCCTCGTCCACGAAGGGAGGGAAGCGGTAGGGGTCGTCCACCGGCCACCGCTGGCCTCTGCGGTCCGTGACGGCCAGCCCGTAGGTGAAGTACCCCGGCTCGCCGGGGAAGACGGCCTGGAACAGGCCCCCGGGGTGGGCCACCTCCATCGGGACCTCCGAGCCGTCCTGCCGGACCAACGCCACGTCGGCTGCCCAGGGGATGAAGACGCGCACGACGCGCCCATTCCTGCCGTCGGATTCGAAGGGATGGTTCCCGAGCAGGCCGAACGGCTCGCGGCATCGCCCCTCGAGAAGGGAGGTGATGGCCTCATGGGACAGTTGGGCGTTCATGGTCGAACGATCCACCCGGCGCGCTCCCGGCGCAACAGGACCTTGGGTTCCGGCGCCCGGGCGCCCTAACTTAGGAGGACGCGCGGCGACCGAGACACGCGCTTCCCCCCTTCGGGCATCCCACGTTGGACCGACGTACCAGACGCGGCCCCGGCTTCTCCCAGGCGGTGATCCACCTGGCGGCGGAGTACTGGCCCTACGCGCGCTCGGGAGGACTGGGCGAGGCGGTGCGGGGGATCGCGCGGTACCAGGCGGGCTCGGGGGTCCCGACCCTGGTCTTCCTCCCCCTCCACCGCAAGATCCGGCGCGCCTATCCGTGGCTCGAGCCCGCCTTCGACCTGGAGGTGCAGGTCGGGCCCCGGACGGAGAAGGCCAGCTTCCACTTCGCGCCGGCGGCGGACGGGCACCCCACGGTGTACTTCGTCGCCAACGACGCGTACTTCGATCGGCCCGACCTCTACGGGGAGAACGGGAGCGCGTACCCCGACAACCACCGCCGCTTCGCCTTCTTCTGCAAGGCGGCGCTGGAAGCGCTCCCCCTCATCGTGCGGCGTCCTCCGGTGGTCCACGCCCACGACTGGCACACGGCGATGGCGCTCGTCTACCTGCGGACGTCTCTGGCCGGGCGCCCGTTCTATGACAGGACCGCGTCCGTCATGACCGTGCACAACGCCGGCTTCCAGGGCTGGTACGCTCCCGACGTCCTGGACGACCTGGGCGTGGACCGGCGCCACTACCACTGGCGATTCCTGGAGTGGTACGGGCAGGTGAACCTGCTCAAGGGCGCGCTGGCCACGGCGGACATGGTGACCACGGTCAGCCCGACCCACGCACGGGAGCTCCGCACCGCGGTGGGAGGCTTCGGGCTCCACCACAGCTTCGTGGAGCTGCTCGGCCGGTTCACGGGGATCCTGAACGGGATCGAGCTGGACCTGTGGGATCCCTCCGACGATGCGGAGATCGCCTACACCTTCAGCGCCGACGACCTCCTGGGGAAAGCTCTGTGCAAGGCGTCGCTCCAGCGGGAGTGCGGGTTCCCCAACGAGCCCCGGATGCCGCTGGTGGGGATGAGCGCCCGCCTGGTGCAGCAGAAGGGGTTCGACATCCTCCTTGAGTCCGGCCTCGTCGAGGAGCCCGACGCCCAGTGGGTCTTCCTCGGCCACGGGGATCCGCGCTACCATGAGCGCCTGGCCGCGCTGGCCAGGGCCGCCCCGGACCGGGTGACCGTGCGCTTCGACTTCACGGAGGAGTTCGAGCACCGGCTCCTGGGCGGGGCCGACCTCCTTCTCATGCCCTCCCTCTACGAGCCCTGTGGGATCACCCAGATGCGCGCCCAGCGCTACGGCGCCCTGCCGGTGGCGCGCCGGGTCGGGGGGCTCGCCGACACCATCGAGGACCGCGTGACCGGGTTCCTGTTCGACGAATACGATCCGGAGGCGCTCCGCGAGGCGCTCCAGGCGGCCTTCGCGGTGTACGCCGACGAGTGGCTCTGGCACGAGCACGTGCGAGAGGCCATGTCGCGCGATTTCGGGTGGGCGCGCTCCGTGGGCCAGTACCATGATGTCTACCGGCGCGCCGTGCGCCGCCGGGCGGACGCGCTGGCAGGTCGCGCGTGAGGTCCGTCGTCGTCCACGGACATTTCTACCAACCTCCCCGGGAGGACCCCTGGACCGGCCACGTGCCGGTGGAGCCCTCGGCCGCGCCCTTCCACGACTGGAACCGGCGCATCCACGACGAATGCTACCGGGCGGTGGCGGCCGCGCGGGTCCTGGACGGGGACGGGCGCATCGCCGCGGTGGTGAACACCCTGGAGTGGATCAGCTGGGACGCGGGGCCCACGCTCATGGCCTGGCTGGCCCGGGAGGCCCCGGACACGTACCGAGCCTTCCTCGAGGCCGACGCTCGCAGCCGTGCGCGCCTGGGACACGGAAACGCGGTGGCCGCCCCCTATCATCACGTCATCCTTCCGCTGGCGTCGCGCCGCGACAAGGTCACGGAAGTGCGCTGGGGCATGGCCGACTTCCGACGACGGTTCGGCCGCGACCCGGAGGGGATGTGGCTCCCCGAGGCCGCGGTGGACACCGAGACGCTGGAGGTCCTGGCCCAGGAGGGGATCCGCTTCACCATCCTCGGGCCCAGCCAGGTGAAGAAGGTCCCGGCGCACGGGCTCCCGGGGCGCGTCGCCCTCCCCTCCGGCCGCTCCCTGGCCGTGGTGGTGTACGACGGGGGACTCTCCCACGACGTGGCCTTCGGGCAGCTCCTGCGTGACGCCCACGCCTGGGCCGGACGCATGGCGGGGGACGGCGAGCCGGCCGGCGCGGTCAAGCGCCTGGCCGCCCTCGCCACCGACGGCGAGACCTTCGGCCACCACCATCGGTGGGCGGACATGGCGCTGGCGGCCGCGGTGCTCTCCATCCGCGCCCGGCCGGAGGTCCGCCTGGAGAACTTCGCCTCGTTCCTTGCGCGGAGCCCGGCGACGGAGAAGGTCACCATCGTGGAGCCGAGCGCCTGGTCGTGCGCCCACGGGGTGGAGCGGTGGCGCTCGGAGTGCGGGTGCCGCATGGACCCCTCCAAGCCCACCCAGCAGAAGTGGCGGACCGTCCTCCGGGATGCCCTGAACGAGCTCGCCGGCGACGTGCACGCCCTCTTCGAAACGGAGGCCGGCGCGCTCCTGGCCGACCCCTGGGCCGCGCGGGATGCCTACGGGGCCGTGTTCGACCAGGGCGACGCGGCGCTCCACCGCCTGGTGGAGGAGCATGCCCGGCGCCCTCTGGATGCCGAGGAGACGCAACGCGCGTTGCAGCTCCTGGCGATGGAGCGGGACGCGCTCCGCATGTTCACCTCGTGCGGGTGGTTCTTCGACGACCTCGCGGGGCTGGAGCCCCTCCAGGTGCTCCGCTACGCCGCCCACGCTCTGGACCTGGCGGGCACGCCGGGGCGGACGCTGGAGAGCCGGCTTCGCACGCGCCTCGCCGAGGCAGCGAGCAACGACCCCATCAAGGGCTCGGGCGAGGACCTCTGGGACCGCGAGGTGCGGGGTGGGATCGCGAAGCTCACGGGCTTCTCCACTGCCGCCGCCGCTTCGGTGCCGTTCGCCACCTCCCGGGAGGCCCCGGTGTCCGCTTCGGCGGAAGCCCACCCCACCGCAGAGGTCACGGCGGCGCTCGTGGACGCGGTGGAGCGCTTCGTGCGCGGTCCCTCCTCCCGCGCCGCCGCCGAGGTGCTGGGGCGGGCAGCCGAGCTGGAGGCCCGGGGCGTCCCCGTCCCCTTCGAGGCCCAGACCGCGCTGGGGCGAGCCCTCGGGTCGCTGCGCTCGGCGGAGCCCGGAGCGCTCCGGGACGTGGCCCTGAGGCTGGGGTTCGGCGAGCGCGCCACCCACCTCCCGCCCCCGAGGGCGGCATCGCCGGTGGGCTTCGTGTTCGGGCTCCACGTGCACCAGCCCGTGGGGAACTTCGACGAGGTGTTCCGCAGCCACGCCCAGGACGTCTACCTCCCCTTCCTCCGGCGCCTGGCCGAGCGGGGTGCGCTCCCGGTGGCGCTCCACGTCTCCGGCCCCCTCCTGGAATGGCTCGAGGCCGACGCCCACCCCTACCTGGACCTCATCGGCCGCCTGGCCGCCGACGGCGCGGTGGAGCTCCTCCTCTCCGGCTTCTACGAACCCGTCCTCCCCGCCCTCTCCCAGGCAGACAGGGTGGAGCAGATCCAGTGGATGAAGGAGTGGCTCTCGCGTCGCTTCGGCGTGCGGGCGACCGGGCTCTGGCTCACCGAGCGGGTCTGGGAGCCCGGTCTCCCCGAGGACCTGGTCGCCGCCGGCGTGGAGTACGCCCTCGTGGACGACCGCCACTTCCTGGCCACCGGGTTCGAGCGGCACCAGCTGCACCGCCCCTGGCGCACCGAGTCCGGAGGCGCAGCGCTCTCTCTTCTCCCCATCGACGAACGGCTGCGCTACCTCATCCCCTTCCGCCCGCCCGAGGAAGTAGCTGATTACCTGCGCACGCTCCAGGCCCAGGAGCTCCCTCTGGCGGTGCTGGCCGACGACGGCGAGAAGTTCGGCGGCTGGCCCGGGACCGCGGACTGGGTGTGGAGGCAGGGATGGCTGGACCGCTTCCTCGACACCATGGAGGCGCTGGCCTCCGACGGGGTGGCGCGCCTCGTGACGCCCACCCGGGCCCTGGCTTCGGTCACGCCGGCGGGGCTGGCCTACCTCCCCACCGCGTCGTACCGGGAGATGGAGGGGTGGTCCCTCCCCCCCGCGGCCGCCCAGCGCCTGGAGGAGCTCGACCGGCGCCTGGAGGCGAGCGGCGAGCAGGCCTCCGCCGCAGGGCTGGTGCGCGGCGGGCACTGGAGGAACTTCCTGGCGCGCTACTCCGAGTCGAACCGGATGCACAAGAAGGCGGCAGCGCTCTCCGAGCTGTGCCGCCGGCGCGGCGACCCACCCGCGGCCCGCCGCGCCGTGGGGCGCGCCCAGTGCAACGACTCCTACTGGCACGGCGTCTTCGGGGGGCTCTACCTGAGGCATCTGCGCGGCTCGGTGTGGGCCAACCTGGCCGAGGCGGAGGGGATCCTTCGCCGCGGCGAGCCTCTCGCCTTCGACGTCGTGGACCTGGACGGTGACGGGAGCGACGAGATCTGGGTCCACTCCGGCGCGTTCTCGGCGCTGGTGGCTCCCGCCCGGGGCGGCGCGGTGGAGGAGTGGACGCTCTTCGAGCGGCGCACGAACCTGGCCGACACCCTCACACGCAGGAGGGAGGCGTACCACCGGGACGCGGCCCCCGCACCCGCTCACGCGCCCGCGGATGACGGCGGCATGCCCTCCATCCACGCGCTGGAGGAGGGGCTCCGCTTCGACACGCTCCCGCCGGCGGACCGGGACGAGCGCGCCATCGGCGTGGTCAGGATCCTCGAGGCGGGGCTGGATGCGGCGGCGTACGAGGCGGCGGACTACGACCCGCTGCGCAGCTGGGCCCGGGAGAGGCTCGCCCACCGCGTCGTGCAGGACGCGGGCGGGGTGACGGTCCACCTCCTCGGCGCCGGCACGGGGGCTCTCCGCGTGGAGGTGGCGCTGGCACCCGACGGTGCCCTGTCCCTCTCCTACAGGTGGGACCCGGGAGCCTTCCCGCGCGATGCCCTCTTCGCGCCGGAGCTCTCCCTGAACGGCGAGGTGTCGGTGGAGCTCCACCCCGAGCCGACCGCGGTATGGCGCTTCGACGTCACCACCGTGTCCAAGTCGGAGAAGGGCGCGGACACCTCGGTGCAGGGAATCTCGGTGACGCCTCTCTGGCCGGCAGCGCTGGGCGAGGCGCGGGTGGTGCTGCGGGCCTAGACGCAGCGGGCAGACGCAGCGCGCTGGCTTCTTGCCGCGCTCATGCAACGCGGCGTATTATGCGTTGACGAGTTGTTTCCACCCACCGTGCGCCCTCCCTTTCCTCGCATTCCGCCTCCCCGGATTCCCGGTGGGCGTGCGGACCATCCAGAGGAGCCTGCGCATGGGCATTCTTGTCCGCATCCTCAGCGGTGCGTGCCTCGTGGCCGCCTCGGTGACGACGGGTGCCGCGGCAGCGGCACCATCTCCCCTCGACGAGATCGCGGCCCCGGCCATGCAGGTCCTGGGCACCATCACGGGGCAGGTCACCGACTCACGCACCACCGCCGGCATGGCCAGCGTCCAGATCTACATTCCCTCCACCAGCCACGGGACGCTCTCGAACTCGAGCGGCCGGTTCACGATCGCCGGGGTGCCGGCGGGCACCTACACGGTGCGCGCCCAGCTCATCGGCTACGCGACCCAGGAGCAGTCCATCACCGTCACGGCCGGCCAGACGGCCACCGTCAACTTCGCGCTGGGGACGGAGGCGGTCTCGCTCGACGCGCTCGTGGTCACCGCGACCGGTGAGCAGCGCGCCCGCCAGATCGGCAACAGCCTCACCCGCGTGACGTCCCGGGAGATCGAGGTCGCGCCGGCACGCAACACCCAGGACCTCCTGATGGGCCGGGCTCCCGGAGCCACGGTGCTCCAGAACTCGGGCCAGCCTGGCGTGGGCAGCACGATCATCCTGCGCGGGAACAACTCCATCTCGCAGGGCAACGACCCCATCGTCTACGTGGACGGGGTGCGCATCTTCGGCGGCTCCACGCCGCAGCACCCGCAGGCGCGCCAGTCCGCGAGCCCCCTGAACGACATCAACGCAGCCGACATCGAGCGCGTCGAGGTCATCAAAGGGGCGGCGGCCACGACGCTGTACGGCACCGAGGCCTCCGGAGGCGTGATCCAGATCTTCACCAAGCGCGGCCAGACCGGCGCCGCCCAGTGGACGATGGAGGCCACGTTCGGGGCGAACCGGGCCGGCCGTCTCGGCACCGACGCGGATCCCACCGGCATGTGGCTGCGCACCTGCGCCGGGCCGAACAACGTCTCGTCCGACGGCAAGCCGTTCGTGGACGTCACCTGCCCCGAGTCCGGCAGCTGGCTCCAGACCGGTCCGATGCAGCAGTACGCACTCTCAGTCAAGGGCGGCAAGCAGGACATCGACTACTACGTGTCCGGCAACTTCTCCGACGAGCAGGGCATCATCAAGGACGCGGGAGGAACCGCCGGGGGAGGCCTCTCCGCCAACTTCGGCTTCCGCCCGATCGAAGGGTTGGACCTCCGCCTGAGCACGGCGCTGACGCGCCGCAACACCGACTGGCTCCCCTCCGGCGACAACGGCGACGGTTTCCTGCTCAACGTGAGCCGAGGCTTCGGCAGCAACTTCACCGGCGCCGCCGGGTGCGACGCCGGCGTGACCTGCGTCCAGAACGGCAGGATCCTGGACATGACGAACGCGTCCAAGGCGACGCACTTCATCACCGGGCTCTCGGTCGAATACAAGCCCGGGGAGCGGATCTCCAACCGGTTCACGGTGGGGTACGACTACAACGTCTCCGAGATCGAGAGCATCCGCCCCTTCGGGTACCCCCGGTACACCAAGGGCGACATGACCGATCGGAACTGGCGCAGGGCGCTCCTGTCCCTGGACTACGTCGGGACCCTCTCGAACAGCTTCCGCAACGGGACGCTGACCTCCGCCTTCGCGTGGGGCGGCCAGCTCTTCTCGGACGACGCCTACACGCTCAGCATCGACGCGTTCGACTTCTCTGGTCCCGGGGTGCCGACGCTCACCTCAGCCGCGCGCCGGGACGTCACGAACGACTCCCGGCTCAAGGTGACGAACGCGGGGTTCTTCGCTCAGGAGACCGCGGCCCTGAACGACCGTCTTTTCGTGACGGTCGGCGGCCGTCTGGACGGCAACAGCGCCTTCGGCGAGGGCTTCGGCCTCCAGTTCTACCCCAAGGTCAGTCTCTCCTACGTGGTTTCCGACGAGAGATTCTGGAATTGGGAGTGGTGGGAGGTCATGAAGCTGCGCTTCGCCGTCGGCGAGTCGGGCAAGGCACCCGGCGCGTTCGACGCCGTCCGTACCTGGACCCCCATCGCAGGGGAGAACGGCCAGCCGGGGTTCACCCCGGGCCAGGTCGGCAACTCCGAGCTGGGCCCCGAGCGCAGCCGTGAGTACGAGGTCGGCTTCGAGGCCGGCATGTTCGGCGGCAAGCTCGGCGTGGATGTGACCTACTTCAACACCACGACGATGGACGCGCTCATCCCGGTTCGCCGGCCGCCGTCCCAGGGGTTCCTGGGCACGCAGCTCGAGAACGTGGGCGAGCTCCTGAACACCGGGTTCGAGGCGCGCGTGAACTTCGACATCCTGCGCCGCAAGGGCATCGACTGGAAGGGCCGCGTGGACTACTCGACGCTGCACAGCGAGGCCGTGGACCTGGGCGGTCAGGAGATCACCGTCCAGACGTTCGGGCGCACGTACATCAAGGAAGGCTACCCGGTGCCCGGGCTGTTCGGGCTGAAGCTCACCAACCCCGACGAGTTCGCCGACCCGATCTGGGAGGAGAACGCGTTCGTCGGCTACCTTTATCCCACCAAGAGCATCGGCCTGAACACCAGCGTGAGGCTGATGGAGCGCGTGCTCGTCGACGCGGTGGCCGAGGCGAAGCTCGGCGGCCACATGATCAACGCCAACGGGTACCAGAACGGGCGCCGCGGCGCCTGGTTCCCCTGCTACGAGGCTCAGGCCAAGTACCGGTCGCTGTCCACGAACCCCGCGGCGGAAGCCGACGTGACCGCGCTGGAGCGGGCCCGTTGTGCCCTCAACGGCGGCCGGGTCGCGCCGACGTACGACGCGTGGATCGAATCCACCGACTTCATCAAGCTGCGCAGCGTCTCCGTCACGTACGACCTGCCGCAGGGTCTCCTCCCGGGAACGCGGACCGCATCTGTCCAGGTCGCCGGGCGCAACCTGTGGACCTCGACCGACTACACCGGCTCCGATCCGGAGCTGAACGACTACCGCGGGAGCCTGTCGCGTCGTGACTACTACGTGCTCCCGACCTTCCGCACTTTCCTGGCCTCGGTCAGGGTGACCTTCTGAGGAGGCCGACCATGAGCAGACATACCATGAAGGGCGTCGCGCTCGGTGCCGCACTCCTGCTCGCGGGGTGCGACGGCCTGCTCGACGTCACGAACCCGGGTCCGATCAACGACGCGGACCTGAACACCACGGTGGCCATGCCCGCGCTCGTCGTCGGGATGTCCGCCGACCTTTCGGCCGCGGTCTCCACGACGGCGATCTGGGGCAGCCTCTGGGGAGACGACCACTTCCACAGCGGGACGCTCGGGGCGCCCACGATCTTCGCCCGGGGCATCATCGCCTCCATCGACATCGACCCCTGGTGGGGCGATGTGCAGCGGGCCCGCTGGGTGGCCGAGAACGGCATCGAGCGGATGAAGGAAGTGCTGGGCACGGGCTTCGAGGCCTACGCCCAGACGCCGCGCGCCTACCTGCACGCGGGGTACGCCAACCGCATCCTCGGCGAGAACGCGTGCAACGCGGTCTTCGACGGAGGGCCCGCGGAGGACAACAAGGTGGCGTTCACCCGCGCGGAGCAGCACTTCACGGAGGCGCTCCGCCTCGCGACCGCGCTGAACAACACCACGCTGAAGAACGCGGCGCTGGCGGGCCGCGCCCAGGTGCGGACGGCGCTGGGGAACTGGACCGGCGCGGTGGCCGACGCGACGCTCGTCCCGATCGCGTACCGGTACGACGCCCAGTTCTCCTTGAACACCTCGCGTGAGGGGAACGGATTCCAGGCGGTCACACTGGTCCGTGGCGAGTACACGGTGTGGAACACCCAGTGGGCCAACACCACCGACGACCCGAGGATCCCGTGGGTCAAGGTGCTCACGTCCAAGGGCGCGCAGGCCATGGCCGC
Organism: Longimicrobiales bacterium; assembly: GCA_035477395.1. GTDB lineage: Bacteria > Gemmatimonadota > Gemmatimonadetes > Longimicrobiales > Gaopeijiaceae > SZUA-318. The sequence goes on from DATIKQ010000067.1 coordinate 37,731, forward strand.
CAACGGCGTGACGCCCTGGTACCGCCAGCAGAAGTACCTCGACGACGGTGCCGAGATCGCGCTGGCCAAGGGCACGGAGATGGTCCTGATCCGCGCCGAGGCGGCGCTGCGCTTGGGTGATGTCGGCGGCGCCATGGCGTTCATCAACCAGGTCAGGACGTACCACGCTCTGTCCGCGCTGACCGCCACCACGCTCGCGGAGGCATGGCCCATCTTGCAGTCCGAGCGCGGAAAGACGCTCTGGCTGGAGGGGCGGCGCTTCTGGGACCTCCGCCGCTGGAACGCGGCGACCGGGCCGGAGAAGAACACGTTCCTGGACGGCAAGGACAAGTGCGTTCCCATCGGCGAGTATGAGCGGCTGACGAACCCCAACATTCCGTAGGGGCCGATCACCGCGTCCGCGGTGCGGGACGCGTCAGCCACGGCGCGAGGAAGCCCCGCCCCCGGGAAGGTCCGGGGGCGGGGCTTCGTGTCTCATGGCCGGCCGCGCGGGCCGGCCGGTGTGGCGCGGGTCGCTCGGCTCAGTAGCCGCGCGCCTCGCCGTTGTGGCGTGGATCGGCCACGGCGATCCACTGCCCGCCGCGCCGGACGATCATGTAGATGCGGGCGTAGCCGGGGGCAAGCGCCGTGGGCTCCCATCCCATCTTCCTCGCCTCCTCCAGGGCTGCCGCGGTGAACCCGGTCTCCATCTGGACCTCGGCGGAGGCGGGATTGGAGAAGAGCCGCGGCATGCGCACCGCCTCCAGCGGGTCCATCCCGTAGTCCAGCACGTAGACGATGTTCTGGATGATGGTGGGCTGGATCAGCCCTCCGCCGGGGGCACCGACCACCATCTCCACCCGCCCGGCGTTCAGGATCACGGTGGGGGCGATGGTGGTGGAGCGGGTGCGCCAACGGGAGAGGGATGGCGCCTTCACCGTCTCGGCCGTGAACTGGAAACCCGAGTCGTTGAGGAAGAAGTCCAGCACGCTGGCGCCTGACCCCCACACGGAGCTGTTCGTCTGGGTCAGCGCCACCGCGTTCCCCTCGGCGTCCACCACCGAGAGGTGCGTGGTCTCGCCCCCCGTGGCCGCCTCGGCGCTCCCGCCGGGCACGGCACCGGGGATCGCCGGCGTGGCCCCGTAGGGTCCGAGGGCCGCACATGCGCTCGGCGGCGGGTCGTTCTCGTGGCGCAGGGCGTTGCCCGGGGGGACCGGGCTGGTCACGGAGCCCTTCCCCACCAGCGCCGACCGCTCGGCCGCGTAGCCCGCCGACACCCGCCCGGCGCCGGCCATGGGCGCCCAGTTCGGGTCCCCGTTCCCCCGGTTGTCCGCGATCCCCACGCGGAGCGCGGAAGCCATCACGTCCAGAGCCTGGGCCGAATGGGTGGGGAGCCCCAGCGCAGGGAGGTCGAAGGGCTCGAGAAGCTCCAGCGTCTGGAGGACGTGGGCGCCGCTCTGCGGCGGCGGGGCGGACAGCAGCACACGGCCCCGGTACTCGGAGCAGACCGGGCGCTCCCATTGGACCTGATAGCCGGCCATGTCGGCCATGGTCGCCGGGTTGCCGGCAGCGTTGAGGACCTCCACGATCCTCCGCGCGGTCTCCCCCTGGTAGAAGCCGGCCGGTCCCTGCTCCGCCACCCGGCGGAGGACGGCGGCCAGCTCGGGGGTGCGGTACCGGTCCCCGGGAGCCAGCGCCTTCCCCCCGGGCATCAGAAGCCGCTTGGACGATTCGAAGAGGGTGATCTTCTCCTCGGAGGAGAGGACGAACTCGGCCATGACCTGATGGACCGGGAACCCCTCCTCGGCCAGCCTGATTGCGGGCGCGAGGACCTGCGCACGGGGGAGCCGACCGAACCTCTCGTGGGCCGCGAGGAGCCCGGCCACGTTCCCGGGGATCCCCACGATGCGCAGGTCCGCCGGCCCAGGCCGGCCTTCCGGGATGCGCCCCGCAGCGATGGCCGCCGCCCAGGTGTCGGCGTTCTGCGCGGCGTAGAAGTCGAGGAACTCGGCCCTCCCCTCCTTCTGGAGCCAGATCGTCATCGCGCCGCTCCCGCCGACGCCGGACATGTACGGCTCAGCGACCCCCACGGCGAAGGCGGTGGCCACCGCGGCGTCCACGGCGTTGCCGCCCGCCTGGAGCATGGCCAGGCCGGCCTCGCTGGCGAAAGGGCTGGCGGAAGTGACCGCCCCGTGCTCGGCGACAACGCGCCGGCCGACATCGGGGGGAGCCGTCGCGGGGACGCCGGCCGTCGGGGGCATGCCGGCGGGCGAGGCGCACGCAGCGAGGAGGGACAGGAGGAAGGAACAGGACCACGAACGACGGGGCATGGGGCCTCCGGGGTTGGACGTCGGGGCTGGCGAGCCAGCCGACGCGGCAAGATACAGCGGCGCGCTTCCGCAGCCTACGTCGCGCGCCCCCTCCCCGCCGCGGCGGAGCGCAGCACGTCCGCCAACGTGCGCCAGAACGAGCGGGACAACTCCGCGTCCAGAAGGTGCACGACCCCCGCGTAGAGCGGTACGGCCCCCGCTGCCCAGGCGGCCAGGGCCGGCCAGGACGGGCCAGCGGCGCCCGCGCCCGTCACGCCCTTCAGGAGGTACAGCCCGGCGCCGAAGAGGAGCGCCGCGGCCAGCGGCGTGCCCAGGTTGGACAGGAAGCGGCGGAAGGGAAGCTCCAGGAGCCGGTTGGCCATGCGGTGGGAGACCACCCACCCCACCCCTTCCAGCGTGGAGATGGACGTGACCGCGCCGAAGAGCCCCCAGGGCGCGCCGGCCAGCGTGTACACCGCGACGAACACGACCATCAGGAGCGACCAGCGCAGCTGCACGTCGGGGCGCCCCTGGGACAGGAACACGGCGCCCACCGTGTGCCGGGTGATCGTGAAGAGCACGAGCGGCGTCAGCACCTGCACGAGGGGGACCACCTCGAGCCACTCGGGGCCGTACACGAGGAGTACGATGTCGCGGGCGAACACGGCCATGAAGAGGGCCACCGGCGCGAAGGCCAGGAACTCGTAGCGCATGGCCTTCAGGTAGTACCGACGGGCTCCGGCCAGGTCCGACTGGAGCGCCGACAGCCCGGGCATGAGGACGTCGTCGCTCACCTTCATGAGGTTGCGCAGCGTGTCCCGGTTCACGTTGCGCGCCGCACCGTAGAGCCCCAGCGCCGCCTGCCCGAAGAGCGCGGAAAAGAGGAAGCGCTCCAGCTGCATGGACAGGTTGAACGCAAAGGAGGCCAGGGACGCGGTGACGCCGAAGCGCACGGCGCTCATGGCCTCGGCGGGGACGAAGGTCAGGGTGGGGCGCCACCGCCCGGCGATCCATAGGAGCGTGGTGCTCACCACCAGGTAGCCCGCCACCCCCGCGCCCACCGCGCCCGCGCGTGCGCCCAGGAGCGCGGCCACAGCGGCGGCGGCTCCCCCCCCCACGGCACCGGCCAGGTTGGCCAGGGAGAGGAAGCGGAACTCCAGGCGGCGGGCGAGGAGCGAGCTCTGCACCACGGTGAGGGAGAAGACGAAGCACACGGCCCCCATCCACCGGAGGACCGCCACCAGGCGCGGGTCGCCGTCCCCGATCCCGGCGATCCAGGGCGCGCCCAGGGCCAGCACGGCCCCGGTCAGGGCGCCCATGGCCAGGTTCACGACGAACACCGACGACAGATACGACTGGCTCAGCTCCTGGCGCTGGAGGACCGCGGCCCGGGTCCCAAGAGACACCACCGGGAGCGCCACGGCGTAGACGCCCCAGGCCAGCTGCGCCAACCCCATCTCGGTGGGCCCACCGAGCCAGGCGACGGCCCAGGGCACCAGGAAGAGGAGGCCGGCGCGGGCCACGTTCACCGCCAGGATCCAGAAGACGGAGGTGAGCGTGCGCTCCCGGAGGAGGGCGCCCTGAGGGCGCTCGCCCCTCATGGGCTCCCCTCCCCCGCCGGGCCGGCGAGGGGCGCTGCCCCGAGCCCCTTCGCTTCCATCGCCCGCTCGAAGCGCTCCCGCTCGAAGGAGGGCACGTTGTTCAGGCACGCCAGGCGGGCCCGGGACGCCTCCACCGCCTTCCAGCGCGCCTCGCACGTCCCCGGGCGGGTGCAGTGGAGGAAGTCGAAGACAGCCAGGTCAGGGTCGGCGTCGAAGGGGCTCCAGGCGCGCAGGCGGTCCTCCGGGTGCCAGAGCCGCTCCAGGGTGTAGGCCAGCGTCGCCCACGACACCTGCCGGTGGTCCCGGAACCTGAGGGAGCGGTTCGCGTGCAGGACGTCGGCCAGCTCGTCCTCCAGGCGGAGCGCCGTGGACGTGCGGTAGACCTGGGTCGCGTGGCGCGGCACGATCGCGTCGCGCCAACCCACGCCGAAGCGCGCCCGGAGCACCCGCAACGCGTTGGAGATCCCGGCCGTGTACGGGTTGGCGCCAGGCAGGAAACGGGGCGCGGCGTCCGACGCCCGCCGGATCGCCTCCCGCACCGCCGCGCGGTACGCCTTGAGCTTCAGCGCCACGCCCCCGCCCGGCGACGGCGCGACGAACACCGAGGGCGGGACGGGCGCGAAGTGGAGGAAGTCGTCGTTGTCGTACAGCCAGACCTCGGAGAGCCCGGGGATGCGGTGCAGGCAGGACTCGATGAGCGTGCTCGCGAAGACCGGGCGGTACGCATCGGGAACGATCCCGGCGTGGTCCACCACCCGCACCCGGCCGCTGTCCAGGAGCGCGGCGTCCACCGGGGGCGTCTGGGCGTCGGTGACCACGTGGATGGTCCGCACCCAGGGCATGTGCCTCACCACGCTGCGCACGGCGAAGGTGATCTCACCCACCCCCCGGTACCAGCGCTCCCGCTCCACGGTGGCGGCGCGAGCTTCGGCCCCGGGAGCCGTGGCGGTGCCTCCTCCGTCGCGCCAGGCCCGGCGCTTCGCCCGGTGCGCCGGGTCGTCCCCGTCCACCCAGGTGAAGACCAAGTCCACGGGGACGGGGGGCGCGCCCTCGGGCGCGGCGCTCACGCCGTCGCCTCGTCCAGGACCGCCGCCATGGCCCGCGCTTGCTCCCGGGCGGAATACGCCGCCACGGCCGCGGGGTCGAGGTCGAAGGACTCGCCCCGCCGGAAGCGGGCGTACAGCTCTCCCAGGCGCTCGGCCCCCGCCTCGGCGTCGCCGTAGGGTGCGCTCAGTCCCGAGCCGGTCTCCGCCAGGATGGCGTCCACCTCCCGGTTCGCCGAGAGCGCCAGGATCGGACGTCGGGCGGCGAGGTAGTCGAAGAGCTTCCCGGGGATGTGGAGCGCCACCGACGGCGGCACGATGAGAGCGAGGACATGGGCGGCGCGGAGCGTGCCCAGGCCGTCGCGGTAGGGCACGAAGCCCACCCGGTCCATCCGGTCCCCGAGCCCCGCATCCCGCAGGGGCCGCACGTCCTCGTCCCGGAGCCCGCCCGCGAACGCCAGCCGAGCCTCGGAGGGAGCCAGCCCCTCCCGGGCCACGAAGCGCGCGAACGCCGAGGCCAGCACATGGGGTCGGACGAAGCGCTGGAAGCGGCCGAAGTAGAGCACGGTGAACGCCGTCGGCGGCGTGGCGCCGGCAGGGCGGAAGAGCCCCGGGTCGAACGCGTTCCGTACGCAGGTGAAGCGCTCCACGGGAATGCGGCCGCGGTACGCCTCACGGTAGGCCCGACACGCTTCCTCGGAGTTCAATACGATGCGCGCGGCGCGGCGGAAGGCAGCGTGCTCGATCCAGCGCACGGCCGCCCGGGTCGGCGCCGGACGGAGCGCCATCTTCGCCTCCTGGAGCGACCAGGGGTCCCGGAGGTCGAGGATGAGGGGCACCCCCGTGCGTCGGCGCATCTCGAGCCCCGCCAGGAAGCCCGACCACGGGTCCGCGCTGACCTGGATGGCCTCGAGACCGTGACGACGGATGAGCGCGACGCCCTCCCGCACCGCCGCGGGCAGGTCGAACACATACTGGTCCAGGGGGGTCACGAAGCCCATGTCCTGTCCCAGGATGGTCCGGTCCCGCATGCGCGGCGCCTTCCCCGCAGAGCGCGTCTCCTCGAAGGGAAGCCGCTCGGGGCCCAGCCACCGGTGGGCCAGGGAGCGGAGCGTCCCCGCGTACCCACGCGACACGACGAGCCCCGGGGGGAGCGTCCCCTCCAACTCCGGGTCCACGTGGCCGTCCCGGGGCGGTGCCGCCAGCACGACCGGCTCCCACCCCACGGCGGGGAGGTTGCGGCAGAGGTGGAGCGCCCGCTTCCCGCCGATGCGGGACATGGGCGGGAAATAGGGGGAGACGAGGAGGTAGCGCCTTGCAGCCCCGCCGCTCATGTCCGGCTCAGGACGGCCACCGTCGCGGCGGCTCCACCCCAGCGAGCGCCCGGCTGGTCTGCCAGGCGGACCCGACGCAGGCCAGCGCCAGGATCACGGCCACCGCCAGGGTGACCGCCTCGAAGGCCCGGAGGTCCATCGCGCCCACGTGAAGCATCGGGTTCGGCGCGAAGAAGCACACCGCGCTCGCCAGGATGAGGACTAACCGGATCTCGGTGGGACCGAACTTGCTGTAGGAGATCCGGAAGACGCCGGTCACCTGGCTCGTGACGTAGGTGAGGATGGACATGAGCAGGTACGCGGCCAGGGCGGCCAGCGCGTACACCATGTCCACGTACACCGACATCCCGATCCCCAGGCAGATCATCGCCGTGACGAACCCGTCGGTGACGTGGTCCACGAAGTAGCCGTACCTGGGGCGCTCGATCTTCCGGTGCCGCGCCAGGTTCCCGTCCAGGCTGTCCCCGAGCCAGTTCACCACCACCCCCGCGCACGCGAGCCAGAGGAAGTTCCGGTCCACCACGGTGAGGGCGAAGCCCGCCATGGTGATCGCGCCTCCGGCGATGCCGACCACGGTCAGCACGTCGGGGGTCACCCAGGCAGGCATGCGACGGCAGAGCCAGGCCAGCGCAGGCCGCTCGAGCGGCCCCAGGAGGATGTCGTTGACCCGGTCCAATCAGCTCCCGCTGGTCATGATGAAGAGGGGACGCCCACGGAAGTCGTACTTGGGGCGCATCCGGTCGACGTCGTAGTAGAGGCCCACGTCCACCGTCTTCTTGGTTCCCATGATGGACTCGATGGGGACGGGGCTGTACACGCCGTTGCGCACCGCCACGAGGAGCCCGCTCCGACCCTCGAGGACGAGGTCGAGGGCCAGGTTCCCGAACGCCATGGGGACGATGGAGTCGAGGGCGTCGGGCTCCCCCGAACGCACCAGGTAGCCGAGGCGCTGGTTGATGACGTTGATCTCCTTGCCGCCGTTGAACTTCGGCGACAGGCGCTTGATGGAGTCGGAGACGGTGTCGCCGATCCCGCCCAGCTTCTTGTGCCCGAACTGGTCCACCTCCTGGCTCGTGAAGGTCATATCCCCCTGGGTCTTCGCCGTCGCCCCTTCGGAGACCAGCGCCACCGCGTAGTGGCTCGGGTAGCGGGCCCGGTCCCGGACGAGCAGCTCGGTGAGCTGCTCCGGGTCGAAGGGGTGCTCCGGGATGACACACCGGTCGGCGGCGCCGGCCATGGTGGGGAGGAGCGCGGTGAACCCCGCGTAGCGGCCGAACACCTCGATGACCAGGATGCGCTCGTGGGACCCTGCCGACGTGCGCAGGTTGTGGGTGAGCTCGATGGTGCGCGTCACGCACGTGCTGAAGCCGATGCAGTAGTCCGTCCCGGGAACGTCGTTGTCCATGGTCTTGGGGATGGCCACCACCTTCACGCCCTCCTGATGGAGCCGCAGCGCGTACGACAGCGTGTCGTCTCCGCCGATGGGCACCAGGGTGTCCACGCCCATGAAGGTCAGGTTCTTCAGGACCTCCTGGGTGATGTCGTTGATGGGCTGCTTGTACTTGGACTTGAGGTGGTCGGGGACGAAGGAGGCAGGCAGGTGGCTGGCCCGCGTCCGGGACGAGTGGAGGAAGGTGCCGCCGGTGCGCCCGGCGCGGTTCACGATCTCCTCCGTGAGCTCGAGCACGCACGCCGAGTTGTCCGCGCCCTTCTCGGGGACGAAATCCACCAGGCCCCGCCACCCCCGGCGGATGCCGATGACGCGGTACCCCTCCCGCAGGGCCCGGATGGTGACCGAGCGGATGGCTGGGTTGAGCCCGGGGACGTCACCGCCCCCGGTGAGGATGCCGATGGTGCCCTTCTTGGCGGACATGGGTGCTCCAATGGGAAAAGCGGCCGGGAGGAGCCGGCGGGTTCTCGGGTATTCGGGGGCCGCGCTCCCCCGGCGCGGACCCCCGAAGGTAAAAGGAAGCCGGCTCTTCCATCCAGGCAGCGAGGGCGAGCCGGTGGGTCAGGCCAACTCCCTGCCGAGCGCCGCGACGGCGGCGTCCATGGCGACGCGCATGGCGGCCACCCCGGCCGCGGCCTCGTCCAGGCGCCCGTCGGCGCCCAGGCGCTCCACGGCGTACGAGGCCTGGCGGAGATCCTCCATACCCAGCGTGGCCGCGGCCCCCTTCAGCCCATGGGCCTCCCGCTCGAGGCTCTTTGCGTCCCGATGGGCCAGCGCGGCCTCGACCAGCCCCATCCGCTCCGGGCCCTGCTGGACGAACATGCGCAGGATCGTCTCCAGGATCTCGGTGTCGTCACCCGTGTGGTGGAGCGCGACGCTCCGATCGAATACGGACATGGTGGCCATCGCCTCCGGGCCGCGGCCCGGTTCAGGTCGTCGTGGAGAACGTCGTCCACGCGGCAGGGGCGGGCGCGGGAGCCCGTCCCCGGGACCATAATCCCCCTTCCCGTCCCCTCCCGTCAAACCGCTTCCCCCGTCCGCCCCGTGCCCCGGAGCGACCGGGACCATAGCTTCCCGCGCCATGCAGACCCGACGACCCTTCCCTGCCCGCCTGTCCCGGGGCTTCCTGTGTGCCGCTCTCCCCGTGCTGGCCTGGGGGTGCGCCTCCGCCCAGGCAGCCCCTCTCCAGCCCGATCCGCTGGCAGCCCTGGCCAACGACAGCGCCCTCATCCTCGAGGACCTCCGCTACCTCGCATCCGACGGGCTCCAGGGCCGGGCCGTCGGGAGCGAGGGCTCACGCCTCGCCCGTGCCCGCCTGGCCCAGCGCTTCGCCGAGGCAGGTCTGGAGGCGCTGGCCCCCGGCTACGAGCACGCCTTCCGCTTCACCCGGCGGGACGAGGCAGAGGAGCGCACCGGCGTGAACGTGGTGGCCGTGCGTCCCGGAGCCGTGCGGGCCGGCCGCGTGATCGTGGTCTCCGGGCATTACGACCACGTGGGCGTCAGGAACGGCGAGGTCTACAACGGCGCCGACGACAACGCCTCCGGCGCCGTGGGGATCACCGCCCTGGCCAGGGCGCTCCGCGGCGTGCCGCTTCGCCACACGGTGGTCTTCGTCGCCTTCGACGCCGAGGAGTCGGGGCTCCGCGGGGCCCGGGCCTACGTGGCCGAGCCCCCGGTCCCGCTGGATTCGGTGGACGTGAACCTGAACCTGGACATGGTGGCGCGCACCGCCGGCGTGCTCTGGGCGGGTGGTGCGTCCCACACGCCGGCGCTGCGCCCGATCCTGGAGGACGTCGCTTCCCGCTCACCGGTGGAGATGCGCCTGGGGCACGACCGCCCCGGCGCCCCCGAGGGCGACGACTGGACGGGCCAGTCGGACCACCGGGCGTTCCACGAGGCCGGGATCCCCTTCGTCTACCTGGGCGTGGAGGACCACCCGGACTACCACCACCCCACCGACGACTTCGAGCGGGTGGTCCCTTCCGAGTACATGGACGCGCTGCGGGCCGCGCTCCTCACCCTGCTGGCCCTGGACCAGGCCCTCCCCTTGGCCGGCCGCTGAGCCGCGGCCCGCCACCGACCGAGATCACCGCATGTCGGCACCCCGCCTCCGCCTTCCCCACCCGCTGGTCCTTCTGTCCGGATGCGTGTTCCTGGCGGCCGCGGCCAGCTGGGTCGTCCCCGCCGGCCAGTTCGACCGGCGCGAGGACGAGGCCACGGGGCGCACGGTGGTGGTGGCGGGGACGTACCACGAAGTGGACCCGGCGCCCGTGTCCCTCTTCAAGGCGCTGGTGGCGCTTCCACGGGGGCTCATCGACGCCGGAGAGGTGGTGTTCCTCGTGTTTCTCGTGGGAGGCGCGTTCACCGTCGTGGACGAGACGGGTGCACTCCGCCGGGGCGTGGGATGGCTGGCTGGTAAGCTGCACGGCCGGGATCTTCTGGTCATCCCGGTGGTGTCGCTCTGCTTCGCCATGGGCGGGGTGGTGGAGAACATGCAGGAGGAGATCATCGCGCTGGTCCCCGTGCTCCTCGTCCTCACGCGGACCATGGGCTTCACGCCCCTCACCGCCGTGGCCATGTCCGCCGGCTCGGCCTTCGTGGGGTCCGCGTTCAGCCCCATCAACCCCTTCCAGGTCACCATCGCCCAGAAGCTCGCCCAGCTCCCCCTGGGGTCCGGCGGGCTCTTCCGGATGGCCTTCCTCGCCGCGGCGTTCGTGTTCTGGGTGGGGATGACCATGCGCCACGCCGCACGGACGCGCACGGCGAAGCAGGAACAGGAAGGCGCGGTCACCGAGCCGCTCACGCGGGCGGACACGGCGATCTTCGCGCTGGTGGCGGTGACGTTCGGCGTGGTGGTCCAGGGGATGCTGGGATGGGGATGGGGGTTCAACGAGCTCTCCGGGGCCTTCTTCCTCATGGGGATCGTCGCGGGCGCCCTGGGCGGGCTGCGCGTGGGCGGCACGGCGGAGGCGTACGTGAAGGGGTTCCAGGGGATGGCCTACGCGGGCGTCCTCATCGGCTTCGCACGGGCGATCTACGTGGTGCTGGAGGACGGGCGCATCGTGGACACCCTGGTCCACGCCATGTTCATGCCCCTGGAAGGGCTCCCCGTGCTCGCTTCGGCACTGGGGATGATGGTGGCCCAGGCCGTCATCCACGTCCCGGTCCCCAGCGTGAGCGGCCAGGCCGTCCTGACCATGCCGGTGCTCGTGCCCCTCTCCGACCTCCTGGGGCTCTCCCGCCAGGTCACGGTGCTCGCCTATCAGTACGGCGCCGGGCTCTGCGACCTCGTCACCCCCACGAACGGCGCCCTAATGGCCATCCTGGGGATCGCAGGGGTGCGCTTCGAGGAATGGATGCGCTTCGCCGCGCCACTCTATCTGGCGCTCATGGCGCTGGGCGCGGTCGCCATCGCCGTGGGGATCGCCATCGGGCTCGCATGAGCGTGGGCGCATCGTTCCACCCTCGGAGCGCCTGATGGTCCAGGACCCTCCGGCTCCCGCCCGGCTCCCGCGCAACGTGTGGGTGGCGAGCGCCGCCAGCTTCTTCACGGACGTGTCCAGCGAGATGCTGCAGAACGTCCTGCCCCTCTTCCTGGCCAACGTGCTCGGCGTGCGCACGTGGACGGTGGGCGTGGTGGAGGGGACCGCAGAGACCACCGCCAGCGTGCTCAAGCTCTGGTCGGGCTGGCTCTCCGACCACCTCCGGGCCCGGAAGTGGCTGGCCGTGGCCGGGTACGGGATCTCGGCGGCTGCGAAGCCGTTCTACCTGGTGGCGTCCACCTGGCCCGCGGTGGCCGCCATCCGTTGGGCGGACCGGGTCGGGAAAGGGGTGCGCACGGCACCTCGCGACGCGCTCCTGGCCGACTCGGTTCCCGCGCACCGCCGCGGTTGGGCCTTCGGCGTGCACCGGGCCGCCGACACCGCCGGCGCGGTGCTGGGGCTCCTGGTGACGCTCTGGGTGGTGGACGCCACCCAGGGAGGAGGGCTCACGCTGGAGGCCGCCACGTTCCGCCGCCTGGTGCTGTGGAGCCTCGTCCCCGCCTTCCTCGCCGTGGCGGTCCTGGCTGCCGGGGCCCGCGACGTCCCCGTCGCCGGCATCCCGAAGGACCCGCCCCGCATCGCGTTCCGGGCTCTGGGACCGCGCTTCGGCGCCTTCGTCTTCGCCTCCGCCGTCTTCCAGATGGGGAACTCCTCCGACGCCTTCCTCATCCTACGGGCGCAGGAGCGGGGGCTCGGCGTCATGGGGCTGCTGTGGATGCTCGTGGCCTTCAACGTCGTCTACACCGCCGTGTCGGCGCCGGCCGGAGCCCTGGCCGACCGGGTGCCCAGGAAATGGGTCCTTCTGGGCGGTTGGTGCGTGTACGCTGCGGTATACGCGGGGTTCGCGATCGCCGAGACAACCACGCAGGTCGTGACCTTGTTCGTCGTGTACGGCGTCTACCTGGGGCTGGTGGGTGGGGCGGCCAAGGCCATGGTCGCCGATCTGGTGGCCCCCGAGTTCCGCGCCACCGCGTTCGGCACCTACGACGCGGTCATCGGGCTGCTCTCGCTCCCCGCGTCCCTCCTGGCCGGGCTCCTGTGGCAGGGGTTCGGCGGGTGGAGCGGGTTCGGGCCGGCCGCCCCCTTCGGCTTCGGGGCGGCGATGGCCGGGGCTGCGGCGTTGATCCTGCTGATCGCGGTGACAGAGGAGCGGCACGTCCCATGAGCGCGGCCCGCGGCCCCATCCACGTCATCGCCGCGGTCATCCGCCGCGACGGCCGCTACCTGGTCGGGCGCCGTCCCGACGTGAAGCGCCACGGCGGGCTCTGGGAGTTCCCGGGGGGCAAGGTGGACCCGGGTGAAGGCTGGCTCCAGGCAGCCCACCGGGAGCTGGGCGAGGAATTGGGGATGCAGGCGCTCTCCCTCGGGAAGCTGCTCCTCACCGTCGAGGACGAAGGCTCGCCCTACGTCATCCTCTTCCTGGAGGTGGAGGCGTCGGGCGAGCCCGTGCCCACCGAGCACCCCGCCCTCGGGTGGTTCACGCCCGAGGAGCTTGCTGCGCTCCCCCTGGCTCCCGCGGACGCGCGGTTCGTGGCGACGCTGCGCGGCGCACCATGACGGAGCCGAACACCATGCATCTCGACTGTGCGAGCTGTGAGCGGTACGCCTGCCGAGTGGGGCGCCCCGATGCGACGCCGGACGACTGCCCCATGCGAGGCCCCTTCCCTGCATTCGAAGACCTCTACGCCACCGACGAAGCCCGGAGGCTGCTCTACCACTCCGCCCGGGTGGAGGCGGACGGGTACGGCCGCTGGACGCGCGTCCACGAGGTGGCGGAGCTGAGCCGGCGTCTGGGATACCAGCGCCTCGGCGTGGCCCATTGCCCCGACATGGAGAGGGAGGCCCACCTCACCGCCTCAGCCCTGCGCTCCGAGGGACTCGACGTGGTCGTGCCCGACCCTGGGACGGACTGCGACCCGGTGGGCCAGGCGGCATCCCTCGCTGCAGCAGGCACCCAGCTCAACGTCCTCGCCGGGATGTGCGTGGGCCACGACGCGCTCTTCATCCGCCATTCCAGGGCCCCCGTCACATCCCTGGTGGTCCGGGACCGCCGCCTGGCGCACAACCCGGTCGCCGCCCTCTACACGCGGGAGAGCTATCTCAAGACGGCGCTCTACGGGGCGATCGAGCCTCCTTCGGCAGGGCGCTTCCCGGGGTGGAGCGACGATCTCATCGGCACCGCCGCACGCGAGGTGAGGGACGACGGCTCGCGCCGGGAGACTCCGCCCTGCCGCGTCGAGGAGCTCATGGCGTTCACCCGTCGGGCCGGCGTGGGGCACCTGGGGATCGTCTTCTGCGTGGGATTCCGGCGTGAGGCGGACGACCTGAAGGCCATCCTCGGGACGAACGGCTTCCACGTCTCGTCCTCGTGCTGCAAGACCGGGTCGGTGCCCAAGGAGCGCCTCGGAATCCTGGAGAACGAGAAGGTGCGGCCGGGGCAGCCCGAGATGACGTGCAACCCCGCCGCGCAGGCGGCGCTCCTGGACGAGTCGGGCGTGGAGCTGGTGGTGCTCCTGGGCCAGTGCGTGGGCCACGACTCGGCCACCATGGCCCGGCTGCGCACCCCGGCGGTCTGCCTCGTGGCCAAGGACCGTGTCCTGGCCCACAACACCGTGGCGGCGCTGTACCGTGCCACGAACCCACACGAGGTGCCACCGCGATGAGCGAAGATTACAGGGTGCGTCCCCTCGGCCACGTCCGCTCCACCCTGCGGGACACGGCGGACGCGCCGCGTATGGGGTCGGAGGGCGCGCCCGACGCCTGGCTCGACCTGGATCCGGCCTTCCTTCCGGCGCTGCGCGGCCTCGAAGCGGGTGCGGAGATCGTCGTGGTGACCTGGCTGCACCTGGCCCACCGGGACGTGCTGGAGGTGCATCCCCGTGGCGACCTCGACAGGCCGCTCCGGGGCGTGTTCACCACGCGGTCTCCCTCCCGGCCGAACCCGCTGGGGCTCCACCGGGTCACCGTGCGCGAGGTCTCCGGGGCCCGGCTGCGCGTGGGGCCCCTCGAGGCCGTGGACGGCACGCCGGTGGTGGACCTCAAGTCGGTCCTCAAGGGCGGGGCGGACGGATAGCGAGGACGGTCTTCACCCCCCTCGAGCCGCGGCTTCGCCGCCACACACCCGCCAGCCCCCCCATGCAACGGAGAAGGACTTGCGGGCGTCCAACGTAGTGAGAGATGGATGGATGCTCGCCGGAGGGTCCGGACAGCAGGAAGCCGCTGGGGAGGGGAGGAGGACGATGATCGCGATGCGGGGCAGGCCGCTGGGGCCCTTGGGTTGGCTGGTGTGGACCTTGCTCGAGTGGGTGGCAGGCGACGACGCGGCCGAGCCCGCTCGTCGGCCGGTGAAGGCTACAGCCAGCGGAACAGCCTGAGCGCCACCGCGAACGACACCGCGCCCCACGCCGCGGTGATCCCCAACGGCGCCGCCAGCGCCGCCAGCGACGCGCCGTCGATCATGATGCCGCGGAGCACTTCGTTGAGCGCCGTGAGGGGGAGCGCGGCGATGAACGGCTGCATGGCCTCGGGGAAGTTCGCCGCGGAGAAGAACACCCCCGAGAGCACCCACATGGGGAGCTGAACGAGGTTCATCAGCCCCGAGACCGCCTCCACCGTCTGCGCCCGGCTCGCGATGAGGAGGCCGATGCCGGCGAAGCACATGGCGCCCACGACGCTGGCCAGTGCCAGGCTCACCAACGATCCGCGCACGGGCACGCCGAACACCGCCGCGCCGAAGCCCACGAGGAGCGCCACCTCCGGACCCAGGAGCACCAGCCGCGCCGCGATGAACGAGAGCAGGTACTGGCTCCGGCGCATGGGCGATGCCACCAGCCGCTTCATGAGCTTGCGCCGGCGCGCGTCCACCACGGCGTAGCCCATCCCCCACAGCCCCGTGCCCATGAGGTTGAGCCCCAGGAGCCCCGGGATGAGGAAGTCGATGTAGCGCGCCCCGCGCTCGGTGACCGCCTGGTCCGCCGATGGCCGGGCATCTCCGCGCCCCAGGGCACGCTGCAGCGCGTCGTCCGTGGCGAGCCGTGCGAGCCGGCTTTCGGAGCGGCTCGGGTCGTATCGGTACGTGAGCGAGTCGCCGGCCACCAGCACCAGGGCCGCCCGCCCCGTGCGCAGGCGCTCGGCGGCCTCACCGGAGGGGATCACCGACACGTCGAAGCCCGGCTGGCCGTGGAGCAGCGCCGCCAGGGTGTCGGCACCCACGCCCGCCTCCACGGCCACGTGCACGACCTCCGGGGGGCGGTTCCTGAACGCGAGTCCCAGCGCCATGGCCAGCAGGACCGGGAACGCGAACACCCAGAACACCATCTCCGGCTGGCGGAACTGCTCGCGCAGCCGGGCGAGGGTGAGCTCGAGGAGGGGGCGTAGGTACGCGCTCACGAGTCCCTCAGGTGCCGGCCGGTGAGGCTCAGGAAGAGGTCCTCCAGCGTCGCGTGGTGCGTGAGCAGCTCCGTCATCTCGGCGCCCCGCCGCTCCAGGTCGGCCATGAGCGCCGGAAGCGAGCGGTGGGGCTCGGTCACCGTGAGGCTCCAGCGGGGCCCGTCGCGCCGCACGGAGACCACGCCCGGGAGCGCCGCGAGCGCCGCTTCGGGCGGGGGCTCCACGCCGTCGGCAAGGGCGAACTCGACGACGTGGTCGGCGCCCAGCGTCGCGATGAGCTCCCGGGGCGAGCCCAGCGCGATGACGCGCCCGTGGTCCATGACGGCGATGCGGTCGCAGAGCCGCTCCGCCTCGTCCATGTAGTGCGTGGTGAGCACCACGGTGCCGCCCCGGGCCTTGAACGCCTCGATGACGTCCCAGAGCTGGCGGCGCGACTGGGGATCGAGCCCCGTGGTGGGCTCGTCCAGGAAGAGGATGTCGGGGTCGCCCACCAGGGCGCACGCGATGGCCAGGCGCTGCCGCTGTCCCCCGGAGAGCTTCTCCACCCAGGCGTTCCTCTTCTCCCGGAGCGTGACGACGTCCAGGATCTCCTCGGGGTCGTGCCCCTTGGCGTGGAAGCTGCGGAAGAGGCGGATGACCTCGATCACCTTCAGCCGGTCGGCGAGGCGGGTCTCCTGCAGCGCCACGCCCAGGCGCTGGCGGAGGGCGCGCTCGTCCCGGTCCCAGCGCAGGCCCAGGACCTCCACCTCGCCGCCGTCGGGGCTCACGAGCCCCTCGATCATCTCCACGGTGGTGGTCTTGCCGGCGCCGTTGGGCCCCAGGAGCCCGAAGCACTCGCCGGCGCGCACGTCCAGGTCGAGGGCGCCCACGGCCAGGACGTCCTTGTAGCGCTTCGTGAGCGCGCGGCAGCGGATGGCGAGGGACGTCATGGTCGGCGGTACGGCGGATGCCAGAATACCACGATCGCACCAGTCAAGAAACCGTCATGCGGTCCACGCACCCGAGCCACCGGGCTGATCCCGAGTTGGACAATACGCATTGGTGGTCGGCCGGGGCGATCAGTGTCGCTCACCGGATGAAGCGGCCGGGAAGGTCGGATCGAACTTCCTTCCGAACGCCTCCCAGGTGCACCTCAGTTCGTCCAGGAAGACGATGAACCGGGCATCGGTCCGCAGCTCCTTCAGCAGAGGATCACCTGCATACCGGGGATAGCACGGCCAACCGTCGTCGGCCGCTCTCCGTAGCCAGTGGATGGCCTCGTCGCTCCTGCCCAGCACCGCATAGGTGGAGCCGATGCTGAATTCCGAGTGGTGCGCATGGGTGGGGAGGTATAGGTGCTCCGTGGCACCGGTGATGTCCCGCTCGGCTCCGACTGCATCGCCGATGGATGCCAGAACCAGTGCGCGGGTGGCCTGGACCCAGGGATCTCTCGGGTGGCTGTCGCTCAACTCTCCGAGCATGTGCAGCGCCTCACCCGCTTGTCCGAGGTAGAGCAGCGCCTCGGCGAGCATGGCCCCCCGGATGGCGGGCACCACCTGTTGCGGCAGTGCTCTGAGCTCGACCGCGGCCTCCGCGTAACGCTGCTGTGCCCACAGGGCCAGGCCGACCCGGAACCGGGCCCAGTAGTTCATCGGGTCCAGCGCAACGGCGAGTCTCGCCTCCTCGAGCGCCAGATCCAGCAGGCCGATGTGCGCGTACACAGTGGCAAGCCGGTCGTGCACGGAGCTCAGGTTCGGCTTCAGCTCGGCTGCACGCTGGAACTCCAGCAGTGCGGCGTCGTGAGGGAATCGGTTGTCCTGGTTCCACAGGACGTTGCCGCGGGCCACATGCGCTTCCGCGAGCCCAGGATCGAGCAACAGCGCAGCCTCGGTGTTCACGTAGGCCTTCTCACGGAGATCCCGCAGCGGCCCGCACAGGTCGGCCTTCTCGTTGCACGCATCGGCATACGCCGCGCGAGCGGCAGCGAAGGACGGGGCTTCGGACACCGCGGCCTCCAGCGCCGCCATCGCACCGTCGAGGTCGCGCGCGTTCCACTCGTTGAGCTTGAACAGCCCGTGCATGTACAGCTCGTACGCGCGCAGGCTCACATTCGCCGGGCGAGGAGGGGCATTCCCGGTCTGCCCGACGGACGCACCCGTACCTCTCGGTGGGCCGCCGTCCAGCGCCGACGCGGCGCGACCGTCGCGTATCGCCTGCGCGACAGCTCGTGTCTCGGGTGCGGGCTCCACGTCCAACTCCTGAGCCAACATCCCCGCGAACTTCTCGAAGAACCTGAGCGCCGCCGCGCGGTCCCCGGCGACCGCCAGAGCCTCGATGAACTCCCGAACGGCGCTCTCGTCGGTGGCGACCAGCGCCAGGCCCCGCTGCGCCGTGCGCTCGGCTTCAACCAGCCGGCCCTCTCCAATGAGCGCCTGAGCGCGCTTCCAGGCGGCGCCGGCCGCCGTCTCCCTGAGGCGCTCCCGCTCCCGATCCACCCAATCGACGAACGGCGCCGCCCCTGCCACGTGCAGCCCCGCCAGCAGGTCCCCCTGGTACCGGGCCAGGGCACCATCCCAGTCACGAGCCGCGAGGGCCTCCAGGAACTCATGGACGTCGCTCCGCACGTGCGCGGAGTGCGCGCCGACTTCGTCCAGTCCTCGCGTCACCAGCGTCTCACTGCCCAGGTGGCGCCGCAGGAACGTCAGTGCTTGACTGAGGGCTCGACGGCCTCCCTCCTGGTCCAGGTCCGGCCAGAAGAGGGCGAGAAGGGTGTCACGTCGACAGAACCCACCGTGATGGGCCAGCACGAGGTAGGCGAGCAGCGCCGAGCGCTTGGTCTGGGCCAGTACGGCGGTCATTGGCCCGCGTGCGTCATCGCTCAGCTCGAGGGCGCCGAACGCCTTGACCGTGATCAAGGGGAGCCTCCCAAGGCGGCTGGCCGCCATGTCGGGGGGGGCGAGTACGAACAGGATAGCAGCCAGGTCAGAGAGCAGTCAACGCGACGTAGCGGCCACCTGACAATGTCCCGCAGATCCCAACGGCTCGCCGGGTTCCGACCCGTCCGGGTGGGAGCGGCGGGCCATTCAGAGCGGGGTGAGTCATGAGGCGGACGGTTGGTCGTCCCTCCGATCCACTCGCGCTCGGAGGAGCTTACCCGTGGCTACCCTGACTTCCGTGCGAACCCTGCCATTCCTTGCTCTCCTGCTCCTCGGGTGCGCCTCGACCGCGCCGGTGAGGTGCCCCGGTCCCACGTCGCCCGGCTCGAAGCGCGTGCTCAGCGATGAGCTGGCGGCCACCCGTGAGCACGGCCTGTATGAGGCCATCCAGGTCAGTCGTCCAGCCTATCTCCAGCCGCGTGACGCGAGGCGGCAGGCGCCTGCACTCTACGTGGACGGGATCGCCATGGCTGAGTTCGAGGCGATCCGCACCATTCCGCTGGCCGAGGTGATCGAGGTCTCTTTCATGTCCGGGACGGACGCGACGACGCGCTACGGCACCGGTCATGCCGGTGGAGCCATCCTGGTGTGGACGAGGAGAGGTCAGATTTCCTCTCGCTGCGGCACCTGACATCAGCGCTGCGACCGCTACGAGCGCGAGAGCCTCGGCGGGGGTAGCACTTCCGCGGGCATCCTCACAGCGCCGGCGGAAGCACCTCGCGCGACGGACGGCGCCCGTACTTCCGCGTCGCCTGCAGGGCGGTGGCGATGGCCAGGATCTCCCGGTCCAGGGCGTGCCGGCACGGCGAGACGCAGCGGCCGTGGTCGCTGAAGTCCCAGCAGTGCCCGGGGCACTCCTCCGAGTCCCGCAGCGAGGGCCACGTGGCCCCGGCATGATGCGGGACCAGGTGGTGGAGCCGCCGGGTGAGGATGGAGACGGAACTGCCGCACCAGTGCTCGAACACCAGCACGGTGGCGTCGGGGAGCGAAGCGCGGGACTGCAGGCCGAGCAGGCGCACCTCCGGGTCGGCCACGAAGGACTCCCACGTGGGCCAGGCGCGCCGGCAGGAGCCGCACACCTTGAACATGGCGGACGTCACCGCCGGAATTTCCATGCAGGAATGATAGCGACACCCGCGGCATTCCCAAGACCGGCGTCACTCGTCGGCGGGGGGCCTGCTCACCGGGCCCCGTCCTTCCACGATCCCCTTCAGGTCGGAGGCCATGGCCTTTGAGATCTCGCTCCGGATCCCGTCCCGCGTGGTGACGCCCCGCCCCACGACCATGCCACGCCAGCGGAGTGCCAGGAGGCCGCCCAGCTGCTCCTCCCGGGGCACGGGCCGCCCCTCGCACAGCTCGGCCAGCTCCGCATCGGAGAGGTCCACGCCACCCTCGGCCACCGAGGGCCCGAGCCACTGCATCACGTCGTTGGTGGGGCGGGGACGCCCCTGGGTGTCGAACTCCATGGCGCGGAGCCCCAGCGACACCATGCGCCACGCCCCCGGGCTCCACCCCGCCAGCGGCCACGCGGCCGCACCGTGGATCCAGAGGCGCCCGCCCCGGGCCATCCATCCCATCCCCTCCAGCCGGGCAGGGTCCACGGCGAAGCGCCCAAGCACGGACTCCAGCCCGAGCGCCACGAGCCGCTCCGCCTCGACCACCTCCATGGGGTCCCCCGGGAAGACCGTGGGCACGGGAGCCCACGCGGCCCCGGACGGCGCCCGGCCGTCGTCGAGCTTCCGGAGGCGCGCCAGGAAGAGCCCGCCCGAGTCCAGGTGGTGCGGGTAGATGCGGGCCGCCCCCTCCAGGCGCGGGTCGAAGAGCCTTCCCTCGAAGGACGTCAGCCCCGGCGCGTGCGGCACCGGGAGCTCCAGCCGCTCCAGCTCCACCGGCGCATCCGCGAGGACGCGGCTCACCACCGCCTCGTTCTCCTCGGGAGCGAACGTGCACGTCACGTACAGGATCGTGCCCCCCGGCCGGGTGACGCGGATCGCCTTGCGCAGGAGCGCGTCCTGCATCTTGGCCACGTACCCGAGGAAGCGGCGCGACTGGTTGGGCGGATGCCCCCTGCGGCGGCGGAGCGTTCCCTCCCCGGAGCAGGGCGCGTCCACGAGCACGCGGTCGAAGCACGCCTCCTCGGGGAGCTCCCGGCCGTCGGCCTCGACGACGAGGACGTTGGTGTGGCCGAGGCGGTAGGTGTTGCCCAGGAGGCCCCGGATCCTGGCGTCGCTCACGTCCACGGCCACCAGGGAGCCCCGGTCGTGCATGAGGTCGGCGGCGTGGGTGGTCTTCCCTCCGGGTGCCGCACACAGGTCCAGAACCCGCTCGCCCGGGCAGGGCGCCAGGGCGGGCGCCGCCACCCCGGTGGAAGCCTGCTGGACGTAGAGGAGCCCC
The DNA here is from genome assembly GCA_035477395.1 of Longimicrobiales bacterium. Lineage (GTDB taxonomy): Bacteria > Gemmatimonadota > Gemmatimonadetes > Longimicrobiales > Gaopeijiaceae > SZUA-318. The sequence goes on from DATIKQ010000067.1 coordinate 58,687, forward strand.
AGCCAGTGCTCCAGGCCGAACGAGACGGGGCGCGGGCCGTCCTCCACGAGAAAGAAGTCGGGCTGGCCCTCCATCGTCTTGAGTCGGTACCCCTGCGCCTCCAGCCGCTCGCGGAGCGCCTCGGGGGAGATGCGCCCGGTGCGCACGCGGAAGACCTGGGGCTCGGGTCGCTCCGCCGCCTCGGCGAAGGCTGTCCAGTCGGGGATGATGGACCGGTACCGGTCCAGGCTCACCGCCCGCTCACGGGGCGGCTTGGGGCGACGGCGTGGGGTCACCCGAAGGGCAGGAGTCCAGGGTCGTTCTCGTCCTCTTCGCGCACCAGCGTGAGGATGGCCGCCTGGGGCACGACCAGGTACCGGCTCCCCTCGAACGTGATCTCCACCGCCGCCTTCCTGAAGAAGATGGCGAAGTCGCCCACCCGCGCCTGCACCGGGACGTAGCGCGGCTCGGAGTGGCCCGTCTTCCAGGGCTCCTCGTCGATCTCGGTGGGCGCCGACACCGCGGTCCCCGGGCCGGTGGCCAGGACCTTGCCCCCCTGGACGGCCTGGTTGTCCACCGCCGAGGCGGGAAGGTACAGGCCGACCTTGGTCCTGTCCTCGCCCTCCTCGGGCTGGATGAGGACACGGTCGCCGACGACGATGAGGCGCTTCTTCGGATCGGGCATGGGGCACGGCCGGTTCGGGTTCTCCGGCCCAAGGATCGGCATTCCGTGGCGGGGCAACAAGGAGGGCGGGCCCGATGCCTCCCTCGTTTACGGATTCCTCACGGGGCCCAACACGCCCTTTGTGCCTTCTTAGCGGCCCCCTGACGAGCATTGATCGCCGGGCAGCGCCCTCTCGCAGAGCAAGGAAGGTCATGGAGCCATTCAGGCCGGTGGTGCCCGCACGGGCCGACCAGCCGGGCATGCGCGTCGTCATCGTCGGGTGCGGGCGGGTCGGTTCGCTCGCCGGAAGCCTCCTCAGCGGCCGGGGGGCCGAGGTCGTCATCGTAGACCGGGACGAGGACGCCTTCGGCGCCCTCTCGGGCGAGTACAGCGGCTTCACGGTCATCGGCGACGCGGCGGAGATGCGCGTCCTCAGGCAGGCCGGGCTGTCCGATGCGGACGTCCTCTTCGCGGCCACGGACTCCGACACCCTCAACCTCATGGTGGCACAGGTGGCGCGGGAGATCTTCGGAGTGAAGAAGGTGATGGCCCGCGTCTTCCTCCCCGAGTGGGAAGGGACCTACGGGGACCTGGGGATCAGTGCCATCTCCCCCGTGTCGCTCGCCGTCCAGTCCTTCCTGAGCGGCATGGAGCCGTCCGGGGAAGGCCGGCGGTGAGGATCCTGCTCGTGGGGTCCGGGCGTCCCGCGTACTTCCTGGCGCGCAAGTTCGGGAAGAACGGAACGCGCGTCACCCTCGTGGTGGACGCTCCCGACGAGGCCCGCCGGCTCTCCAGGGCGCTCGAATCGGTGCCCGTCGTGGTCGGCGACGGCGCCCGGCCCGAGGTCCTGGACGACGCGGGCGCGCTCCAGGCCGACGCCCTGGTGGCCTTCACCGCCGACGACCACCGGAACCTGGTGGCGTGCCAGGTCGCCCGCAGGGTGTTCTCGGTGCGGCGGACCATCGCGCTCGTGAACGACCCCGAGAACCGGGAGGCCTTCGTGCGCCTCGGCGTGGATGCGGCCGTGTCCGTGACCGAGCTCCTCGCCGGCATCCTCGTGCGGGAGACCGTGTTCGACCAGCTCAGGGGCCACGAGGCCTTCGGAGACGGGCAGACCCTGGTGAGCGAGGTCGAGCTCGGGCCGTCGTCGCCGGCCTGCGGTCGGCGGCTCGCGGACCTGGGCGCCTCCCTGGGGCTCGTCGCCGCCGTTCTCAGGCACGGCAGGACGTTCGTGCCGCAGGGGGAGAGCCGCCTCGAGGATGGGGACCGGCTCGTCGTCATCACGGCAGCGGAGAGCCACGACGCGTTCCTCGAGCTGCTGCTGGGCGACGCCGCACGATGAACCCCCGCATCGCCCGGGGGACGCTCGTACGCTACGCCGAGATCCTCTCCCACACCGGAACCGTCGGCGTCATCACAGGGGTGGTCATCGCCTTCCCTGCCCTCGCCGCGTTGGCCTATCCCGGGGAGCAGGGTGTCGCCCCGGCGTTCCTGCTCCCCGGCCTGGCGCTGACCGGCCTCGGGGTCGGGCTGAGGCGGGTGACGCCCGCCGCAGGTCGGGGAGCCCTCGGTCTCGCGGACGCTTCCGTCGTGGTGCTCCTGTCGTGGGTGCTCGCCGTGACGTTCGCGTCCGTCCCGTTCATGTGGGTGGGGGGGCTCGACTTCACCGAGGCCGTCTTCGAGGCCACCAGCGGCTGGACGACCACCGGGCTGTCGGTGATCCGGCCGGAAGCCGCCAGGCCCCCCATCCTGCTCCTGAGGAGTACGCTCCAGCTCGCCGGCGGCGCCGGGCTCGCCATCCTCATGCTGAGCGCGCTCCTCGGCCCGCCCGGCACCGGGCTGAGCCGCGCCGAGGGCCGGGGCGAGCAGCTCGTGCCCCTGGTCAGCCGCTCGGCCAACCTGGTGGTCCGCATCTACCTGGGCTACACGGTGGTGGGGACGCTCCTCCTCCGGGCGGTGGGGATGGGGTGGTTCGACGCCATCAACCACGCGTTCGCAGCGGTCTCCACCGGCGGGTTCTCCACGCGCGACGCGTCCATCGGCTACTGGGACTCGTTCAGCGTCGAGCTCGTCGTCATCCTGCTGATGTTCCTCGGGAACCTCAGCTTCGTCACCGCCTACCGGACCCTGTGCGGTGACTGGCGCGCGTTCACGAGGAGCGGAGAGGTCCGCCTGTTCGCGGTGCTCGGTGGAGCCGCGGTCGCTGTGCTCCTGCTCCTGGTCGGCCCGGGCCTGCCCTTCGAGGCGCCCAAGGTGGCCCGGGTGGCCCTCTTCGAGATGGCGACGTCGCTCACGACGACGGGATTCTCCACGGTCGGCTACGGCCAGTGGCCGGCCATCGGATGGTGGACGCTCATCCTGCTCATGGTCGTGGGCGGGGGAACCGACTCCACCGCCGGCGGCCTCAAGCAGCACCGGGTGTACCTGCTGTACCGGTTCCTGGTGTTCGACCTCAGGCGCCGGCTCGGCCCGCGCCACGCCGCCAACGAGTTCTACCTCCGCACCAGCGGGACGCCGCGCTTCCTCGGCGCCCAGGAGGTGGCGTCCGCCGCCGTGTTCGTGTTCCTGTATGTGGCGGCGCTGGCCCTCGGCACCGGCGTGCTCGCGTCCTACGGCTTCGGCCTCAAGGAGAGCCTCTTCGAGTTCGCCAGCGCGCTCGGAACCGTCGGGCTCTCCATCGGCCTCACCTCCGCCGACGCCCCCGGCGGCGTGCTCTGGGCGGAATCGGTCGGGATGCTCCTCGGGCGCCTGGAGTTCTACGCCATCTTCGTCGCCGTGGGCGCGATCCTCATGGATCTGAAAGAGAGCGTTGCCCGCGCGTCGCCCCCCTTCCCCGGGACCGCGCCCGACCGGGCGTAGGCAGCCATCATGAACTCCCCTAGCTTTGACCAGATCCGTCCGCCCGCAGGAGGCAGCGACATGCTGGGCACGGTGCTGGTCGTGGACGACGAGCCGCACATCCGGCGGGCGCTCAAGAACGCCCTCGCGCGGGAGTTCGAGCGCGTCCTCGAGGCCGGCACGGCCGTGGACGCCGTGGACCTGGCCGCCGCACACCGGCCGGACCTGGTGGTCCTCGACCTGGCTCTCCCCGACAAGCCCGGCCAGTGGGTGTGCGCCGAGCTCCGGAAGTGGACCACGGTGCCCATCATCGTGCTCTCCGCGATGCACTCGGAGGCCGAGAAGGTCCGGCTCCTGGACGAGGGCGCCGACGACTACGTGACCAAGCCCTTCAGTCCCGCGGAGCTCGTGGCGCGAGCGCGAGCGCAGGTGAGGCGCGCGGCCCTGTCGGAGGTGCCCGGCGACGAGGGCGTCGTGAGGGTGGCGAACCTGGTCATCGACCCAGGGGCGCGAACGGTGCGCCGCGAGGGACAGGGCGTACACCTCACACCCACGGAGTGGGCCCTCCTGCGCGCGTTCCTGAAGCACGCAGGCCGGACTCTCACCCACCGGCAGCTGTTCACGGCCGCCTGGGCCGCCTCGGGGGGTGACCCGCAGCAGTACCTGCGCGTGTACGTGGCGAGCCTGCGCCGCAAGCTGGAGCCCGACCCCGTGCGACCCCGGATCATCATCACCGAGCCCGGCGTCGGCTATCGCCTGGAGGTGGGATGACGCCGTCGTCTCCGGCCCGCCTCCCTCGCCAGGCGGCAGGCCTGGTGAGGTGGATGCTCATCGGCTCGGTGATGACCGTCGCCCTCTGGACCTATCGCGAGCGGCTCGACCAGGCGCACATGGCGCTCGCGTACCTGCTCGTCGTCCTCGGCGCCAGCGCCCGGGAGGGACGGGTGGTCGGCCTGGTCGTGGCGGTGGCGTCCTTCCTGGCGTTCGACTTCTTCCTCCTCCACCCGCTCTATCGGCTCGCCATCGCCGACCCCCTGGAGTGGTGGATCCTGGTGGCCTTCCTGACCACCGCGGCCGTCGCCGCCGAGCTCCTGCACCGACAGCAGCAAGCGGTCGCCCTCGCGGAGCGGCGCGCCGCGGAGATCGAACGGCTGTCGCAGGAAGCCGGGCAGCTGACTGCCCTGAGGGAGGCCACACGGCTCAAGGACGAGCTGCTCGCGACGGTCTCCCACGACCTTCGCACGCCCCTGACCTCCATCCGGGCCACGGCGGCGGAGATCCGCGCGGAGGGCGTGGAGTCCGCCGCGGTGATCGAAGAGGAGGCCGAGCGCCTGAGCCGTTACGTCACCGACCTCCTGGACCTGTCGCGCATCCGCGGAGGCCGGGCGCAACTGGACCCCCAGATCAATGCAGCCGAAGACCTGGTGGGAGCCGCCCTGGAACGGGTCCGCGGCCTCCCCGGAGGCACCGACATCCGCGTCACCATGCCCAGCGGTGGGGAGATCCCGGTGGGACGCTTCGATTTCGTCCAGGCTCTGTGCTCCCTGGTGAACCTCGTCGAGAACGCGCTGCGGCACACCCCGGGCGAGATCGGGATCGACGTGGTGGTCTCACGCCGCGCCGACGAGCTCGTCTTCGAGGTGATGGACCGGGGGCCCGGCATCGCCGAGGAGGACAGCGGCCGTGTCTTCGAGGCGTTCTATCGGGGCTCGCCCAGCAGGGGCAGGGGCACGGGCACGGGCCTCGGGCTCACGATCGCCCGTGAGGCCGCCCGTCTCCAGGGGGGCAGCGTGGACTTCCGCCCGCGCCCGGGAGGGGGGAGCATCTTCTCCCTGCGCCTGCCCGCCGAGGACGTAGAGGGGCTTTCCTAGCCCTCACGCCCCCAGGTCCGGGGCTCCCCTGTCGGCCACAGAGGCGTACGCGGTCCGGTGCAGGTTGTTCAGTGCCGGGCCGTACGCGGGGTCCATTTCGAGCGCCACGCGCCAGTGCCTGCGCGCCGCGTCACGGTGGCCGCGCACCTCCTCGACCACCCCGTCGAGGTTGTGGGCGTCCGGACGGCTGTTGTCGGTGTCGATGGCCCAGCGGATGAGCTCCGCGGCCGCGTCGAGGTCCCGCTCCTCGATGCGCCGGCGCGCGCGGCGCACGAGATCGTCGTAGGCACTCGCGACGCCGGCCCGGCGGGCGTCGAGGTCCATGAGTCGAACCACCAGGGCGCGGATGTCGGCCAGGGAGCACGGCTTCTGGATCAGGTCGAGCGCGCCGAGCTTCATCGACTGCACGGCAGCATCGACGGTGCCGTGCGCCGTCACGATCACCACCGAAACCCCCGGGCGCTCCCGTTCGATGTGGCGGAGCACGGCCATGCCGTCCACCCCGGGCATCTGCAGGTCCAGAAGCACCAGCTCGATGGAGCGGTCCGCCAGCGCGGTGATCGCCTCGTCGCCCGACCCCGCCGTCAGGAGCCGGTGACCCAGCGGCGCGAGGGCCTCCCCGAGCGTCAGAAGGGCGTTGGGCTCGTCATCCACGACGAGAATGGACCGGGACGAGCGAGACACGGACGACTCATCCATGTGAAACCTCGGTGTCGGCGGCCCGCGGTGACGCTGCCGCCGGAGGGAGAGGGATGGTGAAGGAGAAGACGGCACCGGGACCCGGCCCCGAGTCCACCCAGATGTCGCCGCCGTGGGCGCGGACGATCTGTCGCGCGATGGCGAGCCCGAGCCCGGCGCTTCCCGCGCGGTCGCCGCCCCCCACGAAGGGCTCGAAGATCCGTTCCTGGTCCCGTATCGGCACGCCCGGTCCGTCGTCGGCCACGCTGAACTGGACGTGCTCGGGGAACGTGTCGACGCCCACGACGACCCGCCCTCCGGCAGGGGCATGGCGGAGCGCGTTGTCCACGAGGTTGGTCAGCGCCCTGCGCAGGTACACGGCGTCCGCTCGTAGCGTGGGGAGCACATCCGGCAGATCGACGCCGAGGCCGATGCCCGCCCCGTCGGCCCGGAGGCGCGCCGCATCGGCCACCTCCCTCACGACGTCGTCGGGCCGGAGCTCGCCGAGGGCCAAATCGACGTTGCGGGCCTCCAGGCGGGAGAGGTCGAGCAGCTCGCCGGCGAGTTCCCGGAGGCGGGCGACGTCTTGGGTGGCTGAGCCGAGGAGCCGCTGGCCCCCGGCGTCGTCCAAGCCGCCGAAGCGCTCGGCCAGGAGCTCGACGGCGAGGCCGAGGCTGTTGAGCGGGTTCTTGATCTCGTGCGACGCCACGGCCACGAACTCGCTCTTCAGGCGACTCAGCTCCGCGAGGTGGTCCGCCCGTGCGCTCGCGTCGGCGAGACGCGCGCGCTCCAAGGCGGCTGCGGTCTGCGAGGCGAAGGTCTCGAGCAACTGCATCCGCTCCGGGTTCCGGAACTGCTCGAGGTGATCCGCCCCCACTTCCATGACACCGACCACGCCGTCGCCCACGCCCAGCGGGAGGTAGAGGCGTGCGGCGGCCGGAAGCGTGCCCGTGCCACGGCCGGCCGCGCGCCGGTGTTCCAGCACCCAGGCGGCGACAGGCTCGTCGGTCGGCCCCTCGAGGGAGGTGGACCCGAGGGCGCGCAGCCGACCGAAGGCATCCGGGGCCAGGATCCTCACGGCTACGTCGAACGTCGCGGCGATGTGCCGGACCGCGACCTCGGTGATCCGCTGTGGGTCGTCGAGCGCGGTCAGCTCGCGGCTTGCGGCGAGGAGCGCCGAAGTACGCCACTCCCGCTGCCGGGACGCCTCGGCCTGGTCGCGGAGACGAGCGGTGAGCGTGCTGATCACGAGTCCCAGGACCAGCATCACGCCGAACACGGGCAGGTAGACCGTGTCGCGGACCGCGAACGTGCTGTAGGGGGGCACGCAGAACCAGTCGAACGCCGCGACGGAGAGCAAAGACGCCAGCACGGACGGACCGCGGCCGAGTCGCGCGGCCACCCCCACCAGGGTCAGCAGGTACAGCATGATGAGGTTGGCGAGCTCGAGCCGGTCGCGGAGCGCGGTCGCGACCACCGTGCACGCCGCCACGGCGGCCACGCTCAGCGCCCACGACGCGAGCGAATGCCGGCGGGTCTTGATCCGTGGCGGGGCCGTCGGGGCGTCTCCGGCCTCGTCTCCCGTCGTGAGGAAGATGTCGGTGTCACCGCTCTCGCGGATCACGCGGTCGAGGAGCGAACCGAACAGCCGGTCCCGCCAGCGGGAGTGTCGTGGCTTGCCCACCACGACGCGCGTGACGTTGTGCTTGCGGGCATAGTCCAGGAGGGCGGACGTCTCGACACCGCCGATCGTGCTGGTTTCGGCGCCCAGCTCCCGGGCGAGCCGAAGCGTCTCCCACACCCTCTGCCGGTCGGCCTCGGGCCACCCCGCGTAGGCCGGGGTCTCGACGAAGACGGCCATCCACTGCGCACCCAGGCGATCGGCGAGCCGCTTCGTGGCGCGCACCAGCCTCGCCGACGAGGGAGACGGGCCCACCCCCACGAGGATCCGCTCGGCCACGGGCCAGGTGTCCTGGACGGCGAAAGCCCGTCGGTACGATTGCATGGCGTCGTCCACGTGCCCGGCGGTGTAGCGGAGCGCGAGCTGGCGGAGCGCGATCAGATTTCCCCGCCGGAAGAAGCTCCCCTGAGCACGGGCGATCTGCTCGGGCACGTACACCTTCCCCTCGCGGAGGCGGCGGAGCAGCTCGTCGGGCGGCAGGTCGATGAGCGCAACCTCGTCCGCGCCCTCGACGATCCGGTCCGGCACCGTCTCGCGCACGCGTACGTGTGTGATCCGCGCCACCACGTCGTTGAGGCTCTCGATGTGCTGCACGTTGAGGGTGGTCCAGACATCGAGCCCCGCCTCCAGGACGTCCTCGACGTCCTGCCACCGCTTCTGGTGCACGGAGCCGGGCGCGTTGGTGTGGGCGAGCTCGTCGATGAGCAGAAGTCCGGGCGCCCGCTCCAGGGCGGCGGCCAGGTCCAGCTCCTGGAGCGTCACGCCCTGGTACGCGATCGTGCGCCGCGGGAGGATCTCGAGGCCGCCGAGCAGCTTCTCCGTCTCGGTGCGCCCGTGGGTCTCGACCACGCCCACCACGACGTCGGTGCCCGCGTCCTTGCGTTGCCGCGCCTCCGCGAGCATCGCGTAGGTCTTTCCAACGCCGGCGGTCGCGCCGAAGAACACCTTCAGGCGCCCACGGACGCGGTGCGCTTCCCCGCGCTGGACCTCCTCGAGGAGCGCGTCCGGATCGGGTCTCGGCCTCTCGCTCACCGGCGCCCTCCTCCCGACGACATCGAGTCGAGCGCGAGGTTGAGGATCAGCACGTTCACCACCGGCTCCCCCACGAACCCGAGCGTCCGGGGCTCGACGTGCCCCTCTACCAGGGCACGCACCGCGGCGGCATCGAGGCCCCGGAGCGCGGCGACCCGGTCCACCTGGTAGAGCGCGGCGGCCGGGGACAGGTGCGGGTCGAGCCCGCTCGCGGAAGCGGTGACCAGGTCCACCGGAATCGGTGCGGCGCCGACCGGCCCGAAGCGGCGCAGCGCTTCGACCCGAGCGGCCACCCGGGCCGCGAGCGTTCCGCTGAGGGGCCCGAGGTTCGAGCCCCGGGAGGCGGCGCCGTTGTAGGGATGCCCGGGCGTGACGGAGGGGCGGCTCCAGAAGTAGGCCGCATCGTCGAAGGGCTGGCCCACGAGCATGGAGCCGATCACGCGCCCATTGACCGTCACCAGGCTGCCGTTGGCTGGGCCGGGGAAGAACGCCTGGGCCAGCGCGGTGACCAGGCCCGGATAGACGACGCCGGTGAGGACGGTCATCACCGCGACGAGGAGCACCGAGTTCCTGAGGTGGGCGTGCATGGCTCGATCTCCTAGACCAGCCCGAGACCGACGAGCACGAGGTCGATGAGCTTGATTCCCACGAACGGAGTGACGAGGCCGCCGAGGCCGTAAACGAGGATGTTCCGCAGCAGCAGCGCGGCGGCGCCTTGCGGGCGGCAGCGCACGCCCCTGAGGGCGAGCGGGATGAGCGCGATGATGATGAGCGCGTTGAAGATGACCGCCGACATGATGGCGCTGTGCGGCGTGGCCAGCCCCATCACGTTGAGCGCGGCCAATCCCGGGTAGATACCGACGAATGCCGCGGGGATGATCGCGAAGTATTTCGCGACGTCGTTGGCGATGCTGAACGTGGTGAGGGCGCCGCGCGTCATGAGGAGCTGTTTCCCGATCTCCACGATCTCGATGAGCTTCGTGGGGTTGGAATCCAGGTCCACCATGTTGGCGGCTTCCTTGGCCGCCTGGGTGCCGGAGTTCATCGCCACGGCCACGTCGGCCTGCGCGAGCGCGGGCGCGTCGTTGGTGCCGTCGCCGGTCATGGCGACGAGCTGCCCGCGAGCCTGATAGCTGCGGATGAGCCGGAGCTTCGCCTCGGGCGTCGCCTGGGCGAGGAAGTCGTCCACTCCGGCCTCGGCGGCGATGGCGGCTGCGGTGAGGTTGTTGTCGCCGGTGATCATGACGGTCTTGATGCCCATGGCGCGCAACTCGCGGAAGCGCTCGGCGATGCCGCCCTTCACGATGTCCTTCAGATACACGACGCCGAGGGCGCGGGCGTTCTCGACCACCACGAGCGGCGTGCCTCCCATCTGGGCGATGCGGTCGGCGTCGCCCCTGACGCCCGCGGGGACGGTGGTGCCCTCCGTGGCCAGAAACGCCTCGATGGCGTCCACGGCGCCCTTGCGGATCGTGCGGCCGGGCAGATCGACGCCGCTCATGCGCGTCTCGGCGGAAAACGGCACGAACCTGCCTCCCGCTTCGGCCACGTCGCGGCCGCGCAGGCCGAACTGGTTCTTCACCAGGACCACGATACTCCGCCCCTCGGGCGTCTCGTCCGCCAAGGACGACAGCTGCGCGGCGTCGGCCAGGCGAGCGGGCTCGATCCCCCGGGTCGGGATCAGCTCGGCGGCCTGTCGGTTGCCGAGCGTGATCGTCCCGGTCTTGTCGAGCAGGAGGACATCCACGTCCCCGGCGGCCTCTACGGCCCGACCGGAGGTCGCGATGACGTTGGCCTGCACGAGACGGTCCATCCCTGCGATGCCGATCGCGGACAGCAGCCCTCCTATGGTCGTGGGGATGAGGCACACGAGGAGCGCCACCACCACGGTGAGCTCCAGGGGGGAGCCGCGGCCGGCGGCAGAGACGCTATAGAAGGAGAGTGGAACCAGCGTCACGCACGCGAGCAGGAACACGATGGTCAGAGCCGCCAGCAGGATCGCGAGCGCGATCTCGTTGGGCGTGCGACCCCGCTTCGCACCCTCCACCAGCTCGATCATGCGATCGAGGAACGACTCCCCCGGGTTCGCGGTCACGCGCACCACGAGCCAGTCGGAAAGGACGCGCGTGCCGCCGGTAACGGCGTTGCGGTCGCCCCCACTCTCCCGGATCACGGGCGCGCTCTCGCCGGTGACCGCGCTCTCGTCCACCGAGGCTACGCCCTCGATCACCTCGCCGTCCGCGGGGATCACGTCTCCGGCCAAGATCAGCACCGCATCACCCTTGCGGAGCTCGTGCGCGCCGACCTGGTGCCACCGCTCCCGGTCCCCGGGCACATCCAGCTTGCGCGCCGGCACCCGGGTCCGGGTGGCGCGCAGCGCCTCGGCCTGCGCCTTGCCGCGCCCTTCCGCCATTGCCTCGGCGAAGTTCGCGAAGAGCAGCGTGAACCAGAGCCACAACGCAACCGAGAGCGTGAAGCCCGAGTCCCCCGAGCCGCCCTGATACAGGCTCGCGGCCCACAGCCCGGTGGTGAACACGCTGCCCACCCAGACGACGAACATGACCGGATTCCGGGCCTGGTGCCGAGGGTTCAGCTTCGTGAAGGCGTCCCGGGCAGCCCTGCGCGCGATGACGGGGTCGAGGAGCGAGCGACGCCGGATTCTCTCGGACATGGTCGATGTCTCAGCGGCCCATCATGAGGAAGGCCTCCGCCACCGGCCCGAGGGCCAGGGCGGGCACGAACGTCAGGGCGCCCACCAGCAGCACGACCCCGGTCAGGAGCGCGACGAACAGGGGCGTGTGGGTGGGGAGCGTGCCGGGGCCGGGCTCGAGGCGCTTCTTGGCCGCGAGGGCTCCGGCGATGGCGAGCGCCGGAATCGCCACCCAATACCGGGCGAAGAGCATGCACAGGCCGCCCAGGGTGTTGACCAGCGGCGTATCCGCGCCGTAGCCGGCGTACGCGCTGCCGTTGTTGTTGCCCATCGAGGAGTAGGCGTAGAGCACTTCCGACAGCCCGTGGGGACCGCCGTCCTGCATCCCAGCGACGCCGCCGGGAAGGACGACGGTCAGGGCGGTCGCAACGAGCACCACGGCCGGCGGGACGAGGATGGCAAGAGACGCCATCTTCATCTCGAACGGCTCGATCTTCTTGCCGAGGTACTCGGGGGTGCGCCCGACCATCAGACCGGCGACGAAGACCGCCACGATCGCGAAAATCAGCATCCCGTAGAGGCCTGACCCGACGCCGCCGAAGATCACCTCGCCGAGCTGCATGAGCCACATGGGGACGAGCCCGCCCAGCGGCGTGTACGAGTCGTGCATCGAGTTCACGGAGCCGTTGGAGGCCGCCGTGGTCGCCGTGGCCCAGAGGGCGGAGTTGGCGATCCCGAAGCGCGCCTCCTTGCCCTCCATGTTCCCGCCGGGCTGGTGGATGTCGGCGCGCACCTCCGCGCCCGCGGCCACGAGCGCCGGCGTGCCCGCCTGTTCCGCGCCGTACGTGACGAACGTCAGCGGGACGAAGACGACGAGCATCGCCGCCAGAAGGGCGCGGCCCTGTCGGACGTCACCCACCATCCGGCCGAACGTCGTGCACAGCGCTCCCGGGATCACCAGGATCGCGAGCATCTGGAGGATGTTCGAGATCGCGTTCGGGTTCTCGAAGGGGTGCGCGGAGTTCACGTTGTAGAATCCGCCGCCGTTGGTGCCGAGCTGCTTGATCGCGACCTGCGAGGCGACAGGCCCGACGGCCAGCGTCTGCTGTGTGACGACCGCACCGCCGTCCGTCACGAACGGATCGACCAGCTCCACCGTCCGGGACAGGTCGAGGGTCTGGACCGCCCCCTGGGACACGTTCATCAGGGCGAGCACGAGCGAGAGCGGCAGCAGGACGTACACGACGCTGCGAACCAGGTCGGTCCAGTAGTTGCCGATCGTGTGCGTCTCGCGGCGGGCGAAGCCCCGGATGAGCGCGGCCAGCACCGCCATGCCCGCCGCCGCGGAGAGGAAGTTCTGGACGGTGAGCCCCAGCATCTGCGTCAGGTGCGAGAGCGTCGTCTCGCCACTGTAGTTCTGCCAGTTCGTGTTGGACGCGAAGCTCACCGCGATGTTGAACGAGGTGTCGGGGTCGACGCCGCCGAAGCCGCCGCCGTTCTGGGGGAGGACGCCCTGGAGCCTCAGGAGTGCGTACAGGGCAAGCATGCCAACCAGGTTGGAGGCGAGGAAGGCGCCCGCGTAGGTGCGCCAGGTCATCTCGGCGGACGGATCGATGCCGCTGAGCCGATAGCAGGCCCGCTCCACCGGACCGAGTGCTCGGCCGAGGAAGGGCACGCGGCCTCCCTCGAAAACCCTGGCGATGAAGCGGCCCAGAGGAGCCGCGAGCGCCAGGAGCACGACGAGGAAGAAGGCCACCTGGAGGACGCCTTTGGCGGTCATTCGATCCGCTCCGGCTCGAACAGGGCGAAGACGAGGTAGCCCAGCACCACGAGCGTGGCCCCGAGCCCGACCCAGTACGCGATCATCGATCCCCTCTCTTCATGAGGGTGTCGGCGAACCCGACCAGCCGCGCCGACACCGCGAAGAAGACCAGGGCGAGCCCCACGTAGACCACATCGAGGAGGTGCATGGGGACAAAGCTCGGGTCTCCCCCGCGAGGGCCGCACAAAGGCGCCGGCGCCCGGCGTTAGGAACCCGTTAAGGCCCATTGGGCGGCGGCGCCTCCGCCCCGGGCCTGGCCGCCGAGGACGCCCAGGGGCTCTCTTAGCGCCTCGCTAACGCGGCCCGGGGTCGTCTTTGTGCCTCCTTCACGGCCCGGAATCCATCTTCCTTGCCGAAGAACCGAGCGTGGCGAGGAGGTGGACCCATGTCGGACGTGTCGCGAGCCCTGGTCATCCGCGAGGGCGTCCAGCGATCAGCAAGGAGAGACAGGAAGCACGCGCTGGTCGTAGCGTCTCCCTCTCCCGGGCGGGCGGACTTGGTTCAGGCCCTCAGGGCGTCGGGGTTCGCCGTCGTCGTCGAGGGCCCGTGTGAGCCGGCCACGGAATGGGCGACCGACCCCTCCCTGGACCTGGTGGTGATGGATCTCTCGCCGGTCGGGCGTCGCACCCTGGGGGCGCTCGGCCCGGAGGACATCAGCAGCTCCGAGGGCCCGCGCATCGTCTTGCTGGCCGGTGCGCGCGGCTCGGACCCTGTCGTCGAACGGGCCCTGACGGCGGCGGCAGGCGGCGTTGGTTCGAAGGTCCGCAGAAGCGGAGACCCGGCGCGGTACGCCTCGCTCGTGGATCAGGCGAAGCAGCACGTCCTGGCCAGGGACTTCCCGTCGGCCCTCCTGCGGCTGGAAGAGGCCATGGACGAGGACGATCGTCGCCCCGAGGCGCTGAACCTCTTCGGCGTGATCGCGGACATCCGGGGAGAGAGGTCGGAGGCACAGCGGCACTGGCGGGTCGCGCTCCTGCTGGCTCCCGACTACGAGCCGGCGCAGGAGAACCTGCGGCGCCTCGGCCAGCTCCCGCGGATGCGTGGGGCGCCGGACCTCGGCTGAGCGGCGGCTCGGACACCACCGTGGCACACCGCCGGCGGGCCCGCCTGAAACGCTCCCGGCGCCATCCGCGTACCTGATCCCAGGAGCGATCGGCACGTGGGGAACCGTCCCCACCCGCATCCTCATGGGAGCCGCGCATGACCCGGCGCACCCCGCTGGTGGACTTCCTCCCCGTCCTGGCGCTCGGCGCCGCCCTCCTCTCGTCGCTGGCGTCGCCCGCGCTGGCCCAGGAGCCGCCCGATGGCCCGGGGGAGCGGGCCGCCGATCGTGCCGCCGTGGAGGGGACGATCCGCGCCTCCATCGCCTGGGCGCTCACCAAGGACCGGCCCCTCCTGGAGCGCGTCATCGCCCACGACCCGGAGCTGTTCATCTTCAACCCCGACTCGACGTCGGTGGCGGGCTGGGAGGCCTTCGCGCGGAACTTCGACTTCTGGATGGACCCGCGCTTCAAGGCGACCTACCTCGACGTGCGCGACCTGAGGGTGACCTTTTCCCGCTCCGGCGACGTGGCCTGGTGGTCGGCAATACTGGACGACCTGGGGGAGTGGGACGGCAGGCCCATCGGCTGGAAGGACACGCGCTGGACCGGCGTCCTGGAGCTGCGCGACGGTGCGTGGGTGATCACGCAGATGCACTTCTCGTTCGCGGCGCGAGGGTGACGGCGCGAGGGTGACGACGCGGGGAGAGCTCGCGCGTCAGCCCCGCGCCCGCCTCACATCTCGATCCAGCCCACCTCCTGGAGGATGCGCAGGTAGCCGGTCACCTGGTCGAGGGTGGTGGGTTCTCCCGTCGTCCCCCGCACCCAGCCGAGGATGTCCCCCGCCGTGCGCTTCCCGTCGACGAAGTTCTGGATCTGGGCGGCCTGGTTGCGGCTGAGCCCCAGCGCCTCCACCGCCCCGGGATGTGCCTCCACCCACTGCGTGTAGGGCGCGAACCTCGCGAGGGCCGTCTCCACGCCGCGGATCCGCGGTGCCAGACGGGGAACCGCGCCCCTCCCGCGCGCTTCGCGCCCCGAAGCGGAGGGGAGCCGCGCTCCGTCCAACCCGCGGGCCTCGGCGGCCGCCACGAGCCACCGCCCCATCGAGAGCGAGTACGCACCCCACTCTTCCACGCGGGCGTTCACGAACCCCTTCGCCACAACGCTCCCCGTGTGGATCGCGTCCACGGACCGCAGCGCGTCCTTCTCCCTCTCGAGCGACGCGGACAGGACCGACCACGCCCGGAGCATGGCCGCGTCCCGCTCCCTCCCGGAGGGGCCGGGCGCGGCGGCGGCGCCGGTGGCCGCAGAGTCCAGCGCCTCCAGCGCCCTGGGCATGCCCCGCTCCGCCACACGCCGGTGACCGTAGTCCGAAACGGCATCCAGGAGCCCCGGGAGCATCTCGTCGGTGAGCGCCGCGCCCGCCCAGGCGGTGGCTGCCCCGACGAAGGCCACCCGCTTCATCTGCGTGGGATCGGCGTTCTCCGGTAGGTCCCTGTCGGTGTGGTACCACTGGTCCGGCCAGGTGAAGAACTCGATGCCCGGCACGCCCACCGAGGCGTTGTTGAAGACGATGTGGTCGCTCCCGCCGGTCGCTTCGTGGATGAAGAAGCGGAAGGCGTCCACCGATCCGTTCTTCTCCCACATGGGGTCGGGGAAGAACTGGCCCCCGGGGCGGCCCCGTGGGGAATCGGGAAGGTAGACGACGTCGTTGGTGCGCCACACGTGGTTCAGCACCGAGGCGGCCAGCCCGTCGTAGAACGAGGCAAGGTGGGCCGGGGTCTCGCTCATGGTGAAGACCGAGTTGTTCTTGCCGAGCCCCTCGGTCACCATGTCCATGTTGATGTTGATGGCGAGCTTCCCGAGGAGCGTGGGGTCCCTCCGGACGAACTCGTAGGTGCCGCTGATCTCGTTGGGCCAGATGAAGTGGAGGGTGCGGCGGGGGCGGGGGAGCTGCCCGGTGGAGATGAGGTGGTCGAGCGCGCGCAGGATCTCGAGCTGGACCGCGGGCCCGCCCATGTTGTCGCTCGTCCCCCGCTTGGTGTATCCCTCGAAGAGGTGCGCGGTGAACACCACGCCGGGAAGGTCGGGCTCCGTCCCCGGGATCCACGCGTACACGGTCTCGAAGCGGTTGGGGTAACTCTGGACCGTGGCCCGCGCCCGGATGGTGGGCGCCTCCCCCCGTTCGACGTCCTCCAGGAGCTCGGACCACTGCCGCCAGGAGACGGTGAGCCCCAGGCGCAGGCCCCCTCCCTGGGCGTAGCTCCCGCCCGTGTACCCCACCTGATCCGGATCGAGGTAGCGCTCGCGGGCATTGTAGCTGATGACGGCCGCCACCCCGGCCTTGTCCAGGGCCTCGAAGAGCGGGCCGCGGGGGTGTGACCACATGAGGGCCACGGCTCCGCGGTAGCGCTCCGGCGACGCCGCGACCTCCGACTGCAACCGCCCCACCTGGTCCGCGGGCACGTCCGGCACATAGACCAACGGTCCTGTCACCTCCCCGGTGCGCGAGCCGGAGGCGATGAGCGCCGGATCGGCGGGGACGCGGGCCGTGCGTCGCCCGTCCACCCAGAGCTCGCCCTCCAGGGGGTAGTCGAAGGTCCCGGGCGCCTCGTAACGGTCCAGCCGGACGGTCTCGATGCCGTAGGCCCGTACCATGCGAGCGATCTCCTCAGACTCGTAGAAGCCCTTCGCCCCGCTGAGCTCCTCCGGGGTCCGCGCCCACGGCGCGCCCGCCAGCTTCACCAGGTTGTTGAAGGCCATCTGGCCGCTCACCTCGCCAGCGAGCAGCCGAACCACGTCGGGAGGCAACGGCGTCGCGAGCGGATCGGTGCGCTGGGAGACGAGCGGCGCCGGCGCGCACAGGAGTGCGGCGAAGGCGATGACGGACCGGAGGGCGGAGAGGGCAGGGCTGGAGATGGATCGAGCAACGCGGCGCATGGAGATGCTCCCGTGCTGGCCGTGGATCGGGGCGGGTACGGGGCCAATCTACGACGGAAACCGGCGGCGGGCCTTCCGGGAGGCCCGGGTGCGATCTCCGGGGCTCGGCTGGCTGCCCCCCTTCGTGCGGGTGCGCTATTCCCCGCCCGAGGCATCCCCCCCGGGCAGGTGCCCCGGCTTCTCCTTGCCCAGCTCGAGCGAGCGCTGGTAGGCGGCCCACACCGCGCGCGAGATGGCCGTGCGGAAGCCCGCCCTCTCCAGGTAGTAGATCGCCTCCGCGGACGTGCCACCGGGGGACGTCACTTCGTTGCGGAGGGTGGCCGGATGGCTCCCGGCCTGCTCGTAGAACGCCGCAGAGCCCTTGAGGGTCTGCAGCACGAGGCGCTCCGCGATCCGGCGCGGGAACCCCATGTGCACCCCTGCGTCGATGAGCGCCTCCGTGAAGAGGAACACGTACGCGGGCCCCGTGCCCGAGAGCGCCGTGGCCATGTCCAGGTACCCCTCGTCCTCCACGAACACCTCGTCGCCCAGCGCGCCCAGAATGGAGCGGGCCACGAGCCGTTGCTCCTCCGTGGTCTCCCGGGACGCGGCCCACACGGTGATCCCCTGGCCGATCCGCCCCGGCGTGTTGGGCATGGAGCGGACGACGGCCTTGTGCTTGAGGCCCGCGCCCAGCTTCCTCAGGCTCGCCCCCGCGATGATGGAGATCACGAGCGCGTCGGGGCGCACTCCCGCGAGGCCCTTCATGACCTCGGTCAGCCTCTGCGGCTTCACGGAGAGGACGACCACGTCCGCCTCGCGCGCCGCCGCCGCGTTGTCCGTGGTCGCGGTGACGCCATACGTCCGTTTCAGCTCCTCGCCCCGCTCCGCGCGGGGGCCGGACGCGACGATGGACGGAGGTTTCGCCAGCTTCTGCTTCAACAGGCCCGCGATCATGGCCTCGGCCATGGCTCCCGGCCCGATGAAGGCGATCCTCTTCATGAGCATGTCGGTTCCCGTGCTAGCGGACCTGGGCGAAAAGCACCGCCCGGTTGTGCCCCAAGCGCTTGGCGCACTTCGGGCACGTGGCGTAGAAGACGTAGAGCTTGACCAACTCGAGCCCCCTAGCCGATACGTGCTCCCGCATGGCGCGCACCCAATTGCCCGCGTCGCGGTAGGGACCCTCGAAGACCTTGGTGACGAAGGTCCCCGACAGCATCTCGGTCCGGGCGCCGGGCACCGCACGGTCCACGGGCACGTACAGGTCGGAGCCCCACGGGGAGGTCTCGTCGCACAGCCAGAGGGGCTGCTCCGGGTACGCTTCCGCCTTCTCGATGGCCGCGTGGGCGCGGCTCATGACCGCGCCGAAGTTCAGCGGCACGTGCAAGAGGGCCCGGATGTGTTCCTTCACGCACCGCTGGTCCGTCCAGACCAGGGTGCGACCGTCCCACGCGGCCGGGTCCACGTCGGCGCAGCACCCGGTCGTGCGGTTGTCGTATTTCGTCTCGGCGAGCTTCATGGAATCCTCCGGCGTTCGGTGCGGCCCCGCCGCCTGGAATCTACCCACGGGGGCTCGGCCCCGCCTCCATGTCCGGGCGCGTTGGCCTCCCGGCCGGCGACCCCGTATAGTCAGCTGGTCGCGCATTTCCTACCTGGCTGGAGCCGCTCCATGCTCACCCCGCGTTCCTCCTCCGCCCGTTGGCCGATCCTGGCCGCTGCCCTCTTCGCTCTCTCGACCCCCGCGCACGCCCTCGCCCAGACGGACCCCTCCGGCAGCCTTTCCGGGAACGGGACCTTCACCATGGCGCTCACGGGGGACGCCATCATCACCCGGGCCATCTCGCCGTTCAAGGAGCCCGAGTTCCTCCGGCTCATGGAGCTGGTGCGGAGCGCCGACGTCTCCTTCACCAACCTGGAGATGCTCTTCCACGACTACGAGCCGTCGCCCGCGTCCCAGAGCGGCGGGACGTACATGCGAGCCGAGCCGAAGCTGGCCAAGGAGCTGGTCTGGGCCGGCTTCGACCTGGTGTCCATGGCGAACAACCACACGGGGGACTACAGCTACGACGGCATGCGCCTCACCCGGAAGCACGCGGAGGCGGCCGGGCTGGTGACGGCGGGCGCCGGGGAGGACCTGTACGAGGCGCGGGAGGCACGCTTCGTGGAGACCCACGAGGGCCGGGTGGCGCTCATCTCCGCGTCGTCCACCTTCGGCGACGCTTCCCGGGCCGGCGCGCCTCGAGGCGGCGTGCGCGGGCGCCCGGGGCTGAACCCGCTCCGGTTCACGAGCAGGCAGGTCGTGACGCCGGGACACCTGGAGGAGATGCGCGGCGTCCTCTCGAAGATGGGCCAGCGGGTCACCGAGCCCGGGCAGCCCCTCAGCGTATTCGGCACGCGCCTGGAGGCGGGCGAGCCCGCCGGGGTGCGCACCGAGCCCCACGCGGGCGACCTGCAGGCCAACGCCGACGTGGTGCGGAACGCGAAGGCCCTGTCGGACTTCGTGATCGTGGCGATCCACGCGCACACCCAGGGCGATTACCTGAAGGTCTTCGCGCGGGCGATGATCGACGCCGGCGCCACCGTCGTCGTGGGGCACGGCCCCCACTACCTGACGGGGATCGAGATCTACAAGGGGAAGCCCATCTTCTACTCGCTCGGTGACTTCATCTTCCAGAACGAAACGCTGCTCCGTCTCCCCTACGACAACTACGAGCCCTACGGCGTCGCCGACGACATGGGCAAGTGGGTGGCCGACTTCAACGCATCCCGCTACCGGAACGAGACCACCGGATTCCCCGTGAACCGGGAGATCTGGGAATCCGTCGTGGCCATGCCGACCTGGAAGGACGGGCGCCTCGTCTCGCTCGAGCTCCATCCCATCACCCTCGGCTTCGGCAAGCCCGCGGCGGTCCGGGGCCGGCCGATGCTGGCGGACCGTGAGCTCGGCCGGAAGATCATCCAGGACCTCGTCGAGCGCTCCAGCCAGTACGGAACCGCCATCGAGTGGGACGCGGGCCGGGGGATCGGCGTCGTGACGGTGCCGCCACCGGCCTAGTTGCCGCGCGCCCGTCGCCGATTAGATTACGTTGTGACTTTTTAGGAGGACGGCGATGGGCCATCGGGGATTGGGCGAGTTCGAGCTTCTCGTCCTCCTGGCGGCAGCGCGCCTCGGACCGGGGGAGGCCCACGCCGTCTCCATCGCCAGGGAGATCGAGGAGCGCACCGGGCGCTCGGCGCGTCGCTCGGCGGTGTACATCACGCTGCAGCGCCTGGAGCAGAAGGGGCTCGTATCCTCCCGCCTGGGCGACTCACGGCCCGAGCGTGGGGGCAAGGCACGCCGCCTGGTGGCGGTGGAACCCGACGGCACCCGGGCCATGCACGACGCGCGCTCGGCGTACGTGAGCATGTGGGACGGGCTCGACCCCGTCTCCTGGCGCCCGTGAGCACCTCGGCCCCGGCGTGGGCCCGCCGCGTCCTCCGGTGGGTGGTGCCCGGGGAGCGCGTCGAGGACGTGCTGGGCGACCTCGAGGAGGCCCACGCCCTCAGGCACGCCCGGCTCGGACGGCGCTCCGCCTGGGTGCGCACCTCGCTGGAGGCGGCGGACGTGGCCTTCGCCTTCCTCCGCTACCGCATACGGGACGCCGCGCCCCGCGCCCCTGGGCGCCTCTCCTGGCCGGAGATCGCGGGAGCCTTCCGGGCGCTGCGGACCCAGCCGGTCCTCGCGTTCGCCGCGACGCTGGCCCTCGCCACCGGGATCGGCATCGCCACCACGGGCTACGGGTTCGTGGACTCGCTGCTGTGGGGCCGCGTGCCGTGGCCGGGAGGGGACCGGTTCGTGCTCGTCACCGCATACTCCGAGCCCGACGGCGAATCCACCCGCCTGGACGCAGACACCTATCGCGGCATGGTGCGCGAGACCGGGTTCTTCGAGCACGTGGGGCTCCTGGACGGCACGCACCTCAACCTCGAGCACGCCTCGGGGGAGATCGAGCCGCTCCCTGTGGAGCGGGTCTCTCCCTCGCTCTTCCAGGCGATCCCGGCGCGGCCCGTCCTGGGCCGTCTCCTCCTCCCCCCAGACGCCGCGGCCGGTGCGCCCCCGGTCGTCCTGCTGCGCGAGAGCCTCTGGGAGCGCCGCTTCGAGGCTGACCCCGCGGTGGTGGGCCGCACGGTCCGCCTCTCAGGCGCGGCGTACACGGTGGTGGGCGTGATGCCCGACGCCTACCCGGGGCCGAGCGCTCCCGAGGCTTGGGTCCCCTTCCCCGAGCCCGGGCCGGCCACGCTCGTGGAGGGGAGGGCGTTCGCGGTGCTGCGCACCGGCGTGGACCGCGAGGCCGTGCGCGCCCGGGTGGAGGCCATGGAGGGGGGTGCCCCGCGCTCCGGGGAAGTGCGGGTGCGGGTCGAGCGGCTGCACGAAGCGCTGGTCAACGGCCCGTTCCGGCTGGTGCTCCTGGCCATGCTGGGCGTGCTCGTGCTCCTGCTCCTGGTCGTCGCCGCCAACGTGGCGAACCTGTTCTACGCCCGCGCCACCGCCCGCTCCGCCGAGCTGGCCGTGCGCACGGCGCTGGGGGCGAGCCGGGCGCGTCTCGTCACGCAGCTCGGCGTGGAGGTGACGCTCATCGCGGCGCTCGCCGCCGCCGCCGGTCTCGCGGCGTCCCAGGCCACCATGGGCCGGGTGCAGGAATTCAACAGCGCGCTCCCCTGGCTCGACTTCTCGCTGGACGCGAGCAAGATCGGGTTCCTGGTCGGCGCGACCCTCCTGGCGGTGGCGGTGGCCGGCGTGTGGCCGGCCCTGCGCGCCACGCGCCGCGATCCCGCGATGGCGCTCCGCCGCGGCTCCCGCGGCGCCGCCCACGGCCTCGGGCGCGCCGGCGCCGCGATGATCGTGGTGCAGATGGCGGTATCCGTCGCCCTCATCGGCGTCGCCACCGTGTTCGCGCGCGGGTTCACCGCGTACGCGCTCCCCCAGGTCGCGCTCCCCCGCGGGGAGATCATGAGCGGCTGGGTGAACGGCGCCGGGCACCCGCCGGCGCAGGCGTTCGTGGACGCGCTCGCCGGGGTCCCCGGCGTCGCGGTGGCCAGCGCGACCACCTTCCTCCCCAGGCAGGACCCGGAGAGGGTGCGCGTCGAGCCGGAGGAGGCCACGGGCTCGAGGGAAGACCGCCCCGCCCCGACGACGCGCGCCCACGAGACAGCGGCTCGCGTCGGGGTGCTTCCGGGGTACTTCGACGTCCTGGGCGCCGCGCCGCTCGCGGGGCGTGTGATCGCGCCCGCCGACATGGAGGAAGGCGCGGCCCCGGTGACCGTGGTGAACGATGCGTTCGTCCGCGACGTGCTCGGGGGCGGCGAGGCCGTGGGGCGGCGCATCGTCGTGGACGGGGTCTCGCGTGAGATCGTCGGCGTGGTGCCCGACCTGGGCATCGGCCTGGTGGACCCCACGCGCGCGGCCGGGCTCTACGTCCCCCTCACGAGCGACGTGTATCAGCTCGTCGTTCGCGCCGGGGACCCGCTCCGCCTCACCGGGCAGGTGCGCTCGGCCGTCGCCGCCGTGGACCCCTCGCTCTCCCTCGGGACGCTCCTTCCGCTCGAACGGATCGCCGAGGACAACGTGAAGTTCATGCGCGGCGTGAGCGTGCTCTTCGCCGCCGTAGGCGCGGTGGCCATGCTCCTCTCCCTGGTGACGCTCTACGCCCTCACGTCCTACGCCGTCACGCGGCGCACCCGCGAGATCGGGATCCGCGTGGCCCTCGGCGAGGGGTATCTCTCCGTGGCGCGCACCGTGGTGGGCGGGACGGCGCTCCAGCTCGCGGCGGGCGCGGCGCTGGGGAGCGCCCTCGGCTGGCTTGCCCTCCGCGGGGAGTCCTTCTTCACGTTCGGTCTCCCTCCAGCGGGCCCCTGGACCTTCCCGGGCGTCGCTCTCGGGCTGGCGTTGGCCGCAGCGGCGGCATCCTGGAAGCCGGTGCGGCGCGCGCTGGCCATCCAGCCCATGGAGGCGCTCCGCCAGGAGTGAGCGGGGGCGCAGCCTCCATGGCCTTGCGCAGGAGCCCGGCTTATGCTCACGCATGGACATCCGCGAAGCCACCGCAGACGACCGTGACTGGGCGGCTACGCTCCTGGCGGGCTCGGATCCGTGGATCCGACTGGGGGCCACCCACCCGAAGCTCCTGGAGATGTGCCGGGACCCGCGCTACGAGGTGCACGTGGCCCAGGAAGGCGGCGAGCCGTGCGGCGTGGTCTTCCTCCAGGACAAGGGCTTGGCCGGCTCGCCCTACCTCAAGTCCATCGCGGTGTCCCCGCGGATGCGCGGCCGCGGGGTCGGCACGGCGCTCCTGGACTTCGCCGAGGCCCGCTGGCGTGGCGAGGCGCGTTGGTTCTTCCTGTGCGTGTCCTCGTTCAACACGCGGGCCCGGGCGCTGTATGAGCGCCGCGGCTACGACGTGGTGGGCGAGCTTCCCGACCAGGTGGTGGACGGCTCATCCGAGATCATCATGAGGAAGCGTCTCTGACGGAGCGCCCATGATCCGCGCCCCCCAGCACACCTCTGCGCCCTGGCGCATCGTGGCGCTCCTGTGCGCCACCGCCACCGCCGGCTACATGTGCCGGGTGAACGTCTCCACCGCGGGCGTGCTCCTCATGGAGGAGTTCGGCCTGACGCAGGTGGCCATGGGAGGCCTGTTCAGCGCCTTCCTGCTGGGCTACGCGTTCTTCCAGGTCCCCGCGGGGATGCTCGCCGACCGATTCGGAGCCCGCCGTGTGCTGGGCGCGGCGGCGTGGCTCTGGGTGGGCGCCACCGCGATGCAGGCCCTCGTGGGCGTCGGCCCCTTCGGGTCCGGGCTCCTGGGCGCGCTGGGGATGTTCGTCGCCTGGCGCTTCCTCCTCGGGGTGTCGGAGGCGCCCACGTATCCGGGCTCCGCCGCGGGCGTGTCCCGGTGGGTCCTCCCGGCGTACCAGGCCCGGGCCAACGGGATCGTGATCGCCTCCATCGGCCTGGGCTCGGCACTGGCACCTCCCCTGGTGTCCCACGTCATGGTGCGCTGGGGATGGCGGGCCGCCCTCCTCGCGTCCGCGATCCCTGCGCTGGCGGTGGCGTTGGTCTGGCTTGGCGTGAAGGAGCCCCCGCGCGCGGTGCGGGCACCCGACGAGCCCGTCGTGCGCCCCGGTCCTGACGGCTCCGCCGCGCCCGCTCCGTCCCCCGCGCCCGCAGCCGCTCCCGCGCATACACTGCGCACGCGGAGCTTCACGCTCCTCACCGCCAGCTACACGCTCCAGGGCTACGTGGGCTACATCTTCGTCTCCTGGTTCTACCTCTACCTGGTGCAGGAGCGGGGGTTCAGCCTCCTCGGCGGCGCGTGGATGAGCAGCCTCCCGTGGGTGCTCTCGATCGTGTCCATCCCCCTCGGGGGCTGGGTGGCCGACCGGCTCACCGCCGGGCGCTTCGGCCCGGTGTGGGGGAGGCGTGCCGTGCCCATGTTCGGGATGGCGGGCTCGGGCGTCCTCATCGCCGTGGGCGCCCACACCGGGAGCGCGGTCCTGGCCGCCGTTTCCCTGGCCTTCGCCACGGCGCTGGTCCTGTGCGTGGAAGGGCCCTTCTGGGCGATGATGATGCGCGTGTCCGGCCCGAGGAGCGGGACCGCCGGCGGCATCATGAACATGGGGAGCAACCTCGGAGGTCTGGTGTCCCCGGCGCTGACGCCCCTCCTGGCCGCCTTCATCGGGTGGGAAGCGGCGCTGCACATCGCCGCCGCCCTCTCGGTCGTGGCCGCCCTCCTCTGGCTCGGGATCCGGCCGGGCGCCGAGGCGGAGGGGCATCGGCCACCGCAGCGCGGGTAGGCCGCGCCCTGGACATCCCACCCGCACCCCTGCACACTGTCCCCCTTCCCCACACCGCTCCGGGGCCGGGAGATCTTCCCCCCGTTCCACGAGCCGGAGTCGCACCATGACCCGACGCACCCTCCTCGCCCTCGCCGCCTGCTCGGCCTTCGCGGCCATGGCGGCACCCACGACCGCTTCGGCCCAGTCGGGCAAGGAGAGGGTCGCCCGCTACATCGACGCCAACGCCGCTCGCCTCGGCCAGGTGGCCCAGACGATCTGGGACTACGCCGAGGTGGGATACCAGGAGACCCGGAGCTCCGCCCTTCTCCAGAGCACCCTGAAGGACGCAGGCTTCACCGTGGAGGCCGGCGTCGCCGGGATCCCCACGGCGTTCGTCGCGAGCTGGAGCAACGGCGAGGGACCCGTCATCGGGATCCTGGCCGAGTTCGACGCCCTTCCGGGGATCACCCAGGACCGCACCGCGGAGCGCGCCCCCATCGAGGAAAAGCCCGCGGGGCACGCCTGCGGCCACCACATCTACGGGGCCGGGTCCACGGCCGCCGCCCTGGCGGTGAAGGACTGGATGAGCGCCACGGGCCAGAAGGGCACCATCCGCCTCTACGGCACGCCGGCCGAGGAGGGAGGCGCGGGCAAGGTCTACATGGTGCGCGCCGGGCTCTTCGAGGACGCGGACGTGGTGCTCCACTGGCACCCCGGCGACCGCAACGAGGCCAGCTCGAGCAGCAGCCTGGCCAACAAGAGCGCCAAGTTCCGCTTCCGCGGCACCAGCGCCCACGCCGCCGCGTCGCCGGACCGGGGTCGCTCCGCGCTGGACGGCGTCGAGGCCATGAACCAGATGGTGAACATGATGCGTGAGCACGTCCCCCAGGAGACGCGCATCCATTACGTCATCACGTACGGCGGCGCTGCGCCCAACGTGGTGCCCGACTTCGCCGAGGTCTTCTACTACGTCCGCAACCCGGACCCGGCCAACGTGGCGTCCATCTTCGACCGGGTGGTGAAGGCCGCCGAGGGCGCAGCGCTGGGCACCGGCGTGGACATGGACTACGAGGTCATCCACGGGATCTACAACCTCCTGCCCAACGTGGCGCTCCAGAAGGCCATCCACGCCAACCTGGAGCGGGTCGGGGGCGTCACCTGGAACGCCGAGGAGCGCGCGTTCGCCGAGGCGCTCCACGGCACCTTGCCTTCGGACGCGCCCCCCCTGGAGATGGCCGGCCAGATCCAGCCGTTCACCGCCACCGAGAAGGGAGAGGGCGGCTCCACCGACGTGGCCGACGTATCCTGGGTCGTACCCACCGGAGGCATGAGCTCGGCCACCTGGGTTCCCGGGACCGCGGCGCACTCGTGGCAGGCCATCGCGGCGGGAGGCACCAGCCTCGGCGAGAAAGGGCTCATCGTGGGCGCCAAGACGCTGGCCATGACCGCAGTGGACCTCTTCACCAACGCTGCACTGGTGGAGGAGGTGAAGGCGGAGCACGGCAAGCGCGTGGGGCCGAACTTCGTCTACAAGGCGCTGGTGGGGGACCGGCCCCCGCCTCTGGACTACCGGAAGGCGGCGGGGCCGGGGGGGAGCTGAGGGAGGGGCAGCCGGCCGCGCTGGCCGGCGCCCCCCCAACGAGGGACCGCTCAGCGGGGGGCCGCCCCGGCGGAATCCGTGGCGAGGAACAACTCCCTCGCCAGCTTCTCGTCGCGCCCGTACACGTCGTCGCGGAAGTTCAGCTGCCCCTCGCCGTCCACCCAGGCGGTGAAGTAGCCGATCCTCACGGGCCGCTTCTGCTTGAGCATAACGGTGGTCTCGCGCCCGCCGTACATGGCCTCGCGGATGCGCTCCGGGGACCAACCCGGGTCGTCGCGCAGCAGGT
>DATIKQ010000068.1:0-31266 GCA_035477395.1 Longimicrobiales bacterium
TCACCACACCGGACGCGAAGCAACAGCGCGCCCTCGAACTGATCCAGAACATCCGCCTGTAGACAGAAACCAGAATCCCGATTCCTGACCAAGTCGTTGCCATGCAAAGCCACACCCGCACCCCACTGGCTGGAACTTCAGCCTAGCCCCCGTTCCTCTACCGCTCCGGCGTGCGTCCTGCGTACCCGGTGAGCTCCACGTACCCACGCCCCGCCAGGGTGCGGCCCGCGGCGGTGCCCGACACCCGCACCGCGCCCTCCCAGTACCGGAACGCCAGGTCGAGCTCCTGGTCCTCCAGGACCGGCGTGACCTCGAGGTCGAGCCCCGCGCCGGGGACGGCGATGCGCCACCCCGACGGATAGGCCGCGCCGTCCACGGGCGAGGTCCAGCGGCCCGTGGGCTTCACGGTGACGTCGGCATCCCACTCCAGCGCGCGCTTCGTCCCCGACGGGTCCACCAGGACGCCCTCGGAGAGGGGGTGGGCCGAGCCGTCGGCCCTGCGCAGGGCGTAGACCATGAGATCCCATCCGTCGTCGAGCTGGAGGGCGAACCAGTCCCAGCCCACCACCCCGTCGGAGAGGGCGGAGGTGCTCCACTCGCGGTCGAGCCAGGAGAGGCCAGTGGCGCGCAGCGTATCCGCGCCGAGCACGACCGTGCCGGAGGTGGGCATGCGGGTGTGGGAGTAGTAGTACGACGCGTTGCCCGGCTCCGGGCCCTTCCGGCTCAGCCCCCGCTCCCCCTGCAGCACCCGCGGCTTCCCGGACTCCAGGACCAGGTCCAGGGCCACGTCCCCGTCGGCGGCGCGGAGGCGCAGGGGAAAGACGTCGGCCGGGCGCGTCCCGCCTGCGGACGCCGCCGAACCCGACCCTTCCAGCGACCAGCCCTCGACCCACACCCGCAGCGGTTCCGCCTCCGCCCCCGCCAGCCCCAGGGCGCCCCGTGCGAAGCGCTCGAAGGCCCTGAAGCGCCGCCCTCTCGCATCGGTGACGGCGAGGTGGCCCATGTACGCCTGGTCGGTGGACCAGGCGGAGGTGGCCTCCGCGTGCGCGGTCGCCCGGCCCACGCGTCCCGGCGGTGCGAGCGAGGTGCGGAAGAGGGTGAGCTGGTACCCCACTTCCCGTCCCCTCTCTGCCTCCAGGTTCCCGGTGACGTACCACCACTCGTTGCGGAAGTCCGGATGGGGCCCGTGGTCGGCGGGGAACACGAAATCCCGGGGCTCCAACGCCCGGGCGAAGCCGGCGGTATCGGCGCCCCCCAGCGTCTCCTCCAGCGACAGGCGCGCCTCGGGGATCCGGGGCCCCTCCGCGCACGCGGACAGCAGGAGCACGCGGGCGATGGCAGAGGCGAGCGCGGAGGTGAGCGCGGGGCGCACCGTCACTCCCCCCGCAACGCTGCCGCGGGTGACGTGCGCGACATCCGCCACGCCGGGTAGAGCCCCGCCAGCACGGCGCCCGCGAGCGCCAGCGCCACGGCCTGCAGGAGCACGTCGGGGTGCACCTCCATGCGGAGCGTCCAGCCGAAGGAGCGCTTGTTCACCACGTAGATCATCACCCAGGCCAGCACCAGCCCCATGGGCACGGCGAGGACGCCGGCAACCAGCCCCATGAGGCCCGTCTGCGTGGTCACCAGCCGCCAGAGCTGGCCCGGGGTGAGGCCGTTGGCCCGGAGCACGCCGAACTCGCGCGCCCGCTCCAGCTCCAGCGCCATGAACGCGCTCAGCACCCCCACGAAGGCGACGGCGAAGGCCACCAGGCGGAGCACGGCGGTGACCTGGAAGGTGCGGTCGAACACCTCCAGGGAGCCGTCCCGGAGCGTGGCGTTGGTGCGCACCATCACCGTCTGTCCTTCGGGGACGCGCGCCGTGAGCTCCTCCACGACGGCGTCGGCGTCGGCCCCGTCCCGGAGAAACAGCCCCAGGGAGGTGATGCCCCCGTCGTCCCAGGCCGCATCGTACGCGCCGCGCGCCATCATCACCACGCCCTGGTCCGAGGCGTAATCGGTGAAGACCCCGGCCACGGCGTACCGGCGGTCACCGCGGGCGGCAGGGAGGCTCAGGCTGTCCCCCACCGCCACGCCCCGGCGATAGGCGAAGGGCTCGGAGACCAGCACGGCCCCGCCCCGGCGGTACGCGGCGAAGGCCCCGGCGCCTCCGCCCGCGAGGAAGTCGAACCCTGCCTCGCCTCGGGGGTCCAGCTCGAGGGCCACGAGACGGAACGGCCCAACGCGGTCGGACAGGTCCACCCCCCTGTACGTGCTCCACCCGGCCACGGCCTCGTGGGAGCGTAGCGCGTCCACCACCGCCTGTTCCAGCGTCCCCTCGGCGTGGGAGGCCTGGGTGGAGGGGAGCGACACGTACACGTCGGCCACCAGCGTCCCGCCCAACCACCGGGTGAGCGTGCCCCGGAAGCTCCCGATCATGACGCCGAGCCCCACCGTGACCGAGACCGCCACCACGAGGGAGGCCACCGCCGGCGCCGTGCGGGACATGGCGGTGACCACGCCCCGGGACGCCATGGTGCCGAGGATCCCCCCGCCGCGGGCCAGAGCGGGGCGGGCCGAGCGGACCAGCCCCACCGTGCCCAGCGGCGTCATGAGCGCCATCCCCAGGATGATGAGGAAGAGCGCCGCGAAGCTCACCGCGAGGACCCGCGTGGGAACGGCCAGCAGCGCCCCTCCGGCCAGGAAGAGGAGGATCCCCGCCCCCGCTGCCCTGGGGACGGCCCGCCGCGCCGAAGCCTCCAGGGCGGAGCGGAGCTGGGCCACCCGGGGAGGAGCGGAGGCGGCCTCGAGCGCGGGGGGAAGCGCCGCCAGGAGCGTCGCGCCCACGCCGAGCAGCGCGCCCAACACCAGCACCTGCGGAGGGAGGGCCAGCCCCTCCACCGAGACCACGAAGTAGAGGTCGTTGATCGTGCGGGCCACCATGCGCACGAGGCCACGCCCCAGCACGACGCCCAGCGCGACGCCGAGGGCGGCCCCCGCGGCGCCGACCCACACCGCTTCGCGCAGGACGACGGCCACGATCTCCCGTCGCGTGACGCCCAGGGCCCGGAGCGCGCCCAGGAGCTCCCGCCGCTGCACCACCGAGAAGGTCATGGCGTTGTAGATGAGGAACATCCCGAACACGAGGGCCAGCAGGCTGAGCGCGGTGAGGTTCAGGTCGAACGCGCGGATCATCCCCGCGAGCGCGGCGGCCCGGGTGCCTGCGGGCTCCACGCGGACGCCCTCCGGGAGGACCCCGGCGACACGCGCGAGCTGCACCTCCCCCGCCCCACCCTCGTCCACGCGCACATCGATGCGCGACAGCCTCCCCACCTTCCCCAGCAGCTCCTGCGCGGAGGCCACGTCCATGATCAACAGGTCGCGGAGCCCCGCGCGGGCCAGGCGGTCGGCGGGCTCCAGGACGCCCACCACGGGGAGGCGCCGCTCCCTCCCCTCCACGCGCACGCTCAGGGAGTCGCCCGGCGCCACGCCGGCCCGTGCCGCGGTGGCCGAGGAGAGCACCACGGCCCCGGGCACGGCCACCAGCGCCGAGACGTCCACCCCGGTGGACCCGCCGGCCAGGAAGGGGCGGAAGGGCCCTTCGGAGAAGGGGTCCACGCCCAGCACGCGCAGCGCCATGCCCGGGAGGGCGGGGCTCGTGGCGAACCCCTCCACCACCGGCGCCGAGGCGCGCACCCCGGCGTCCAGGCGGACGCGGGCGAAGAGCGCCTCGTCGAGTCCACCCACGCTCCCCACGAGCGCGTGGGTGGCGCGTCCTGCCACGGCCTCGGTGGAGAGCCGGAACGCCTCCCGGGAGCTCTGGATGGCCAGGTCCATGGCCACCACAACGGCCACACCCAGCGCGACCCCCAGTACCGAGAGGACGAGCTGCGCCGGGTGCTTCACCAGATGGCGTGCGCTGGCGCGGGCCAGGAGCCTCAGGGGCGCACCTCCTCCAGCCTCCCATGGCTCATGCGGAGCACCCGGTCCATGCGGGAGGCCAACTCGCGGGAGTGGGTGACCACCACGAGCGTGCGCGCGTCGCTCCGGACCAGCTCGTCGAGGAGATCGGCAACGACGGCGCCGGTGTCCTCGTCCAGGTTCCCCGTGGGCTCGTCGGCCAGCACCAGGTCGGGGCGGTGGACCAGGGCGCGGGCAACGGCCACGCGCTGCTGCTCACCTCCGGAGAGGCGGTCGGGAAAGGTGCCGCCCCGGTCGGCGAGCCCCACCCGGGCGAGAAGATCGCGCGCGCGTGCTTCCTCCTCGGCGCCCACGGTGCCCTTCAGCTCCACCGGGAGGAGCAGGTTCTCCAGGACCGTGAGCGTGGGCAGGAGGTTGTAGAACTGGAACACGAACCCCACCCGGTGGCGGCGGAAGAGGGTGCGCTCACGCTCGCTCAGCGCGGTGAGGTCGGTGCCCGAGACGAGCACGGACCCCGCGTCGGGGAGGTCGATGCCGCAGATCAGGTTGAGGAGGGTGGACTTCCCCGAGCCGGAGGGACCGAGGATGGCCACGCGCTGCCCGGCGGCCACCACCGTGTGCACGCCGTCCAGCACCACGTGCGTGCGGCCTCCCTCGGGGTACCCCTTGCGGAGGCCGCGCAGCTCGAGGGCAGGGATCACCGGCGTGCGGGAGGGCGGGCGGCGGCCGCGAAGGCGCGCTCAGCCCTGCGCGCCCTCCTCCAGCTGCTGGGGGAGAGTGACCAACTCGAGGATCTTGTAGCGCCGGGCGCCCAGGGGGAGCTGGACGCTCACCTCGTGACCGGCCTTGGAGCCGAGGAGCCCTCGCCCGATGGGTGAGGCCAGGGAGATGTGGCCCGCGTCCAGGTCCATGAAGTCGCCCGCCACGATGGTGAAGTCGAACTCCTCGCCCAGCTCCAGGTCGCGGACCTTCACCTTCGAGCCGAAGCCCACCTTGTCGTAGGGCATCTGAGTCACGTCGATCTTGCCCAGCTCGCCCATCCTCTTGGTGAGGTGGTTCAGGCGGGCCTGCACGAACTCCTGGCGCTCCTTGGCCGACTTGTACTCGGCGTTCTCGCGCAGGTCCCCGTGCTCCAGCGCCACCTTGATGCGCGCCGGGAGATCCACGTTGAGCTCCTGGAGCAGATGCGCGATCTCGGCTTCGATCTTGTGCTTGATCTCTTCCAGCATGGCACCGTCCGTGCGAATGCAGGAGCGACCGTGCCTACTCCGCCGGTCGCACGCTGGGATGTGGAAGCGCCGCCCCGGAGCTGGTCCGGGGCGGCGCCCGTTCTGGAACGAGGAACATAGGCAGGATCTCCGGCGCGCGGTAGCCGAGGGCCCCCCGCACGCTGCTACTCCGCTCGCAGCGCGACCACCGGATCCACCCGTGCCGCGCGGCGGGCGGGGATCCAGGAAGCCAACGCCGCCACGCCGGTCAGCGCCGCCGCGGTCGCGGCGTACGTCGCCGGATCGGTGGCGCTCACACCGTAGAGCAGCGTCGCGAGCACGCGGCTCACCCCCCACGCGCCGAGCAGCCCGACCGCCACGCCGGCGCCGGTGAGCACCATCCCCTGCGCCACCACCTCGCGGAGCACCTGCGAGGCGGGAGCGCCGAGCGCCATGCGCACGCCGATCTCCTGGGTGCGCCGGCTCACCACGTAGGAGACCACGCCGTAGATCCCGACCGTGCCGAGCAGCAGCGCGATCCCCGCGGCGATCCCCAGCAGGAGCGCCGTGAACGACGTGGCCGCCATGGCATCGCGCGCGATCTTCTCCATCGTGGTGGGATCCACCATGGGCAGGCGCGGATCCACCTCGCGGAGCGCCTCGCGGGCCGCGGGGACGAACGCGAGCGGGTCCCCCGACACGTGCAGCACGGCGGCGAGCTGCCGGGTCTGGATGACGTTCGGCGGGTTCCCATAGATGAGCGGGAGGTAGACGAGGAGCTCGGGCTCACGGTCCAGGCGCTCGAAGCGGACGTCGCTCGCCACTCCGACGACCTCCCACGCGTGCTGCGTGTCCCCCTGACCACGGATGCGGCGGCCCAACGCGCTCTGCCCGGGCCAGAAGGTGCGGGCGACCGCCTCGCTGACCACCACCGCACGGGTCAGGTCGCCGCCGTCATCGAAGGTGAGCTCCCGGCCTTCGGCGAGCGTGATGCCGAGGGCCGCGAAGTAGCCGGGGCTGACCTGCCGGACGTTCACGAGCGGAGCGAGCTGGCCCTCGGCGGTGGGCCGGTCCTCGGGCTCGATGGGGCTGGCGTTCTTCGTGTCCGCCAGCGGGAGCGCCGACACCAGGGCCGCCGCCTCCACGCCGGGGATGGCCGCGAGACGCTCCTGGAGCGTGCGGTGGAGGAGGCGCGTCGTCTCCGCGTCGGCGTACTCCGCCGACGGCAGCGAGACGCGGAACGCGAGGCGGTCCGCCACCTCGAAGCCGGGATCCACGCTGCGCATCGCGGAGAAGCTCCGCGCCATCAGCCCAGACCCCACCAGCAGCATGAGCGCGAGCGCCACCTGCGCCACGACCAGCGCGCTCCGGGCCCGGTGGCGCTCCTTGCCACCGGTGGAGGAGCGGCCCCCCTCCTTGAGCGCCCCGGAGAGGTCCGCTCGCCGATAGCCCAGGATGGGGAAGAGCCCGAAGAAGAGCCCGGCGCCCACGGAGACCGCGAGGGTGAACAGGAGCACGCTGGCATCGATCCCGATCTCCGACGCCCGCGGCACGGCCACGGGTGTGAGCTTCAGAAGCCCGCGCACGCCCACGGACGCCAAGGCCAGCCCCAGGACCCCTCCGCCCAGCGCCAGCGTGAGGCTCTCGGTCAGGTAGTGGCGGACCATGTCCGAGCGCGTGGCGCCGAGCGCCGTGCGGAGCGCCTGCTCGCGCTGCCTCCCCTCCGCGCGCACCAGGAAGAGGTTGGCGACGTTCGCGCACGCGATGAGGAGCACGAACCCCACCGTGCCCAGGAGCACCCAGAGCGCCTGGCGCACGTCGGACACGTAGAGGTCCTTGAGCGGCTTCATGTCGGCCCTGAACCCGGCCTGCTCGAGCACGTCCCGCGAGAGCTCGTCGGGATGCGCGTCGGAGAAGGCGAGGAGGAGCCGCTGCATCTCCTCGTTCGCGCCGGTGAGGGTGGCTTCCGGCGCCAGCCTCCCGATGCCGACCACGTTGAAGGACCCGAGGTCCGGATCGGCGTCGTCGATGCTCATCGGGACCCACACGCCCGCCGCCGCGGGGAAAGCGAACCCCTCGGGCATCACCCCGACCACCCGGCGGGGCACCCCGTCCATCTCCACCGAGCTCCCCACCACCCCACGGTCCGACCCGAAGGTCTGCTGCCAGAGCGCGTACCCCAGGACCGCGACCGGCTCCGCTCCCACCCGGTCCTCGCCCACGGCGAAGCCCCGACCCAGAAGGGGTGCCGTGCCCAGCACGTCGAAGAACGCGTGGCTCACCCGCGCGCCGCCCACCTGCTCGGGCACGCCCGCGGTGAGGAGGTTCACGTTGTCCTCGTCGAACACCGCGAACGACGACAGCGTCCGGAAGCGCTCCAGGTAGTGGAGGTAGCTGCCCTCGGAGTGGGGGACCAGGGGCACCCCGAGCCCGGGAGCCGTGTGGTTCACGGACACCAGCGCTCCGCCCTCCGGATACGGGAGCGGGTCGATGAGCACCCCGTCCACCACGCTGTAGATGGCCGTATTCGCGCCGATCCCCACCGCCAGGGTGATCCCCGCGAGCGCGGTGAAGAACGGCTTGCGCGCCAGGGCTTTTCCGGCCGCGCGCACGTCCCTCAGCATCCCCTCCATCGTCCACCCCTCCGTCCTCAGATACCACGCGTCGGGCAGCGCGCCCCACGCCTGCGCCATCGTCCCCCCGTGGGCGGCGAGCTCGCCGTCCCACTCCTCCACCCACTCCTCGCGCTCCGGCCCCGGCACCAGCACCGACAGCAGTCGCACCCAGAGGCGCGGCGCGTCCATCACGCCCTCCGCACCTGCACCGGCGCCGGGACCTCCAACAGGCGGCGGACCTGGGCGAGCTTCTCCTCCGCGTCGGGGAGCGCTGTCCTCCCCTGCGCGGTCAGCTCGTACGTGCGCCGCCGGGGCCGGCCTTCCGCGTGCGCCGCCGCGGCGTTCTCCCAGCGGGCCCGCAGGAGTCCAGCCCTCTCCAGGCGCCGGAGCGCCGGGTAGGCCGTGCCGCTGGGAAGGTCGCACGCCTCCATCACGTCGAAACCGTGGCGGTGGCCCTGGGCGACGGCGCGGAGGACCAGGGCGGTGATCTGGGTCATGCGGAAGGTGCCCATCCCGTCTCCGTGTGCAGTTTTCTACATAGGGCAATACGGGGGGTCGGCCTGTTCGGTTTCGACGGGCGGCGCCGGCGTGTGGGCGCCGATCGCGACGAGGGGGCGGCGCCCCATGGCGCCGCCCCCTCACCTGCCGATCCCGCCGGGCCCCGGGCGTGCCGGGGCCACCCCTCCTGCGGTTTAGCGCTCCTCGCCGTACCCGACGAGCACCTTCGTCTCGCCGGCGTGGGCGTGGGCGACCACGAACACGACGCGACCGTCTGCCTCGTTGCGGGCCCAGAAGGCGCCTTCCTCGGCTCCGTCGTCCGTGGCGCGCACCTCCTGGCGCAGGCCGTATCCCTGCGCCTCGAGCTCCCCGCGATAGTACGAGAGGATATCCGCGGGAGCAGCGGAGCCCGACCACGACATGGCGCCCAGGATCCCTTCCGAGGCTTCCAGCGAGTACACCGGGCGCGGGCGCTCGGGCATCCCGTCGAAGCGCGGCACCCACACGGGCATGCCCTGGGCCTCGTCGCCCACGCCCAGCCGCACGGTCTCGTCGTCGGTCTCGATGAGGAGCTGTGCGCCGTCATCGCCCTTGGTGAGGTCGAAGCGGAGGTTTCCCTGGTCGGAGTCGATGGCCAGGTAGCCACCGTCTCCCCGCCCCACCAGGTCGATGCGGGTCTGGCCGTCCTCCGAGTCGATGGTGAGGAAGCCGCCGTGCTCGGTGCGCACCAGGTCGAAGCGCATCTGCTCACCATCCGCGTTGATCACCAGCGATCGCCCGCGGCGGTCCACGTCCACGTGCACGGCACCGTCGGCGGAGCGCACCGCGGCCGAAGCGTCCTCGGGCGAGGCGGGCACGTCGGGCACCGCGGGCACGTCCGGCACCGCCGGCACCTCCGGCGGCGCGGGCGGCTCCGGAGCGTGAGGCACGTGCACGGCGTGCCGCCCGTGCCGTCCGAGCCCCGACAGATCGAAGGTCCCGCGCACGACCTCACCCATGAAGGCTTCCGCAGGATCCCCGCCTTCCAGTCCCAGGAGGAAGTCGAGCCCCCGGTCCGGGTCCATGGAGATGAGCTCCTTCTGCGCCTCCAGGTCGGCCAGCATGGCCAGGTCGGCCAGGCCGGCGCCCACGTCGAACTCGCGGGCGATGCCCTCGACGTGGTTCACGGCGCGGTTGATGGCGAACCCGATCCCCACCAGCCCCACCAGGAAGAAGAACCCGAACCCGGCCGCCAGCCACCCCAGCACCGACATCCGCGACGACGCGGACCGTCCACCCAACGCCCGTTCGAATTCGTCGTACATGGCTCTCCTCCTCGCCCACCGCACAGGGACCACCTTCCCCGGCCCGGAACCGGGGTCTCTTCCGGCCCTACGAGGGGGGGGCGGGATTTGTTTTGGGGAACGCCCGGCTTGCCAGGGCCAGCCCCCGCCGGACCCCGCGGCGCCGCAGCCTGCCTCAGTCGGACCGGAGCGCCGTCACCGGGTCCACCGCGCTGGCGCGCCGCGCCGGCACGACCGCGGCCACCAGCGCGACCCCTGCCAGGAGCACCGGTATGGCGGCGAAGGTCACCAGGTCGGTGCCGCTGATCCCGTACAGATACCGGGAGATGGACCAGGTGACCGCCCCCGCGAGCGCCACGCCGACCGCGCCGCCCACGAGCACGAGGCGCATCCCGCCCCCCACGGCCATCAGCTGGACGTCGCGTGCGGTGGCGCCCAGCGACATACGGATCCCGAGCTCGCGGGTGCGCCGGGCCACGGCGTAGCTCACCACGCCGTAGATTCCGATGGCGGACAGGAGCAGGGCCAGCCCGCCGAACACGCCCAGGAGGAGCGCTGCCATGCGGGGAGGGAAGAGCATCAGGGCCAGGTGCTCGTCCATGGTCTTGGCCTCGAAGAACGCCAGGTCGGGATCCATCTCCTCCAGGATCCCGCGCGCCGCGGCCAGCAGCTCGGGGCCCGACGTCCTTCCGCGCACGAAGAACATGCCGCCGAAGTAGCTCGGTTGGCCCCGGAGCTCGTACAGGTACGGGCGCGGCTCCTCCCCCAGGGTGCGGACCTTGGTGTCGCGAGCCACGCCGATGATCCGGAGCGGGTCGTCGGTGTCGCCGATGGTGCGCCCGACCACGTCCTCGCCCGGGTAGAAGCGGTCCACGAACGCCTCGCTCACGACGATGACCCGCTCGCCTTCCGTGTCGGCCCCGGTGAACGCGCGCCCCCGGACGATCTCCACGTCCATGGCCTCGAAGTAGCTCGGGCTGACGTGGGCGTTGTCGATGTCGATGGTCCCCTCGGGGTGCTCCGACGGGACTCCCGGAAGAACGTACCCCCCGGTCTGGACGCCTACGCCCAGCGGCGAGCGGTCCATGAGCGCCACCTGCTCGATGTCCGGGTGCGCCAGGAGGCGCGCGACGGCCTCGTCGTCGAAGGCCCGCTGCTCCTCGGGGGTGTCGTAGCCGGAGAGCTCGGTCATGGGCCAGACGAAGGCCCCGGACCCGGTGTAGAAGCCGGGGTCGATGCGCTGCGCCTTCTGGAGGCTGCGCACGAACAGCCCCGCGCCGATGAGGAGCACGAAGGAGAACGCCACCTGCGTGACCACGAGGGCGTGGCGCAGGTTGAAGCGTCCCGGCTTGCCCGTGCGCCCCGCCTCGGCCTTGAGCGTAGGCGCGACGTCGGGGTTGGTGGCCTGGAGCGCGGGCGCCAACCCGAACGCCACGCCGGCGAGGAGCGAGACGCCCGCGGTGAACCAGAGCACGGTGCGGTCCAGCGACACGTCCAGGTCCACGGGGATGGGGATGGGGGGCTGGAAGGCCATGAGGAGCTGGAGCGTCCAGCCTGCCAGGACGAAGCCCGCGGCGCCGCCCAGCGCGGCGAGAACGACGGTCTCCACCAGGAGCTGGCGCACGAGCGCGCCGCGGGTGGCGCCCAGCGCCAGCCGCACCGCGATCTCGCGGCGGCGGTCCTCGGCGCGCGCCAGCAGGAAGCTCGCCAGGTTGGCGCACGCGATGAGCAGGACGAGGCCGACCACGCCGAGGAGCAGCGCCGCCACGGGCTTGAGCATCCGGTCGACGAACGGGTGGAGCGCCACGTCGCCCGAGGGAAGCGCCGAGATGACGCGCTGCTCGTTGTAGTCCGGGTAGCGTTCGGCGAGGGAGGCGGAGAGCGCCTTCAGCGCCGCGTTGGCCTGCTCCACGGTGACGCCCGGCCTCAGGCGTCCCTTCAGGAACATGCTCCTGCTCCCCCGGTGCTGGAGCTGGTCGATGTCGCTCCCCATGAGGACGTGGGTCATCATGAGCGGGGCATAGTACCCGGTGACGAGCACGGGCATGGTACCCGTGAACGCCTCGGGTGCCACGCCCACGACCGTGAAGGGCGTGCCGCCCAGCCTCACCGTGGATCCCACGACGTCCGCGGCCCCGCCGAAGTCGTTCATCCAGGTGCGGTACCCGAGGACGGCGACCGGATGCGTGCCCGGGGTGGCGTCCTCCTCGGAGAGGAACGAGCGGCCGAGCGCCATGGGGACGCCGAGCGCCTTGAAGTAGTCCCACGACACCAGCTCCCCGAACGCCATCTCCGGTCGATCGCCCCGCTCCACGCGGGCCAGGAACGTGCGCGTCCCGACCACGGAGGAGAACACGTCGTCGAGCGCGCGCGTCTCCTGGAAGTCGGGGTACGACGACGTGGAGTACGCGTACCCGTCCGACTCGGAGGTGTAGATCTCCACCAGCTCCTCCGGGGCCCGCACGGGGAGGTCCCGGATGAGGACGGCGTTCACCAGGCTGAACATGGCCGTGTTGGCGCCGATGCCCAGCGCGAGCGAGAGCACCGCGACCGTGCTGAAGCCGGGGCTGCGCAGGAGGCGGCGGACGGCGTACCGGAAGTCGTCGGGGATCATGGGCATGCGTCCATGGAGGTCGGGATCACCGCCCGCGGCACGGGAGGGAGCGCTGCGCTCCCGGACGCAAGCGCGGCACGGCGGGTTTCAGGGGGTCACGGCCCGCCCACCAGCCCCCACAGCACGTGCCATCCCACGTCGGTCCAGAAGTGGACGCCGACCGCCGCCAGCACGCCTCTGCTCCGCAGGAACACCGCGGCGATCACGCTCAGCGACCCGTTCAGGAGGAACAGCTCCACGGCGAGCGCCGGGGGGATGTCGCCCACCCGCTCCAGGCCCATGAGGTACATGACCGCCGGGGT
This sequence comes from Longimicrobiales bacterium, assembly GCA_035477395.1. Taxonomy (GTDB): domain Bacteria; phylum Gemmatimonadota; class Gemmatimonadetes; order Longimicrobiales; family Gaopeijiaceae; genus SZUA-318. The sequence goes on from DATIKQ010000068.1 coordinate 12,421, forward strand.
GTGCGCCACGGTGAAGGCGAGCGCCGACACGGCCGTGACGGCAGCGAACACCCGTCCCTGCGCCCGTCCCCTCAGGAGCACGTGGGACACGAGCCAGACCCAGAGGCTGATGAAGAAGAGCCGGAAGAGGACCTCCTCTCCTATGCCCGCCGTGAGGGAGGCCCCCAGGGAGATGGGGAAGGGCGGATGGGGGATCCGGCCGAGCCCGTGGAGGGGAGCGAAGAGCAGGTCGGTGAGGATGAAGCCCGCCGCCAGCAGCAGGCCCGCGGCGGCGGGGACCCCGAAGCGCTGCGTGTGCGAAACCGAGTCGTCCAGGATGCCAGCGAACCCGACCCGGGCCGCCAGTCTCAGGCCGATGAACCCGAGCCCGCCGTACACGACGAGCATCACTGCGAACAGAGCCGCCGCCATCACCGGCGGCGGAGCCGGCATCTCCCCGGCGACACCCGGGAGCGACAGCCCCTCCGGGTGGAAGGCCATGAGCGCGGCGACGCTGGCCAGCACCAGGATCATCGCCCAGTACGCGCGCTCCGAGCGGGACCCCGCCCGCATGCTCACTCCCCCCCTCGGCGACCTCGGCCGCGTCAGCCCTTCCGGGGATCCTGGTCCGCCAGCGCCTCGGCGGTGCGTGCCTTGCGGTCGGCGCGAACGGCCTCGCGGATTTCCGGGTGCGCGGCTCCGAGGATCTGCCCGGCCAGGAGCGCCGCGTTCACCGCCCCTGCCTTCCCGATGGCAAGCGTGCCCACGGGCACGCCCCGGGGCATCTGCACGGTGGAAAGCAGTGAGTCGAGGCCGTCCAGCGACCACCCCTTCATGGGCACGCCCAGCACGGGGAGGACGGTCTTGGATGCCATGACCCCTGCCAGGTGCGCGGCGCCACCTGCCGCCGCGATGATCACCTCGAGGCCCCTCTCCTCGGCCGTGGCCGAGTACTCGGCGGCCGCGTCCGGGGTGCGGTGGGCCGAGAGCACCCGGGCCTCGCAGGGAATGCCCAGCGCCTCCAGCGTCTCGACGGCAAGGGACATGGTGTCCCAGTCGGTCTTGGAACCCATGACGACCCCGACCAATGGCTTGTTCATGGCCCTCTCGCGCCCACATGGGAACCGCCGATGCATCGGCGGAGGATGTCCGAGAGGACACTTTCGGCCAAACCCGGAGGAGGGTCAAGGGCCGGGGGGCCCAGGCGGGGCGTGCAGGAAACACTTGTTTTCTGCAGCCTACAGGAGGCATCTTGAAAGCTGGAACGTCAGGGGCCGGTGTGCCCGGCCATGCATCGAGTCGGAGGAGATACCCATGGTTCGCAAGGGCCTGTTGATCGTCGTGCTCCTGGCCATCGCCATGCCTGCGGCGGCACAGGAGAAGCTGGCCTGGTCATCGAAGCGTCCCGACGCGCAGGCGCCCTTCGGCGTCCTCGGTGGGCGCACGCTGGAGATGGGCGAGTTCGAGCTGACCTACCGCTTCAACCAGCTCAGCTCCGCGGGCACCTGGCTCGAGGACTCGGAGCTGCCTTGGGACTTCTGGTTCGATTACTACCAGGTCTCGCCGCTCTCCATGCGAACGCAGACCCACAGCGTGGGGTTGGCGTTTGCGCCCACGTCGGACCTGACCCTGACGGCGAACATGGGCTACTCGCTCCGGCACCGGGAGCAGCTCACCTCGGGCGGCGACATCTTCTACATCACCGAGTCGGACGAGCTCGGCGACATGGAGTTGTCCGGGCTGTACCGGGTCTACGCCGACGGCCCGTACCGCGCCCACGTCCACGCCGGCGTCCTCCTGCCGACAGCGCCCACGGACGTGCAGGCGCAGACCCCGTTCTCGACACCCGGGGAGGAGCCCCTCTCGTACGACATGCGCCCCGGCGCCGGCGTGTTCGGCGCCATGCCCGGCCTCACCGTCCTGGCCCAGAACGAGACGGGCACGGTAGGCGTGCAGCTGAAGGGCACGTTCTTCTTCGGGACCAACGACCGCGACTTCGCTCCCGGAGATCGGTTCGAGCTGAACACCTGGGCCTCGGTGCGGGCCAACGAGTACCTGAGCTTCTCGGCCCGGGCGGCCTACCAGTCCTGGGGAGCCATCGAGGGCGCCGACCCCGACCTGGAGACGGTCCGCGACCCGGGCAACGACGGCTTCTTCATGAGCGGCTCACGCCTCGACCTTCCGTTGGGCCTGAACATCTACATGCCCGAGGGGACGCGCTTCGCCGGGCACCGCCTCTCGCTGGAGTACGTGTTCCCCGCGGTGCACAGCTACGACGGCGGCCAGTTCGGCGCCGACTGGGGGCTCATCGCCGGCTGGCAGGTGGTCTTCTAGACGCCCGTCGGCGAGCAGTCGGCCCTGCGCTGCGAAGAGGGGCGCCCCCCGACGGGGGGCGCCCCTCGCGCGTTCCATGGGCCAGGCGCCCCGAGCGGGGCGGCTCCGGCGGCCCCTTCACCCCTGCAGCGCCACCAGGTGGTAGCTCTTCTTGCCCTTCCGGAGCACGAGGAATCGGCCCTCGATGGCGTCGCCCACGCGCACCGCGTAGGCCGGGTCCGCGATCCGCCTGTTGTTCAGGTAGATCCCGCCCCCCTCCACGGCGCGGCGCGCGTCGCCCTTGGACGTGGCCAGGCCGGTCCGTGCCAGGAGATCCACCAGCGCCAGCCCCTCCCCTTCCAGGGCGGCGCGCGGCAGCGTCGCCGAGGGCACTTCGGAGAAGACGTCCGCAACCTCGTCGGCGCCCATCCCTTCGATCTCGCCCCCGAACAGCACCTCGGTGGCCTTCATCGCCCGGGCCAACCCCGTGTCGCCGTGCAGACGCCGGGTCACCTCCTCGGCCAGGGCCCGCTGGGCCTCCCGGGCCTGGGGGGCGGCCTTCACGGCGTCCTCCAGGCGACCGATCTCCTCGCGAGACCGGAGCGAGAAGAATCGGAGGTAGCGTCCGGCGTCCGCGTCGTCGGCGTTGATCCAGAACTGGTAGAAGCGGAAGGGCGACGTGAGCGCCGCATCGAGCCACACGTTGCCCGCCTCGGTCTTGCCGAACTTCGTGCCGGCCGCGTTGGTGACGAGCGGGAACACCACGCCGTAGGCCTTGCCCCCCGCCATGCGGCGGATGAGATCGGTGCCGGCGGTGATGTTCCCCCACTGGTCCGAGCCGCCCATCTGGAGCGTGCACCCCTCCCGGCGGTACAGCTCCAGGAAGTCGTAGGACTGGAGCAGCGCGTAGCTGAACTCGGTGTAGGAGATCCCCGTCTCTTCGTTCTCCAGGCGCCGCTTCACCGACTCGCGCGCCATGAGTTGGTTCACGGAGAAGTGCTTCCCCACGTCACGGAGGAAGTCCACGAGCGCCAATCCTCCCAGCCAATCCAGGTTGTTGGCCATGCGGGCGGGGTTGGACTTCGCCTCGAAGTCGAGGAAGTGCTCCAATTGGCGGCGGATCCCCTCGGCGTTCCCGGCCACCTTCTCCTTGGTGAGAAGCTGCCGCTCGGCGGTCTTCCCCGAGGGGTCGCCGATGAGCCCGGTCCCGCCGCCCACCAGACCGATGGGCACGTGGCCCGCCCTCTGCAGGTGCACGAGCCCCATGATGGGGAGGAGGGAGCCGACGTGGAGGCTGGCGGCGGTGGGGTCGAAGCCGATGTAGGCCGTGCGCCGCCCTCCGGCCAGGTGCTCGGCCGCCCCCTCGGTGGAGGCGTACAGCATCCCGCGCCAGTGCAGCTCTTCGATGAATGCGCTCATGGGCTGGAAGGGTACGCCCGGGGCGGGTGGGGTCAAGGGAGCGGGGTCGGGGCGCGTCTCTTGCGCCCCGGGGTAGATTGGATGGAGAGGACCTGCGCAGGAGGTGCTCATGAGCGAGTTCACCCACCGACTGCCCCATCAGCCCTGGCCCAAGCCGAGCCGGAACGAGGACAAGTACTTCCACCTCGAGGACTTCCGGAAGCGCATGGAGGCGGCCCGCGAGCGGGAGGCCGTGCGCGCGCAGGACGAGCGCCAGCGTTGGCTGGACGCCCACCAGGGTCACTGCCCGAGGTGCGGAAGCCGCCTGGAGCGGATCACCCTGGAGGAGGGGTCCGCGGACCAGTGCCCGGGGTGCCTCGGCGTCTGGCTCGACCACGGCCTCTTCGACCGCCTCACCCACCCGCACGAGGAGAACCAGTACCTCACCGGGATCTTCCGGGGGCTCCTCCTGCAGTTCACCACAGGCGACCTGAAGACGCCTCACCCCAAGGGCTGACGGGACCGCGCCGGCGGCCCTCGGCTACCACCCCTCCCGGGCCCGGAGCGCCGTCACCTGGGTGACGTGGTGCCGGCCGTGCCAGGCGTACATCTGGAGCAGGAAGTCCAGGTCGACGTCCCCCAGCTCGGGGTGGCGGACGCGGCGCACGAAGTCGTCGGGCGTCAGCGACTCGAGGAGGCGCGCCCAGCGGTCGTGCAGCCCGTCCAGGATGGCCAGCGACGGTTCCACCGGGACCCCGCACACGTCCGCGAGCAGCGCCCAGCGATCCTGATGGTAGGTCTTCACCGCGGGCGCGTCCTCGGTGAGGGCGAGCTTGAAGCGGATGAACGCGTTGGCGTGGGAGTCGGCCAGGTGGTGCACGATCTGGCGCGGGCACCACCCCCCTTCGCGGTAGCCGGTGTTCAGCTGGGCTTCGTCGAGGGCCCGCACCGCGGCGCGGGCCTCCCCGGGAAGCGCGCGGATGCGCGCCACGAGCGCGCTGCGCTCGTCGGGGGTGAGGGACGAGCCCTTGGGGGTGAACTTCCCGATGGGGTACTGGAGGGATTCCATGTCGGCTCCTGGAGGTTCGGGTTCGTCGGTGTGCGCGGCGGCTCCTGCGCCGCCGCCCATGTCGTCACGCTCGGGCGGCGGGGCCCCGGTGGGCCTCGCCGGGCAGCGCCCGGCGGCTACCCAGCTCCCTCACGGCGGCCACCAGCTCGGTCAGGTCACTGCTCCGCGTGCGGTGGTTGGTGATGGCCAGGCGCAGCGCGAACGCGCCGCGCACCGAGGTGCTGGACACCACGGCGCGCCCCGACTCCTGGAGCTCGGCGAGGAGCTCCTCGTTGAGGCGGTCCACCGCGTCGCGGTCCATGCCCTGCGGCCGCCACCGGAAGCAGAGCACGCACAGGGGACCCGAGGCGAGCACCTCCACGCCGGGCTCGGCGCGCAGCAGCTCCTCGAGGTGCCGGGTCTGGCGCACGTTCTGAGCGGCCAGCCGGCCGATCTTCTCCGTTCCGTGGTGGAGCAGGAGGAACCAGGCCTTCAGCGCCCGGAACCCGCGGGTGAGCTGCGGACCGTATTCGTACAGCCAGCGGTCGGTGGCGGCGACGCCGCGGGACAGCGCGTTCAGATAGCTGGCGGAGGAGGCGAAGGGGCGGCGGTGGTCGGCTGGATCGCGCACGAGGATGCACGCCGCCTCGATGGGCACGTGCATCCACTTGTGCAGGTCGAACGCCAGCGAGTCGGCGCGCTCCATCCCCGCCACCAGGGGGCGCAGCTCCGCGGAGAGGGCGGCCACCGCGCCGAAGGCGCCGTCCACGTGCATCCAGAGCGCCTCCCGGGCGCACACGTCGGCGATGGCCTCCAGGGGATCCACCGCGCCGTGGTCCACCGTGCCCGCGGTGGCCACGACGCAGAAGGGCCGGAGGCCCGCGGCGCGATCCGCGGCGATGGCCCGCTCCAGCGCCGTGATGTCCATGCGCCAGGCGCCGTCCACCGGGATCCTGCGCAGCCGGTCGGTGCCGATCCCCAGAAGGCGGACGGCCCGGTCCACCGAGTTGTGGACCGCCTCGGAGGCGTAGAGCGTCAGGGGGAGTGCTGCGACGCCCTCCCGGCCCACCTCCACCGGGGCGCATCCCACCGGCGAGCGGGCGCCTGCCCGGTCCCGGGCGGCCGCGAGCCCCACCAGGTTCGCCATGGACGCCCCCGACACGAGGATCCCCGAGCCCGCCGACGGCCACCGCATGGCGGCTTTCAGCGTCTCCACGACCTGCCGCTCCACGAAGAGCGCGCCCGTATGCGCTCCGGCGCAGTTCACGTTCATCGCGGCGGCCACGAAGTCGGCGTACGCCCCCACCGTGGTGCCGGTGCCGTTCACCCACCCCCAGCCGCGCGGGTGGATGTTCCCCAGGTGGTAGGGGAGCACGTGCTCGCGGAACCGCGCCACCGTCTCGTCGAGGGGCGCGCCTCCGGCGGGGAGGGGCCCCGACAGGGCCCGCCGGGCCTCCGGGGGCACGGGGCGCCAGACGGGCCCCGCGCCGATTCCCCGGTGCAGCGACACCATCTCGTCCACCAGCCGGTGGCCGAGCGCGCGGACCTCCTCCCACTCCGTGTCGGTGGTCGGGTCCAGCGTCTCCTCGGCAGGTGCCGGCCCGCCGTGCTCGTGCGTGTCCATCGCCATCCTCTATCTTCTCACTCCGTGATCACCTACGCCCAAATCTGGGCCGTGGTGCGCCGCATCCCCCGGGGGCGCGTCGCCACCTACGGCCAGGTCGCCGAGCTGGCCGGCCTCCCGGGCCGGGCCCGCCAGGCCGGCTACGCCCTCGCCGCGCTCCCCGACGAAAGCGACGTCCCCTGGCACCGGGTCGTCAATGCCCGGGGCGAGGTGAGCCGCCGCGCCGGGGGCTCGGCGTTCGCGACGATCCAGCGCGTGCTCCTGGAGGCCGAGGGGGTCGTCTTCGACTCGTGCAGCCGCATCTCCCTGGAGCGCTACCGCTGGCGACCGGGCAAGGCGGCGCCACGCCGCAGGAACGCGTCCACCACGGCGAGGAAGTAGCGGCGGGGCGACTCCAGGAAGGCCGCGTGGTCCCCGCCGGGGATCACCACCCACGCCCGGTCGGGCGTGCCCAGCCCCTGGAAGAGCGCCGCCTGCGCTTCGGCGGGCGCCAGTGGGTCCCGCTCCCCGTGGAGCACGAGCGTGGGCACGCGCACCTGGGCCGGATCCAGCGCCCCCCACTGGTGGGTCCGGGACCAGTCCACCCGCACCGGGTCCGCCGCCAGCGCCGCGGCCACGTAGCTCGCCACCGCCTCCTGGGAGATGGAGCCTGGCGTGATGAAGTCGCTCGCCGCCGCCTGCGCCGTGGTGGCTCGCCGCGGCGGGTCTCCCGAGGGCTCCTCCACCGGGGGCTTCGTGCCCGGGCGGAAGGGGTAGCCGAAGAGGACGAGACGATCCACCAGATCCGGGTGACGCTGCGCGGTGAGCTGGCTCACCAGCGATCCCTGGGACCACCCGAGCAGGTACACGGGTCGCCCGCCCTCCCGCTCCCGGATCCACCCGAGCACCGCCGCCAGGTCCGCCGCCGCCCGGTCGGGGGTGAGCCACCCGGAGGCGTCCCGGGGTGTCGCACCATATCCGCGCTGGTCGAGGCCGTACGCCGCGTACCCCAGCTCCACCAGTCCGTCCATGAGCGAGAGCTCCTCGCCCGGCACCTGGAGGTCGAAGTCGGGGAGCGTGCTCCAGGTGCGGCCGTGGAGGAGGAGAATGGCGGCGTGGGGCTCCGCAGGGCGCCTCTCCCAGACGGCCATGGGGTGCCCGTCGGATGAAACCGTGTGCCGCGCCGGCGGCGCCTGGCACGCCGCGGGCACCTGCCACGAGGCCCACGCCAGGGCGGCCGCTCCGACGAAGCCCGCCGAGCGTCCAGTGCTGCTGCGCCGTATCCGTCCGATCGTCGCCCCGATGGTCATGCGCGTCTTCGTCCCCCTCCTCGTTCCCGGCGCCGGCCGCCCGCTGCCGCGCCACGGCCCGGTGATCATGGGGACCCGCAGGCGGCGGCGCCAATGCCGGGCGTCGGCACGCCGCGTCACCCTTGGGACGTCTTCGGAGAAGGCCGCGTGGCGGGACTTCCGCTGCACTCGGCCCAATACTAACCTACCATAGCATTATTTAATGGTTCTTGCACGTCTTTACCGATGTAACCAGATTTCAATGGTTATGGAACCCGCTACCCTTCCCCAGGAAGCCGACCAGCTCGCCCTGGACTTCCTCAACGCCGGCCTCGACACGGGGCCGGGGCCGGAGCGGGTGGCGACCTGGCTCCACCGGGCCGGCCTCGCCACCGAGGACGACCTCAGGCGGCTGGCTGCGAGCCCGCCCCTGACGCGGATCCTGGTCACCGAGGCGTTCGCCCTCCGGGACGCGGTGGGCGATGCGGTGACGGCGTTCCAGCAGGGCGCGCTCCTCCCCGAGCACGCCATCTTCGCCCTCAACCGGGTCCTGGGCGCGCGGAGCACGTCGCTGCGTGTGGACTCCCAGGGCGTGGCTGTGGCGCTGGCGCAAGCGGAGGAGGCTCGGTTCCCGGAGGGGCTCCTGGCCCCCGTGGCCTCGGCGGCCGCCGAGATCCTGGCCCACGGGGACCGGTCGCGCCTCCGGCAGTGCGCCGCCGGTGGGTGTGGCCGGTGGTTCTACGACGTCTCCCGCAACGGCCGGCGCCGCTGGTGCTCCATGGCCCGGTGCGGGAACCGGGCGAAGGTGGCGGCCCATTACCGCAGGCACCGCCCGGAGCCGGCCGACCCGCACTAGGCGCCAGGCCGTCCCCCGCGGCGCTTCCGGGTTCCCTCCCGTCCAGCTATCGCTTCTCGCGTAGACCTTCCAGGGGCGGCTTCCAGGGCGCGTCCGGAGCGAGGTCGGGCGCTCGCCTCCCCCACACGCCGCCGTGCGCCGTCCCCTTCCCTCCCGCCTCGCCCTTCAGGTGGCACGCCACCAGCTTCTGGACCACGTTCATCGCCGGAAGGAGGGTGTGGAGGCTGGCGTGCCGTCCCGCCACGCCCCGGGCGAGGAGCCGGTCCCTGAGCTCCCAGTAGCCGAAGTCGTCGTCGGTGACCCCCACCACGTTCTCCGGCCCCAGGAAGGCGGGGACCGCCGCCTCGTAGGGGACGGTCCCGTCGCCGGTGTCCACCGGGCGTGCGGGCGCGTCCCCGGCGCCTCCCCCACCGCTGCCGCCGGAGCTGTCGGGCGTTCCTCCAGGGTATCCGTTCTTCCGGTCGGCGGAGCGCAGGTCGAACCACGGCCCGCCGTCCGGGCCCACGCCGATGTGCAGGTGCACGCGGGTCTCCTCGCCGAGCCCCACCACCGCCAGCCAGTCGTCCCTCGTGAGCCCGACGGCGGACAGGCCGAGGTTCCCCACTCGGGTTCTGTGGCCCGACGCCTGGGTCAGGAGCCGCTGCAGGAGCTCCCGGGCGGCGGGGAGGAGCTCATCCGCGTCGCGGCCCGATCCCTCCAGCCCGTGCATCCGGATCTGCTCGGCGAGCGTGCGCACCACCGACGCCTGCCAGGTGGCCGCGCGGAAGAGGTCCACGCCGAGCTCCCCGTCCGCGGTCACCGCGCCCCGGTACCGGGGAAGGAGGTGGTAGAGCGACGGCGTGAGCCGCGCCGCCTCCCGCTCCCGTGACTGGGCGTCGCCTGGGAGCTCCGCCTGTCCGGTGACGATCTTGAGGGCCGCCTCGAACGAGCCCCGGAACGGCGTGCCCAGCGTGGCCACCTTCCGGACGTGCTTGCCGGCGGTGCGCTGCAGGTATCCTGCGATGACGAGCCCGCCCATGGAGTGCCCCACCAGGTCCACCTGCCCGCGGCGCGCCGCGTATCCCGCGGCGTGGTAGTGGCGCAGGAGCGTGGTGCGCGCGACCACCTCCTCCACGAACAGGGCGAGGTCGGCCTCCACGGCGTCCAGGGGCTGGCGCCAGTCGTACGCGAAGGGATACACGGGGACGGGCTCGTCCGCGGCCTCGGACAGGTCGTGGCGGAGCTCCTCAACGAGGTCGCCGTAGGGGAAGCCGAAGACCGCGTCGGCGCGCACGCGAGCCGGCTCCCTCTGCTCCCAGCGCACGTCGTCGGGGTGGAGCTGGATCCGCTCCCAGCTCTTCCGCACCATCCCCCACACCCCCTCGGGGTCCACCGGGTACTCGTCCCTCAGGTTGGTGGCGGTGATGCCCGGGACGACGACGACGGGAGGTTGCGGGCGCGGCACGGCGGCCTCCGGGGAGGAGGGTGGGGCTGGGGAGGCCGTTGCACGAGCGTACGCCCATCGCGCCTTCCCCGCAACACGCCGCGGACGCCCCGCCGCGGACGCCTCACCGCGGTCGCCACGGCCGGGAGCACCTCGCGCGGCGGCGCCGGAACGCCCAGGTTGTGGCGCCATGAGAACCTCGACCGCCCTCTCCGCGCTCCTGGCCGCCGTCGCGACCCTCCCCGTCCACGCCCAGACCACCGCGTTCACCGGCGCCTCCGTGTGGGACGGGACCGCCGCGCCTCCTGTCGTCGGGGCCACGCTCCTCGTGCGCGACGGCCGTGTGGTGTCGGTTGGAAGGGAGTCCCCTCCCGCCGGCGTCCCGGTGGTCTCCCTGGCGGGGAAGCACGTCATGCCGGGGCTGGTGGACGTGCACGCCCACGTCACCGGCCGGTGGGCCCCCCAGGGCGTCGAGGATCCCCGCCGGCGGGTGGAGGAGGAGCTCCTCCTCTTCGTCCGGTACGGGGTCACCACCGTCAACAGCCTGGGAGACGAACCCGCCGAAGCGTTCCTGGTCCGCGACGCGCAGGACGACCCGCGGCTCGCCCGGGCCCGCCTGTTCGTGGCCGGCCCGGTGATCACGTCGGCCACCGAAGCCGAGGCGCGCGCGGCGGTGGCGGCGAACGCCCGTGCCGGTGCGGACTGGATGAAGCTCCGCTACGACGACAACCTCGGCACCGTAGCCAAGATGCCCTGGGAGGCGGTCCACGGCGCCGCGGACGAGGCCCACCGGCGCGGCTACCGACTGGCCACGCATCTCTTCTACCTGGAGGACGCAAAGCGCCTCCTCCGAGAGGGGAGCGACATGGTGGCCCATTCCATCAGGGACGCCGACGTGGACGCCGAGGTGATCGCGCTCCTGAGGGCCCGGCAGGTGTGCTACGTGCCCACGCTCACCCGGGAGCTGTCCACCTTCGTGTACGCCGAGGTGCCCGCGTTCTTCGACGATCCCTTCTTCCGGCGCTGGGCCGACGCCGCGGAGGTGGCGCGGCTGTCGGCTCCCGATGCCCGGCGGGCTGTCGCCGACAGCCCCGCCGCCGCACGCTACCGCGTCGGGCTGGGCCAGGCCCAGCGCAACCTGAAGGCGCTGGTGGATGCGGGGCTCCTCGTGGGGATGGGCACGGATGTGGGCCCCGCGGGACGGTTTCCCGGGTACTTCGAGCACCTGGAGCTGACGCTCATGGCCGAAGCCGGGCTCACGCCTGCGCAGATCCTCCACACCGCCACGGCGGGAGCCGCGGAGTGCCTGCAGCGGGAGGACGTGGGAACGCTCCAGCCCGGCCGCTGGGCGGACTTCCTCGTGCTCGACGCCGACCCGCTCGAGGACGTGGCGAACGTGCGGCGCCTCTCCGCGGTCTACGTCGCCGGGAACCTGGTGCGCTGAGCGCCGCGCGTCTCAGAGCGCGGGCAGCGCGTACCGCTCGAGGTACGCCAGGTCGAAGTCGTCGAAGGAGACCACGTACACCGATCGGGCGCCGAACCCCACCACGCGCTTGCCCGCCCCCAGCGTCACGGAGGCGACGCGGCGCCCTGCCCGGTCGAACAGGTCGTAGGCGGCGGGATCGCCGGCCTTCACGTGGCGGCGCACCCACGCGCGCCCCTGGGGGTCCACGGGGATGCGCCCGCCCTGGAACGCGGGCTTCCGGTCGGGCCAGGTGTAGCGGTCGGCCTCCCTGCGCCCTCCGCCGGGGCCACCCCGGCTGAGGCTCATGGAGGGACGTCCGTCCTCGATCTCGATCCTCACCGCGACCCCGCCGGCCCGCCCCGCCTCGGCGAGGTATTCCTCCTTGTCGGCCCCCGAGATGCGCACCGGCTCCCAGGGCACGGCGGGCCCCCGGCGCACCGTCCGGTCGGGAGCGATCCACTCCACGTGGTAGTCGCCGGAGCGGGCGATGACGACGGACCCGTCGGGAGCGACGCCCCAGGCGTCCTCGGGGGTGAGCGGGAGAGGCTCGATGCTCACGCTCTGGTTGTCCGCGCCCCCGGAGCGCGTGGTGCGCTGATCCTGGAGCTTGATGGTCGCCACGGTAAGGGGCGCGCCGCCGCCGCGGGGAAGTCGAAGGACGTCGCCCGAGTCCGGAGGCTCGGCGCCCAGCCCCCTCCCCAGAGTGCGAAAGTAGATGCTCCCCGCGCCATCCACTGCCTGGGGAAGCGCCAGCACCAGCGGGCGCCCGGGCTCGAAGTCCCCCTGGGCGATGGGGCGCGTGGCCCCGAACTTCAGGTCCGGCGCCAGCGTGACCAGGCGGGCGTTGCCCAGGTCCACCAGGAGCGTGGAGTCCCCGGGGAGGGGCCAGACCGCGTCCGGCTGCATGTACTCCTGGGGGCCCTGCCCCTTGGAGCCCACCACTGTGCGCTTCCCCGCGTCCATGTCCACCAAGTAGAGGGCGGCGCCGAGGGGGTCGGCCACGAGGAGCTTCCCGTCGCGTAGCTCGCGTACGGTCTGGATGGACCCGAAGTCCTCGGGAAAGGTGGCCGTGGCGCGCCCCAGGGGCGTCTGGGCCGCAGCCTGCGCGGCGGGGCCGGCGAGGAGGGCGAGGACGGCGAGAACCGCACAGGATGCGTGGAGGGAGGCGTCGCGGGGGGCCATGGCGTCGGAGCCTGGAGGTTGCGGGTCGGAAGAGGACGTCGGGGGCATGGGTTGGATGCGCCGCGGCCGGGTCGCGGTTGCTACGTGCCTCCGGTGAGGCCCGCCCAGATCCGCCCCAGAACCTCGTGCCATGCGAAGCGCGTCCTGGCCAGGGCCTCCGCGTCGGGGATCAGGTCCAGCACGTCGAAGCCCTGGGGCTCCTTGGCCAGGTGCCCGGTGGGCGCAGGGACGGGATCCAGCCCCTGTGCGCGGAAGAGCGCCACGGCCCGGGGTATGTGGCTCGCCGACGTGACCAGGGCGAAGCGGTGCCCGCGCAGGAGCGGCGCGAGGAGCTCCGCCTCCTGGCGGGTGTCCCGGGGACGGGGCTCCAGCACCATGCGGGCCTCGGGAAATCCCAGGGACGCAGCGACCTCGCCGTAGACATCGGCATTGGACTCCGGGTCCGCGCCTCCCCACCCCGAGAGCACCAGCCGGCTCCAGGGCTGGGAGGTGGCGATGGCAAGCCCTTCCACGAGCCGGACCAGCGCCGTGGAGGAGAGCTGGGCGCTGAGGGGAAGGGCGGGATCGGACACGTGCCCGCTCGCCAGCACCACCACGAAGCCCACCGAATCGCCCGGGAAGGCGGGCGCGCCGCGCTCCAGGGGCCGGACGAGGGCGTCGGCCAGCGGCGGGAGCGAGGCCAGCGACATCAGCAGCAGCGAAGCCGCCACCATGCCCTGCCCCATCCGCCTCCAGCGCCCCCGCGTCCAGAGGATCCACCCGAGGATCCCCAGGAGGAGGAATGCGGAAAGAGGCATGAGGAGCGCGCCGGCGATCTTCTTCAGGAGGAAGCCCATGGATTCGCGTCAGCGGGAACGGAAGCGGGCCGCCACGCCCTCTTCGGCGAGGAGCTGGAGGCCGTCACCCGTGAGCCGGTACCCCCCGACCCTGCCCAGGGTGCGGAGGTAGGCACGTTCCACCTCGGCCGGGGGGCCGGCGCACCTCACCCCCGTGATCGCCAGGTCGCCGAAGGTCAGGCTCGCGCCTTCGAGGCGATAAGCGCCGGCAAAGGAATTGCACCCGCCGCTCCCGGAGGCTCGACTCCCGGCCCCCTCCAGCACCAGGGTGGCCTGAACGCCCTCGGGGACTGGCGCTCCCTCCAACTCGCTGAGCCCCCACTCCGTCCCTTCCAGCGGGAGGTCGGCGACCGCCTCGCCGCACCCGGCTCCGGGCTCGGCGCCCTCGACGGAGTGGACGAGGAGCGACGGCGCCGCGCCGCCCCCGACTCCGGCGGTGAGGCTCCCGCGCACGCGCACCAGGAGCGGCCGCCCGGGCTCCGGGCTCCCGTCCAGGTAGGCGCGCTCCAGCTCCGCGTCGGCACCCGACCGTGACACGGGGAACGTGGTGCCGGTAATGCACTCGGCGAGGAGGAGCGTCCCGGCGGCGTGCGTCACCATCCCCCGGAGCGGCTGGACGTCCTCCACCGGATCGAGCTCGGCGGCACGGGCGAGACCGTAGGGAAGCCCGGAAGGGATCTCCTGCCCGTCCCCGTCCAGCATGCGGAGCGAGTCCCACGCGAAGCGCGCGAGCCGCATGGTTCCCTCGCCGCTTCCCCGGAGCGCCAGCCGCCCGCCCTCCTCCTCGCTCCACCGGCCCAGGTCGAGCCAGGTGGTGAGCGGGTCGCGGTCCAGGTAGCGCTGGCGGAGTCGGAATGTGTGGTCGGGGAGCAGCGTCACCGTCATTTCGATCCCAGGGCAGTCCGCGCACGGCATGATGCCGCGGAACGTCATGGGAACCGCCGACGAGTCGGATGGCGAGAGGTCCGATGCCTCCTCCGGCGACCCGCCTCCGCACGCAGCGGCGCCGCCGCCCACGACGGCGCACCAGACGGCCAGCGCAGCGCGGAGAGTGCGACGCACGATCCGCTCGCGCCTATCTGGTGGGCGGTGCGATGCGGGGCACGAACCCGGGTTCCCGGAGCGCGAGCTGGCCCTGGCGGGCGTAGTCCAGCGCCTCGCCGAGAATGCGTGTGGATTCCTGCGGAGCGTGGAACCCGGTGGAGTTCTCGGCCTCGGCGAAGTCGATGTAGAACTGGGCCCGGCGCTGCATCTCCCACGCCGTGGCCAGCTCGGCGTCGGTGGCTCCCGCATCCCTCCGCGCCTTGAGCTCGCCGATGAGGTCCATGAGGGCGTCCATGGCCTGGTTGCGCATGCGGTACGTGTGCGTCTGGATCTGCTCCACCCGGGCCACGATCTCCTCCTCGGGGAGGTTGTGGCAGGTCTGGCACGCCGCGTTGACGTTCAGGAGCGGGCTCTGGACGTGGTGGTCCGACATTTTCTGGGCACCCACGCGCCGATACGGCATGTGGCAGTCTGCGCACGCCACGCCGGAGCGCGCGTGGATCCCCTGGTTCCACGTCTCGAACTCGGGGTGCTGCGCCTTCAGCACCGGCGCCCCGGTCTCCGCGTGGGTCCAGTCCTTGAAACCGATCTCCTGGTAGTACTGGTAGATCCTCTCGATCTCCAGGCCGTTGACCCACGGGTAGGTCAGACGCTTCTCGTCGCCTTTGAAGTGGTACTCCACGTGGCACTGCCCGCACACGAAGCTGCGCATCTCCTGGCGGGTGGCGTCGCGGTTCACGTCGTAGCCCGCGATCCCCTGCGAGGCCTTCAGCGCGCGGATCCCTTCCATGAACGCCGGGCGGGTGATGCGGAGCTTCATGGACCCGGGCTCGTGGCAGTCGATGCACGCGACCGACCGCTTCAGGTGCTTCCGCGCCTCCAGGTACGGCATTGCGTTGAGGGCCTCGAAGCCGCGGAGCATGTCCCCGCTGCCGAGCTCGCGGTACACCGTCACCATGGACGCATGGCAGTTCGCGCAGGTGCCGGGCTGGCCCACCGCCTGGCGCTCGGTGAAGGTCTGGTCCTCGAGCATGTACGCGTGGCCCCGCTCCTCGCGGAAGTCCCGCGCGAACGCATAGCCGGCCCACATGGTCTTGAGGCGCGGGTCCTCCTCGATCCTGGAGCGCGCTACCTGGGTGCGCGGGTCGGCCTCGGTGGGCGTGCGCGGGAGGGCCTCCGAGCCCCCGAAGCGGGTGCGCACCTGATCCACCGTGCGCAGGTAGGCGTCGTACTGGTTCGGGAAGTTCTTCCCCCACTCGGCGGGATCGTCCGTCTCCTCGGTGATGGCCACCACCTGCGCGAAGGGCTGGAGCGCCTCCTGCTTGCGCCCGTAGATGCTGAGGAAGAGGGCCAGGGCAGCCACCGAGGCCAGCGTGGCGCCGACCGCGAGGCCCACGTACCAGACCACCCCACGGCGGGGCGTTGGCGTCGTCTCACTCATGCTCGGATGCTCCGTTGTGCGAGGCGCCCGGGGCGCCGGCCAGGAAGAGGGGTGCGCGCCCCCGGTGACCCACGTCGCTGTGGCACGTCAGGCACTCGCGTGGCTGGTCGCCCATGGGGCCGTCCACCGCCGCCACCAGCTCCGCGTGGCAGTACCGGCACGCGGCCTCGGTGACCGCGCGGTTGACGGGCCTGATGCGCAGGTTGTCGGGAAAGCGGTTGGTCGTGAAGGCGGAGGAGTGGTGCCACCCGTTGCTCGCCTTGGTCCAGTACTTCCCGATCAGGTCGTGCGGCGCGTGGCAGTCGTTGCACACCGCCACGCTGCGGTGGCTGGACTGGAGCCACCCGCTGTACTGGGGGTTCATGACGTGGCAGTTCGCGCACGCGGCGGGATCGTTGGTGAGGTACGACGCCCCTCGGCCGTAGATGAACGTGAACCCGCCGATGCCGACGGCGGTGCCCAGGGCCAGCGCCAGGAAGGTGAGGATCCAGCGTGTGGGTGCCATGGCTCCATAATCGGTGGCGCCCACAGGCGCCGCCACCCCGGCGGGCGCCTCCGGTGCGTCAGTGCTCCGGGCTCCGCTCCCCCGCCTCCACGCGCACGGGAAGCCGGTTGTCGCGGGTGGGAAGCGGACATGTGGCGAAGGGGGTCCACACGCACGGCGGATTGAATGCGTAGTTGAAGTCCACCACCACCCGCCCCTGCCCGTCGGGCCCCTCCACCCATAGGAAGCGTCCGCCCCCGTACGTCTCCGAGCCGGAGGTGGCGTCGGCGAACACGAGCATGTACCGGCGTTGGGCCGGGGCGCCCACCACGTCCAGCGTCAGCGTCCGGCCTCCCACCTGGAACTCCAGCGCAGCCGGCGACGGCTCCTCGGACACCGTGCCCACGGCGTTCGGGACGCTCACCGTCTTGTCGTGCGGGACCCACCGGGCGGTGACACGCCAGTCCAGGGAGGTGGGGAAGCGCTTCACGCCGTGGAACGCCGCGTACGCGGGATGGGCGCTGTCGCGGGTGCGGAGCGCCCAGCGGTCCCCGCGCCGGATGGCGATCCAGCTCAGGTCGCCGTGGCGCAGGACCACCGACTTCCCCGGTCCCACGTCCGCCGACAGGTCGGCCTCCGCCACCTCCGGGTCTCCGGACACGTCCGGCGGAAGGGCGCCGGTGCCCGCGTCCGCAGCCAGGATGGAGTCCACGCCCTGCGTCACCACCACCCCGGGCTCGGTGCGCCAGCGCACGCCGGTGGAGTCCACCACCACCGTGCCGAGCCGGGGAGCGGCCTTCTCGGCCAGGACGATGCCGTTGTCCGGGGCCGCCCCGACGGTGGTCTCCCCAGCCTCGAGCCAGTGCAGCCCGGTGAGGGACAGCCAGGAGTCGGGGGCGGCGAGTTCGGCGTCACGGGCGGCGGCGAACGCCGCCACGGCGCGCTGGTGCTCGGCGGGGTCCACGGGGAGGGCGTCGGGCCCCCCGGCGGTGCACGCGGACAGGAGGGCGCCGGCGCCGACGGCACCGAGGACTTGGAAGCAGCGGCGTGTCATGGGCCCGGCTCCTGCAGGGTGGTGAGGAAGGCTCCGATCTCGTCCCAGTAGCGCGCGCCGGTCCTCCACAGGAGGTCGTTGTGTCCCGCTCCCTCCACCCACCAGGCCTTCCTCCGCTCCGGCGGAAGCGCGGCGAAGAGCCGCTCGCCGTGGCCGAAGGGGACCACCTCGTCCCGGGTGCCGTGGATGACGAGCGCCGGGGAGCGCACGCGGGGGACCTTCTCCAGGCTCGTGAAGCGGTCGCCGGGGAGGCCGTCGAAGGGGAGCATGACCTTGAACGCCGAGGTGAAGGCGCTCTCCAGGATCACGCCGGCCACCGCGTGGCGGGCAGCCAGGTCCACGGCCACGGCGCCTCCGAGGGAGCGCCCGTGGAGCACGACCCGATCCGCAGGATATCCGCGCACTGCGAGGTACGCCAGCGCCGCATCGGCCCCGGCGTAGGCTCCCGACTCGGAAGGCTCCCCGGAGCTGAGCCCGTATCCGGGGTACTCCACGGCGAGCACCGCCACCCCGAGGCGGGCAAAGGGGGCGATGAAGTCGTCGAGGAGGCCGATGTCCTCGGCGTTGCCGTGCGTGTGCAGCACGGCCAGGGAAGCTCCCGGCGCCTCGACCATGCGACCCGCCACCGTGTCCCCGGCCGAGGTGGGCAGGAACACGAGCCCGTCCAGCTCGCGCCCGTAGCTGGACGGAGGCGGCAGGAAGATGAGGCGGTCGGCAAAATGGGCCATGCCGAAGAATACGGCCATCCCGGCGGCGAGGGCGACGCCGGCGCCGATCAGGGCGCGGCGCGCCAGGCGCCGGACCAGGCCAGGGGTCACGGTCGCGGCGTCAGCCGCCGCCCCACGGCTTCTTCACCGGGCCCTCCACCGGGCGCTGCGTCCGCGCGGCGCGCGTGGCCTCCCGCGTGGCCAGGTCGAAGCGGTCGCCGGGGGCCAGGAAGTAGAACTTCCCCCCCCTGCCCACGGTGCTCCTGTTGTCGTAGACGAGCACGTACGAGGCGCCGATGACCTCCGCCTGGTCCCCCTGGACCACCAGCGCGGTGTTCTCGTCGATCCCGATCCCGAGGAGCTCGGGGTGGGCCTCCACCACCTCGATGAGGTCGAAGTGACGGTTGCGGCGCAGCACGTGCTGGTCGATCCCCACGTTGCGCAGGTACGCGAACCCGCGCTGGTGGTCACCCATCATGACGGTGTTGCTCTCCGTGTCCCCCCGCACGAGGAAGGAGCCCTGGATGGAGGCGCCCGCCGAAGAGCCGCCCACGACGCCGCCGCGGTCCAGGACGGCACGGATCGCGGCCTCGGTCTTCGTGCCTCCGTAGGCGTCCACAAGGTGCCACTGGCGGCCGCCGAAGAAGAAGACCCCGGCCGCGGTCTTCAGCGGCTCGATGAAGGCCTCCGTGTCGGCCACCTTCGGATCGGTGGTGTGGAGGAT
>DATIKQ010000069.1:0-34082 GCA_035477395.1 Longimicrobiales bacterium
GGCTACCCCCGGGACATGCTGGCGATGGACCTGGACCTCGAGGCCGACCTGGGGATCGACACGGTGAAGCAGGCGGAGATGTTCGCCGCGATCCGCGCGGCGTACGGGATCGAGCGGGACGACAACCTGGCGCTGCGGGACTACCCGACGCTGGGACGTGCCATCGAGTTCGTGTTCGAGAAACGGCCGGAGCTGAAGGGTGTGGCTGCCGCGTCGTCGTCGGGGGTCGGGGCGCTCGCGGCCGCACCGGCGCCGGCCATGGGCGTTTCCGCGGCAACGCCTCCGTCCACCGCCTCGGCCGGGGCAGCGCTCGACCCGGTGGCCGAGCGCGTGATCCAGATCGTGTCCGAGCAGACCGGCTACCCCCGGGACATGCTCGCCATGGACCTGGATCTGGAGGCGGACCTGGGGATCGACACGGTGAAGCAGGCGGAGATGTTCGCCGCCATCCGTGCCGCGTACGACATCGAGCGGGACGACAACCTGGCGCTGCGGGACTACCCGACGCTGGGGCGCGCTATCGAGTTCGTGTTCGAGAAGCGGCCGGAGCTGAGGGGTGCGGCGGCTGCGGCGGCGGCAGCAGGCGTGGGGGCCGGCGCCGCGGTGGGTGCGGTTGCGGGCGCGGTGGCGGGCGTGGCGGTGGCTGGCGCTGCGGCGGTGGCGGCGACAGCGGTTGCGGCGTCGGCTGCGGCGGCGATTCCCGTCGCGACAGCAGGCGCGCTCAACCCCGTGGCCCAGCGCGTCCTCCAGATCGTGGCCGAGCAGACCGGCTATCCCCCGGACATGCTCGAGTTGGACCTGGACCTCGAGGCCGATCTGGGGATCGACACGGTGAAGCAGGCCGAGATGTTCGCCGCGATCCGCGCCGCGTATGACATCGAACGGGACGACAACCTGGCGCTGCGCGACTACCCGACGCTGGGGCGCGCCATCGAGTTCGTGTTCGAGAAGCGGCCGGAGCTGAGGGCGGGCGCTGCCGACGCGCCGGCTGCGGCGGCTTCAACCCCGGTCGCCTTCCCGGGCGTTTCAGCTGAAACGCCCGCTGGGGTGCCCGGGGCTTCGAAGGCAGCGGTGCAGATGGACGCGTTCAGCGAACCCGCTCCTGCGGCGACCGCATCCACGGTGCCCCCCTCGATCGCCCCCGCACCCACCGGGACAGGAGTGTCCGACCCCGTGGCCCGCACGGTCCTCGGGATCGTCGCCGAGCAGACCGGCTACCCGCCGGACATGCTGGAGATGGAGCTGGACCTGGAGGCCGACCTGGGGATCGACACGGTGAAGCAGGCGGAGATGTTCGCCGCCATCCGTGCCGCGTATGACATCGAGCGGGACGACAACCTGGCGCTCCGGGACTACCCGACGCTGGCCCGGGCCGTGGAGTTCGTGTACGAGAAGCGGCCGGACCTGAAGGCGCCGGCTCCTGCACTCGCGGCTCCGGCAGTCGCGGCTCTGGCCTCCGAGGCGGCCGCTGACGTTTCAGCGGAAACGTCCGTCGCCATCTCCGGCCCCACGGCCGCCCCGCCCGCCGAGGCCCGCGCCCTCACCGCGCTCCCCCGCGGCTCCATGGCCGCCGCCCAGGCGATCCCGCGCCGCGTCCCCGTGTCCGAAGTCCGCCCCGCCGCCGAGCGCTTCCCCGAGACCGGCGTCCAGCTGGACGCCGGGGCGCGGGTGGTGGTCGTGCCCGATGAGATGGGCGTGGGCACCGCGCTGGTCGAGCGGCTGCAGAAGCTCGGGGTCGAGGTCCTGCTCGCCGACCCGTCATCCGGAACGGACCAGCTCCTCGACACCGTGCGCGCCTGGCGGGGCGATACGCCGGTGACGGGCGTGTACTGGCTCCCGGCGCTGGACCCGGTGTTGGCGGACGAGCTCCTCGATCCCACCGACCGCCGCGAGGCGCTGCGGAGGCGGGTGAAGGCGCTCCACGCGCTCGCGCGCCTGCTGTACGACGACCTGGGCGCTCCCGGGAGCTTCCTGGTCTCCGGGGTGCGGCTGGGCGGACGTCACGGGTACGACCCCGATGGGGCGCTGGACGCCGCGGGCGGTGCGGTCACCGGTTTCACGAAGGCGTTCGGCCGCGAGCGGCCGGGCGCGCTCGTGAAGGCCGTGGACTTCGAGATGTCCAGGAAGACCGCGGCGCTGGCGGACCTCCTCATCCTGGAGACGCGCCGCGACGCGGGCGTCGTGGAGGTGGGGTACGTGCGGGACCGCCGCTGGGCGGTGACGCTGGAGGAGCGTCCGGTGGAGCCGGGCGAGCCGCTGGGGCCCGACGCGGTCTGGCTGGTGACGGGAGCCGCGGGGAGCATCACCTCCGCGATCCTGGCCGACCTGGCCCAGGGCGGGGGCACGTTCTGGCTCCTGGACCTGGCCGCCGAGCCCGACCCCTCGGACCCGGACCTGGCCCGCGTGGCCACGGACCGGGACGGACTCAAGAAGGACCTCTTCCACCGGATGCAGGCCGGAGGCGCGCGCGTCACCCCCGTCCAGGTCGAGCGCGAGGTGGCGCGCCTGGAGCGCGCGGCCGCGGCGTTGGGCGCGGTGCAGGCCATCGAGGCCGCGGGGGGAACGGTCCGGTATCGTAGCGTGGACCTGCGGGTCGAGGACGCCGTGGGCGCCGTGGTCCGTGAGGTGGTCGAGGCCCACGGGCGCGTGGACGTGCTGCTGCACGCCGCAGGGCTGGAGATCAGCCGTGCGCTCCCGGACAAGCCGCCGGAGGAGTTCGCGCTGGCCTTCGACGTGAAGGTGGAGGGGTGGTACAACCTGATGACGGCGCTGGGGAACACGCCCCTCGGGTCGGTGATGACGTTCAGCTCCATCGCCGGCCGCTTCGGCAACGCCGGCCAGACCGATTACGCCGCCGCCAACGACCTGCTGTGCAAGGCGGTGTCGGAGCTGGCGCGGACCCGGCCCGACACGCGCGCGCTTTCCGTGGACTGGACGGCGTGGCGCGACATCGGCATGGCTTCCCGGGGATCCATCCCCGCGATCATGAAGGCCGCGGGGATCGACATGCTGCCGCCGGACGCTGGGATCGGCGTCGTGCGGCGTGAGCTGACGGCCGGCACGCGCGGCGAGGTGGTCATCGCCGGCGGGCTCGGCGTGATGCTCGCTGAGGACCCGGCCCGTGCGCGCCTGGACGGCGCCTACACTGCGAACATCCCCGCCGGGCCCATGGTGGACAGGGTGGCGGAGGTGAGCCTGCACCGCGGGCTGGTGGTGGAGACGGAGCTCGATCCGAAGGCGCAGCCGTTCCTGGACCACCACCGCATCGACGGGACGGCGGTGCTCCCCGGCGTGATGGGGCTCGAGGCCATGGCTGAGGCCGCCCGGGTGGCGTTCCCCGAGCTGAGGGTGGCGTCGCTGGAGGACGTGGCGTTCCACGCGCCCTTCAAGTTCTACCGGGACGAGCCGCGGACGGTGACGGTGCGCGTGCGCTACGACGCCGACGGCGCCGACGTGCTGGCCCGCTGCGCGCTCGAGGGCTCGAGGACGCTGGTGGGGCGCGACGCCCCCGAGGTGACCGTGCACTTCACCGGGACCGTACGCCTCACCGGCGCGCCGCCGGCGGAGGGGCCGGAGCTCAAGCTCCCGCACCCCGAAGGCGGGGTGGTGGACGCCATGGCGATCTACGAAACCTACTTCCACGGCCCGGCGTATCAGGTGCTCGCGGAGGCGTGGCGGCATCGGGGCGACGTGGCTGGTCGGTTCGCGAGCCCGCTGCCGCCGAACCACGAGCCAGCGGACCAGGTGACCCAGGTCGTTCCGCGGCTCATCGAGCTGGCGTTCCAGACTGCCGGTCTGGCGGAGATCGCCGCGTCGGCGCGCATGGGGCTCCCGTTCGGGTTCCGGCGGCTGGATCTGCCCGGGGCCGGCGGCGGCGAGGTGGAGAGCATCGCGCTGGCGCGCGCCGTCGGGGACGGGGTCTTCGACGTGCAGGTGGCCGACGCCCAGGGCCGCCTGGTTCTGGCGCTGGAGGGGTACCGCACGTCGGCGCTCCCCGGGGTGGTGGGGGAGGAGGCGTTCGCACCGCTGAAGGGATGAGACCGTGACCATGGGCGTCCCGGGCGGGTTGGAGCGCCTGAGCCTGCCCGGCGCCGGCGACGTGTGTCTCGCTTGGGCGTCGGCCTCTGCGTTGCCCGAGGACGATGCTTGGCTCACTCCCGCGGAGGCGACCATCCTCGACCGCTTCCGCGTGACCAAGCGGGCCGCGGACTGGCGGCTGGGGCGGTGGGTGGGGAAGGAGGCGGTGGCGAGAGCGCTGAGGGCTGGCCCGGACGATGCGGCGGGCCGACGTGGAGGGCGCGGTGACGAGCTCGTCGTGCCGGCGCCATCCGAGATCGAGATCCTTGCCGGCCCCGGCGGCGGCCCGCGGGCGCGCATCCTGACGCCTGGCGACTGGGCTCCCGTGTCGGTGTCGCTCAGCCACTCATCCGGCACCGGGTTCGCGGCTGCTACTGCGCGCACTGTGCGCATAGGCTGCGATGTCGAGGAGATCGCACCCCGGAGCGGGGAGTTCGTCTCCGACTACTTCACCGCCGAAGAGGTCGCATGGATCCGGGCCAGGGGCGACGAACACGCGTCGACACCCGAACACCACGTCCGCTCCAACCTCCTCTGGAGCGCCAAGGAGTCGGCGCTCAAGGCGGTCGGGGAGGGGCTGCGGAAGGACACGCGTAGCGTAGTGGTGGACGTGGAGGGGCTGGATGCGGCAAACCTCGGGGGGGCCGGCGACGCATGGCGACCGCTCCGCCTCACCTCGGCTGACGGCAGCCGGTTCGACGGGTGGTGGCGGGTCGCCGATGGACTGGTCTGGATGGTGGTGGGGCAGGGGTAGTCGATCGGGAGGGTCCGCAACCCGCGCTCGGAAGTCCCGTAGAGGAATGGAGCCGCCCTTCGGGAGCCGGCATCATGATCGGGGGAGTGCGCGACGCCGATGGCTTCGGCTCCGGGGCTCCGCGACTCCGTGCCATGGCTCAGGTCGCCGATGTGAACTGAGGACGGGCCTGGCTTGGCCGGTACGGTACGATTATCATATACGTACCGTACTACCTAGGAGCCGATCATGACCAAGCCCTACTCCGTTTCCCGGCTGCGGGCGAACCTCTACAAGGTGGTGGACCAGGTGCTCGAGACCGGTGTGCCCGTCGAGGTCGAGCGGAAGGGCCAGCGCGTGCGGATCGTGGCGGCCGATACGGGGCAGAGGTTCACCAACCTGGTTGCCCATCCCGAGTATCTCCGGACCGACCCTGAGTCGCTGGTACACATGGACTGGTCCCCGGAGTGGCGACCGTGATCTACCTGGACACGCACGTGGTGGCGTGGCTCTACGCCTCGGGGCCCTCAGCGCTCAGCCAGGCGTCGGCGGATCTGATCGGGGCTGCGGACGACGTGCGGGTGTCGCCGATGGTACGACTCGAGCTGCAGTACCTCTTCGAGCTCGGCCGGGTGGCCGAACCTGCGGCGACCGTGATGGATGCGCTGTCCGGCGCCATCGGCCTCACGGTCTGTGCCGCGCCGTTCACGAGCGTGACGCATGAGGCCGAGGGTCTGGCCTGGACGCGCGATCCGTTCGATCGGCTGATCGTTGCGCAGGCGAGCCTCCACAAGGCCCCGCTCGTCACGAAAGACGCTACGATCCACGCGAATTACGCCCACGCCGTGTGGTAGGGCCCGGTACTGAGAACAAGCGACACCGCCATGGACGCCACCCAATCAGGGTGGCGTATTGGGTGGCATGAGTCCATCACCGCCGACCCGCCGAGACGATCCCCTGGAGAAGACCGGCTACCGGATCCCCCGTTCGGTGGTGGCCATGGTGCGTGAAGCCGTGGACGCCGGAGAGGCCAGGTCCCAGAACGAACTCGTGGAGCGTGCGCCCCGCAGGGAGCTCCGCGCCATCCGACGGCGAAGGCTCTACGAGGAGTACGCCCGGGCTGCGGAGAACCCGGCGTTCGTCGGCGAGATGAACGACGTGGCGCGGGACTGGTCGGGTGCGCTGGGGGACGGCTTGGCGGAAGAGGGCCCGTGAGCTGGTCCGGGAGCGCGCGCCGCTGGGACTTGGTGCGCGTGGACCTGGAGCCGCGCGAAGGGAGCGAACAGGGAGGCGCGCGCCCGGCGCTGGTGGTGTCGAACGACGGGTTGAACCGGCACTTACCGTTGCTGACCGTTCTCCCGCTGACCCGTCGGCGCGGCGAGCGCCGGCCCGTCTACGGCTTCGAGGTGCTCCTGCCAGCGGGCGCGGCTTGGGTCGCTGGCGGATCCCGCGCTGCGCGAGGCCGTGGAGGAGAGGCTTCTCGACCACCTCGGGATCGGGTTCGAGGACGAGGAGTAGCGCCGCACCCGACCGTCGAGTCGGTCAATCGCCGTCGCGGACTCACCGCTTGAGCGTCGCCACCCAGACGTCGCTCTCGTGGCGCTGCACCGTCAGGTAGAGGCGATTCGGGCCCACGCTCAGGTAGAAGCACCCCGCGCTGGGGTCGTCGAAGGCTACGACCAGGCGGGGCTCTCCGCGGCCGAAATCGGGGATGGCCCAGATCCCCTCGGAACCGTCCTTGTGCACGCCCCGGGAGTAGAGCGTTCGGCCGTCGAGGGACGCCTCGATCTGCATGTCGTACGACCACTTCGCGAGCGGGGTCGTCGCAGGGATGTCGCGGGTCCAGAGGGTGTCGCCCGCCGTGGAGACGGCGACCAGGTCTATGCCTCGACGTGCGCCGAGGGGCTCGAGGAGGACGGCCCGGCTGTCCGGCGCCCAGGCTCCCCAGAAGTAGTGACCCTGGGTCAACTGCACGGGCTCGTGCCAGGCCCCTCCGAGGCTGTCCCGCGACACGATCCATGGGCTGGAATTCAAGATGCCTGCAGGCATGGCATGGAAGCCGAGGCCGAGGCCATCTGGAGACCATATGACCATGTAGTTCGCCCCCTCGGGCCCCGACGACCGCGAGACCTGGGTGGGCGTGCCCCCGTCCGCGCCAACCACGAAGACCTCCAGCTGCCCCGGCCCGGGCGGAGGAGGTACCGCGGAAAACGCGACCTCCCGGCCGTCCGGCGACCACCTCGGGCCCCATTCGTCGCGCGGAGAATCGGTCAGGCGCACGACCTCCCCCGTAGCGAGGTTCCGCTTGTAGATGTCGGTCTGCCCCAGGTACAGGGCGTCGTGGACCAGCCACTCTCCGTCCAGGGAAACGTCCTGCTCCTGGGCGTTCAGGTTCCCCAGCGGGACGGCGACGCCGTCCCGGATAGAGAGCGGAGTCGGGGAATCCAGGGGATAGGAGCGGATCGTGAGGTCAATGCGGTACCGGGCGAACGCCAAGCGCCCGGCCGCGGGCGAGTAGGAGATCGTGTGGGGGTCGGTCACGCCCGGGACGAGCGTCGGCTCCCCCCGGGCCCCCTTCGGCCCGACCTCGACGACGTACAGGCCTCGGGGGCCGTCCCGGGTCGAGGTGAACAGGAGGTGACGCTCGTCGAGCCAGACGGGGCTCGCGTTGGTGGCTCCGGCCGCCACGACCTCCACCGCGGTTCCGTCGTTCGCGTCCACGACCCAGATGCTCGAGGGGTCCGCTTCCCAACCGATGAAGAACCAGTGCCTGCTTCCGTTCACGAGCGCGATCCGCTTCCCGTCGGGGGACCAGGCCAGGGAGTGGCGGTCGCCGAAGCGCCGTCGTTCCACGTCCATGGTGAACAGCGCGCGGGCCCCGCTCTCCGTGGAGGCGGTGAACAGCGTGTCGGACCGGAGGAACGCCACGCGAGTGCCGCCCGGGGACCATGCCAGCTCCTCTACGTCCTCCGGGACGCCTGGTGGGAAATTCGGGGCGCGAAGCGTGCCACCCGTCGCTCCCGTCTCCCTCCACACGCAGGATTCCCAGTCCGCGCATGTGAGGAACCGGACATGTTCCCCGTCTGCGGTCCAGATGGGGGCCAGGGCAATGGCTGGTGCAGGTCGGCCGATGTCCACCTCGCCCTGGCCCGGAGTGTAGTCGGCCGAGCGGATCAGGAGGTGGCCCTCGCTCACGAACGCGATGTCCCTGCCGTCCGGCGAGATGGCTGGGAGGAACTCCACACCCACCTCGCTGCTGACCGGCCGGATGTCCGTGACCGTGATGGTCAGGGGCGTGGACCCGAACCACGGTGTTCTTCCCAAAGCGGAGATCGCCAGCACGACCACAGCGGCGGCAGCCAACGCGATCCGCCATCGCATCGCGAGAGGTGGGCGCATCGTTGAACGTGACGTGGGGGGCAGGGCCGGCTCCGAGTCGGCTGGGGGGACGAACGCTGCCGGGCGGGCCAGAGCCGATGGCGGCGCCCGATGGATCGGCGGCGACGTCACCCGGACTCCGCCGTTGCGGACCGCATCCACCACGGCCTCGGTCTCCGGGGCCGGCTCCACCTCCAGCTCCTGTTCGAGCACCGCGACGAACTTCTCGTAGAACCGCAGCGCCCCCGCCCGGTCGCCCCCGGCCGCGAGCGCTTGGATGAACCCCCGCACCGCGCTCTCGTCGGTCGGGACGAGGCGCAGCGCCGTCTGTCCCGTCCGCTCGGCCTCCACCAGGCGCCCCGAGGCGATGAGGGCATGAGCGTGGCGCCAGGCCGCGCCTGCCGCCGCCTCCCGCAGCCGCTCCCGCTCCCGGTCCACCCAGTCGGTGAAGGGCGCCGCTCCCGCGACGTGGAGCCCGTCCAGGAGCTCGCCGTGGTAATGCCTGAGTGCCTCCTCCCATGCTTCGGCGGTCAGCGCCGCCTCGAACGCCTGCACGTCGCTGCGCACCTTGGCGCCGTCCACCCCGACCTCGTCCGCGCCGCGGGTGAGCAGGACGCCCTCGTCCAGGTGGCGGCGCAGGAAGCTGAGGGCCTGGCTCAGAGCGTGGCGGCCTGCCTCCTGGTCGAGATCCGGCCAGAAGAGCGCCAGGAGGGAGTCACGGCGGCAGAACGATCGGGGGTGGGCGAGGACGAGGTACGCCAGTAGCGCGGAGCGCTTCGGCTGGACCAGGAGGGCGGGCATGGAGTCGCACGTGTCGTCGCGGAAGTCCAGGGCGCCGAAGGCCTTCAGCGTGAGCATGCGCATCCTCCACGGCAGGAGTTGCCGTCCCCCCGGGGGGCAGGGGGGCGCGAGCAGGCGCCGTAGACGCAGGATACGGGCAGGATTCGCATTCCGTCAACGCTTGACGCTCGCCACCCAGATGTCGCTCTCGTGGCGCTCCAGGTTGAGGTAGGCCTGGCCGGGGCCGACGCTGAACCAGCCGAAGCGGATGGTGGGATCATCGAACCGGACGATGAGCCGGGGCTCTCCCCGTCCCAGGTCGGGGATGGCCCAGAGACCCTGCGAGCCGTCCCGCGTTATGCCGCGGGAGTAAAGGGTCCGGCTTCCCGGAGGACGGAGGACTCGCATCGCCCAGCCCCACGACCGGAGCTGCGTGGTGGCGGCGATGTCCCGCTTGAAGAGGGTGTCGCCTTCGATGGAGAGCTCGACGAGCGTCTCCCCCGCCCAGTGCAGACTCCAGAGGACGCTCCTGCTGTCGGGCCCCCAGATCGCGTGGCCGAACGGAGCGTCGGCGAACTTCACGGGCGCGCCCCAGGAGCCCCCCACGCTGTCCCGGGACATGACGAGGCCGATGGCGCCACCCCGGCCCTCCCACGAGGCGTACGCGAGCCTCAGGCCGTCGGGCGACCAGTAAGCCCATTGATGCATCAGCCCCTTGCTGGGCGCACGGGTGAGCTGCACGGGCGTGCCCCCCTCGGCAGGCATGAGGAAGACCTCGTACTCCCCCACCTCCGGCGGGTTGGTGGACCCGGTGAAGACGATCTCCCGACCGTCTGGCGACCACATCCCCCAGAGCTCGTCCCCGGGCGCGTCGGTGAGGCGCACGGGATCGCCGGAGGGGAGCGGCATCTTGTAGAGGTCGCTGTTGCCCCGGACATTGCTCTCGTAGACGACCCACTTCCCGTCGTGGGAGAAGTCGCTGGAGAAGACCCACTGTCTGCTCACCACCACCGGCACCCCGTCGCTGGCGCTCAGCGGCTCGGGGGGATCGAGGGGATACGCGTAGATTCCCGTCTCCGCCGTGTACCGGGCGAACGCCAGACGTCCGGTGGCGGGGGAGTAGGAGATGGTGTGCGGGTCGAGGATCCCCGGGAGCTGCCGGGGGCCGGTCTCCAGGCCGTTGCTCCCGATCAACGCAACGTAGACGCCGCGCGAAGGGCTGTCCCGGTTCGAGACGAAGAGGAGCCGCCGCTCGTCCATCCACGCGGGGCTGAGGTTCGTGGCGTGCCCCCCCGCGACCTCCCAGGCCCTGCCGCTCCCCACGTCCACCACCCAGACGGAGGACGGGTCCGGGTCCACCGGGAGACTCCAGTGCTCGCTCCCGATGACGAACGCGATGCGTGTGCCCGCCGGCGACCAGGCCAGCGAGTGGACGCTCCCGAACCGCTGCATGTCCAGGGAGATGGGGAGGACGCTCCGCACGCCGTCGAGTTCAGACGCCACGAACAGCGTGTCGCCGCGTAGGAACGCGACGCGGGCACCGTCGGCTGACCACGCCACCTCCTGGCCCGACTCGGGGACGCCCGGAGGCAGCTTCGGGGCCCGGAACGTCCCGCCCATACGCCCGGTCTCCTTCCAGGAGCACGAAGCGTCCCCGGGGCATGCCCACACCCGGACCGACGTGCCGTCCGCCGTCCAGGTCGGGATGAAGGCACGCTCCACGGAGGGGTCGGCTAACCGCACCTCGCCGACCCCCGGCACGCTCTCCGTGGGCCGGATGCGCACCTCGGGCTTCCCGAAGAACGCCTCGCCGACCACGTAGGCCACGTCGTTTCCGTCGGGGGACAGAGCCGGGAGCAATTCGACCCCCGGCTCGGAGGTGACGGGCTGGATGTCGGTGACCGTCAACTCCAGCGGGTCGTAGCGAGGCGCTCCGTAGGCGAGGGCGACGACGGCGAGGATCGAAGCGGCGGCGCCCCCGATCATGAGCCGCTTCCCCCACCGCGACTGCGGTGACGTCGGCACGGCTGGTGCGGCCCGGGCGGTGGGCGCGGGCGCACCCTCCGCTCCCACGGCCCAAGCGCCCGCTGCTTCCCTCCCATCCGCCACGGGCGGAAACGGGAGCGACGTGATCACTCCCGGCGGCGGTGTGCGCAGGTTGACCGCCACCTCTCCGTTCCTGATGCGTTCGACGACAGCCCGCGTCTCCGGGGCCGGCTCCACCTCCAGCTCCTGGGCGAGGATGTCGGCGAACTTGTCGTAGAACCGGAGTGCCCCCGCCCGGTCTCCACCCACTGCCAGAGCCTCGATGAACGTGCGCGCCGCGCTCTCGTCGGTGGGCACGAGGCGTACAGCCGTCTGGCCCGCGCGCTCGGCCTCTACCAGGCGTCCCTCGGCGAGCAGCGCGTGGGCGTGGCGCCAGGCCGCGTCCGCCGCGGCTTCGCGCAGGCGCTCCCGCTCCCGGTCGATCCAGTCGGTGAAGGGCGCCGCCCCGGCGACGTGCAGCCCCTCCAGCAGTTCGCCGTGGTAGTGCGTCAGCGCTACCTCCCATGCCTCGGCAGCCAGCGCCGCCTCGAACGCCTGCACGTCGCTGCGCACGCGCGTGGCGTCCACCCCGACCTCCTCCGTGCCCCGGCTCGTCACCACGCCGTCTGGGAGCTGCCGCCGCAGGAAGCTGAGCGCTTGGCTGAGCGCGTGCCGCCCACCCTCGTCGTCCAGCTCCGGCCAGAAGAGGGCCAGGAGGGTGTCGCGGCGGCAGAAGGACCCTCGGTGGGCCAGCACCAAATAGGCCAGCAGCGCCGAGCGCTTGGGCTGGGCCAGGAGCGCGGGCACGGACTCGCACGCCTCGTCGCGGAAGTCCAGGGTGCCGAAGGCCTTCAGCGTGAGCATGCCCGCCATCCACGGCAAGAGGATTTGCCGTACCCCAGGGGGGTGGGGTATCCGCGGGCAGGCGCGGTATCCGCAGGATAAGGGCGGTATCGGCTCTGAGTCAACGAGGCGTAGGTGTGCCCCGCGCTGCGATCACCGGGCCGTCACCGGGGTGATCCCGCCGGGTCAGGGGTGGGTGACAGGCGGGTGAGGCCTGGGCGGCATCCTTCAATCGGCAACGTGCCATTCACCGAGCGCCGGGTCGCTTCGCCGTCCCGCAAGGAGGTCCACCGTGTGCGCCATGATCCCTCCACGCCTCATTCCCTGCCTCAGCCTTCTCCTCTTCGGCTGCGTGACCGCCACCCCCTGGGCCGTCAATCGTCCCGCTCCGTTGTCATCGAAGCAGGTGCGCTGCGAGGAGCTTCGCGCCACACGGGAGGCGACGCTCTACGACGCCATCGAAGTCAGCCGCCCGACGTTCGTTCATCCGCGCAGCGCCGGCCGGGAGGGGCCCGTCCTCTACGTGGACAACATCCCCACTGCCGAGTTCGACGCCATTCACAGCATTCCCCTCTCCGACGTGGTCGAGGTCGCCTTCATGTCCGGGCCGGACGCCACGACCCGGTACGGGACGGGCCACGTCGGGGGCGCTCTGTTGGTCAGGACGTTCCGAGGCCGCAGCGGCAACCGCTGCGGCGGCGACTGACTGCCCGAACACCCCACGGCGCCCCGGGTTGGATTGCCCGGGCCCCCAGGTGAGACCCAGGTGAGACCTGCGTCACCCCCCCGTGATCCCCTGGCCCATGCTTGGTCACAGTCCCGCGATGCGGGAGGCGAGGCGCCGGGGCGTGAGGTCTCACGCCTCGCCAGGTGTGTGTGAGCCGTCCGTCGTGGCCCGGAACCGTGATCGGCCAGCCGTGCCGCCCTGTCGATAACTAGCTGCGGCCCTCTTTCGCTGCCGATTCGTCCGCCCGGACACCACGACCCACGGTCGTCGGCACGCGGTGTCATGCCGGACGGCTCACCCCTTCTACCGCCTCGTCTGCCGCTTGTAGACCATGAGCCAGGTTCCGTCTCCCCTCGCGATCACGAACGGGTCGGTCACCTGGGTGCCCGCCGCCGCCGTGAAGCGCGTTCCCGCCTCGATCGTCCACGCGAGGCCGTCGTTCGAGCGGAAGCTCACGAACGACACGGCGTCCGGCTGCGCGAACGCGTACATGCGGAACGTGCCGTCGGAGAGACGCAGAGGCTTCGTCACGCCGTAGCCCCGCGGCTCGAGGACGCCGCGCTGGGCGAACGAGAGCCCGTCGGCGCTGGTGGCCACCAGCGTGCCGCCCGCCGCGAGGCTGAACACGTGCATGACCCACTGGGATCCGGTCCAGAAGACGTCGGGGTCCACGAGGCCGTCGGCGGTGAACGCCGTCGCTTCGTAGGCGAAGTGAATACCATCCGTGCTGATCGCGCTGTGGATCGGATGCGGCCCGGCGGCGTCCACGTTGTCTGAGGAGGCGTAGTAGTAGAGCCGCACCCGCCCGTCCTCGAGGAGGACGGGGCAGGGGTCCACGGCCTTCACCGACCGGAGCCCGCTGATGGCGCAGCCGCCCCACTGGTAGGTCGCGCCCCGGTCACGCGACACGACGCAGCCGAGCCGCTCCGGCGAGCCGCTGGAGAAGTCCACGAAGTAGACCACGACCGTGCCGTCGGCGAGGCGGATCGCCGACGGGACCGAAGCGTGGAGCACCAGATTGCCCTCGCGCTCATCGCGGAACGTGAGCCCGTCGCTCGACGTGGCGGAGCGGACGGTGTGGTACCAGGGGCCCGAGGTGGGAGGTGTGGCCGGCTGCACCTCGGACGGATTCTCCACCGGGAAGCCACCGTCCGTCGATGGCTCCGTCGCGCCGCCGCACGCGGCGACGTGTGTGAGCAGGACGAAGAGCGCGAGGCGGCTGGTCACTGCCACGATCCCCCCCCTTACCTCCCCCCGCACCCCGTCGAGTCCCGCACCAAAGCCAGGGCATTGACCACCGCCCTTTCTCCGGCCGCGTCGGACGGCCGGTTGCGCGCGCTTCCCAGCACGACCATCACCGAGGAGCCGCCCCCGTCGAGGTTGAGCCCCTCGTCGATCCCCAGCGCCTCCATGAGTGAGGCCAACTCCGGGAGCGTCATCCCGTCGGAGTAAGGGAGTTGCCGTCCGTCCACTTCGATGAGCCAGAGCTTGCTCGTGGCGACGTCATAGCCCACCGCGGTGCGGGGGTGCCGCACCGGCGCGAACGTGGGCCGGGCGGTGACTTCCAGGTCGCCCACCCGGGAGCCCTTGTCCAGCATGTCGGGAAAGCCGCCCACCATCTCGGTGCGCCCATCCCCCGCGCCGATGGGGATGCCCCAGCCGGCCTTGAGCGTGTCCCCGGAGACCGCGGTGATCCCCATCCACGGCGCCGATCCCGCCTTCCATGCCACGCCAGGGCGGAGCGCTGCGGCCGTCACGCGTCCGCGGACCACTTCGCTCCCCACCGGGGTCCCGTCGGCGTTGAAGAAGTCGGCGTTCACCGCCACCAGCACCGCCGCCCCGGCGCGGGAGACCATGGCCGTCACCCGCTCGAGGCCCTTCCCTCCCGCCTCCCTGGCGGCGGGGCGGAGCGTTCTCAGGCCCAACTCACACCGGGAGAGGTCCGCCTCCACCAGGTGCACCGCCCAGGGTCCCTGGCGTGACCAGAGGTACCGGTACCGCACTCCGGTGGCCACGGTGGCGCTCCTGGCCGTGTCCGGCCTGAGGAGGGCCTGCAGGGCGGCAGGCAGCGTGTCCGAGGGGAGGGTGTCGGTGGGCGTCACCGGGGCGACCACCGCCGTCTCCCCGCAGCCGATCGCCGAGAGGGCGAATACCGCTGCCAGGGTCGCCCGAGCGGACCTCATTGCGCCGGCTCCTCCTCGACTGGACCCGGGATTGGGTGGGAGGCAGGGTACGAGGGGATCCGGCGGCCGGCAAGCGCGCCCCGGGGGGCTTGGCCCCCCCCGCCCACGCGTGCTAAGGTTCGGTGCATCTTCGCTCCTTTTCCCCCCCAGAGCGGGCCACCCCCCTACGATGCACTATTCCCCTATCCCCTCGAACGAGGCGGACAGGCTGCGGTCCCTGTACAACCTGCGCGTGCTCGACACCCCTCCCGAGGAGCGCTTCGACCGGCTCACCCGACTCGCCAAGCGGCTCTTCGAGGTGCCCATCGCCCTGGTGAGCTTCGTGGATGAGAACCGGCAGTGGTTCAAGTCCCGGCAGGGGCTCGACATGTCGGAGACACCTCGCGAGATCTCGTTCTGCGCCCATGCCATCCTCGGGGAAGGGACGCTCGTCGTTCCCAACGCTCACGAGGACGAGCGCTTCAGCGAGAGCCCGCTGGTCACGGCGCACCCCAACATCCGCTTCTACGCAGGCCGTCCTGTGAAGGCCCCGGACGGGGCCCGGGTCGGCACGCTGTGCCTGATGGACCACCGTCCGCGCGAGCTGGACGCAGAGGATCTGCACCTCCTCA
Source organism: Longimicrobiales bacterium (assembly GCA_035477395.1). Classification (GTDB taxonomy): domain Bacteria; phylum Gemmatimonadota; class Gemmatimonadetes; order Longimicrobiales; family Gaopeijiaceae; genus SZUA-318. The sequence goes on from DATIKQ010000069.1 coordinate 15,358, forward strand.
ACGACCTGGGAGCGCTGGTGGAGGAGGAGTTCAGGAACGTGGAGCTCATCACGACCGACGAACTCACGGGCATCACGAACCGGCGGGGGTTCCTTTCCATCGCCGGCCATACGCTGGCGCTCTGCCGGCGCGTGGGTCGCCCGGCCACGCTGGTCATGCTCGACCTGGACCGCTTCAAGGAGATCAACGACACGCTGGGGCACGCGGCCGGGGACAAGCTGCTCAAGGACTTCAGCCGGCATCTCCTGGAGGCGTTCCGGGACTCGGACGTCGTGGCGCGCCTGGGAGGGGACGAGTTCTGCGTCCTGCTCAGCGGGACCGACGAGGAGGACGCGGCCCGGCCCCTGGATCACCTGCGCGAGCGCCTCGAGGCCGCGGCCGAGGCCGCCCCCGCGGGCGAGCCGCCCATCCGCTTCAGCGCCGGGGCCGCGAGGTACGATCCCGCCCGCCACGACACCGTGGACAAGCTCCTGGCGGACGCGGACCGGGCCATGTACGAGATGAAGCGGTCCCGGAGTGCGGCTCGCCTCTGAGGGACGCCTGCGCCGACGCTCAGAACAGCGTGTAGATGAACGGCGCCAGCGCCGACCCCTCCACGAGCACGAGAAGGACGCTCAGCGCGAAGAGGATCAGGAAGAGCGGGGCGAGCCACCACAGCTTCCGCGCGCGCAGGAAGGCGAACACGGTCCTGGTGTCGGTCCAGAGGGACATGGTGTGCGGTCGTCTGTGGCAGCGGGTGTCGCGTGGGCGGGACGTCCTCGGGTCGGATCGTCGTGCGGTCAGAACGGCCGTGACCAATCCCCACCGGGCTCGTCGGCGTTCCGCCAGTAGCTCCGGCCCTCGGGAGATCGGATCCCGAGCCTGTCCCTCCTGGCCAGGCGGACGGCGATGGCCATCGGGGTCAGCACGAGGAAGAAGAAGATAGCCAGGACGACGGCGTTGCCAATCGGCGCCAGGAAGCGGGCCAGCTTCATCCAGCCCCTGCGCGCCGGCTCGAGGAGCGACGGCCGCAGCAGGGACACGGTGGCCAGCGTCGCCGCGAGCCCGGTCCACACGTCGCAGCGCGGCGACGCCTGGATCCAGAGCCAGCCCGCCACGATTGCGGCCACCCCGGCCATGAGGAGCCCGAACGCCCTGGGGCCCGGTCCCTCGGGGACGCGCAGGCCGAGATCGTCTACCATGTCGGCTCCTCCTGCGTCACGTTCGGCTGGTCTTCCTTGAGGAGAAGGCAGTCCTCCAGCACCAGGGCGTCCATCCGCGTGCCCATGAAGCAGGCGTAGGCGTCCATGGGGGTGTTCACGATGGGCTCGTCGCGCCGGTTGAACGAGGTGTTCACGAGCACGCTGCACCCGGTCAGCTCCTTGAAGGCGCGCAGGAGCCGGTGGAACCGGGGGTTCCGGGCCTCGTCCACGGTCTGGAGGCGCGCGCTGTAGTCCACGTGCGTCACCGCGGGGATGTCGCTCCGCACCTCTCTGAGCTGCTCGGTGACGGAGGCGTGGGCGGGCACCTCGACCGTTCTCCTGCGCGCCTCGCGGATGGGCGCGACGAAGAGCATGTACGGCACGTCGACGGCGATCTCGAAGTACTCCTCCACGTCCTCGCGCAGGCAGGCCGGGGCGAAGGGCCGGAACGACTCCCGGAACTTGATCTTCTGGTTGAGGATGGACTGCATCTCCGGGAGCCGGGCGTCGGCGAGGATGCTCCGCGCTCCGAGGGCCCGGGGACCGAACTCCATGCGCCCGCTGAACCACCCCACCACCCTGCCGTCGGCGAGGAGCGCGGCGACGCGCCCGAGGAGGTCGGCGTCGTCGTCGAGCCGGTGGTGGGGGATCCCCCATCTGGCCAGCTCGCCCCGCACGGCCGAGGAGGACCAGGACGGCCCCAGGAACGAACCCTGCTGCCCATCGGCGGCGCCGTCCACCGTCCTGGCGCCCCCGTGGACCTGGTGGTAGGCGAACAGGGCCGCGCCGAGGGCGCCCCCCGCATCCCCGGCCGCGGGCTGCACCCAGACCCTGTCGTACCCGCTCTCGCGGAGGATGCGCCCGTTCGCCACCGCGTTCAGCGCGATGCCTCCCGCCATGCACAGGTCCTTCTCCCCCGACTCCGTGCGCACGTAGGCGGCCGTGCGGAGCATGACCTCCTCGGTGACGGCCTGGATGGAGTGGGCCACGTCCGCGTAATGGGACGTGAGCTCGCCCTCCGGCGCGCGCGGCCCCTCGCGGAAGAGGCGGTGGAACGCGGGCGACGTCATCCTCAGCCCGTGGGGGTACGCGAAGTACTCCATGTTCAGGCGGAAGGACCCGTCGGGTCGGAGGTCCACCATCTCGTCGAAGATGAGCCGCACGAAGCGAGGCTCACCGTAGGGGGCGAGCCCCATCAGCTTGTACTCGCCCGAGTTCACGCGGAAGCCGCAGTAGTACGTGAACGCGCTGTACAGCAGGCCCAGGCTGTGGGGGAACTGCTGCTCCTGCCGGAGCGAGATGCGCGAGCCTTCCCCCACGCCCCAGGTGGCGGTGGCCCATTCGCCGACTCCGTCCGCCGTGATGATGGCGGCCCGCGGGAACGGGGAAGGGAAGAACGCCGAGGCCGCGTGGGAGCCGTGGTGCTCGGTGAAGACGAACGGGACGTCGTGGGCGTCGAGCTGTTCGCGGATCCACCGCTCGATCCATAGCTTGCGCTTCAGCCACACCGGCATGGACATGAGGAAGGAGCGGAGCCCCCGAGGCGCGTAGGCGAGGTACGTCTCGACGAGCCGCTCGAACTTGATCCAGGGCTTCTCGTAGAAGGCGATGCAGCTCAGCTTGGACGCGGACACGCCGCCTGCCTCCAGGCAGTAGCCGATGGCGTGGGCCGGGAACCGGCTGTCGTGCTTGAGCCGGCTGAAGCGCTCCTCCTGGGCTGCGGCGACGATCACCCCGTCCCGCACCAGGCAGGCCGCGGAGTCGTGGTAGAACGCAGAGATGCCCAGGACGACATGAGGTGCGGTCACGGACGGACGGCTGGCTCGACAGGCCCTGAAGCGGGCGGGAGAAGGCGCTCGGTGCTCGGAGTGGAGGTTGGATGATGCGGGAAAGGACGAAGCGCCGCCAGGCTCCGCCTGAGCGGCCGGCGTGGTCGCGGCTCACGTTCCGGCAGCGGATCCTGCTGGGCGTGTGGGCCCTGGCGCTTCCGGTGCTCCTGGTGGGCCTGCTCGAGGCGGGTCTGAGGACGGGAGGGTACGGGAGCAGCTACCCGCTCTTCATCCGGTACGGAGGCGAGGCGCCGGACATGCTCGTGCCCAACCCCGAGGTGGCGCGTCGCTACTTCCCGGGTCCGGAGCCGGCGCCCCTTCCGCCCACCGACCTCTTCCATGCCGACAAGGCGCCGGGGACGCTGCGCCTCTTCGTGCAGGGCGCGTCGTCCGCCGCGGGCTTCCCCTACTCGTACGGCGCGGCGTTCTCCCGGATGCTGGAGCAGCGCCTCCAGGACGGGGACCCGACCCGCACCGTGGAGGTGGTCAACACGGCCATCACGGCGGTGAACTCCTACACCCTCGTGGATTTCGCCGACGAGATCATCGCGCAGCGGCCCGACGCGGTGCTCGTCTACGCCGGCCACAACGAGTACTACGGGGTGTTCGGCGTCGGATCCAGCGTGTCCCTGGGGCGCTCGTCCCTTGCCGTACGGGGGTACCTGCTGATGGTGCGGTGGCGGAGCGTGCAGCTGCTCCGCGCGGCGCTCACCAGGCTGAGGCCCGCGCCCGACCAGACCGGGCCCGAGGCGTCACGCACGCTGATGGAGCGCCTGGCCGGGAACCGCTCCATCCCGTACGGGGGCGCGCTCCACGAGGCGGGGATCCGGCAGTGGCGAGCGAACCTGCGCCGGCTTCTTGCGCGGTACCGGGATGCCGGCGTGCCGGTATTCGTCGCGACGCTCGCGAGCAACGAGCGGGACCTCGCCCCCTTCGTAGGCGGCGCGGACGACGCGGAGAGCCGGGAGGTCCTGGAGGCCCAGCTCCGCGCCGCCCACGACCGGCTGGCCGCCGGCGACACGGCGGGGGCGCTGGCGGCGCTGCAGGAGGGGGTGGCGCGCCTCCCCGACGCGGCGGACGCCCACTACGCGCTGGCCCAGCTCCTCGACCGGAGCGGGGAGCACGAGCGGGCGCGCCAGGCGTACCTGGCGGCCAAGGACCGGGACGGGCTCCCGTTCCGCGCGCCCGAGGCCGTGAACGACGTGATCCGGGAGGAGGCGGCCAGGTCGGGCGCCACCGTGGTGGATGTGCAGCGGCACTTCGCCGAGGCGTCCCCTCAGGGGATCATCGGCGAGCGTCTCATCCTCGAGCACGTCCACCCCAACATCACCGGGCAGTTCCTCATCGCCGACGCCTTCTACGAGGCGCTCGTGGCCCGCGGCATCCCGGGCGGGACGCAGCGGCACGTGCCGGCGGAGGAGGCCCGGCCCCGTGTGCCGGTCACGGCGTTGGACTCCATCGCAGGGACGCGCATCGTCGAGCGCCTCATGGCCGGCTTCCCCTTCCGCGGCGACGGCCAGGGAACCCCACCGGCGTTCCCCGAGCCCCGCGGTGCGGAGGAGGGCATCGCCCTGGCGTTCGTCACCGGGCGCGTGAACTGGATCGACGCGCAGATCGCGCTGAGGAGCGAGTACCGGAAGGCCGGCCGGCTCGCGGATGCGCTCCACGTGGACCTGGTGCTGGCCCAGGAGCTGGCGTTCTCACCCGATCCGCTGGTGCAGGGCGGAGCGGCGGCGCTCGCGCTGGGCGACGCGCCCCAGGCGGAGCGCCTCCTGCTGGAGGCCGGGCGCCGCCGGCCCATCCCCGACGCGCTCCGCATGCTCGCGGGGATCCGGGCCTCGGCAGGAGACGCGGAGGGAGCCCGGGGAGCCCTCGGGGACGCGCTGCGCATCGCGCCGGAGGACCAGAGGGTGCAGCTCGCGCTGCGGGCCCTGGGGGAGATCCCCGGACTGGAGCGCGAGGTGCAGGACAGCCCGAGGGACGTGGAGCGCATCGCCAACCTGGGGTCGGCCTACTACGTCACCGCCCAGTTCGGGAGGGCCCGTGAGATGGCGGCCCGGGCGCTCGCGCTCGATCCCGACCACGAGGGGGCGTTGACGCTGAAGCGGCGGGCAGACGAGTTCTTCGGAGGCGCGCCCTAGCCGCCGACGCCCTGGCCGCCGACGTGGCGGTCCGCGCGAAGTCATGGGTAGAGGAGGTACTCCTTCCTCTTCTCCAGGAACGCGGCCACGTCCGGCTGCCACGCGGCCACGATCTCCTGGGGCGTGCGCCCGTCCATGATCATCCGGTACAGCCTGGCCGTGCCGGTGACGTTCCTGAAGGGCCGGTCCACGAAGAACGTCGCCTTCAGGCTGTCCGGGGCCTGGTTCCAGAACGCGTGCAGCACGTTCACGCCCGCCTCCACCGGTCGCACGGCGCGCGGGTCGGTGACCACGTGGCGGATCCCGTGGACCTCCTGGTCCTGGAGCCGCGGGTCGGTGGACATCCCGGGGATGCTGCGCGGGGTGTAGGTGAGCGGCTCGAATCGGAGGCCGGGGAGCGCGCGGGCGTTGAGCTCGGCGGCCAGCGCCTCGCCGTCGCCCCATACCGTCCCCTGCTGGATGAACGGGTGCTCGGTGCCGCGTCCCTCGTTCCCCTCCACGCTCCCGAAGAAGCACGCGCCGGGATAGATCACCGCCGTCTCGAAGTCGGGGATGTTGGGGCTCGGCGCGACCCAGCGCAGCCCGGTCTCGGGCCACATCATGTCGCGGCGCCACCCCTCCATCTCCACCACCACCAGGTCCAGCGAGTCGAGCCCCTCCAGCATGCGCTCGCCCTTCAGCATCCGCGCCACCTCCCCCACGGTCATCCCGTGGGTGGCGGGGATGGGGTACATCCCGATGAACGACTGGTTCTCCATCTCCAGGGTGAACCCTTCCACGAGCGTCCCGCCCAGCGGGTTGGGCCGGTCCAGGACCATGAACGTGACCCCGGCCTCGGCGGCGGCCTGCATGGCGAGCCCCAGCGTGCTGATGTACGTGTAGAAGCGCGTCCCCACGTCCTGGAGATCGAAGGCGAGGACGTCCAGCTCCGCCAGCATCTCCGGCATGGGCTTGAGCGTGTCGCCGTGTAGGGAGTGGACGACGAGCCCGGTGGCGGGGTCCGTCTCGGTGGCGATCACGGCGCCGGCGTCCTCGCTCCCGCGGATCCCGTGCTCCGGCGCGAAGAGCCGCTGGAGCTGAACTCCCTCCGCCTCGTGGAGGAGGTCGGCCAGGTGGCGCTCCCCCACGATGGAGGTGTGGTTGGCGATGAGCCCCACGCGCTTGCCCTTCAGCGGCTCGAACCCGCCGTCGGCGAGAACCTGTGCGCCGGTGCGCAGCGGGGGCGGGGTGGGGGCGGGGGCGTCGGAGGTGCAGGCGGAGGCAAAGGCCAGGGCGCCCATGAACGCGGCGACGGTACCGTTCATGTCACATCTCCTCGAGTAGCCAGCGTGCCGCAGGCACCCAGGTCAGGCCGTCGGGCATGGGCCGGATGGGAGGCTGGGCGTCCAACGTGATCAGGAGTGCCCGTGCTTCCGGGTGGAGCTGGGCCGCGATCTGCAGAGCGCGCAACTCCCGGTCCCACGTCGGATCGCCCTCGGTTTCCAGGCATACCTGGACGAGCAGGGGCGTTTCCCCAGGCCGCTGCGCCATGAAGTCCACCTCGAACCCTTCAGGGGTCCGGACGTATGCGACCTCCCAGCCGCGGCGCTCGAGTTCGAGCATGATGGCGGTCTCGAAGGCACGACCTTGGTGGAGCCGGCCGGTGCGCTCGAACAGCGCGATGAGTCCGGTGTCCACCGGGTACGCTTTGCGGGGGTTCACGAGCCGCTGGCGCTCGGACGCCGAATGCATGGCCACCGTGCGGACCAGGAACGCGTCCTCCAGGTGTGAGAGGTACGAGTGGAGCGTGTCCTTGCCCACCGCGATGCCCTGGGATCGCAGCGTGTCGTAGTGCTTCTTCACCGAGAAGTAGCCACCCGGGTTGGCGAGGAGTTGTCGCTGGATCCAGCGAAGCGCGAGTGGATTGCTGACCGCGTGACGTTCGATGACGTCGCGGAGCACCACCGCATCCACGTATCCGCTCAACAGGGCGGCGCGATCACGAGCGGTGGCAGCCTGGGCTTCGGGGAAGCCGCCTTCGGCGAGGTAGCGCCGCAGCCGCTGATCCAGCGCGGCCCGGGTGTCGGCGGAGAGGGTGTCGTAGCTCTTTTCTGGCTCCTCGCCGGCGTGGCGCAGGGTCTCACGGAAGCTGAACGGGTGGATCAGCACTTCCATTGCCCGCCCACGCAGGCTCGTGGCCACCTCACGCGAAAGGAGGCGTGCCGAGGAGCCGGAGAACAGGACCGACACTCCCCCCGCGTCCATCAGGCGACGGACCAGGCCTTCCCATCCTGCGATGTTCTGGACCTCGTCGAGGTACAGCGTCATCTCGCCCGCCTGCCGCACCATGGGGAACTGGCGAGCATGCTCGTCGAGGAGCCAACCGAGGCCGGCAACGGACAGGCCGGCGAGGCGCTCGTCTTCGAGCGACAGGAACAGCAGGCCCTCCCGAGGCAGACCCTCCGCCATGCGTTCGGCGCGGTGCCGGGCGAGGAACGACGTCTTCCCCCCCCGGCGAACACCGATCACGGCGAACGCCTTCCCGGGGATGGCGGGTATGCGGACATCTCTTCGCGTGAGCGGGCGGGAGTCGGACGCGAGCGACTCCGCGAGCTTGAGGCGCAGGAGATCGTGGGATATTGTCATTATTAGAAGGACGTTATTGCAACAAATGGTCCTTCGCAAGAGGACTATGTTGTCGAGGTCGACCCTTGTTGGCCAAATCGAACCTGGCGTGTTGGATCTGGCCATGGCAGGATGAGCACTCCGTCACGTTCTGAGGGGCTCCCATGCGGTTCCGGCCCACCTTCCTCGCCCTCACGCTGGCCCTCCCCGGCGCCCTCGCCGCCCAATCCCCCGTCCCCTTCATCCCTGGGATGGTGGTCACCGCCGACACGCGCATCGTGCCGGGGACGTACCGGGTGCCGGGGCGCGGGTCCCCGGATCCGGCGCTCATCGACTCGGCGCTCGCCGACTCCGCGCTCATCATCGTCCGGGGCGAGAACCTGACGCTGGATCTCACCGGCGTCCGCCTCGAGGGCCTCTCTCCCCGGGACGACCCCGACCGGGCGCGGGGCGTCGCGGTCTTCGTGGACGGGGGCACGAACGTCATCGTCCGCGGAGGGACGCTCTACGGGTACCGCTTCGGCGTCCTGGCCCGCGGCACCCGGGGGCTGGCGCTCTACGAGAACGACCTGAGCTACGGATGGAAGCCCCGCCTCTTCAGCCAGGTGGGGCACGAGAGCCTCATGGACTGGCTCTCGTTCCACAACAACGAGAACCGCGAGTGGATGCGCTTCGGCGCCGCGGTCTACCTGGAGGGCGTCCACGGCGGCGACATCGCCGGGAACCGGGCGGTGCAGGGGATGAACGGGCTCCTCATGACCCGCACCGACTCGGTCACCGTCCGCAGCAACGACTTCTCGTACAACTCGGGGCTGGGGATCGGGCTGTACCGCTCCAGCCGCAACGTGGTGGTGCGCAACCGCCTGGACTACGACGTGCGCGGCTACAGCCACGGCTTCTACAACCGCGGGCAGGACTCGGCGGGGCTCCTCCTCTACGAGCAGAGCTCCTGGAACGTGGTGGCGTACAACTCGGCCACCCACTCCGGCGATGGGCTCTTCCTGTGGGCCGGGCAGTCCACCATGGACACGGGGGAGGGAGGCTCCAACGACAACGTCTTCTTCGTGAACGACTTCAGCTTCGCTCCCACGAACGCCGCCGAGCTCACCTTCAGCCGGAACCGCGTCCTGGGGAACCTCCTCGGCGGCTCACGCTACGGCGTCTGGGGAGGGTACAGCTACGAGACCGAGATCCGGGGGAACTGCATCGGCGGCAACACCGTCGGCATCGCCATCGAGCACGGCCAGGACAACCGGATCGTGGCGAACCGCTTCGACGGCGACTCCCTGGCGATCCAGCTCTGGGCACGTCCCTTCCAGCCGCCGGACTGGACCTACGCCGAGACGCGGGACGTCCGCTCCATGGACCACCGGATTGCGGACAACCTGCTCTTCGGGGTGAAGGAGCCCTGGAAGCTGGAGCGGAGCGAGGGCGCGGTCTTCGAGGGGAACGTCGTCGAGCCTGCCCTGCCGGCCGAGGCGTGCGACCCCAGGGCCCTCCTGGGCTCGGCCTTCGACTCGCTGGTCTCGTCGCTCCCGGGGCTCCAGGGCCTGCCTGGCCTCGCCGGGGTCGGCGGGCTCCCGCTCCCCATCCCGCGCTCGCCGCGGGCCAGGCTCCCCCGCTCGGCCATCGTCGTGGACGCGTGGGGCCCCTGGGACGGCCTCTCGCCGAAGCTCTGGCCGGTGGACACGGCCCGCGCCCGGGTCCGCCTCGCCGTCCTGGGTCCGGCGGGCGACTGGCGCGTGCACGCGCGGCGCGGCGTGGAGGCGCTCTCCGCCGAGTCGGGCGCCACCGGTGACACGCTCGTGGTGACGCCGGAGGCGGGGTCGGTGGGGGATTGGTCGGTGGAGCTGGAGTACATCGGCGAGCCCACCGTGTCCCCGCGAGGTGAGATGGCCGGAGCGGGCACGTCGGTGCTCTTCGGGTACGGGCGATTCGAGCCGGCGGGCCCCTGGGACGTGCGCGTGGTGACGTGGGTGGACTCGGCGGGTGACCCGGAGGCGAATCCGGCGGCCTTCGACGCCCTCTTCTCCCGCGCGCCGGCGCTGGAGCGGCGCGAGGATCGCCTCGACTACATGTGGTACCGCCCCGCCATCCCCGGGATACCGGCGGAACGGTGGGCGCTCGAGGCCACCACCTCGTTCACGCTTCCGCCGGGGGAATACTCGCTGCGCGCCATCTCCGACGACGGCGTGCGCGTCTGGGTGGACGGGGAGCTGGTCATCGACCGCTTCGATCCCCACGGCTCGGAGGTGGACTACGCCCCCCTCGGTCCTGGGCGCCACGACCTGCGTGTGCGCTACTATCAACTCGACGGCTGGGCAGAGCTCCGCGTGGACGTGGTCAGGGGCTCGGCGCGCTCACCAGGGTCGTCGGGGCCGCACTGACTCCAGGGAGGGCCGCGGCGCGTCCCCCGGAGAGGACGGGAGGCTCCCGGGGCCCTCGGCGGATTGATCATCCTGCCCCCCCGTCCTTACCTTTCCCGCCGCACCCGCGATGGACCCTGGAGGGAACCGTGTCAGGTCATAGCAAGTGGTCGACGATCAAGCGGAAGAAGGCGGGGATCGACGCCAAGCGGGGCGCCGTCTTCACCAAGCTCATCCGCGAGATCACCGTCGCCGCCCGCCAGGGCGGGGGCGCTGTGGATTTCAACCCGCGGCTGCGCCTGGCGGTGGACGTCGCCAAAGCCGCGAACATGCCTGCGGAGAACATCGAGCGGGCCATCAAGAAGGGCACGGGCGAGCTCGAGGGAGTGAGCTACGAGGAGATCGTCTACGAGGGGTACGGCCCCGCGGGGGTGGCGCTCTACATCGAGACGCTCACGGACAACCCCAACCGCACCGTCTCGGACCTCCGCCACGCCATGAGCCGCAACTTCGGCTCCCTGGGCACCTCCGGAACCGTCGCCTGGCAGTTCGAGCGGAAGGGGCAGGTCGTGGTGTCCGCGGCGGCGACCACGGAGGACGCCCTTTTCGAGGCAGCGCTTGACGCCGGCGCCGAGGATGTGTCCCGGGAGGGCGACGAGTTCTTCGTCACCTGCTCGTTCTCGGACTTCAACGCCGTGCAGGAGGGGATCAAGAAGAAGGGGATCCCCGTGTCGTCGGCGGAGCTGGCCTGGATCGCCAAGAACGAGGTCGCCATCGCGGGCTCCGAGGCCCACAAGCTCATGAGGCTCATCGAGGCCCTCGAGGACCTCGACGACGTGCAGAAGGTGCACTCCAACGCGGACATCGACGAGGCCGCGCTGGCCGAGGCGATGTAGTGTCCGCCCCGGGCCGCGAGGCGGTCCTGGTCCTGGGCATCGACCCGGGCACCGCGGTGACCGGATACGGCGTCGTCGCCCGCAGGGGCGTCGGCGCCGTTTCGCTGGTGGAGTGCGGGGTGGTGCGCACCTCCCCGGGCACCCCCCTGGCGGAGCGGATCCGCGAGATCTATCTGGAGGTGGACGCGCTCCTGGAGCGCCACCACCCGTACGCCATGTCGGTGGAGGACGTCTTCCAGGGGAAGAACGTGCACAGCGCCCTCACCCTGGGTCACGCCCGGGGCGCGATCCTCCTGGCGGGGGCGCTGCGCGGCGTGCCCATCGCCGAGTACGCCCCCCGGGAGATCAAGAAGGCCGTCGTCGGCACCGGCGACGCCACCAAGGAACAGGTCGCCTTCATGGTGAAGCACCAACTCCGGCTCAAGGAAGCTCCGTCGCCGCTCGATGCCTCCGACGGCGTCGCCGCGGCGCTCTGCCACTGCCTGGTGGGGAGCTTCCCGAAGTGAGCAGGCCCCTCCCGAACCCGAGCTCAGGCCGATGATCTCCAGACTCAAGGGACTTCTGCTCACCCGCGACCCCTCGGTCGTGGAGGTGGAGACGGACGGGGGCGTGGTCTACGAGGTGGAGGTGCCCCTCACGGTCCTGGAGCGCCTTCCTTCCGCGGGGAACCCGGTGGAGCTGCGCACCGCGCAGGTCGTGACCGAGACGTCGGCGGCGCTCTACGGGTTCATCGACGCCCACGAGCGGACGCTCTTCCAGCGCCTCATCACGGCGTCGGGCGTGGGCCCCAAGCTCGCGCTGAGCATGATGAGCGCCTATCGTGCGGATCGGCTGGCCCGGGCCATCGTGGAGAAGGACCTGGGCGCGCTCACGCAGATCAGCGGGATCGGCCGGAAGAAGGCCGAGAAGCTGGTCCTGGAGCTCGCCGACAAGGTGGCCGACCTGGCGGTGGCCATGCCCGGGGCCGGGGCGGCGCCCGGTGGGGCCGGCACGCAGGAGGCGGTGAAGGCGCTCGTCGCCCTCGGGTTCTCCTTCGCCGACGCCGACCACGCGGTGCGCCAGGCGCTGGAAGCGGGCGCGTCGGGGGCGTCCGCCGACGACATCGTCAGGAAGGCGCTGGCGGGGCGGTAGGCGGCGGTCCGGGGGCGCCCGCGCCCGGGCACTCCCACCCCAGCACGCTCTTCAGGATCCGCTCGGCGTGGGCGGGGACGTCCACGAATTCCACCGTGACCCCGGCGAGCTTCGCCGTGTCCACGAGCTGCTGCAGGCCGAGCGCGCCGCTGAGGTCGATGCGCCCGAGGGCGCCGAGGTGCAGCGCCACGCGCGTGGGCCGGTCGTCCTTGCCCAGGATGTCCATGAGCGCGTGCTCCACCACGTGGGCCGAGCCGAACCAGAGCACGCCCTCCGGACGCACGTGGAGGGTGTCGCCCGCAGTCCACGTCTCCACCCGCGGCTTCATCTCGCGCCATGCGTGGACGGAGAGCGAGAGCACCACGCCCACCAGCACCGCCTGGTCGATGCGGGGGGCGAGGAGGAGGGCGAGTGCCACCGTCGTGTAGGCCACCAGGGCCTGGGGCCGCGACTGGTGCCACAGCTTCAGGAGCGGCCGGACCTTCACGAGCGACGAGACGGCGGCGATGACGATGGCCGCCAGCACCGCCCGGGGGAGAGGAGCCAACACCCACGCGAAGGGGAGGAAGGCCAGCCCCAGGACGCCCGCCACCGCGCCGCTCCACCGGGTCCGGGCGCCGCTGAGGCGGGCCACCGTGCTCCGGCCGAAGGACCCGCCCACGGGGAACCCGCCCGTCACCGCCGAGGCGACGTTGGCCAGCCCCTGGCCCACGAACTCCCGGTCCGGGTCCCAGGGAGCGCGGTCCTGGGCAGCGAACGTCCTCGCGATGGAGGTGGCCTCGGCGAACCCCACCAGCGCGATGACCACCCCCGGGACCACCAGCGCCGGGACGGCGCGCCAGGGGAAGGCCAGCGACAGGTGGGGGAGCCCGCGGGGGACCTCGCCCACCACGGGGCCGGCGTAGCCGGAGAGCACCGACCACCCGATCCCCACCGCCGCCGCCAGGAGGATGCCGGGCACGAGGGGGTGGATGCGGCGCGCTCCGAGCACCACGACCACGGTGCCCGCGGCCAGGACCAGAGAGCTGATCTCCCACGCTCCGGGATGCCCCACGGCCCACGCGGCCTGGGCCAGCACGCCTCCCGCGGGGGCTCCCGTGACGCCCAGGGCCCCGGGGATCTGGGACGCCACGATGAGCACCGCCGCGCCGGTGGTGAAGGCCATGAGCACGGGCTGGGACAGGAGGAAGGCGATCCCGCCGGCCTTCAGCACCCCCACCAGGAGGCGGACCACGCCCACGATGAGCGCGAGGAGCGCCGCCAGCGCGATGTAGTCCGGGGTTCCCCGCGCCGCGAGGGGGACGAGCGCTCCCAGGGTGAGGAGCGCCGTGGGCGCCCCGGGTCCGGTCTGGAGGTAGGGAGAGGAGGCGAAGAAGGCCGCCGCGATGGGCGGGACCGCCCCGGCGTAGAGCCCCACCTGGGCGGGGAGCCCCGCCAGCTCGGCGTACGCCACCGACTGGGGGATGAGCACGAGCGCCACGCTCGCGCCCGCGAGGACGTCCTGGATGGAGAAGCCCTCTGCCCGGTCCCTCACTGCCGCCGCCTCCCGTGGTGGTGGGCCGGGAATGTAGGGCCCTTCGGCCCGGCCCGCATGGACGCCGAAGCAGGGCGGCGGCGGAGGAAGGGACCTACCGGAGGGGACGGGCCGCTCTTACCTTGCGGCCTTGTGAGGACCCGGATCCACCGCCGGCAGGGAGATCGTCCATGCGTTCCACCCGCCTCCTGGTCGTTGCGGCCACCCTCGCGGCGTCGGGCTGCTTCGCCTACGTCCCGTCCTCCCCCCAGGAGATCGCGCCGGGCGAAGGGGTTAGGTTACGTCTGAGCGCTCAGGAGGCGATGCGCTACGCTGACCTGCGCCTGCCCAACCCCCGGATCTTGGAGGGCACGCTGCTGGAGCGCAGCGGCTCGGAGCTGATGGTGGAGGCCTCCATCGGCGCCGGACACACCGCCAGGGGCTCCCAGATCCTGCTGCAGCGCGTGACCGTCCCCATCACCGGGATCCTGGACGTGGAGGCCCGGCATCTCGACACGTTCAGGACCGGACTCCTGATCGGGGGGAGCGCCGCCCTGGTGACCGGCCTCGTGATCCACAGCGCCTGGGGCTCCGGGAGCGAAGGCGAACAGCCGCCCGACGTCTCCGAGGCCCGGAGGATCCCGCTCCTCCGGTTCGTCCTTCCGTTCGGCGGCCGCTGATCGGGATGCACCCTTCGACCCGCACCGAGCGGCGCTGACCGCCCCCGGAGGATCCGACCCGGAAACACGGCGGCCCCGCCCGGTCTCCCGGGCGGGGCCGCGTGTCATTCAACCGCTATCCGGCACGACCCCGGTCAGGGGGTGTCCGGGATGTTCGGGTTGTCCTGCCGCTCCGTCCGGGCGATCGGATAGCAGAGCGTCTGCTCGGCCGACAGGAACGACTTGGGGTTCCCCGCCTGCTCCAGCTCGTGGAGAGCGCCGGGGGTGTTCGTGGCCTTCCAGCGGAACAGGTCGCCCAGGCGGCGGCCTTCGAGCCAGAGCTCGATGCCGCGCTCCCGCTTGAACATGGTCCACGCCTCGGTGATGTCCGCCGGAGCGAGGGCAGGTTGGGCAGGGGTCAGGGCGGCGCGGCGGGCGTTCAGGATGGCCATCGCGCCCGTGATGTTGTTGTCCTTCAGCATCTTCTCCGCCTCGATGAGGCGCATCTCACGCCCCGAGGACAGCAGAATGTCCGAGCCGCGGGCGTTGAACTTCTCCTGCCGGTAGAACGGCACGCGGATGTTGCCGACGAGCAGGACCGCCGCGTCGCCCAGCAGCTTCGTGTCCGTCCACGGCACGCGCGGGTCCTTCGTGTCGGTGTAGTACTTCTCGTACACCGTGTTCCACACCGTCGCCGCCCGGTAGGGCTGGTTGATGCCGGCGAAGTAGGTCCGGTTGTACTGGTCCTGCTGCGTCTCCTCGTACCGGGCGTAGTACGTGAACGTGGTGGGGACCATGGCCGCGTCGGCCAGCGCGCCCGTCCAGTCGCCCAGCTGCACGCGCACCGCGGCGCGACCGGCGTACGCCGCCGTCTTCTGCGTGGCCAGGGAAGCCGTGCTCCCCGCGGCATCGATGACCTTGGTGAACCACGTCTCGGCCCGCTTCTGCGCGTTGACGCGCGGCTCGATGGAGCCGCCGTCGAACGCGACCTCGCAGAAGTTCTCGCCCAGGAGCCGGTAGGCGTACGCGGCGTAGAGCGCCGCCTCGACGGCGGGCTTGTAGCCGTTCACGCCGTTGGGGTACTTGGCCTTGTTGGCGTCCTCGGCCAGGGTCGCGGCCATGCGGGCGAACCCGCTCTCGCCGATGTAGCGAGACCGTTGGACGGGGAACCACGGGCCGTCGTAGATGTGCTCGTCGTCGTACAGCAGGCGGCCCGCCTGCTGGAAGTTCGAGATGCCGAACGACGACGTGGAGCCGGCGGGGAAGAGCTCCCGAGTCACGGCCGAGGTGGTGTACGACAGGTTGTTCAGCGCGTCGAACAGGTACAGGGCCGCGCCGTTGGCGATGGCCTGATGCGCTTCCGGCTTGTCCAGGAAGCGGTCATCCGTGGGCCCCGGGTTGATCACTTCGAAATCACAGGCTGCGGCGGCGAAGACCAGGAGGCTCGCCACGCCGAGCCGACTCAGCTTGGCAGACATGATCGGTTCTCCTCTGCGCGCGGCGGTCATCAGAACACCACCCGGATGGACGCGACGAACGAGGCGGGCGGCGGGATGTGCTCGGTGATCTGGGGCACCTGGTCCCCGAAGCCGGAGTTGGTCACCATCTCCGGGTCGAAGATGGGGAAGTCCTTGTTCCGCCACCGGTAGAAGTTCTGCGCCGACACCGTGAACGTGGCGGTCTGGCTACCGGGGATGAGCGTTCCCAGCGGCACCCGCAGCGTCGCGTCGCGCATCTTGAAGAAGTCGGCCTTGTAGATCATCGTGTTGCGCCGGTAGAACCGGCTGTCGCAATCGTAGCGCATCGACGCCGGCGCGTCCGCGCCCTTGCCCGCGTCCGTGAGCTCGTAGTACGCGGCGCAGGTGGGCCACCGGATGTTCCGGTTCACGCCCTCGTTGGTCGGGCCGTCGTAGATGTAGTGGCCGCCCTGGTACTCGCCCCGGGCCGACAGCTCGATCCCCTTGGGCATGCGGACGGTCGCGTTGAACCCGAACACGTGGGTCGGCGTCTGGGGCCCGATGTTCTGGTTGATGTTCACGCAGGCGTTGCCCGCGGCCGCGGCCGTCTTCCCTGCGGCGTCCGAGCACAGGTAGAGCGGATCGCTCTTGGAGTCGGGGTTGGTGATGGTCACGCCGCGGATCAGGGTGATGGGAGACCCCTCTTCGATCCAGAGCTGGCCGCCGCCTCCGGAGAAGGGCGGAGCGCCGCCAAGGGAGAGCACCTCGGAGTGGTTCGTGTAGACCGTCGAGCCGACGTCCACGCCCCAGTTCTCGGCATCGTACAGCGTGGCGCGCAGGTTCAGCTCGATGCCGCCGTTCTCCAGCTTGCCCACGTTCTCGAGCTGCCCCGTGGAGAAGCCCTCGGACGCCGGATGCCGCACCGTGAGCAGCGCGTCGGACGTGACGCGATTGTACCACGTGAAGTCGGCGGTGAGCCGGTTGGAGAACCCGGACCAGTCGAAGCCCAGCTCGGTCTCGCCGGTCCGCTCGGGGCCCAGGTCCGGGTTCCCCAGGTTGGACGGGCGGTAGGTGGGCTGGCCGCCGTACCCGATGGCGGTCCAGGTGCGCACGGCGTCGAACGTGCCGGGCGCCCGGCCCGACTGGCCGTACGCGGCCCGGAGCTTCAGGGAGCCGTACGACTCGTTCCAGAAGCCCTCGTCGGAGATGACGTACGAGAGCGATGCCTTCGGGTAGTTCTGGAGGCTCAGGTTCTTCCCGAACGCCGAGTTCCCGTCGAAGCGCACGCCGACGGTGAAGAAGTACCGGTCCTTCAGGTTGAACAGGGCCTGGCCGAAGAACCCTGCGTTGACCTCACGGATCCGGCGCTCCCAGGCCAGGCGGTTCGCGCCGGCGTCCACGTCGGGGTCGCCGGGACCGGCGTAGTCGGTCCCTTCCGCCTCCACGACGCGCTCGTCGGTGACGACGCTCTGGCCTCCGCCGGAGAGCGTCACCGTGCGATCTTCGCCGAACGACAGGCGATAGCTGCCCACCGCGTCGGCGGTCAGCGTCGAGTAGTTCGCGCTCGACGTGTAGAGCTTGCCCGCGGGAAGCTGGCGGAAGCCGTAGGGACGCAGCTGGCGGTTGTCCTGCAGCGCCTGGTCGTAGCCCACCGTGACCTTGGCGTTGTAGGCGCCGCCCGGGTCGTAGTTGGCGGTGCCGCCCAGCACGAAGCGGTCGATGCGCGTGGTGATCTCCTGCGGGTCCACGATGAAGAGCCTGATGGAGTCCGCATCGCCGAGGTTGAAGTAGTTCCGCTCGCGGCGGAACGCGTTCAGCGTCAGTCCCTGTGCGTTGTTCCCCGCCGGCGTGTTCTGGATGTCCGTGCGGTTGTAGGCCGAGTTGACCTGCACGGTCAGGGCGTTGATGGGCGTGAACGTGAAGTTGCCGCGCACGCCCTTCTTGTACTCGTGGTCCCTCGGCAGGACGCCGTCGTTGTTGTCCATCTGCCCCGAGATGAAGTACTGGAGCGTCTGGGCGCCGCCGGCGACGCTGAGGGAGTACTTCTGCCGGTACCCGTTCCGCAGATACGGGTCCATGTTCAGGTACTTGTAGGAGTAGACCTCACCCTCGGGCTTGGGATCTCCCGGAGGGCGCACGTCCACGTCCGGCGCGAAGGGCATGAGCTTGTTGAAGCCCTGGTCGATCTGGAGGTTCCAGCGGGGCGCGCCCTGGGAGCCACGCTTCGTGAAGATCTGGATCACGCCCGCCGCGGCCTCGGTGCCGTACAGCGTGGAGGCCGCGGACCCCTTGATGACCTCGATGCGCTCGATGTCGCTGGGGTTGATGTCCGCCAGCGGGGACGCCGTCACGTTGCCGCCGCGCCCTGCGCCTTCCGTGGGCGAGATGTTGCGGTCGTACGGCTCGCTGCGGACGCGCACGCCGTCCACGTAGATGATGGGCTGGTTCGACTGGGACACGGACACGGCGCCCCGGAGGCGGATCTGCGCCCCGGACCCCGACGAGCCGTTGCCGGCCGAGACCAGCAGCCCGGGCGAGGTCGCCTGGAGCATCTGGTCCACGTTGGGCGGCGGTGCCGCCACCGCCGAGGCCTGGATCTGCACGATGGAGTTCCCCACCTCACGACGGCGCGCGGCGCCGGCGGTGCCGGTGACGATGAGCTCGTCCAGCCCCAGGGCTTGCTCCCCGAGCTGGAAGTTCGCCGCCGCCGGCTGCCCGGCGGTGACCGTGACCGACTGGGTCACCGTCTCGTAGCCGATGCGCATGGCACGGAGCTGGTGGGTGCCCACGGGCACGTTTCGGATCAGGGTTCTTCGGCGGAATCTGTGGGTAGATCGGGGAGTGAGAAGGGTGAGGGAGGTGCTGCAGACGGCGGTGGAGCAGGATCGCGGAGAGCGGGGGGTGCATCCTGCGGGGTTTGTGATACGATGGGGTTTCGGCTAAGAGAC
>DATIKQ010000070.1:0-7333 GCA_035477395.1 Longimicrobiales bacterium
GATGCGTGGCAGGTCCTACCGGACCCGCCACCTCAAAGACTCCACCCCCAACCCCCCGGAGGAGGAATCCGCAGCCTGATCGACGCGCCCCGAGGCGACATAGTTTAGAGAAGAACCGCGTCAGAGTTCAGGGAACGCACAGAGGGCGTCGCCCTGCTCGATGAGCTCCATGGCCCGCTTCACGGCGGGGTGCTGGGCGAGGCGCCGCACCTCCTCGTCGAACGACGAGGTCTGGGCAGCGAGATGGAAGGGTGCGACGGCCACGACGAAGGCGAGGGCCACGGGGCGAAGCAGCGACGGCATGACGGCTCTCCTGGAAGGGGGTCCGGCGATGTGGGCGCGCCGGGTCGAGCGACGCTAAGGGGATGGCGGGCCGGGCACAATCCTCGCATGGTTCTCGTCTCCCCGGGTCCCCGGGCTCCCCCGCTTCCACGATCACTCGGACCCTCCGCCGTGCCCAAGGTAGACCGCGACCACCTCCAGGCCTGGTACCGCACCGCCATGCGCCGTCGCATGGCCGAGCTGGAAGCCCTCCGGGGCGGCCTCGCGCAGGGCGATCCCTGCGCGCGCGCGCAGGCGCGCCTCGTGGGCCACGCCCTGCGCGGCTCGGGCGGCAGCTTCGGATTCCCGGGGGTCACCGAGGTGGGAACCCTCCTGGAGGACGCGGCCCCCGGGAGCCTGGCGCGCATCCTCGAGGGCGTGGTGCAGCACCTCCGGTGCATCGCCTGGCCCGAGGCACCGGCGGGGGAGGGTGCCCACCCCTGGCTCGCAGCCGCCCTGGGGATCCCCCCGGTGGGCGCCGCCACGCTGGAGGAGGCCTGGGTGCGTGCGGCCCGGGCTCTGGGCACCTCCCAGGACGACGTGGCCCGACGGCTCGCCGGCGCCTTCGGCCTGAGCGGACCGGAGCCGTTGCGCGCCACCGCCGCGGCTCTGCGCCTGGTGCCGGAGGCGCTCCTCGGCGACCGGTGGATCCTCCCCCTGGACGAGGACGGCCGGATCATCCGCATCGCCACCGCCAACCCCGTGGACCTCGTCACCGAGGCCGACGTCCGGCGCGTGAGCGGCCGGTCACCCCACCTGGTGGTGGTACCGCCCGCGCCGCTGCGAGAGGCCCTCGGACGCGCCGCGCCACGCCGCAGCGACCCTCCTGAGGCCCTGGGGGCCATGGCACCGGCGCCGGCGCGCTGCACCATCCTGGTCGTGGACGACGACAGGGGCGCCCGGATCCTCGCCCGGGCGGTGCTGGAGCGGAGGGGGTACCCGGTGATCGAGGCGAAGGGCGGGGAAGAGGCGCTGGAGCGGCTCGCCGCTCACCCGGGGATCTGCCTGGCGGTGGTGGACCTGGAGATGCCGGACATGGACGGGAGGGAGCTGGTGCGGCGCCTGCGGGCTAGGCAGGACCACGCGCGCCTGGCCATCGTGGTGCTCACCGGCACCCGTGATCCCGCGGTGGAAGCGGACCTCATCGAGGCCGGGGCCGACGACTACCTCGTCAAGCCCCTGGACCCCCGCCTGTTCCTGGCCCGCGTGAGCGGTACCCTCCGGCGCACCGGAGCCGGACCCGGCTGACCGTCGGGGCCCACCCCCGGACCCCCGGGAACCGGTTGATTTTCGGGTCGGTTTCCATGAAAGTACAGGGCTCTCTCCCCAGCTTCCCGCCAATCCCGCCGACATGCCCAACCCCATCGCGCCCCTGGCCGCCTGGTTCGCTGGATTCGGCCGCGGCACCCAGGTGACGTTGTCGCACGCGGGCGCTCTGGGGCGCCTGTTCTGGCAGATCTGCCGGGTCACGGTGCAGCTCAAGGTGTCGTTCCGGGACATCGTGAACCAGTTCTACATCATGGGGATCCAGAGCCTCCCGATCGTGCTCGTCACCGGGGCCCTGGCGGGAATCGTGACCAGCCAGCAGGGCGGCTACCAGATGACCAGCATCGTGCCCCGCTACGTCATCGGGAGCCTCGTCGTCGAGACCGTGGTCCTGGAGATGGGCCCCGTGCTCACCGCGATCGTCCTGGTGGGCCGCGTGGGCGCCCGGATCACCGCCGAGCTGGGCACCATGGTGGTCTCGGAGCAGATCGACGCGTACCACTCCCTGGGCCGGGATCCGGTGGCCCTCCTGGCCGCCCCCCGCGTGATCGCCGGCGTCATCGTCCTGCCCCTCCTGGTGGGGATCGCGAACTTCATCGGCATCATCGCGGGGATGGTGACGGCCTACCTCGATGTGGGTCTCGGATTCGAGTCGTTCTTCTACGGCGCCCGCCTCTTCTGGCACTCCTGGGACCTCTTCTACTCCCTCTCCAAGGCCATGGTCTTCGGCCTGGCCATCCCCCTCATATCCGTCCACATGGGGCTCCTGACCCGGGGCGGCGCGGAGGGCGTGGGGCGCACGACGACGCAGGCGGTGATGTTCATGACGCTCACCATCCTGATCCTCGACGCGCTCTTCCCACCGCTGATGCTCCAGTAGTGCCATGATCTACTACCGGAACATCCACAAGGCCTTCGACCTCCCGGTGCTCGCGGGGGTGGATCTCCACGTGGAGACGGGGGAGATGTTCGCCATCTTCGGCCCCTCGGGCACCGGAAAGAGCGTGCTCCTGAAGACCACCATCGGCCTGATCACGCCGGACCGGGGGGACGTGGAGATCGACGGGGCGTCGGTCTTCTTCGGCGGTAAGGGGGCGCTCCAGGCGGCACGCCACAGCGTCGGCTTCGTGTTCCAGAACGCGGCGCTCTTCGACTCGCTCAACGTGTTCGGCAATGTGTCCATGGGGATCCCCGAGGCGGAGCTGGCCGGCCTCCCGCGCGTCGAGGTGGCGCGGCGGGTGTGGGAGGCCCTGGAGCTCGTGAACCTCGAGCCCCGCGAGGTCATGGAGAAGATCCCGGCGGAGCTGTCCGGGGGCATGAAGAAGCGCCTCGGGATCGCCCGTGCCATCGTCGGCCGGCCGTCGATCCTTCTCTGGGACGAGCCCACCACGGGCCTCGACCCCATCAACACCGCAGCGGTGGAGCGTCTCATCAAGCAGCTCTCGACGGAGCTCGAGGTCACCTCGGTGCTGGTCACGCACGACATCGAGGGGGGCCTGGACATGTGCCACAGGGTGGCCATGCTGGACCGGGGCCGTCTCCGCTTCTGCGGGACGCCCGAGGAGTTCCGGGCCTCCTCGGATCACGTGGTTCGAGCCTTCGTGGATCGGGCGGCCGCGGAAGCGGCCCTGGACATGGTATCGGAATCCGATGACTGAAACTCCCAATACGATCGGGCGCCGCGGGCGCCTGACGGACGAGGAAATCGCGAAGGCGGCCCCCAGGAAGTCCGGCGGCAAGGACGTCATCATCGGGATCTTCGTCCTCGTCGGGCTTCTCTCCTTCGTCGCCATCCTCTTCCTCCTCACCGATCCCGCGACCATGCGGGGACGTTACATGCTGGTGACGACGGTGGCCGACGCGGGCGGCGTCCGCCGGGGCGACCCGGTGCAGATGCGCGGCGTCATCATCGGGCGCATCAACAACTTCGAGATGATGACGGACGGCCGGGTGGCCGTGCGCATGGAGCTCGAAGGCGAGTGGCGGATCCCCCTGGGCTCGCGCGCCAAGCTCGGGGCCTCGGGGCTCTTCGGCGGACGGACCATGGAGATCATGCCCACCGACGTCGGCGGCTTCCACGCGCCGTTCGACACCCTCCCCGGCAGCGATGGCGGAGCGGGGCTGGCTGGGTCGGTGGACGAGCTCTCCGCCAAGGCGACCTCCGTCCTGTCGGGGCTGGAGAAGCTCCTGGACGACTCCACCGTGGTCTCGGCCCAGGGGAGCGTCGGCGAACTGGAGACGCTGCTCACCGAGCTGTCGGAGGTGGTGGCGGAGCAGCGGAGCACGCTGCGGTCGCTCACAGCGAGCCTGTCCCGCTCCGCCGACCAGGTGGAGGAGGCCACGCCCGACGCCCGGCGCGCCATCGCCAGGGCCGACTCGGCCATGGCGGTCCTGGCCCAGACCGGGGAGAACCTCGACAAGGCCGCAGTCTCGCTCCGGACCCTCCTCGAGCGCATCGACCGCGGAGAAGGGACGCTGGGAAAGCTGGCGACGGACCAGGCGCTCTACGACAACGTGAACCGGGCGGCCGAGAGCCTCGCCACCCTCCTGGACGACGTGCGGGCCAACCCGAAAAAGTACATCAACGTCTCCGTCTTCTGAGGCGGGCTCCCGCACGGGGCGGTGTCCCCTTCCGCGGACGCGGGCGCGCGCCTGTCCCACGGGGGGGACGCCCGCCTTCCGGGGACCCCTTGCGGGAGAAGGGTTCTCCGGGCTCAGCGGGTGGCACGGGCCTTGCGCCAAGGGCACCCCAGGAGGTGCCGCGTGACCGGCACCGGACAGCCTGGCTCGGGAGGCCCAGCATGATGCTTCGAAGGAGCACCCTCGCAGGGATGGTGGCGGTCCTGGCTGCCTCGAGCGCCGGAGCGACCCCGGCCTGGGCCCAGTCGTCCTCCCCCGACTTCCTCTTCAGGGCCCCCTCGGTGAGCCTCGGCCTGCGCGGTGGGTACGCCGTGGCCCGTGCCACGGGGGAGATCTTCGACTTCACCCGGGAGCAGCTCACCCTCGCGCGGAGCGACTTCGACGCCCCGTCCTTCGGGGGCCAGCTCGCCGTCCGGGTCGCCCCCCGCGTGGACGTGGCCGTGGACGTCTCGGTGGCCGAGACCCGGTCCCGCTCCGAGTTCCGCGAATGGGTGGACCTCGACGACCTCCCCATCGAGCAGGAGACCGCGTTCCGCCGGGTGCCCCTGACCTTCGGGGTGAAGGCCTACCTCAAGGACCGGGGGCGCTCCGTGGGGCGGTTCGCCTGGGTCCCCGCCCGCTGGGCCCCCTACGTGGGCGCCGGTGCGGGGTGGGTGTGGTACCGGTTCGAGCAGGACGGCGACTTCGTGGACTTCGAGACGCTGGACGTCTTCGGCGACACCTTCACCTCCAGCGGCCGGGCTCCTACCTTGCACCTGTACGGGGGAGCCGACTGGTCGCTGGGGCCGCAGTTCTTCCTCACGGCGGAGGCCCGCTATGCGTGGGCGAACGCCGACATGGGAGCGGATTTCGTGGATTTCGACCCTGTGGACCTCTCGGGGCTGCAGGCCACCGTGGGCCTCTCGGTCCGGTTCTGACCGGAAAGGAAGAGCACCATGACGACGATGACCGACCTGAGCCGCGGCGCCCTGGCCCTCGGGCTGGCGCTGACCCTGGCGGGCGCGGGGCCCGTCGGAGCCCAGGAAGTGGACGCCCGCTGGCTCCCCTGGATCGGGTGCTGGGAGCCCGCCAACGAGTCCGCCGAGGTGGACCTCGTCTGCGTCCGCCCCGGTGACGCCGGCGCCGTGGAGATCGTGCGCGTGAAGGGCACCGAGGTGGTGGGCACGGAAGTGGTGCGCACCGACGGTGGGCGGCACGAGTCCGCCCACGAGAGCTGCAAGGGGTGGGAGGAGGGAGCCTTTTCCGCCGACGGTCGGCGCGTCTTCCTGCGCTCCTCGTACGCCTGCGGGGCCGACATGACCCAGGAGGGGAGCGGGATCCTCGCCTTCACCTCCCCGGGTGAGTGGCTCGACGTGCGCGCCGCGGGCATGGGTGGCCAGAGCACCGCGTGGGCCCAGCGCTTCCGTCCCGCCGAGGCCGCGCTGACCGAGGCCGCCGGGTTCGGCGACCTGCTGGCCGAGCGGGCCTGGTCCGCCATGCGCGCACGGCTCGTGGCCGGCGCCGCGCTCGACGTGGACGACGTCATCGAGGCGTCGGCCCAGGTCCCCGAGGAGGCCGTCCGTGCCTTCCTGGCGGAGCAGGGACACCCGCTGGAGCTGTCCGCGGCCGAACTGGTCCGCATGGCCGACGCGGGGGTCTCCGAAGAGGTCATCGACGTGGCCGTCGCGGTCTCCTACCCCGACCGCTTCACCCTGCGGGGAGGTGGCGAGCAGGTGGCCCGCACCGCCCTGGACGAGGGGAGCCTGCGCCGCCGGTGGGCATACGGCGGGTACATGGGCATGCGCCCCGGCTTCTACGACCCCTTCTTCGCCCCCTGGAGCCTCCGGTACGGCTACGGATACGGGTCCGGCTACTACGGGTACGGCTACGATCCCTACTCGTACGGTTACGGCGGCTGGGGCTACGGCGGATACGGGTACACGCCCGTGATCGTGGACGTGGACCGGACCCCCCGGGACCACGGCCGCGTCATCGCGGGCCGCGGCTATTCGCGCGGCGGCTCGGGGTCGAGCGCCACCCGCGGCGGGTACTCCGGGGGAGCCTCGCAGTCGCCGTCGTCCGGGAGTGCTTCTTCGGGCTCGTCGGGCGGGAGCAGCAGCTCCGGTGCCGCCTCGTCGTCGGGCCGCACCGCCAAGCCCCGCGGGGGCGGCGGCGGGAGCTGAGGCCGGCGGCCGGCCCGGGCGCAGTCGGGATTGACGCCCCGGGCCGGCCACGGCTACCGAGCAGGCAGAGCTTCGATCGGGAGGCTCCATGCGACACGTTCGTGTGACGCCGATCGCCTTCACGTTGTGTGTGGTCCTGACGTCCTGTGCCACGGTTTCGTCCGGAGGCGGTTCACGCGCTGGTGGTGAGGACGTGATCACCGAGGCGGAATTGTAGCAGAATCGGGGCGAGGAGCTTCTTGGCCTCATCCTGCGAGCCCGCCGCACCTGGCTGGAGACGAGGGGGGCCTGGCTCACTACCGAGGTCCAGGACAGGAACCCGATCGTTGTCGTCATCGACGGAGTGCCCCAGATGCCGGGCCTCGATCCGTTGCGCATCAGCGTCGGTGATGTCCGGGAGGTGCGCCGCCTGAGCGCGAGTGACGCCACCACGCGCTTCGGCACGGACGTGCCTGCAGGCGCCGTCCTCGTCGCGACGAAACGCTGGGATGCTCCTTCTGCGGTTCCGGCACGCCGCACCGAGGTGCCGGGTGTCGAGCCCGGGCCAGGTGATCGTGTGCGTGTTGCTGCAGACTCGACGCTCACTGGCGAAGTGCGTTGGTTCACTGCGGACTCGGTCAGCGTCCTGGTCGATGACACAGGCGAGCCGCAGACGTTCGTTCTGAGTTCCGTTCAGCGCCTCGATGTATCGAGGGGGCGGGAGCCCAAGAAAGACCGGTCCTCTTGATCGGTGCCCTCGGTGGAGTCCTGGGGTACCTCATCGGATCGGCCGACGACCACCATAACGACCCCGCGCCCGCCCGGTGTGAGTTCTCTAAAGTCTGTCGCTGATTCTCTCTAAATTCTGTCGCGTCGGGGCATCCCCAAGGATAGGATGTGCGCCTTCTACCTGGAGGCGCGGGAGGATGCTCAGGATGATCGACCGACACGCAGTACAGGCGGTA
>DATIKQ010000071.1:0-21952 GCA_035477395.1 Longimicrobiales bacterium
CCCTCGCGACTCGGGCGCTTCGCTCGCACGCTTCGCGTGCGATCCTCGCTGCTCGGGCCCCGGCCCGCCCGGCCTTCCTCGCGGCGCGGTGGCCCGGGATCCCGCGGCCTGGCGCAGTGGAGGGGCCTGGTGATGGGCGCGGCGCGGCACGCTGCGCGTGCGAGCCTCGCTACCGGGCGTGCGTCGCTTCGCTCGCACGCTCGGGCGGTCAGGGGGGCGAGGGGGCTCCGTAGCGGAGGAGGGTGGTGGTGACGGTGCCTTGAGGCGTGATCACCAGCACGTACAGGCGGTCGAATTCGTCGTCCGCCACGGGCGTGCCGCCGGCTCCCCCCAGGGCCTCCACCGTCGGGACCAGGGTGTTGGAGTGGCCGAGGACGAGGTGCCGGCCGGGGGTGGCGCGGAGGCGGGCGGCGAGGGCCGGCAGGTCCTTGGGGTCGTACACCTGGAAGTCGAGTCCCAGGCGCTCGGCCAGGGGGGCGCCGGTCTGGCGGGTCCGCTTCAGGTCGGTGGTGTGGACGTGGGTCACGCCGGCGTCCCGGAGCAGCCCGCCGAGGAGGCGGGCCCGCTCCGTTCCGGCCTCCGAGATGGGCGGGTCACTGGTGCCGTCCTCGGCGCGCTCGGCGTGGCGCACGAGGTAGACGACCACCGCCTCCTGCTGCGCGGAGAGGGAGGTGGGGAAGGTCGCAATTCCAAGCCAGAGCAGGGCCAGGAGGGGCAGGCAGGTCCGTGCGGCGGACGCAGGGGAGCGGGACGGCATGGGTCCTCGTTCGGTGGACTCGGGTCGCGGAGAAGGTAGGCAGGGGCGAGGGGGCGCCGCCACACGTCGGGCGGGTAGGGGCCGGGGCAGGCGGGGCTTCCCTACCGCAGCGCGAGGGGACATCGTAACGGCCAGCCCCCGCTCCGCGCACCCAGACTCCGAATCCCATGAGCGCAGTCCTGCGTCGCACCTCCACCCTTCGGGTCCTCCTGGCCATGATCGCCGCCGCGCTCCCGGCGGCGGCGTGCAGCGCCGGAGGGGACCGCCCAGCCCAGGCCGCGTCCGGCCCCACCGTCGTGGACTCGGGCGGTGTGCGCATCGTGCTGAACCAGGTGCCGGCGACCGGGTTCCCCCTCTTCGCCACCCTCACGCCTTCCCCCGACCTCGTCCTGGGGGAGGCGGGCGCGGGTGGTGGGGTGGCCGGGGCCGTGACGCTTCCGGACGGGCGGATCGCGGTGGCCGACGCGGGCTCACGGGAGATCCGTTTCCACGACGCCGGCGGCGGCCTCATCGCCTCCGTGGGCGGCGAGGGGGAGGGCCCCGGCCGCTTCCAGAGCGTGTCGCGCATCGGCCACGTCGCCTCGGACACCGTCTGGGTCGCCGACCACCGCTCGGGCCAGATGGCGCTCGTGACCCCGGCGGGAGAGGCCGCGCGCTTCGCGTTCCCCGCGGGCCTCACCGTGGCGGGCCGGTACGCCGACGACGGGTTCCTCATGGTGCCCCAGTGGTCCCCTTCGCTCCTGGAGCAGGACTGGGTGGAGGGCGTGCGTCGCGACTCGGCGTCGTGGGGCGTGTGGTGGCCCCGGGGCGTGGCCGCCGCCCAGACGCCCGACTTCCCCCACGACGAGCTGATGGTGCTGAAGGGCGCGGACGGTCCGATCGCGGCGGTGCCCCCGTTCGGCCGGCGCACCAGCCGGGCGGTGGGCGCGGACGGGTTCTGGGCCGGCGACCAGGTGACGTTCGAGATCCGGCGCTTCCGCCCCGACGGCCAGCTGGTGGCGATCCTACGCCTGGAGGGTGTGGACCTGACCCTCACCGATGCCCTGAAGGCGTCGGTGCGCCCACCGCGCAGCGAGGGGGACACCGCGCTGGTGGATCGGCTCTGGCGGGGGGTGCCCTCCACCCGCCCGGCCTACACGCGCCTCCTCCTGGACGGGGCCGGCAACCTCTGGGTGGCGGAGCACGTCGCCGGCACCCAGCCGCCCATCAACTGGCTCGTGTTCTCCCCGGAGGGCGCCGCCCTCGGGGTGGTGACCTTGCCTGCCGGGTTCGAGCCGCTCGAGATCGGCACGGGCCATATGCTCGGCGTCGAAAACGCCGAGGGCGGCGGGAGGGTGGTGAGGTACGGCCTGGCTCCCCGGGGGGGCTGAAGCCGGGCGCCGTTGAACCCGGGTGCGTGTCGGGGGTACCTTACCGGCGAGCGTGCAAGTGAGGATCGCCGGAGGGGTTCGCCCCGCCGGAGGAAAGTCCGAGCTCCGCAGGGCAGGGTGCCGGGTAACGCCCGGGCGCCGTGAGGCGACGGAAAGTGCCACAGAAAGCAAACCGCCGATGGCCGCCGCGAGGCGGATCAGGCAAGGGTGAAAGGGTGCGGTAAGAGCGCACCGGGCTCCTGGTGACAGGGGTCGCACGGTAAACCCCACCTGGAGCAAGGCCAAGTATGGGACGAGGGGCTGCCCGCCCCGTCCGAGTCCCGGGTAGGCCGCTCGAGGCTGCCGGCAACGGCAGTCCCAGATGAATGATCCTCCCCCGAAAGGGGACAGAACTCGGCTTATTCCGCGCGCTCACTCCATCCGCGCCCGTCGCGATCCAGCGGCGGGCGCGGACCCTTTCCGGGGTGCGGCCTGGGGACGCCCGGGCGCGCTCGCGGCTCCATCCGCCGCCGCCGGTCCGTCCACCGGCCCGCCCATCCTTGACCGTCGGCAGGGTTCGGCGATCTTAAAAGTCTCTCCATCCAGCGGTCCAGAATGGAGGGAATGCGCGCCCGTAGCTCAGCCTGGATAGAGCGCTTGCCTCCGGAGCAAGAGGTCACAGGTTCAAATCCTGTCGGGCGCATGCCACTACATCGTTGCCCCGCTTGGCCATCCGGCCGGGCGGGGCTTCGCGTTTCTGACCGGCGCGCACGTGTTGCTCGCATGGGTCGGAGGTTCCGGCACCTCGATCGCTGTGAGTGGCGAAGACCGACGGGGTTCTCGCCCCCCACAACCGAGCGCCAGCTCGTGGCTGCGATGCTCTGGTACGGTGGCCACTGGGCCCTCGCGCCTGGCCCCGAGGGCCCCACCGGGGATATGATTCGCGGATTCACGATGACCTTCAGACCAGGCCCTCAGTGTCCCCCCTCGAGGTGCAGCACATGTCCGGCGCGATGGCCCTGCGCACCATGCCGCAGTCCTTATTGGACCTCGACATCCTCGTGGGCGGCATGGGCGTCGATATCTCCAACGTCGATCTGGTCTCCACCGTGGCCCGCCACGTCTCGGGGCGCCTCTCCGGAAGCCTGTCCGCCACGGGCCTGACCGACGTCTACGCGCGGCTCCTCCAGTTGGGCGACGCGGGTGATGTCGTCAGGCGTGCGTTCGATGCCTTCCGGGCGAAGGTCCCGGCCCTGGCGGACGACGTCGAGTTGCTCTACCGACGGTACTACGTGGAAGGGGGCACGGCCCTCGGCGAGCGGCTCAAGGGCTTCTCCCTGGCCGGTCCCACGCCGCCGCGGGACGTCCAGATCTTCACCATGCTGGCCACCTTCGCCCACGTCTGGCGCGCCAAGCTCGCGGCCCCCGACCGGCCGGTGGGGATCAACTTCCTGCGCAAGATCGAGCGGGTGCTCCCCTATGGACTGTACGGTGCCATGCTGGCCGGTGTGGACTGGGTGGTCATGGGTGCTGGTGATCCAGGGGAGATCCCCGCCATCCTCGACGACCTGGCCCGGAACCGCGCGGTCGAGCTGCCGGTCCAGGTGGCCACGGTGCCCCGGGGGGAGAACCGCATCCGCTTCGATCCCAGGGACCTGGTGGGCCCGGACCTCCCTCCACCTCCGCGGCCGGCCTTCCTGGCCATCGTGAGTTCGCACCTCCAGGCCGAGGCCCTGGCGGGAAACCCGGTGACGCGTCCTGAGGGTTTCGTGGTGGAGAGTCCGGTGGCCGGCGGCCACAACGCCCCACCCAGGAACCGGCTCAAGGACAACCAGGGCAACTACGTCTACGGACCGGAGGACGAGGCGGACCGGGACGCGGTGGCGGCCGTGGGCCTCCCATTCTGGGTGGCGGGCGGACGGGGCCATCCCCTCGATCCCAAGGCCTCGCCGGGCGAGAGACTGCGGCGCCAGGTGGGGACGCTCTTCGCCCTCTGCAACGAGTCCGGGATGGAGCCGAGTCTGCGCAAGAGGGTGCTGCGCCTGGTGTGGCAGCGGCAGCTCGAGGTGGTGGCCTCGGCCAACGCGTCTCCCAGCGGTTTCCCGTTCCGGGTGGCCCGGGTCCCGGGGACCATGGGCGACCCGGCCACCTACGCGGGCCGGACCCGGGCTTGCGACCTGGGCTACCTCAGGGGCTGGCGGCCCCGGGACGGCCGGATCGTGGGCCTCTGCCCCGCGGGCGATCCCGGATCATTTCGGAGCCTGGGTGGGGCGGCGTGGCGTACCGAGGGCTCCATGTGCCTCTGCAACGGACTCCTCGCCACCTGCGGCGTCGGCCAGTGCGGGGAACTGGCCCTGGTCACCTTGGGGGACACGACCCCGGTGCGGGACCTCCAGCTCCGGATCCGGCGCCTGGAGTATTCGGCGGACGAGGCGGTGGCGTACCTCCTGGGAGAGCTGTAGCGACTCGGTTCCTGGCCGAAGGGTCCCGGGGCGTCTTCCGTTGTGGTCGCCGGCCGACCTGGCCATCGGGGCACCCCTGCGCCCTTGACGACATCCGTAGGTAATCACCATTGTTACATGTATTAGCATTGATAATACTTGTAATAGCGGTGCTAGTCATGGCGAAGCGTAGACCGACCGTCACCGTGAGCGCGCAGCGCGCGCTGCGCAAGCTCGGCTCGGATATCCGGGCGGCCAGGAAGCGTCGCCGGCTGACCGTGCAACTCCTGGCCGACCGGGCCCTGATCTCGCCCACCACGCTGGGCAAGATCGAGCGGGGCGATCCCGGCACGGCGATCGGCTTCTACGCGTCCGTGCTCATGGTACTGGGCCTTGCCGACCGCCTCGGCGCTCTCGCCGACGTTGCCCACGACGAGTTGGGCTCGGCGATGGCCGAAGAGCAGTTGCCCCAGCGGGTCCGCTACCCCGCCAAGGCCCGCCCCGGTTCCTCCGGCGAGGAGGACCAGTGAACGCCCGGACCGCGCTGATCTACGCGGACCTCGGCGGCGGCACCGTCCGGGCTGGCACGCTCTGGTCCGCCGAGCGCCCCGGCCGTGCTTCGTTCACGTTCCAGTACGACGACGCGTGGACGGGTGGCACGCGGGGGTTCGAGCTCGATCCCGACCTCTTGCTCGTTCCAGGTAGAAAGGTGGCGGCACCCTACCTGTTCGGAGGGCTGGCCGACTCCGCGCCGGACCGGTGGGGCCGCACGCTCTTGGCCAGGGCGGAGCGTCTCCATGCCAGGCAGGAGGGCCGGCCCCCCCGCACGCTGAGCGAGATGGACTACCTGCTCGGCGTGTCGGACCTCACGCGCTCGGGTGCGCTCCGTTTCCGCGCGAGTGAGGACGGTCCGTTCCTGGCTGAGCCCGGTGAGCAGGACGTGCCCCCGCTCCTCGAGCTGCCGCGACTCCTCGCGGCCGCCCAGGGATTCCTTGACGACCCCGAGGGGGAGGATGACCTGAAGCTCCTCCTCGCTCCGGGCTCGTCGCTCGGCGGGGCCCGGCCGAAGGCGTCGGTCCGTGCGGGGGACGGCAGATTGGCCATCGCCAAGTTCCCCAGGACGGATGATTCCTACTCCATCTCCACATGGGAGCATCTCACCCTGGAGATGGCTCGCGATTCGGGCATCCCGGTCGCGGCCTCGGAGCTTCTCCAGATCGAGGGGCGCGCGGTCATCCTCCTGCGTCGCTTCGATCGCACCCGCGGGACCCGGATCCCGATGATATCGGCGATAGCCCTGACGGGCGGCCGTCCCGAGGAGGCGCATGGCTACCTCGAGATCGCCGAGGTCATCCAGCGGTTCGGGGCCCGGCCCCGCCAGGGCTTGAAGGACCTCTGGCGGCGGATGGTATTCACCGTGCTCGTTTCGAACACCGACGACCACATGCGCAACCACGCCTTTCTGCGCGAGGGCCCGGGCTGGGTCTTGTCGCCGGCCTACGATATCAACCCCACGCCGGGCGAGATCAAGCCTCGCGTCCTCGCGACGGCGCTCGGGGAGGACTACCACGCGACGAGCGCTTCTCTGGAGATCGCGCTGGCCGCGGCACCCTACTTCGACCTCGACGAGGCCGATGCGTGGCGGATCATCCAGGAGGTCGCGGCCGTGACGAGGACCTGGCTCGACCGGGCGCGGGCTGCCGGGTGCCCGACGGGCGAGTGTGACATGATGGCCAGCGCGTTCGAGCACGAGGATCTTGCCCTGGCTCTTGGCGGATCCTAGCGCTTTGCCCCTTCAGCGCCCCAGCTCAAGCTGCTCGCGCCTCAGCGCCCCACCCCCCGGTCGTTGGCCAGCCCCGTGAGCCCCACGAACATGAGCTTGGCCACGTCCTCCATGATCTCCGGCGTCAGGGTGTCGGGCGTGTCGCGTGGGTCGTGGTAGTACGTGTTGATCCCTTGGACCTGGCCGGTGGTGCCGACGCTCATGGTCCGGAAGCCCGCGCGCTGGAAGATGACCGAGTCGCTGCGGGGGCGTCCCACCGAGGGGCGGGACTCGGAGGTGCGCAGCGGCCGGTGCAGGTAGGCGGCGTTGGCGGCCTCGAAGTGCCGGTGGATTTCCGGGTAGGTGAGGCCGCCGCCCACCGAGAGCCCCGTGCCGTGCCCCACCATGTCCAGGTTGAAGAAGACCACCGTCTTCTCCTTGGGGAAGACCGGGTGGAGCGTGTAGTGGGTGCTGCCCAGGAGACCCGACTCCTCGCCGCCGATGAAGAGGAAGAGGATGGAGCGGGCCGGGCGGACGGGTGACTGGGCCAGCGCCTTGGCAGCCCCCAGGATGTCGGCCACGCCGGAGGCGTTGTCCAGGGCGCCGGGGAAGAGCGCGCCCAGCCAGCCCACGTGGTCCAGGTGGCCGCCCACGATGATGACCTCGTCCTTCAGGGCCGGGTCCGAGCCCTCGAGGAGCCCCACCACGTTGGCGGCCCGCCCTCCGGCGTGACGCTCCACGTGGGCTGTGATCGTGGCGCGCTTGCCCAGAGCCATGGAGAACGGCCGCAGACCGGCCTGCATTCTCTCGACGACCGCCTGATGCGTCGTCCCCGTGCCGTGGAAGAGGTGATCCGCCACGTGGACGTCGATGTGGCAGTAGACCAGGCCCTGGTTGAAGGAGGTGTTGGGGTTGGCCGTCTTCCCGACGTACAGCAGGCCCGCGGCGCCGTGCCGGGCGGCGTTGTCCAGCTTGAACTGGTGGTAGCTGTAGGGGACCCAGGCCACGGTGGTGTCCTGGTTGTTGCCCACGTAGGGCACCCCGGCGTCGATGACCACGATCTTCCCGCGCACGTCCATCCCGGCGTAGTCGTCGTAGCCGAGCTCCGGGGCCGTGATGCCGTGCCCGACGTAGACCACCTCACCGGTGACCGTGCCCGCGTCCGAGTTGGAGCCGGGGTAGTAGTCGTCGGGGAAGGAGTAGTCGAGGACCATGCGGTCGTCTCCGGACCCCATCTCCACGGACAGGGCACCGGCGTCGTGCACCACGCTGTAGGGCGTGTCGAACCACTGGAACCAGGTGCCGTCGTCGCCGGCGGGCCGGATCCCCCACCCGGCCAGCAGGTCCGCCACCCACTGGGCCGCCTCCATGTAACCGGGGGTGCCGGAGAGCCGTCCGGCGTACCTGGGCGAGGCCAGCTCCTCCACGTAGCCCAGGATGTCGTGGCTGGAGATGGAGTGGAGCACCTGCATGAAGGCCTCTTCCTGGGCCGGATCCGGGAGCCAGCTCCGGGTCTGGGCCTGAAGGCCCGCAGAAGCGAACAGCCCGAGGAGAGCCAGGCCCGCAACGACCGCACGCCTCTTCATGATGCCCCGTCTCCTGTCGTGACCTGCTCAGTACGTCCAGTCGACCTTCGCGCCGGCAGGACGGTTCCGCATGACGTGCTGCGCCATGAGGCGCAGGAGCTGAGCGCTGGTCATGGGGCGCCAGCCGTGGCCGCCGTGCGCGCCGTAGGTGACCGTTCCCGCGTAGTAGGGGTCCGTCGTCGACTCCAGGAACGCCTCGGTGTGCTTCACGCCGACGTCCAGGTAGTAGTTGTCCATCGTGCCGGCGAAGAGGTGGAGCTTCCCCACCAGCTTCGGACCGACGGCTGGCCAGTTCGTCTCCAGGTAGTGCCGGATGTCGTAGTTCTCCTTCCAGGCCCGGGCCACCTCGGGATCGATCTTGCCGGTTCGTTTGTCGAACAACGGCGCGAAGTACCCGTCCTCGCCCAGGGGGCCGAACACGGCGGACCAGATGTCGATCTGCTCCCCCGACCGGCCCTTCGTGCCGTTCACCAGCTCGAAGCGGTTCCGCTGCTCCGACGTCAGGTTGACCTCGCCCGTCTCGGGGACGCGGCTGTTGGGCGTGGGGACCGTGCGCCACTCGTGCACCTTGTAGAAGGCGTTCACGTCCTCGTAGATGTTGATCCCTTCCACGTTCCTGAAGTCCAGGGGATCGGGCGCGAAGGACCAGGTGCCGCCGTAGAAGTCGGGGTAGTAGACCTGGTGCGCGAACGAGATCCAGCCCCCGGTGGATCCCCCGGTGAGGACACGGGCATACGGCTCGGGGATGGTCCGGAAGCGGCGCTCGAGCTCGGGGATGAGCTCCTGGTGGATGGCCGTGCCATAGGGCCCCACGCTCGGTGAGTCCACGCCGTAGGAGTCGTCGAAGTACGGGCTGGGGTGCTGCAGCGTGACGGCGATGAACCTGGGGAAGTCGGGCCCCAGCCACTCCTCACGGAACGTGCTCGTCTCGCTCTCGAAGCCGAACGGCGCGGCCAGGGAGAAATGCCCCTGGCTGTACACGACCGGATAGCGCACGTCGGGATGCTCGTCGTACCCCTTCGGCAGCAGGACCACCATGCCGAGGTAGATGGGCCGGCCCCAGAACTCGGACAGGATCCTGCTCTGGATCTTGAAGCGCTTCACGTACTTGGAGTCGGGTGGAACCTCGACGGGAGGGATGACGTTCGTCACCTCGACCCGGATCGTGTCCGCCGACGTCGGGTCGATGCGCACCCGCCGCACGTCGCTGTAGATGTTGCCCGGAGACGTCTTCCAGTTCTGGCCTTCCCACTGGTCGTCGTGCATCCACACGGTGTACCCGTCGGAGCGCTTGAACTCGGTGTACCTGTTGAAGACGGCTTGGATGTAATAGTCGCCCGCGGGCAGCTCGAGGAGGCTCTTCAACGGGGATCCCAGCGTGTGGACGTCGATCACCGCGGGCTCGCCGGGCCTGAGGCTCTCCACGTCCACGCCGAAGAAGGGAACGCCGGTCCGCCCGGCCTGGAAGCGCACGGCACGCTCCCCGTAGCGCGGGATCACGTCGTTGTTCCGGGAGATGACGACGAACATCCGCCCCGTCACCGTCTCGTCGAGCACGGATGGCGGAATGGAGATCTCGAATCTGAAGTCCGACTCCTGCGTGGAGGGCCGACCGGCCTCCATGCCGCCCGACGCCGACTGGGCATGGAGGCCATCCGTGAGCAGGCCCAGGGAGAAGACGAAGAGACCCGTCAGGACCGACAACGGGACCCTGTGGAACAACGCTCTCGGTGTCATCGGTCTCTCCTTTCTGCTGCCTGGACGCTCAGGGTGCTTCCCACACTCCCACGCCATCCCGGATCACGATCTTCGTGCCGTAGATCTCCGACATCTTGGCAAAACCCTCCAGGATCTTCTTCCCGAGCACCGGGTCGGCCAGGCGCGGCGTGCCCTGGTGGGCCGCCGGGACCCGGAACCCCATGTCCACCGGGTAGAACACGATCCGGGTCACCTTGTGTCCCTCGAAGGTGGCCACGGGGACGACGCTCTCCCACACGGCCGGGTTGGCCGGGTGATACCGCGTAGGGAAGCCCGTGACGGGGTCGGGCATCGCGCGCGCGAGGTAGTAGTCCGCCGCGAGCGCCTCGATCCCGAGTCCCTGGACCTCCATCATGTCGGTCGGCACCGGCTCGATCGTCTCGTTCTGCATGAAGAAGTCGCCGAGACTGTAGAAGATCGGCTTGCCGTTGTAGATCTCGAAGCCTCTAAGCGTGTGCGGGCCCGAGATGATGAACGCGTGCGCCCCCGCGTCGAGGCACTTCTTGATGAAGGTCCTCAGGTGCTCGGCCGCGGGCGCGGTGTCCCGTCCGATGTCGTGGGAGTGGGAGTACACGATCACGTGGTCGGCTTGCCGGGCTGCATTGCGGACCGAACGCAGGATGCGGTCCTCGTCGATGGCGTTCACGGTGGCCCTGGTTCCGTTCTCGGGCCCCTGGACGAACGTCGCACCGCCGAACCGGACCGACGCCGTTTCCGACTCGGGCACCGTTCCTCCGGTCGCCTGCACGAGCTTGCGCAGGTCCGCCATCTGGGCGGGCGCGAGCTGGTTGACCGAGGTCGTCCTCAGCGCGTTGAGGCCGGGCCGTCCCCTGACCTCCGGCCGGGGGTCTGCCGCCCGCGACATGGGCGTGAACGACGTCGCCATGCCGATGAGCGCGAACCTGCCCTTCGGGGTCTCGAAGTACCGCGCCTGGGCGGCCTCACCCGCTGTCATGCCCACGCCCGCCCAGACCAGGTTGAGCTGGTCGAAGAGCCGCATGGTCTCGAACATGCCTTCGACGCCGTAGTCGGTGGTGTGGTTCGTCGCCAGGTTGAACATGTCGAAGCCCATCCACTTCATGTCGGACGCGGCTTGCGGCGGGCCGAGCTCGTAGTTGCCGCCGTTCTCGGCCTGGGGGTATCCCTTGAACTCCCACAGATGGAAGAGATTGACCTCGAGATTGATGATGGCGGCATCGGCCGCCCGGATGGGGTTGACGAGGCCCATGAACGCGGGGTCGTCTCCGAACATCCCGACCTGGCGCGTGATGAGGGCGTCCCCGGCGGCGGCGAACGTCCAGGTCGTGCCGGGCGGGACGGGGTCCTTCCCCTGCGTGGCCGCTGGCGCCGCACCCGCGACTGTAGCGAGAATGAGCAGCACACCGGACCACAGACGGCTGCCCGCTCGTAGTGGCTTCATGTTCATCTCCTGAAAGTCGAACCCATAGCCTCCAGTTACCTCGTCGCGAGTGTACCCGCGTCCCGTGGCGAGGGCAAGCTGATGAGCGTCAGGGACGTAGATGCCCTGGCCGTCGGGGGCCGAGCGTGGGCATGGCTGGAAGAATCGGACCATGGCCGGAACCAAGATCGTGGTGCTGGACGACGACCCCACCGGGTCGCAGACGGTGCACGGCTGCCTGCTGATCACGCGCTGGGATGAGGCCACGCTGCGTGAGGCGCTCCTGGACGAGGCTCCCCTGTTCTTCGTGCTCACGAACACGCGTGGCGCGGATGCGCGAGGTGCCGCGGAAACCACCCGCGATGCGTGCCGGAGGCTGAAGTCCGTGCTGGAGGAGCTGGCACGGGACGGGCGCGCGATCGAGCCGATCATGATCAGCCGCTCGGATTCCACGCTGCGCGGCCATTACCCGGTCGAGACCGACGTGATCGCCGAAGAGCTCGGGCCCTTCGATGCACACTTCCTCATCCCTGCCTTCATCGAGGGTGGCCGGATCACCCGGGAGGGCGTGCACTACGTGCTGGTGGCCGGCGCGGCGGTGCCGGTGAACGAGACCGAGTTCGCGCGGGATCCGATGTTCGGCTACCGGCACGCCTTCCTGCCGGACTGGGTGGAGGAGCGCACCCACGGCCGCATCCGTGCCGGCCAGGTCGTGCGCTTCAGCCTGTCCGATGTGCGCGGGGGCAGCCTCCAGCGCCTGCTCGGGCTGCGCGGGAACGTGGTTTGTGCGGTGGATGCGGAGCGCCACGAGGACCTGGCAGCCTTCGCCGCCGACCTGAGATCCGCGGTCCGGCGAGGCAAGCGCTTCCTGTGCCGGGGCGCCGCCGGGATCGTGGGCGCACTGGCGGGCCTCGGGCCGCAGCCGGTCGCCGCGGAGGACATGCGCCGCTACGTCCGCGGCGAACGGCCCGGCGCCGTGCTGGTGGGCTCGTTCGTAGGCAAGACCACCGGCCAGCTGCACCGACTCCTGGCAGAGCCCGATGTGGTGCCGATCGAGGTGGACGTCAGGCGCCTGCCGGACCAGGCGGCCTCCCTGCGCGCCACGGCGCTGGAGCGCATCGGGACGGCCTACACCCAGGGTCTGAGCCCGGTGATCTTCACCACCCGGGAGGAGGTGAACTTCGACGACGAACGGGCCCGCCTGGGCTTCGGGGAGGCCGTGTCCAGTCTCCTGATGGACGTGATCCGCGGCCTGCCTGCCGACGTCGGCTTCCTGATCAGCAAGGGCGGCACCACCTCCAACGACGTGCTATCGCACGGGTTGGGCCTGCGCACCGCGCGGGTGCTCGGCCAGATCGTGCCCGGCTGCTCGGTGGTGCGCTGCGCCGACGACCATCCGCGGTTCCCCGGGCTGCCGGTGGTGATCTTTCCCGGCAACGTCGGCGACGACCAGTCGCTGGCTACAGCCTATCGTCGGTTGGCGGGATCGGTCGGCGACCTGGAGCTGCGTCGTCAACCCGCAGCGGGCACGCCTGGCCCGTCGCGGCGCACCCACTGACGAACGGCAATGCCGACGACACCGGTGGTCATCGTGAGGACGATGACCGCGGTGACGGCCAGCGGTGCCCTCGTGGACCAATTCGGCACATAGTCCCAGACCAGCAGCCGGACCAGCATCCACATCGAGGTCACGAGCATGAAGGCCGCCGGGAGCAGGGTGTACCACACCGGGCGCCGCTTGCTGACCAGCCAGGACGTCGCCACGACGAGCGCCAGCGCCGCCAGGAGCTGGTTGGCCGACCCGAAGATCTGCCACACCACGGCGTACCCGTTGCCCCAGCCCAGCAGCAGCATCAGGCCGACGGCGATCCCGGAGTTGAACCAGTACTGCCGGAGCAGCTTGAGTGCCCCCCGGCCGAGACCTCGGGTCTGCACGACGGGGGTGCGCGCTCCCGCGTCGAGATCGGGCCGCTCGATGGCCAGGCCGCCCGCCCCTGCGAGCTCCAGCGCGCCGCCACGGGCCGCGGCGGCGGTGGCCGCATCTTGCCGTTGGCGTGCCGCTGCGTCGGCGAAGACGTCGTAGCGGCCGAAGAAGACCGCCCAGCCCTCCTCGATCATGTAGCGCGTCAGGCGGACCGCGGTGTCCAGCGTCGTCACGAGGAACCCTTCGAGCAGCAGCATGGCGCCCAGCGCGCCGGCCGCGATCGGCACGCCGAGTCCGACGTTGGCGGTGTGCCCCACGGACATGGCGAACGCGAGGACGGCGTTGCCCGAGCCCGTGTCCGGATAGCAGTAGAGCTTGTAGTCGGCCAGGGACAGGCCGACGATCAGGCACAGGACCACGCACACCGCCAGGAAGCTCTCGAGCAGCATGGCGTAGTACCCGACGTGCCGCGCAGCGATCTCCGTCTTGAGTTGCTTGCACGTCGTGCCCCCGGCGCACAGGCTGTGGAAGCCGCTCACCGCGCCGCACGCGATGGTCACGAACAGCAGAGGCCACCCGGGCCCCAGCTCGGCGCTGGCCCGCCCCCAGTTGCTGAACGGGATCGCCGAGGCGGTCGTGGTGAACTCGCCGCCTCCGCGCACGGCTGCCGCGAGCACGGCGACGACCAGGAACGCCACGCCGATGTACAGGATGTGGACGTTGATGAAGTCACGGCTCTGGAGGAACATCCAGACCGGGAGCCCTGCGGCGAGCAGCACGTACACGCTGATCATGCCCTTCCACGTCTCCGGCTGGACGGTGACGGGGAAGAGGAGGCCGACGGCGATGGATGCCGCGCAGATCGCGATCGCGAGCAGCGAGCAGAGCCACACCGGCCAGGCGCGCTTGAGATACAGGTACCCGATCAGTGGGGAGAACGCGGTGATGACGATCACGGACGTGGAGGCGATGCCGCCGATGATCGCCTGGCCGCCTTCCACCCGGAACAGGGACTGCCCGGCCGACAGTTGGAGCGTCTCCACGGCGACCCGCGACGTGAGCGCGGTGGCGGACAGGTCCAGGAACGCCGCGCACACGAGCACCAGGAGCGCGATGAGCATGATCAGCAGCATCACGAACGCGGCGGTCCCGATGTAGCGCCGGGCGATGACCGCGATGCTCTTGCCACCCTCGCGGACGGCGATGTGCGTGGATGCGTAGTCGTGCACCCCGCCCAGGAAGATGCCGCCGAGCAGGATCCAGAGCAGCGCCGGCCCCCACCCGAAGTAGATCGCCAGGACGGGCCCGATGATCGGCCCGGCACCGGCGATGGAGGCGAAGTGGTGCGCGAACACCACCGGCGTCTGCGTCGGCACGTAGTCGCGGCCGTCGTTGAGGCACACGGCGGGGGTCGGCCGGTCGGGCACCTCGCCGAGCACGCGGGCGATCACCGGTGCGTAGTAGCGCCCGCCCAGGAAGAGCACCGAGATGGAGGCGACGACGATCAGCAATACGCTCACGGCGATTCTCCGGATTGCCCTTGAGGCCGGCCCGCGTTCCCGGTCACCATACTAGGCGGCCGGGATCGGGGCAAACGGCGCTCCGGAGGACTCGGCGCAGGGCCCGGCGCGGGGCCCGGCCAGCCGGGAAGCGCCCCGTGGAGCGGCCCCCGCGCGAGCCCCGCGATCCTTCTCAGTCCTGGCCGATGGCCGCCACGTCGGGATCCTCCCGCACCGTCACCGTGCCCTCGCGCCGGACGCCACCCACGGTCAGGACGACGCGATAGGTGCCGGCAGCCGCCAGAGGCCCGGCGGCGGCGCCGCCACGGCCGCCCCCCGCCCGCGGTGCTGCGGCCTGGGCCGGGGCGGCCGGCGGCGGGAAGCGCAGGTTCCAGCGATAGCGGTTGATGCCCTGCTCCGCCTGGAGCTGCGCCGTGAAGCGCAGCTGGCCGTCGAGCGATGCGACCTCGAGGGTGACCGGGCCCCGCGGCGCATCCTTCAGGTAGAAGGTGATGGACGCGCTGTTCACGAGGTCGGGCGCGTTGTTCGAGGGCTCGCGCTGCTCGATGGACAGCGGGTTCCGCCCCATGAACAGGAAATGACCGCGGGTCGCGCCGCGGCTGATGCCGTGCCACTTCGTGGCCACCCGGTTCTCGAACAGGTGCACGTCGGAGGCGAGCACCTGCGGGGTGAGCTGCTGCAGCGGCGTGATGTCGTCGGCGATCCAGATGCCCCGCCCGTGCGTGCCCGCGACCAGGTCGTTGTCCCGGGGATGGATGAGGAGGTCATGGACCGGCACCGTCGGGAAGCCGCTCATGAAGCGTTGCCAGGTCGCGCCGCCGTCGATCGAGGCGAAGAGCGCGAACTCGGTGCCGACGAACAGCAGGTTCCGGTTCTTCGCGTCCTCCTTGATCACGTAGACGGGATGCCCCTGCGGCAGGCCCGCCGCCAGGCTCGTCCACGTCTTGCCCCAATCCGTCGTGCGGAAGACGTACGGGGTGAAGTCGTCGCTCCTGTGCCCGTCGAAGGTGATGTACGCGGTGGCCGCGTCGAAGTGCGACGCCTCCACGCGGCTGACCCAGCGGTGCTCCGGCACGCCCTGCACGTTCGGGCGCACGTTCGTCCAGGTCCGGCCGCCGTCCCTCGTGAGCTGCACGTTGCCGTCGTCGGTTCCGACCCAGAGCACGCCGGGCGTGAGCGGCGACTCCGAAATCGAGATCGCGCTCGCATGCGTCTCCGCGCCGGAGGCGTCGCGCGTCATGCCTCCGCTCCACGGGTTGGCGAAGGCCGTGTCGCCGGTGGACAGGTCCGGGCTGATGATGCGCCAGGTGTCGCCCCGGTCCGTGCTCTTGAACACGTGGTTGCCGCCCAGATAGATCGTGCGCGAGTCGTGAGGCGACAGGATGAAGGGCGACTTCCAGTTGAACCGGAACCGATCCCGCGGCAGGTTCCCGTCGCCCGTCAGGCCGGGCACGACCTCCGCGAGGTTGAGGACGTTGCGCAGGCTGGGGCGGATGCTCGTGCTGATCTGGCGGAAAAGCGCGTCGATGCGGCGCACGTTGCCGCCCTCGCTCGACGTGTACACGGTGCGCCAGTCGAGCGGGTCGTTCGCGGTGTGCATGCCGTCACCGGAGTGCATCTTGAACCAGTGGTCGGTCAGCACGCCGTTGAAGTCGCGGCTGTTGCTCGGGCCGCCCCAGGAGCCGTTGTCCTGGAGCCCGCCGAAGACCCAGTAGGGATCGCGCATGTCCACGCTGATCGCGTAGTACTGGGCGGCGTCGATGTTGTCGAAGAGGATGAAGGTGCGGCCGCCGTCGAAGGAGACCGCGGCCCCCTTGTCGTCGCCGACGTAGAGGTGCTCGCTGTCGTTCGGGTCCACCCAGAGCGCGTGGAAGTCGCCCTCGATGCCCGGGAACTCGCGCTCGAACGTGCGGCCGCCGTCCTCGGAGACGAGCGCGTTCTCCGCGAGCTGGTAGACGCGGCTCGACTCATTCGGGTCGATCCAGATGTGGCTGTAGTAGAACGGGCGTGGGTTCGAGCGGTTCACGTACGTCCAGGTCGCCCCGGCGTCCTCGCTCCGGTAGATGCCGCTGCCGAGCTTCGTCATGTCGGTGAAGGCGGGATCGTCCTCGCGGGGCTGGAAGCCGTGCTCGACGTTCGCGACGACGATGCGCGGGTCCGTCCGCGACACGTCGACCTCCACCTTCCCGATATCGCCCTGGGGCAGGCCGCGCGTCAGCCTGGTCCAGGATCGGCCGCCGTCCGTGCTCTTGAACAGGCCGCCGTTGGGACCGCCGCTGAGGAAGCGATGCGGGAATCGGATGCGCTCCCAGAACCCCGCGTACAGGACGTCCGGGTTCCCGGGATCGATGGCGAGGTCGCTCGCGCCCGTGCGGCCGTCGTCGGGCAGGCCGTTCGTGAGCCGGGTCCACGTCCGGCCCCCGTCGGTGGTCTGGAAGATGCCCCGCTCGCCCGTGTGGCCCCACAGGTGCCCCTGCGCGGCCACCCAGACGACGTCGGGGTTGGTCGGATGCGTGACGACCTCGCTGATGTGGTGCGTGTCCCGGAGTCCCACGTTCACGAACGTCTTGCCGCCGTCCGTGGACTTGTAGACGCCGTCGCCCCACCCGATGCTGTTGCGCGTGCACGACTCGCCCGTGCCGACCCACACGATGTCCGGGTCGGCCTGGAAGACCGTGATGTCCCCCATGTTCGACGTGCCGTAGCGCTCGAAGATCCGGGCCCACGTCGTGCCGCCGTTCTCCGACTTGAAGATGCCGCCGGAGGCGGTGGCGATGTACACGATCGCCGGCTTCGCTTCGACCGCCTCGATGTCGGTGATCCGGCCGACCATGTTGGCCGGCCCGATCGTGCGCCATTCGAACGGCCGGAAGAGGCTCTCGGGGGGCGTCTGGGCGAGGGATCCCGTGGGGCCGGCCATCGCCAGAATCGCGGCGGAGACGAGGCCCGCCCGGATGTGCAGGGTACGCATCGCGGTGCTCCGGAAGGGGGAGACGGCAGGCCGGCGTGTCGCGCGCCGGATTCCCGTCGCAACCCTCAACTGACGGGCTCTGCCGGGGTGGGGCAAGTGGAGCCCTTTCGGCGCCCGCGTCATCGGGTACCTTCTCCCGGCGTCCCGCCCGCCGAGGCGACCGGCCCCATGGAGAGACCCGGATGAACATCGTGCCAGCTGCAGGGATCCAGGACCGAACGGTCTACGACCGCGCCATCGAGCGCTTCCGTCAGGCGCGGATCGCCCTGCCGACCTTCGGGGAGCTCGCCCGGCCGGAGGCCATCCCGGCCGACGTCGCGTCGGCGCTCACCGGCATCGGCCCGGACGAGCCGCACGCGCTGAACCTGTTCCGGGTCCACTGGTACAACGACGGCACCCGGCGCGTGCGCACCGCGGTGCCGGACCATGTCGTGCTGCCGCGCGCGCTCACGGGCGTGGACGCGCCGATCATCTTGGCGCTCGGCAACCGCTTCCCGATGATCGCGGCGCACAAGGTGCTGGCGGCGTACGCGTGCCTGGTGCCGCGCATCCTGGCTGGGGAGTTCGACCCGGCGGCGCACCGCGCCGTTTGGCCGTCCACAGGCAACTACTGCCGGGGCGGCGTCGCCATCTCCCGCATCATGGGGTGCCGCGGCGTCGCGGTGCTGCCCGAGGGCATGAGCGCCGAGCGCTTCCGCTGGCTGGAGCAGTGGGTGGCCGATCCGGCGGACATCGTCCGAACGCCCGGCACCGAGAGCAACGTCAAGGAGATCTACGACGAGTGCCGGGAGCTTGCGCGGGACGAGCGGAACGTCATCCTGAACCAGTTCTCCGAGTTCGGGAACTACCTGGTCCACCACCTGTGCACCGGTCGCGCGCTCGCAGCCATCCTCCGGCACCACCAGGCGTCGAGCCCGCGTCTCCGGGCGGCAGCGTTCGTGTCCGCCAGCGGGTCGGCGGGCACGCTCGGGGCGGGCGACGCCCTGAAGGACGAGTACGGCGCGCGCGTGGTGGCGGTGGAGGCGCTCGAGTGCCCGACGCTCCTCCAGAATGGATTCGGAGCGCACAACATCCAGGGGATCGGCGACAAGCACGTCCCGCTCATCCACAACGTCATGAACACCGACGTGGTGGTGGCCGTCTCGGATCGCAGCACCGACCAGCTCGGCCTGCTC
Organism: Longimicrobiales bacterium; assembly: GCA_035477395.1. Classification (GTDB taxonomy): domain Bacteria; phylum Gemmatimonadota; class Gemmatimonadetes; order Longimicrobiales; family Gaopeijiaceae; genus SZUA-318. The sequence continues at coordinate 18,643 of DATIKQ010000071.1, forward strand.
TTCTCGCACCGGGAGGGGCTGCGTTATGTCGCGGACCGCCGCGGGGTGCCCGAGGAGGTCGTCACCGCGCTCCGGGACATCGGCATCTCCGGCATCTGCAACATCGTCGCAGCCATCAAGGTGGCGAAGCAGTTCGGGTACGGCCCGGACGACGCCATCCTGACCGTCGCCACCGACGGAGCCGCGATGTACGACACGGAGTTCGAGAAGGTGCTGCGGCGGGACTTCAGGGGGTCATTCGATGCCGTGTCGGCCGCGGAGGCGTTCGGCGAGCACCTGCTGGGTGCGGGCACGGATCACCTGCTCGAGCTCGACCACGAGGACCGGCTCCGCATCTTCAACCTCGGCTACTACACGTGGGTCGAGCAGCAGGGCGTGGCGACCGCGGACTTCGTGGCGCGCCGCTCGCAGGTCTTCTGGCGGAACCTGCAGGCGTTGATTCCCGCGTGGGACGAAGGAATCATGGAATTCAACGCTCGGACGGGCGTGCGCGCCCCCTTCTGACGTCACCACACTCCCACCACGCGCCACCACACGCCCCCCACGCCGAGCCAGATCGCCAGGTTCACCACGCTCACCACCAGCCCCAGCCTCCACCAGTCCCCCACCTCCACGTAGCCGGCGCCGAAGAGCACCGGCGCGGGCCCGGTGCCGTAGTGGGTCATGCTGCTGAAGAGGTTGCTGAAGAACGCCAGGACGAGCGCCGCCAGCATGGGCGGCGTCCCCAGGGCGAGAGCGACCCCCAGGAAGGGGGCGTACATGGCGCTCACGTGGGCGGTGTTGGAGGCGAACAGGTAGTGGGAGTAGAAGTACACGAGGCTCAGGGCCAGGAAGCCCCCCACCCACCCCGCGCCCGTGAACAAGCTCCCCGCAGCCCGGCTGAACCAGGGGATGAAGCCCAGCTCCGTCAGGTGGGTGGCCATCATCACCAGGGCGGAGAACCACACCAGGGTGTCCCAGGCTCCTTTCTCCTGGAGGACGTCCTCCCAGGACAGGACCTGCGTGACGATGAGGAGCACGAGGCCGACGAGCGCGGTGGTCGTGGTGTGGATGCCCAGAGGCTCGGCCAGGATCCAGAGCCCCAGGAGGAGGAGGAAGCACGCCACCATCACCCACTCCTTCCTCTTCACCCGACCCATCTCGCGCAGGCGCTCCCGGGCCACCGCCACCGCCTCGGGGGTCTCCTTCACCTCCGGGGGGAAGAGCCGGTATAGGATCCAGGGAACCAGCACCAGGCTGCACACGCCCGGGACCACGGCCGCCACCGCCCACCCCGCCCAGGTGATGGTGATCCCTTGGGCCGCCGCCAGCTCCACGGCCAGGGGGTTGGCCGCCATGGCCGTGAGGAACATGGCCGACGTGATCACCGTCCCCTGGAACGCCGCCACCGTGAGGAACGCTCCCACGCGCCGGGCGGTGCCGTCCCCCGGGCGGCTCCCGTAGGCCTCCGCCACGGAGCGGAGGATGGGAAAGACCACGCCCCCGGCCCTGGCCGTGTTGGAGGGGATGGCGGGCGCGAGCACCAGGTCCGTGGCCACGAGCCCGTACCCGAGCCCCAGGGTCCTTCGCCCCAGCCATGCCATGAAGTGGTACGCCACCCGCGCCCCCAGCCCCGTCTTGATGAAGCCCCGGGAGATGAAGAACGCCAGGACGATCAGCCAGATGGTCGGGTTGCCGAACCCGGAAAGCGACTGGCCAACGCTGAGCGTCCCGGTGGCCGCCGTGGCTGCGATCCCCACCATGGCCACCGCCCCCATGGGGAGGGGCTTGAGGATGATCCCCACGATGGTGGCCAGGAGGATGGCCAGCAGATGCATCGCCTCGGGCTCGACGCCCGCGGGGGGCGGCACCGGCCAGAGGAGGACGGCCACGAGGATGGGGGTGGCGTAGCGGAGCCCTGCCCGAAGCGTGATCACTCAGCGCCCCCTTCCGGTGAGCAGGTAGACCGCGAAGCTCCCGAGCCAGTGGCCGCCCATGTAGTGCTCGCCGGTGACCGCCGCCAGCCCCGCCTCCCGATGAGCCGCGGCGGCGGCGCGCAGCGCCGGCAGCCGGGCATCGCCCGCGGGCAGTCCGGCGGCGATCCCCTCCAGCATCCAGGCGCGGCTCAGGTTGAGGCCGATGAGGTGCCCGAGCTTGGGGTCTGCGGGGTCCGTGACCACGGCGGGCTGGAGCCAGGCTCCGCCGTCGTCGTGGAGCGGAATCGCCGGCAGGAAGGCGCCGAGCCAGTCGGCGAACGCCTCAGGGGCGAGGACGCGCCGCACCAGGTCGGCCTCGCCGAGGCAGGGGGAGAGGAAGTCCTGGCCCGAGGGCTCGTACGCGAGCGGGCAGTCCCGGTCGGGCAGGTACAGGGTGCGGATGCGCTCGTCCAGCAGATCCCGCATCGCGTCGTCGCCCACGGTCCGGGCCCAGTCGTGCGCGAGCGCGAACGCGAACGCGGTCTGGTCGTGCTCCCCGACCCGGATCGGGTGCGTCAGCTTGGGCATCCACTCCCGCATCCTGTCCGCGGCGGACGCCGCCAGCGGGTCCAGCGTGCGGGCCCACGCGCGCGCGTCCACGTCGTCCCACTCGCGCAGCTCGGCGTGGAGCTGGAGGAGCCACGCCAGCCCGTACGGGCGCTCGAACGCGACGCGCCCCTCGCCGGCGAGATAGGCCAGCTCACCGGACACGTTCGCGGGCGTCAGGCTCTTCGCCAGAGCAGCCCGCGCCCAGGCGGCGAATGGGGCGTCCGGGAGGGACCGAGCGAGCCGCGCGAGCAGCCAGTGGCCGTGCACGGCCGAGTGCCAGTCGTAGCAGCCGTAGAACGTGGGCGTCAGCTCCCGCGGGGGCCGGACGTCGGCGTCCCCCGACAGGACGTGGGCGATCTTGTTCGGGTACTCCTGGTGCACGCACGCCAACGCAAGGGCGGCGAAGCGAGCGGCGCCCTCGGGATCCAGGCCCTGGGCCTCGGCGGGCACCGGGCAGAGGAGGACGGCCACGAGGAGGGGGGCGGCGCAGCGCAGTCGGGCCATCAGTCCTCCTCGAACCCCCGCGCCGTGTGGCAGAGCGCGGTGTCGAAGAAGATGCCCAGGCGCTGGCTCAGCTCCATGGTCCGGTATTCCTCCATGAGGTCCACGCGCACGTCCCGGTCATTCGTGGAGTGCCTCCGGATCAGCGCGGAGATCCTCGCGTGCGCCTCGGGGTCCTCCTACGGCGAGAGATGGGGGCTGCCCATGTTGCGGCCTTCGGGCTGCGGACTCACGCACGCAGGAAGAATACACGGCCGGGCCGTTCCCCGCTCGGAGGAGGCATGACGCGCCGGGGGGCGGCGCCG
>DATIKQ010000072.1:0-28587 GCA_035477395.1 Longimicrobiales bacterium
AACTATGCGCAGTCCCAGCCAGGACTCACTGACGTAACCCCTTCGTCAGAAAACACTTGGGGATGACGGGCCCGCCCAACTCCGCATAGTCCCGAGCTCGACATAGCCCCGGCTATGCGGAGCTACGCATAGCCGGGGGAAGCCCACAACTCCTCTCAACCCGCCGAATCACCCACAGATTCCCCGGAAGAACCAAAATGTTCAACGCAGTGCTGACTCCGTGGCGCATGCCCCCTCCGAACTACTTTTGGCGCTGGGTGTCGCCGAAGAAGGGCCACCGAGGTATCTCGACTCTTGCCTATGCCAATTCACACGCTGGATTTGGGGTGGAGGTGGGGTCCAACGTTCGCTCCTTGGTTGTTCGAACCAATACGCTCCCGCATGGGGCTGGCCCCGCAGGGAAGACGGCAGGCACAATCACGTAGCGCCAGACCGCGGATCGACGCAAGGGACCTATCCCACCTTCCCCAAGCACCTCATCGCCCTCTCCGCGATCTTCCGGTTCCCACTGGTGAACAGCGGCGCCAGCGCCTCTGCCGCCACGCCTCTGAGGTCGTCGGCGGTCGCCTCCTCGAGGACCTCGATCGCGCTCAGCGGCTCATGCGCCGCGGCCAGCGGCAGCAGCACGGGGTACTCCGCCGGCATCCGATCCTCGAGCAGCAGCAGCTTAAGCTCCACCGAGTCCCCCGCGAGGATCGCCTCACGGACGGTGGGGTCGCACCGCAGCTTGTGCCTTCCCTCCAGGATGCCGGAAAGGTCTCCCGCGTGCTGTCCCGGGCGGACGAGCGCCACGACCATTGCCGCTCCCCCCAGGGGATGGTCGATCGCGTCCAGCATCAATCCGACGCTCTCGGCGATGACGTGCGCGACCGCGACCAGGTGCTCGGTCGTGGTCACGACGTCGAGGTAGAGCGGCCAGAGGATGTCACGCGCTCCCGGCTTGTCGAAGTGCTCCTGGCAGATGCTCCGCACGACGCCGGCGAGGTCGGGGCGCCCGGCGCTCGCCCTGCGGAGCCCGACGAGGTTGAACGGGTAGGCTCTCCCGAGCGGGCCGGTGGCCTCCTCGACGATCGCATCCAGGATCCTCCGGATGCCCGCCTCGGGTTCCGCCGGCCAGGCGCTCGGCAGCCCATCGAACAGGACCGCCGTGGGGGCTTCCGCGAGCAGCCTGAGCCACACCTCGGGCGAGGGCCACCCGCGGCTCGCCACGCCCTCGACCGCTTCGGCCGGCAGCGCGCGGCCGCAGGAGAGGAGAGCGGCCTCCACATCGCCTGCTGCATGACCCGAACCCCCGTCGTGAGCCAGCGCCGCCAAGGGTCGCGCGAGAATCCGGAGCGCGTCGCGTTGCCGGACCCTCCGGCCGGTGCCGTGGGGTAGTCGGGGAGCCCATCCAAACGTGCCTCCGGGCGGGAGCCAGCCCTCTCGGCCGAGGCGGCCGGCCACCTCCATTACCGCTTCGAGGTCGTCCCAGGTGATCTCCGACGATGGCAGCTCCAGCCGGCTCAAGGCATCCCGGAGCCAGGTCCCGAGCGCCACGACGGCCCCGGGGGTAAGCTGCGGGTTGCGGGCGAGGCCTACCGCGGTGCCGGGACGGTGAAGGCGACGGATCGCGGCTTCCTGGTGCTCTCGGGCTAGGCCCTCCGCTCCGAGTCGCAGCACGGGGGGATACCGGAACCGGAGGAGCCTCGCCGCGGCCTCTCCACGCTCTGCAGGCGCAAGCGCAGCCAGGCGCTCGGCGCACCGGCCGATCGCGCCCGCGTCCGCCCCTTCCGCCTGGGCGAAGCGGCAGGCGTCGTCCAGGAACCGCGACCAGACCACACCTTCCTTGCCGGCTTCGATCTCGGCCCGTCCGACCAGCACGAACCCATAGGCCTGGTCCCAGCGGGGGCTCCAGAGCGGGCTTCGGAGGTGTCGCCGGAGCAACATTTTCGGCACCAGCGGATCTGGATGGGCGAGCCAGCCTCTGACCCGCGCCGGTGCTGGCCGCTGGGCGGCGGCGACCTCGCCGAGGGTGGCCAGGGTCGAGTCGCGGGGGGCCGGTTGGCGGGCCTCCCGGGGGGTCTTTGAAGACGCCACGAGTTTCTTGCGTAGATGGATGTAACTACGGTATATGTTCGGTTACAGCCGACTCTGCGTAACACCCCCTTCCTTCCGAGCCCCTCGGCAGCCCAGTTCGGGCCTCCCGGCGCGGATCGCAAGCGGGTGCCAGGACCGCTCCCCCGACCTGGCGTTCGCTCTGCGCTGAAACCACGGAACCACCTGTTCGGGACACGTGTCCCCAACGCCTTCGCGAGGACCCCTCGATGGCGCGCCCCACCGTCGTCGCTACGCTCTGCTCCCCCTCCGACGTGCTCCGTGCCCTGGAGCTCACGCCGCCCGACCTCATGCTGATGCTGTGGGGGCCGCCAGGGGTGGGCAAGTCGGACATCATGCGCCAGTTCGCCGAGCGCCACGGGTATCGCTTCGTGAAGCTCCCCCTGGCGTCCATGGAGGCGTCGGATCTGATCGGCCTCCCCGACCTCACGCACGGCCTGACCACCTTCGCGCCTCCCTCCCTCCTCTGGGAGCTCACAGCGGCGGCGGAGACCGAGCGCCGGCGTGCGTTCGACGAGGCGAAGGCGGCAGGCGAGCTGGCGTCCGACGCCGAGTTCCAGCCGACGCGGGCCCTCCTCTGCTTGGACGAGATCCCGCAGATGTCGGTGCAGCTCATGCACGGTGTCGCGGCCCTCATCCTGGATCGCACCATCGGATTCGGCGGGCTTCGGTTGGCGGCCGGGGTGCGCCTGGTGGGTGCCGGGAACCGGGAGCAGGACGGGGCGTTCGCCAACACTCTCGGCACCCACTTCCGCTCCCGCATCATCCACCTGGAGATGGGAAGCACCCTCCCCGACTGGCGCAACTACGCCCGCGGCGTAGGGATCGCGCCCGAGATCATCGCGTTCCTCGGAAGCCGTCCCCGCTACCTCCACGACTTCGACCCGCGTTCCTCGGATCGCACCTTTGCCGCGCCCCGGACCTGGGAGTTTGCGAGCCGGATCCTGCACAGCGTCCGTGCCGCGGGAGGCGAAGACCAGCAGACCCTGAAGGTGCTCCTCGAAGGAACCGTAGGACCTGCCGCCGCCGCCGAGTTCCTCGCGTTCCTGGAGTCGGCGGCGAAGTGCCCCTCGGCGGAGGAGGTGGTGGCCGACCCGGAGCGTGCGCCCACCTTCCGGGAGCGGCCCGACATGGCGCTGGTGGTGGTGGAGAACCTGGTCATGGCGTGCCGCACGGATCCGGTTTTCGTGGACGGGACGCTCCAGTACCTGAAGCGCCTTCCGTCCGAGTACCAGTCCATCGCCAGCATGGCGCTCCTGGTGGAGGACGGTCCCGCCGAGATGAAGCGCGCGGTGCTGGCTTCGCCCCATTTCTCGGTGATCCGCCGTGAGGCGGCGCGGGCCGACCAGGTCCTGATGCGCTTCGACAAGGCCGTCAATGCCTGATCACGGTGGCGGGTACCGCAACTCCTCGTGGCCCCGCGGGGCGTCCACACCCTCCGTCCAGGAGGCCTGGCGGGAGACGCAGGAGGCTCCTTGGGGCGAAGCCGTGCCCCACCTGGAGGCGCTCCTGGCGGATGCGCGTACGCTGCTGCTGTTCCGGTTTCCGTTCTACGGCAGGCTGGCGCTCCGCCTGAAGTGGGCGTTCACGGAGCGCGTCTCCACCATGGCGGTGCGGGTGGACGCGTACGTGTTCTTCAACCCTCTGTACCTGGAGCGGATCAACTCGGGGCAGATGGCATGGCTCATCGCCCATGCGTTGCTCCACCTGGCCCACGGCCACTTCGAGCGGATCGGGGACCGCGAGCCGGAGCGCTGGAACCGGGCCACGGACGTGGTGGTGGACGACCTCCTGCGCCGCTCGCGGCTCCCCGCACCGCCGGGGCGGCAGGCGAATGCGTCGACGTGGTACCAGCCGGACGTGATGGGCGCGGAAGAGGTGTACTCGACGCTGGCCTTTCACCGACCTTGGGGGCCGCAAAGCGGGGATCCCCGGCCGGGGTTGGGCACCGGCGGAGGCGACTGCGACCACGGCGCCACCGAGGAGTTGATGCGCCGCTCCAGGAACGGCACGGGGGACCATGTTCTGTCGGCGGCCCAGTGGCACGACCTGGCGCGGGACTCGGCCTTCCGCGCCAAGGCCATCGGGAAGCTCCCGGCAGGGATGGAGATCTTCCTGCAGGACCTGGGCACGCCCCGCCTCCCCTGGCACGTGCTCCTGCGCCGGTGGATCGGTCCGGTTCTTTCGGCGCGCACCGCGTGGCACCGCCCGTCCCGGCGCGCGCCCGCCGTCCGGAACCGGCTCTGGGACACGCAGGGGGTGCGCACCACGCTCCCGGGGGTGTTGCCCGACCTCACGCCCGTCGTGGTTGCGTGGGATCTCTCGGGCTCCATCTCGTCGGAGGAGGGCTCGATCATGCTCACCGAGACGCGGGCGATCCTGTCGCAGTATCGGCGCCCGGTCCGGGTGCTCACCTTCGACGTGGAGGTGCACGTGGACCAGGACATCGCCGATGTCTCGGCGATCGTCCCGAAAGGCGGAGGTGGGACCAGCTTCGTCCCCCTCTTCGAGCGCCTCGCCGAGCGACCGGGACCCCTCGGCGCGCCCGCGTGCGTCATCGTGTTCACGGACCTCTGCGGGACCTTCCCGGACGAGCCCCCGCCCTATCCGGTGGTGTGGATCGACGTGACCGGCAGCTACGGGAATCCGCCGTTCGGGGAGCTCATCCCGTACGGGTCTCTCGAGGCAGTCCCTGGATCCGGATCGCGCGCATGACGACGACGATCCGGTACCGCTCCGTCACCCCCCATTGGCCGGCGGGGCTCGTCAGGCCGCTCCGGGAGCGCGACGTCGGCGCGCTGCGGGCATGGTGCCGCGCGGCTTCCGGTCCGGAGGTGCGGGCCGCCTGCGGCACGCTCTTCGACGCTCCCTGGATGGCGGAGGGGCAGGCGCGACTCCTGGCTGCCGGGCTGCTCCGCCATGCCGGCACCGTTCCCTGGGAGCTACTCCGCCTGGCTGAGCGGGATGCGCTCTTCATGGCGTCCGCGGCCTGGAACTCCAACCTGGCGGAGGATCAGCTCGTCTTCGTCGGGCGCCATCTGGAAGGGTACCTGCTGGATCCCGCGGTGACCCCTGCGACGTTGGCCTCGATCGTCGGAGGGCTGCTGGCGCAGCCCCGGGCATTGCCCGAGGAGGTGGCATGGTCGGTGGTGTGTGCCGACCGGATCCTCTCCAGGGATGGCTCCTCCGAGTTGCATCTGGCGCGCTTCTCCCAGCACGCGTGCCGCATCCTCCATCAGTACGATGCGTTCTCCGCCAGGCTCCTGGGTGCCCTGATCGAGTGCGCTCAGCTCCCAGCCGAGTTCATCGTGGACCTTCTGATCAGGCACGCGGGGGAGCGTCGCTATCCCTGGCTTGACGCGGTGGCGAGTCCCCGCAAAGAAGTGCGGGCACGGGCCGCGCGGACGATCGCGCGTGACCCCGAGCTGTGGGGGCGGCCGGGGCTGCGCCGGGCCGCGCTCGCAGCCACCGACGACATCGAGGTGTGCTTCCTGCTGGCGAGCACGTCTCCCGTCGAAGAGGCCAGAGGGCTGGTCCGGGGCGCCATCCTATCCCAGCCCAAGATGGCCGTGGAGTGCCTGGCGACCGATGACCACGGCTTGCTGTCGGTCCTCGAGCCGCTGGACGTGGCACCGCTGCTGGAGAGCCGGGAGGAGTCGGTGAGGGACCGCGCGTTCCGCCTTCTCGGGCGTGTGGGCGGGGGAACGGGGTGATGAGCACCGTCGACGCCCCCCTCATCGATCCCGTGGAGATGCGGGTCCTGAGCTTCCTGACGCAGGGTGGCCAGGCTGCGTCGTCCTTCGTGGGTTCGATGCCGCACAACCGGGAGCGCCGCTTCCGCGCTGCGTGGGCGAGGTGGGGTGAGCAGCGCCGCGGTTCCGATTGCGCGTGGGTGGACCACATGTATAATAGGATGCGGACCACGTGTATGGTATATCATGGTCCGTATGCCTAGTAGCCGACGGGCCAAGTGCATGGTGGCCAATGGCTCCCCTGGGGTGCCCTTCGGGAAGGCGGGCCAGAAGCGCGAACACCCCTCCGGCCGGAGCGACGCACCGTGAAGTATGAACGGCGGATCCTCGATGACGAGCTCGACGCCCTGCTGCAGGGCTTGGCAGCCGTCGCGCTCGAGGGACCGAAGGCCGTCGGCAAGACGGCCACTGCTCTCCAACGCGCCGGGACCGTGTACCGGCTCGACGACCCGGCCCAGGCGGAGGTCGCGATGGCTGATCCTGGTCGCCTCGCCCGTGGCCGGGAGCCCATCGTGATCGACGAGTGGCAGCGCGTCGGAGCGACATGGGATGTCGTGCGCCGTGCCGTGGACGAGGATCCCCGGCCGGGACGGTTCCTGCTCACGGGCTCCGCCTCGCCTGCGTCGCCGCCGACGCACTCGGGTGCCGGTCGCATCGTCCGTGTCCGCATGCGTCCTTTGAGCCTCGCCGAGCGCGGCCTCGCCGCTCCGACGGTTTCCCTCGGCCGGATGCTCGGTGCGCCTGGCGCGCCGATCCGGGGGGAGACGCCCATCGATCTCGAGACCTACGCCGAGGAGATCGTGAGGTCGGGATTCCCGGGAATGCGCGCGCTCACAGGACGCGCCCTGCGCACCCAGCTGGACGGGTACATCGACCGCATCGTGGATCACGACTTCGAGGAGATGGGCCACAAGGTGCGCAGGCCGGGGATGCTGCGCAGATGGCTCGCGGCCTATGCTGCTGCGACCGCCACGACGTCCACGATCGAGGCCATTCGAGACGCGGCCACTTCGAACGAAGGCGACAAGCCCGCCCGCGCCACGGTCCTGAGCTATCGGGAAGTGCTCGGACGGCTCTGGATTCTCGACCCCGTGCCCGCCTGGGTGCCGTCACGGAATCCCCTCTCCCGCCTGGCGTACCCCGAGAAGCACCACATCGCCGACCCTGCCTTGGCCGCCCGCCTGCTCGGCATCGACCTGCCCCGACTCATCGAGGGTGGTGAGGGGTCGGTCACGATGCCGCGGGACGGCTCCCTCCTCGGGCACCTGTTCGAGTCGCTCGTTGCCCAGAGCGTACGGATCTATGCCCAGGCCGCCGAGGCAACCGTGGGGCATCTGCGCACCAAAGGGGGCCGCCAGGAAGTGGATCTCGTCGTGGAGCGCGCGGATGGGCGTGTCGTGGCCCTGGAGGTCAAGCTGGCGCGGACGGTGACCGACCATGACGTGAGGCACCTCCTCTGGCTCAGAGAACAGATCGGACAGGATCTGCTCGACGCGGCGATCATCACGACGAGCCCTTCCGCCTACCGGAGAACCGACGGGATAGCGGTGATTCCTGCGGCGCTGCTCGGGCCCTGAGCCGGGCGGCCACGGCCACGGCGCGTTGACATCCCGCGCGTCCCCCCGGAATCTCAGCGCAGCACCCTCTCCCATTCCTAGGAGCGCGTATGTCCCGTGCGTCCTGGCCGGCGGCCGTCCTCCTCGCCCTGACCGTTCTGACCCCTGCGCCCTCCGGCGCCCAGCAGTCCCCGCAGGCCCAGCCCACCCTCATCAACGCCACCACGAACCCGTTGCTCCGCCCCTTCCGCTGGAGGAGCATCGGCCCGGTGGGACAGGGCGGCCGCGTGGACGACATCGAGGTGGACCCCCGCGACATGCGCGTCTACTACGTCGGCTTCGCCACCGGCGGCATCTGGAAGACGACGAACAACGGGACCACGTTCAAGCCGGTCTTCGACACCTACGAGACCCACTCCATCGGCGACATGGCCATCGCGCCGTCGCGCACGAGCGTGCTCTACGTGGGGACGGGGGAGCCCAACAACCGGCAGAGCTCGTCCTTCGGCGCCGGGATGTACAAGAGCACGGACGGAGGAGAGACCTTCTCCTTCATCGGGCTCCGTGAGACCCAGAGCATCGCGCGGGTGGTGGTGCACCCCACCAACCCGGACGTGGCCTGGGTGGCCGCGGTGGGGCGCCTCTTCGGACCCAACCCGGAGCGGGGCGTCTTCAAGACCACCGACGGCGGTGCGACCTGGAAGCACGTCCTGAAGGTGGACGAGAACACGGGCGCCACGGACCTGGTGGCGGACCCCTCCGACCCGAACACCCTCTTCGCCGCGACGTATCAGCGCCGCCGCACGGCGTGCTGTTTCGTGGGCGGCGGCCCGGGGTCGGCGCTCTGGCGCTCCGACGACGGTGGCGACACGTGGGCGAAGGTGAGCGGTGGCGGCTTCCCGGAGGGCACCAAGGGGCGCATCGCGCTGGCCATGACGCCGGCGGACCCGAACGTGGTCTACGTCCAGATGGAACTCGCCGCCGACGACGAGACAGCGCTCTCCGCCGAGGAGCGCGAGCGGTGGCAGCGCCTGGCACGGGCCGACTCGCTCCCGGCGGACCCCGAGTACACGGGCATCTGGCGCTCCCGTGACAAGGGGAAGACGTGGGAGTTCCGGTCCAACAAGAACGGACGCCCCATGTACTTCAGCCAGATCCGCGTGTCCGCCCAGGACCCGAACCTGGTCTTCGTGGTGGACCTGCCGGTGTGGAAGTCGAAGGACGGGGCCCGGACGTGGGAGGAGTTGGACGGCTTCGGCCACGTGGACCAGCACGCCCTCTGGATCGATCCCGCCGACGACGACCACGTCATCATCGGAAACGACGGGGCGGTGGACGTGTCGTGGGACGAAGGGGAGACGTGGGAGTCGCTGCGCCCCTTCGCGATGGGCCAGCCCTATCACGCCTCCGCGGACATGCGCCGTCCGTACTGGGTGTGCACGGGGCTCCAGGACAACGGCTCCTGGTGCGGGCCCAGCTCGGTGCGGACCGGGGAAATCCTGTCCCAGGACTGGTACCGCGTGGGCGGGGGTGACGGCTTCTACACGCAGATCGACCCCACCGACTACAACGTCATCTTCGCCGAGTCGCAGAACGGGAACGTGCGCCGCGTGAACCTGAGCACGGGCGAGCAGAAGAGCATCCGTCCGACGGTGCCCACGGCCCAGAACCCGGCGTCGAACATCCGTCCCGTCCCTGCGGTGGGGACGCAGGTCAAGTGGAACTGGAACACCCCGCTCCTCCTCTCGCCGCACAACCCGCGGACGATCTACGCCGGGGGGAACCGGCTCTTCATCTCCAGGGACCGGGGCGAGACCTGGACCATGACCGCGGAGCTGACGAAGAGCGTGGACCGGGACAAGGTCACGATCATGGGGTTCAAGAACGACCTGCCGCGCTGCGACCAGGCGGTGCGCGGGGAGAAGTGCATCCTGTCGCGCAACGACGGCGTGACCAACTACGGCACGGCGACCACCGTGGCCGAGTCGCCGCTCGTGCCCGGCATCCTCTGGGTCGGCACCGACGACGGGAACATCCAGGTGAGCAAGGATGGGGGTGCGACCTGGGCCGAGGTGGGCAAGAACATCCCCGGCGGCACGAAGGAGTACTACGTGTCGCGGGTGGAGGCGTCCTGGTTCGACGCGGGCACGGCGTACGCGTCGCTGGACGGGCACCGCTCCGACGACCTGGCGCCGTACGTGTACGTCACCCGCGACTACGGTACGACCTGGACGAGCATCGTCGCCGACCTGCCGCCCGTGGGCAACGTGAACACGGTGCGCCAGGACCCGAAGAACCCGACGCTCCTGTACGTGGGCACCGAGTTCGGGTTCTTCATCTCCGGGGACGAGGGGAAGAGCTGGGTGCGGTTCATGAACGGCCTTCCCGTGGTCCGCATCGACGACGTGCTGGTGCATCCCCGGGACGGGGACCTGATCCTCTCCACGCACGGGCGCTCCATCTACATCATGGACGACGTCACGGCGCTGCAGCAGATGCGCATGGAAACGCTCCCCGAGCCCGTGCACCTGTTCCAGCCCCGGGAGGCGGTGGCCTGGGCCAACGACGTGCGGATGGGGCGGTCGGTGACGGGAGACAAGAACTGGCTGGGGGAGAACGCGCCCCCGGGGACGGCCATCCACTACTACCTGGCCGGCGCGGCGTCGGGCGACGTGATGCTCACGATCTCCGACGTGACCACCGGACAGACGTTCCGGACGCTCAAGGGAACGGGCACGGCCGGCCTCAACCGGGTGCAGTGGGACCTGCGGGGCGAGCAGCCGCCCCCGCGGCCGGCGGGCGCAGGCGGCGGCGGTGGTGGCGGTGGCGGCGCGGGTCAGGCGCCCACGGCAGCTCCCGGCACGTACAAGGTGACGCTCTCGGTGAACGGCCAGACGCACACGACGACGGTGAAGGTGCTCATGGACCACTGGCTGGGGGAGCGGTAGAGGCTCAGCCCGCGCAACCCGCCGCGCGCCGCCTCGGGGCGCGGTGGCCGAACGAGCTATTCCCGGGCCCAGGGTGCTTCGGCATCCTGGGCTCGGTGGCTTGACTGCCCGGATGTCGAGGTTGATGCTTGGGTCACAGGAAGACTCGGCCCCTACTCTGCGTCCGTGATCCAAGTGGCTTCGGCCACACGCAGTGTAGGGGTCGTCTCGTTTTCCGGAGGTGTCGTCGCGGTGGCTGATCGCGTGGCGGTTCTGCTGGACGGGGAGTACGTGAAGAAGGTGCTGGGGCAGCGGCTCCGACGATTCCCGAGCCCCGAGGATGTCATGGCGGAGGTCTCCCGCATCCTCGCCGATCCCGCGCTCGGCGGACACAGCCTGTACAGGGTCTTCTACTATTCTGCCGATCCCCTGTCTGGGGTCGCACAGCACCCGCTCTCCGGCGATCGGGTGGACTTCGCCCAAACGTCCGTGTTCTCCCTGAACTCGCGGCTCATCGATCGGATCGAGAATCAGCCGGATGTCGCTGTGCGTCGAGGCACACTGGTCCATCAGGGTTGGGAGTTGGGTCGCTCCGCGATCAGGGCGATGGTATCGGGGAGCAAGACATCCGTTGGGGTGGAGGATGTGGTGCCCAAGATCCAGCAGAAGGGTGTGGACATGCGCATCGGCTTGGACATCGCCGCTCTGGCGTTCAAGCGGCTGGTCTCGACGATCGTCGTGGTCACGGGCGACTCCGACCTCGTTCCGGCGATGAAGCTGGCCAGGCGCGAGGGACTCCGTGTTCATCTGGATCCCTTGGGACGTCGACAGGTCCGAGACGAGCTGAAGGTCCACGCAGATCGCGTGCTTTGAGGCTGCGGGGTGCGGCACAGGCCCAAACGCCTTGCCGCCTGATGTGTGATGCGCGATGCTCGATGCATGAGAACCACGCTGAACCTCGATGACGACGTCCTCCTGGCCGTGAAGGAGTTGGCCGAGCTCCGGGGCGCCACCGCCGGCGAGGTGCTCTCCGAGCTCGCCCGCGGCGCCCTCGGCGCAAACCGGGCGGCCAGTGGGGTGCGAAACGGCGTTCCGCTCCTCGGTCCCGTCGCCGGCGAGGGGATCGTGACGCCCGAGGTCGTGGACCGCCTCCGCGACGACGCCTGAGCGGGCCCGGCCATGGTCCACCTCCTCGACGTGAACGTGCTGGTGGCGCTCTTCGACCCTGCGCACCTCCACCACGACGCGGCGCACGCCTGGTTCGCGGCGGAGCGCGGCGCGGGATGGGCCACCTGCCCCATCACGGAGAACGGCCTCCTCCGGGTCCTCTCCAACCCGGCGTATCCGGGGCGGCGCACCACCGTCGCCGACGCCGCGGAGCGGTTGCGGCGCTTCCAGGCGAGCGGAGGGCACGAGTTCTGGCCCGACGACGTCCCGCTCCTCGATCCGGGACGGGTGGAGACCGCCCACCTGTCGGGATACCGGGAGATCACGGACGCCTACCTTCTCGCCTTGGCCGTGCTGCGCGACGGACGCCTGGCCACCTTCGACCGTGGAGTGAGGCTTGCACCGGTAGTGGGGGCGACTCCTTCCCACGTGTGCCTCGTCGGCGCGGGCACCTGAATCGCGCCGGAGGGGGTATCTTCATGGCATCCACCCCGACATTCTCCCGGGCCAAGCCATGCTCCCACGAGCCGCCAGACTAGCTGCGTTCCTGCTCTGCGTCGCGGTCGCCGCACCCGCCGGCCGCGTGGCGGCCCAGGTGACGCCCACCCAGGTGACGCCCTCGCAGGTCTCCCCCGCCGACTCGGCGGAGGTGCTCCTGGACGCGGCCAGCCGGTTCTCCTCGCAGGGGCGACACGACGTGGCGGACGCCCTGTACCGGCTCATCGCGGAGCGCTTCCCGTCTACGCCGGCGGCGGAGGTGGCACGCCTGCGCCTGGGCGCCGCGAGGGTCGCGGGAACCGCGGGTAGCGGGCGCGTGGAGCTCCAGGTCTGGAGCACCCTCTACGGCCTCTGGCTGGGTATCGCGGTGCCGGGGGCTCTGGGCGCCGACGATTCGGAGCCGTACGGCCTCGGCCTCCTGCTGGGGGGCCCGGCAGGCTTCTTCGCAGGGAAGCAGATCGCCGGGTCGCGTGACCTCACCGAGGGACAGGCGCGCGCCATCACCCTGGGCGGCACCTGGGGGACCTGGCAGGGCTTCGGCTGGGCGGAAGTCCTGGAGCTGGGCCAGGAGGAGGTGTGCTACGACGATGCCTTCGGCCGGTACTGCTACGACGAGGGCGACTCCAGCGAGGAGACGTTCGCGGCCATGATCCTCGGGGGTGCCGCGGGGATCGCCGCCGGGGCGGCCCTGTCGAGCCGGCCCATCTCGCCGGGGGTGGCCACCGCGGTGAACTTCGGCTCGCTCTGGGGCACCTGGTTCGGGTTCGGCTTCGGGTACCTGGCCGACCTGGAGGAAGACGCGCTCCTGGCCGCGACGCTCCTCGGAGGGAACGCGGGGCTCGCCGCCACCGCGCTGAAGGCGCCGGACTGGAACCCGAGCCGGAGCCGCGCCCGGATCGTGAGCATCTACGGCGTCATCGGGGGACTGTCGGGCCTGGGGGTGGACCTCCTCACCCAGCCCGACGACGAGAAGGTGGCGATGGCGATCCCGCTGGCCGGGAGCATCGCCGGCCTCGTCCTGGGCGTGATGAACACGCGCGGCTTCGACGCCGCGGAGCCTGCTGCCGCGGGGGCACCTCCCGGAGGCGCGCTCCTCAACCTCTCGGAGGGGAGCTGGAGGCTGGGGGCACCCATGCCGCACCCACGCGTGCTGGAGTTGGACGGTCCGCGGGGGCTGGTCCGGAGGCCGGCGCTGGGGCTCACCCTGGTCCACGCCCGGTTCTTCTAGCGTGCCATTGCTGGCTGGGGGCGCCATGGACATGTTGGCGCCATGAGCTCCGCCGAGTCCGAGGCCCGCAAGGCCCTGAACCGCCTCGCGCGCGCGGCCGAGAAGGCCGAGCGCGAGCTCGACGCCCTCGAGGGCGCGTTGAAGACCGCCGAGGGGCCCGACTTCCCCGCCGGGGAGTACGCCTCGGTGCGGACGGCCCTGAGCCGCATACTCGACTTCGCCGACGAGGAAGGCCAGCGCCTCCAGGAGAAGATCCTTCACGCTGGCGGACTGGAGCCCGGCCGCATCCGCCGGGGGTAGATGATGAGACGCCGCACCTTCGTTCGAGCCAGCGCCGTAGCCGCCACGGGAGCCGCCTTCGCGCCGGGATACGTCTTCGGGCGCACCCGGGCCGACCTCGTCTTGCGGGGGGCCCTCGTCTTCGACGGCCTGGGGAAGCCTGGCCGGGAGATGGACGTGGCCATCACCGGCGACCGGATCACCGCGCTGGGGAGCGCGCTCCCAGCCGGCTCGGAGGAGATGGACCTGCGCGGGCTGGCCCTGGCGCCGGGCTTCATCGACATCCACACCCACGTCGACATGGACGCCTTCGAGAACCCCAACGTGGAGAGCCGCATCCGCCAGGGCGTGACGCTGGAGGTGGGCGGCAACTGCGGCGGCTCGCCCGGACCGTGGACCGAGGAGGAGTACCAGCGCACCCGGGAGCAGTACAAATCGCGGTACGGGGTGGATATCGCCTTCCGCGACCCGGCCGGCTTCCTGGCGGGGATCGACCGCCTCCGCCCCACCGTGAGCATCGCCACGCTGGTGGGCAACGGATCGCTGCGGAGCTTCGCGGTGGGCGAGGACGACCGCCCGGCCACCGAAACCGAGCTCGCGGTCATGAAGGAGGAGCTGCGCAAGGCCATCGCCGGGGGTGCGGTGGGACTCTCCTCGGGGCTCGAGTACACGCCCTCGGGCTTCGCCCGCGTGGACGAGCTCATCGCGCTGGCATCGGTGATGAAGGGGACCGGCTGCCCGTACGCGTCCCACATGCGCAACGAGGACGACCGGGTGCTGGCGGCCATCGAGGAGCTGTTCCACGTGGGGCGGATGGCGGGCGTCCCCGTCCAGATCTCGCACCTGAAGGCCCAGGGCCAGCGCAACCACTGGAAGCAGGAGGTGATCCTGGACCTCATCGCCGAGGCCCGGAAGACCGGCCTGGACGTGCGCTTCGACGCCTACCCGTACGTCGCGTACTCCACCGGGCTCACCAACCTCTTCCCCACCGAGATGCGCTCGGGAGGGACCCAGGCGTTCCTCGCGCGCCTGCGCGACCCCGCCACGGCCGGGTACCTGGAGGCATACTGCCGCGGGAAGATCGCGCAGCTCGGGGACTGGAATCACATCCAGATCACCTCGGCGAGCGATCGCACCCCATGGGCCCGCGGACGGAAGCTGGGCGACCTCGCCGCGGAGCGGGGGGTCGAGCCCTATGCGCTCGTGCTCCAGCTCTTCGACGAGAACCGCGGCAGCGTGAGCACCATCGGCTACGGCATGAGCGAGGAGAACGTGGAGGAGCTCCTCGCGCACCCGGTCGGCATGGTCTGCTCCGACGGGAGCAGCTATGCGCCGTACGGGCCCCAGGCGCAGAGCTCTCCCCATCCCCGGAGCTACGGCACCTTCCCGCGGCTGCTGGGCCACTACGTGCGCGAGCGCAAGCTGATGCCCCTGGAGGAGGCGATCCGCAAGGTCACGTCGGCGTCGGCGGACAGGATGCGCCTGGAGGGCCGGGGCCGCATCGCGGTCGGGGCGTTCGCGGACCTGGTGGCGTTCGATCCCGACACGGTCATCGACCGCGCCACCTTCGAGGAGCCGCACCAGTATCCGGCGGGGATCCCACACGTCATCGTGAACGGCGTGCTCACCATCCGGGACGGGGAGCAGACGGGGAAGCGCGGGGGCCGCGGAATCCGCGGGTCGGCGAAGGTGTAGCCGGGCGGATGCCCTCGACCTTCGACTTCTCGGAGCGCTACGGCACCAGGGCCGGAGGGTACCGGGACCTGATGAGTCACCAGGTGCGCCACGTCGTCCTGGTGTCGTCGCTCTATGAGTCGTTCACGCTGGCCGAGGACGGCCACCTCCACGAGCGGGTGCTCGGGAGGTTCCTGGAGGGGTCGCCCCGGGAGCCCCCGGACCTGACGCGCGTATCGGCCGGGCGCGAGGTGCTCAAGCTGCTGCGCAGCGGCGGCCGCCGCGTGGACCTGATCATCACCAGCCCCGACCTGGGCGACATGGACGCCATCGGCCTCGCCCGGGCCCTGCGTGCCGAGGGGTTCAGCGTTCCCATGGCCCTCCTGGGCTACGACCGGGAGGACCTGCGCTCTGTGGAGAAGCGCATGGAGGGGAGCGGGATCCTCCACTCGTTCCTCTACCAGGGGGACGCGCGCATCCTCATGGCCATCATCCAGGCCGTGGAGGACCGGCTGAACGTGGAGCGGGACACGAGGATCGGCGTCCCGGTGTTCCTCGTCGTGGAGGACAACGTCCGCTTCTACTCGGCGTTCCTCCCCGTGATCTTCTCCGAGCTCCAGAACCTGTCGGAGTCCGTGCAGTTCGAGGCGGGGAACCGCCTGCAGCGCATCATGCGCACCAGGGCGCGGCCGAAGATCCTCCTCGCCACCAGCTACGAGCGCGCCCTGCGGGACTTCCACCGGTACCGCGCCTCCATCATGGGCGTCTTCAGCGACATGCAGTTCCCCCGTGACGGAGTCTCCGACCCGGACGCGGGACGGAGCCTGGTGCTGGCCGTCCGGGAGCTGGAGCCCGAGATCCCACTTTCCCTGCAGTCGTCCCACGAGGGGAACAGGGCGGTGGCCGAGGAGCTGGGCGTGGCGTTCCTGCTCAAGGGATCCCCCGATTTCCTCGCCCAGCTCCGCCGGTACCTGTCCGAGCACCTCTTCTTCGGCGACTTCGTGTTCCGGGACGGGAAGGGGCACGAGATCGCCAGGGCCGTGGACCTGCGGACGCTGATCTCGCTCCTCAGGACCGTGCCCGCGGAGAGCCTGGCGTATCATTCCGGGCGCCACGACTTCTCCCGCTGGCTGCGCGCGCGGGGCGAGTTCGAGGTGGCGGCCCGGGTCCGATCGCGCCTCAGGGAGGACTATCCGCGGCTGGAGGACCTCCGGGAGACCCTCGCGCGCGACATCGACGGGTACAGGCGCGAGCGGAACCGGGGCTCCGTGAACCCGTTCCGTCCGGACCTCTTCGACGGCGAGGAGGGGATCGTCCAGATCGGAGGCGGGTCCCTGGGCGGCAAGGGGCGGGGGCTGGCGTTCGCCTCCCGCCTCCTCGACGAGACGCGGCTCTCCGAGCGCTTCCCCGGGGTGCGCGTCACCGTGCCCGCCGCGGCGGTCGTGGGCACCGGGATCTTCGACGCCTTCCTGGACGGGAACGACCTGCGCTCCTTCGCGCTCCAGTGCGAGGACGAGGCCGAGTCGCAGCGGCGCATCCTCGCAGCGCCCCTTCCCGACGAGGCCCGGGAGGCCCTGGCGCGGGTGATCAAGGTGTTCCGGGGGCCGCTGGCCGTGCGTTCGTCGTCCCTCCTGGAGGACTCGCCGCAGCAGCCGCTGGCGGGGATCTACGGGACCTGGCTCCTGCCCAACGACCATCCGGACCCTGCCCACCGATTGGCGCAGCTCATGGACGCGGTGAAGCAGGTGTACGCCACCACCTTCGGCCACCGCGCGCGGGCCTTCCTCGAGGCGACGCAGTACCGCATGGAGGAGGAGGCCATGGCGGTCGTGATCCAGAGGCTGGTGGGGGCGCGCCACGGGAACCGCTTCTATCCCCACCTCTCCGGCGTCGCCCGCTCGCACAACTACTACCCCCAGGCTCCGGCGCGCCCTGAGGACGGGATCGCTGCGGTGGCGCTGGGGCTGGGCAGGACGGTGGCGGAGGGAGAGCCGTGCCTCAGGTTCTCGCCGGCGCACCCTGGCCACATCCTGGATCACGCGTCGGTGGAGGCGATGCTGGCGAGCGCACAGCGGCACTTCTGGGCGCTGGAGCTGGGGCGCGATGCCCTGCACTGGGAGCACGACGGCCCTCTCTCCCGACTTCCCCTGCGCGCCGCCGAGGAGGATGGGACGCTCCTGCCGGTGGCGTCCACCTACTCGCCGGAGAACCACGCCGTATACGACGGCGCCGGCCGACAGGGGGTCCGGCTGGTGACGTTCGCGCCCGTGCTGAAGCACGGCGTGTTTCCCCTCGCCCCCATCCTCCGCGAGCTGCTGGCCCTCGGTGCCTCGAGCACGCGGCTCCCCGTCGAGATCGAGTTCGCCGCCACCCTGGGATCCGGCGGCGAGCCGGCGGAGATGGGGTTCCTGCAGCTCAGGCCCGTCGCGATGAGCGTGCGCAACGACGACGTGGACCTGTCGCGATTCCCCCGGGAGAGGGTCTTCTGCGAGAGCCCGTCCATCCTCGGGCACGGGAGGTGGGACGGGCTCACCGACTGGGTCGTGGTGGACCAGCACCGCTACGAGCGCTCCCAGAGCGCCGAGGTGGCCGCCGCGGTGGCCCACTTCAACGCCCGCCTGACCGCCGAGGGGCGCACCTACGGGCTCATCGGCGTGGGCCGGTGGGGGTCCAGCCAGCCCTGGCTCGGGATCCCGGTGAAGTGGGAGGACATCTCCGGCGCCCGGATCATCGTCGAGGCCGGCTTCCGGGACTTCAAGGTGACCCCCTCCCAGGGGACCCACTTCTACCAGAGCCTCGTGTCGCTGGGCGTGGGGTACTTCACCGTCAACGCCGACGCGGGCGAGGGGTTCGTGGACTGGGATTGGCTCGCCGCGGCGCCCCGGGAGGAGGAGGAGGGGCCCGTGCGCCTCGTGCGCCTGCCCCGTCCCGCATCCGCCGTGCTGAACGGCCGCGAGCGCCGCGGCCTCCTGCTCAAGCCCGAGGGGATGTAGCGGCCGTGCGCATCGTGAAGGGGATCTGGGCGGGGGAGGAGCTGGCCTCACCGGGGAAACGCGTGCGCGCCACCTCGGAGCACGTGCGCGACCTCTGGCTCTCCTACATGGAGCCGCACCTGGAGGGCGCCCGGGTCCTCGACCTCTTCTCCGGCTCGGGCGCGCTGGGCCTGGAGGCGCTGTCGCGCGGTGCCGCGATGGCGGACTTCGTGGAGGACGGTGCCGATGCGCTCCACGCGCTGAAGGCGAATGTCGCCGCACGCAAGTTACGCGCACACGAGCCAACGGCCACGCCGGGCCGAGCCGCGAAGGCCGCCCGTGTGTTCAAGCGCGACGCCATCCCCTTCGTGCAGTCGCTGGCGGCGGACGCCTACGACGTGGCCCTGGCGGATCCGCCGTACGGGTCGGGTAAGCTGGACCTGGTCATCGGCCGGTGGCTCCAGGTGCGCTTCGCCCGCGTCCTGGCCGTGGAGCACGCCGTGGACCACGAGGTGCCGCGGGGCGGGAAGACGCTGGACTTCGGGGAGACCGTGGTGACCGTGTACGGCTCGACGTCGAAGCGCCGGACCGTCGCCGCAGCGCGGCGTCGCCCTGGTGGGAGAGAGGTGTAGGGGATTTCCCCACAACCGACACCGGGAAGCCCCCCGCGCGCCGTATCCGTGATTCCCCGCACCGGAAGGGCGGCGGCGCTTGTGACGACGGGTGCGATCCCGCCGGGAACCTGCCATCTTATTTCGTTGCCCGCGAGACAGCCTGCCCCGACGCAGCACCGAGCGAGGACGAGGCCGGACCGCATACAATCCACTTGCAGAGAGACGAGCGTACCTATGGCTTCCTACGTGGCGAGCCTCATGGAAGAGGTGAAGGCCAAGAACCCAGCAGAGCCCGAGTTCCACCAGGCGGTCCACGAGGTCGCTGAGTCGCTCGCGCTGGTTTACGAGAAGCGCCCCGAGTACCGCTCGGCGAAGATCCTCGAGCGCATCATCGAGCCGGAGCGGGTCATCCTCTTCCGGGTGCCGTGGGTCAACGACCGGGGCGAAGTCCAGGTGAACCGGGGCTTCCGCATCGAGATGAACAGCGCCATCGGGCCGTACAAGGGCGGACTCCGCTTCCACCCGTCGGTGAACCTGGGGCTGCTCAAGTTCCTGGCCTTCGAGCAGGTCTTCAAGAACGCCCTGACCACGCTCCCCATGGGCGGCGGCAAGGGCGGCTCCGACTTCGACCCGAAGGGCAAGAGCGACATGGAGGTCATGCGCTTCTGCCAGAGCTTCATGACCGAGCTATTCCGCCACATCGGCGCGAACACCGACGTCCCCGCCGGCGACATCGGCGTGGGCGGCCGTGAGATCGGCTTCCTGTTCGGTCAGTACAAGCGCCTCGCCAACGAATTCACCGGCGTGCTGACGGGCAAGGGCCTGAACTGGGGCGGCTCCCTCATCCGGCCGCAGGCGACGGGCTACGGCGCCGTGTACTTCGCTGCCGAGATGCTGGCCACCCGCGGCGAGACCCTGAAGGACAAGACCTGCCTGGTGTCCGGCAGCGGGAATGTGGCCCAGTACACCGTCGAGAAGATCCTGGACATGGGCGGGAAGCCCGTGACCCTTTCCGATTCGACCGGATACATCTTCGACGACGCCGGGATCGACCGCGACAAGCTGGCGTTCATCATGGACCTCAAGAACAACCGCCGCGGTCGCATCAAGGAGTACGCCGACAAGTACAAGTCCGCGGTGTACACCCCGGTGGACCCGAAGCGCGACCACGACCCGCTGTGGGCCCACAAGGCCCAGTGCGCGTTCCCGAGCGCGACCCAGAACGAGGTGAACGCCAAGGACGCCGCCACCCTCCTGAAGAACGGCGTGTACGTGGTTTCCGAGGGCGCGAACATGCCCACCGTTCCGGCGGGCGTGCAGCAGTTCATCGACGCCAAGATCCTGTACGGACCCGGAAAGGCCGCCAACGCCGGCGGCGTGGCGACGTCGGGACTGGAGATGTCGCAGAACAGCATGCGCTACGCCTGGAGCCGTGAGGAAGTGGACCAGAAGCTCCACGGGATCATGAAGAACATCCACGCGCGTTGCGCAGCCGTGGCCGAGGAGTTCGGCACTCCCGGCAACTACGTGAACGGCGCCAACATCGCGGGCTTCATGAAGGTGGCCGACGCCATGCTCGATCAGGGCGTGGTCTGAGCCCCGGATCGCTCTGGAACGCGTGATGCAGGAGGGGGGTGGGCCCGTCGGGCCCACCCCCCTCCGAGCATCAGGCCACCAGGAAGGCCAGGAGCACGTGCGCGTGCCCGGCCCGGCCGGCGCGGCTCAGAACCGGTACGTGTAGTTGACCTTCAGCGAGGCTCCCCGGGACACGGAAGCGAAGCGGCGGTCCAGCATGTCATCGCTGTAGAGCCGCTCCCAGTTGTGCGTGTACACCAGGTAGATGTCGTTGCCTGGCCTCACGATCCAGCGGAGCTTGGTGAAGAGCCCGACCATGTCGGAGACGTCGTCGTACTGGACGTTCCCGTTCAGCGAGAGCCAGGGGCTGGCATCCCAACCTCCGCCCGCCCGGTAGACGCTCGCCGTGAAGTCCCCCTGGGGAAGCGTGACCTCGTTGTGCTCCCAGCCGCCCGAGACGTTCACCCCCGGGATCGGCCGCACCGTGAGCCCCAGCTGCATCTGGTCCCGATCGCCGTTCCAGAAGCCGCTCCGCGACAGCTCACCGTTCATGGAGACCTTCCGCCGCCCGGCGCTGCGGGCGCTCAGGCTCATCTCCCAGGTCGTGTAGCCTCCAGGCTCGATCTCGATGCCGTCGCTGACCTCGAAGGACTCGTCCAGGAGCTCGTAGGTGCGGTTGGCGTTCACTTCGATGTTGTCACCGCTCTCGAAGTCCAGCCCCAGGAGCTCGACCTGGAGCTGCTTCTCCTCCGCCATCCCGGTGACGAGGCTCTCCAGGTAGGTGTACTGCGCGGAGAAGCCGAGTCGGCGCAGCCATGGCACGCTGGGGGTGCGGGGGCTCCAGCCCAGGCGCGGCTCCATGCGGCGGAACCCGTTCCGGGTCACGAAGCCCATGTCGGGATCGTAGGCCTCGCCGAACTCCCGGAAGGAGAAGTGGCCACTCCAGGGATCGTTGGGGAAGTTGAACCGGAGGCCGCGTGCGCTCAGGTCGCCCACGGAGGCGCTCTCCGCAGGGTCGGGGTTGGAGTTCCAGACGACGAAGGCCTCGATCTGCCCGTTCAGGTCGCCGAACAGGTGGGAGGTTGACAGGTTGAGGTCCACGCCGGCGGTGTGGCGGTCCGGCGGCGCCCATCCGTCCTCGTCCACTGCGGTGGAGCGCCTCGTGTAGATGGCTCCTAGGGTGGACTGGGTGAGGAAGGACCGGCGCACCCGTGCGACGGTGAAGCTCTCGGACGCGAGGGGGACGGTCGGATCGTCCTCGCCGGACGCGAACTCGTGGGAGCGGGTGCCGACCTGGATGAGCCCCAGCTCCCAGGGGCCGGTCTGGCCTCCGAGCCTGGCGGCGTACGTGAGCGGGACCTGCTCCCCACCCTCCAGCCCGATGCGGCGGCTGAAGAACGGGGACGCTCCCGAGCTCTCGGCGAAGGAGAAGACCCCCGAGCCCTCGAGGAAGAAGGCCCTCCGCTCGGGGAAGCGCATGGGAAACCGGGTGAGGTTCACCCGGCGGTCGTCCACCTCCACCTCGGCGAAGTCGGTGTTCACGGAGAGGGACGCCCGGAGGCTGGGCGTGATGCTGTAGCCCAGATCCAGGCTCACGTCCCTGGGGAAGGTGGTGGGATCCACATTCGACTCCACACGCTTCCACGTCGCCACCGCGGAGGGGCGCAACTGCACGCCCACGCCCTGGGAGAGCCCCTTCAGGCCGGTTACCCTGCCGGCGTGGATGGGGCGCTGGAGGCCCTGGTTGCGCCGGTAGCCGCGCCAGAGGATCTCCTCGTTGTTCCGGCGGATGGTGCGCTGGAAGTTGATCCCCCAGGTGTCGAGCGTCGGGTCGAAGTTCAGGGTGCTGAAGGGGATCCGGATCTCGGCGGACCACCCGTCGGGGAGCCGCGCCACCCGGGCCTCCCAGATCCCGTCCCACGATTTGTTGACGCCGAAGCCGCCACGACCTCCGCCCCCGCCGCCGCCGAAGCCGCCGCCCCCGCCGAGGAGACCGTCCCCCATGAGCCCGGCTGCGTTGATCTCGAAGAAGTAGCCCGTCCGCCCGTCCATGAACGTGTCCAGGATCCACATGAACCGGTCGTCGGTCCCGAGGCCGGCGTCACGCTGCTTCTGGTGGGCCAGGATGCCGTCCGGATCGTCGTGGATCTTGGCGCCGATGTAGAGCGCGTCGGCGTCGTAGACCACCCGGATCTCGGTGAGGTGGGAGGGAGCGCCTCCCTCGGTGGGCTCCTGCTGGGTGAAGTCGGATACCGGCACCGCGGAGGACCAGGCCTCCTCGTCGAGGCGACCGTCCATGCGGAGGCCGGAGCCGTCCCCGAGGCGCAGCGCCTGGAGGGCCGGGGCCGGCACGCCGCCGCCGTTTCCGCCCATGCTCCCCTGGGCCTGGAGGGGTGCCGGGGGCTGGAGCGCCAGCCAGAGCGCGGGTGCCACGAGCCATGTCCTGCTTCGAATCAAGAGATCGACCTCGGCGTCGCGCGCAGCGCGGCCCGTCGGGGTGGGAAGAAAGCCAGGAGACGAGTGACACCGGAGGTCACCGGTCCGTTGGTCAGAACGCCAGTACCACCGGGAGCGTGATGAGTGCCAGGTAGGTGGCGAAGACCACCAGCATCCAGCGGACGAAGACCTTGCCCCGCTGGACGGTGGCGGTGGCCTGGGCGGCGCCGAACGTAAGCAGGGCGCCGACGGCTAGGGCGAGGAGGACGGCCAGGGCGGCGTTCATGGAGCACCAATCTACGAATCCGGGGCGCATCGCGAAGACCCCGGGCCCCGGGCGGGGAGCCGCGCAGGCGCATTAGATTGCCTCCGCCGACCCACGCCACCCCGCCAGCGAGGCACCTTGTCCGGTCCCGTCCCGCCCACCGCCCAGCCCTCGGAGGCGTTCGCGCCGCTGGCGGAGGAGCTCGAGGCCCTGTTCGGAAGGGGCGTGGATGCGGTGCTGGACGGGGGAGCGTTCAACGACCTGGCGCTGCGCGTCTTCGCCTTCCAGTTCGGTGCCAACCCCGTGTACAGGGCCTTCTGCGAGCGGCGGCGGGCGACCCCGGGGACCGTACGGAGTTGGGAGGACGTCCCGGCCG
This sequence comes from Longimicrobiales bacterium, assembly GCA_035477395.1. Lineage (GTDB taxonomy): Bacteria > Gemmatimonadota > Gemmatimonadetes > Longimicrobiales > Gaopeijiaceae > SZUA-318. The sequence goes on from DATIKQ010000072.1 coordinate 23,414, forward strand.
TGCCGACCACTGCCTTCAAGCACGTGGACCTCGTGTGCGGGGCTCCGTCGGCGGCGGAGGCGACCTACGTCACGAGCGGCACCTCCTCCGGCGGGGAGCGCCGGGGCCGCCACCACGTGCCACGGGTGGCGCTCTACCGTGCCGCGGCGCTCCCCAATGTGTTTGCCCACCTGGTGCCGGAGGACCGTCCCCTCGCGGTCCTCTCCCTCATTTCCTCGCCCGACGAGGCGCCGCGGTCGTCGCTCTCGGCCATGATGGGGTTCGTGGCCGAGGCGTGGGGGGACCCGGTCCGCTGGGTGGGCCACCCGGAACTGGGCGCCGACCTGGAGGCGCTCCGGCGGGGCGTCGCCGAGGTCCGGGAGCTGGGGCGGCCTGCGCTCGTGGCGGGCACGGCCTTCGCGTTCGTCCACCTGCTCGACGCGATGGCGCGGAGCGGCGACGCCCTCGCGCTCCCCGCCGGCTCGCGCATCATGGAGACCGGAGGGTTCAAGGGACGCACGCGCGCCGTGGAGCGCGACGAGCTCTACGGCGCCCTGGAGTCCCGGCTGGGGATCCCGCGGAACCGCATCGTGAACGAGTACGGCATGACCGAGCTCCTCTCCCAGCTCTACGAGCCCGTGCTGAGGGAGGGCGGAGGCGCGGCGGGACGCCACGTGGCGCCGCCCTGGCTGAAGGTGCGTGCCCTGGACACCGGCACGCTGGCGCCCCTCCCCGCAGGGGAGGCCGGGCTGCTGGCGTTCTTCGACCTGGCCAACGCCGGGTCGGTGTGCCACATCCTCACCCAGGACATGGGGACGGTGTCCGCGGACGGCGTGCGGCTCCAGGGGCGCTCGGAAGGGGCCGAGCCCAGGGGGTGTTCGCTGGCCGTGGAGGATCTGCTGGCCGAAGGAGGTGGACGCACATGAACGCCTCGAGCCGCGAATTCGCCGCATGGTCTCTTCCTGCCGGCCTGGTGCCCCCGGAGGGGCCGCGGGGGAGCGCCCGGGTGGGTGACGTGCTCCTGAGGTGGCCCCAGGCCGATCCCGCCTGGGTGCGTGGGGTGGGGGAAGCGCTCCGCAGGAGCAGGGACGCCCTCCGCAAGCGGACGGCCCGTGACGTGGCGGCCCTCGCGGGGGCCGCGGGAGCCCGGTTCCTCGACTCCACCGACCCCCTGCGGGCCCGCGCATTGGCGCTTCTCCCTCCCACGGCGGGGCTCTCCGCCGAGATGGCGGAGGCGGTCCTCGACGGCATGGCCAGGGACTGGACCGGCGAGCGCCTCGGGAGGCTCCTGGGCGCCGAGTTCGCCAACCCGGCGGCGCTGGACGGCTTCGTTCCGGGGGGGCTGGGGCTCGCCCGGGCCGTGGGGCCACGGCTCTGCGTGCAGATCGTCGCAGGGAGCGTCCCGGGGGTAGGAGCCACGGCGCTGCTGCGCAGCCTGCTCGTGAAGGGGCCTACCCTCGTGAAGCCGGGGCGGGGGGACGTGGTCCTCCCCGTGCTCCTGGGCGACGCCCTGCGGAGCCTGGACCCGGTGGTGGGCGACGCGGTGGCGGTGGTGTACTGGCCCGGGGGGAGCGACGGCCTGGAGGACGCCGCCCTCGACGAGGCCGACGTGGTGACGGCGTACGGGAGCGACGCCGCCGTGCAGGAGCTGCGGGCCAGGACGCCGGTCACCACCCGCTTCGTAGCGTACCATCACCGGGTGAGCCTCGGAGTGGTGGGGCGTGAGGCGCTGGAAGACGCGCACCGGCACAGGACTGCGTCGGAGGTGGCGGGCGCGGTGGCCTTCTTCGACCAGAGGGGATGTGTCTCCCCGCAGCTGGTCTTCGTGGAGGAAGGGGGCGACGCATCGGCGCAGGATTTCGCCCGGGAGGTGGCCGTGGCGATGGAGGCGGTGGAGCGCCACCTGCCCGGGGGCCTGCTGGACCCGGAGGAGGCGTCCGTGAGGCACCAGGTGCGTGGAGCCGCGGAGCTTCAGGCCGCCGCCGGGATGGGCGTGGAGATCCACGACGGAGGCGCCGCCGGGTGGACGGTGATCTACGACCCGGGCCAGGACTTCGGGCCGACGTGCGTCGGACGGTTGGTCAGGGTGAAGCCCGTGGCGGACGTTCTGGACCTTCCCCGGCTGGTATCACCTCTCGGCCGCCATCTCCAGACGGTGGCGGTGGCGGGGTGCGGGACCAGGTTGGAGCGCCTGGCCGGGGCGCTCACGGAGGTGGGAGTGAGCCGGGTCGCCGGGTTCGACGCGGCACCCTTCCCCGCGCCGTGGTGGCATCACGATGGGCAGGGGCCGCTGCGCGCGCTCGTGCGCTGGGCGGACCTGGAGGCGGGGTGAGCGTCCCCCGCTACTCCTCTTCCGAGGGCTGCTCGGTCCGCCACATGACCATCTGGCGTCCGCCGTCGGACTTCTCCTCGACCCGCACGGTCAGCGTGTCGCCCTCGTCGATCCCCAGATGATCCCGCATGTCCTGGGGGATGGTGATGCGGCCGCCGACCCCGACGGAAACGTCTGCGTAGTACAGCGTGCGGTAGATGGCCATCAGGCCCTCCTCTCATCTGGAGCCACAGCCGATTAATGTACACGGATCAGGATCGGAACGCGACGGATATCGCGCCGTCGAAGGCATTCCAGCCCGTTTCCGTACCCTGATGGAGCACTTTCACCCGGAGATCGGATCCCAAAGCTGCCACAAAGGCAGGTTTGGGCTTCTCCGGCATCCCCAACGTGCGGGGCCTCGATGAGCGAAGACGGGTACGCGGTCCGCCTGGAGGGCGTGACCAAGCGGTTCGGGAAGCACACCGCGGTCTCGGAGCTGGACCTGGAGGTCCCCCGGGGCGTCATCTACGGGCTCCTGGGCCCCAACGGGTCGGGGAAGACCACGTCCATCCGGATGATCATGGGGATCCTGCATCCCGACGAGGGGCGGGTGAGCCTCTTCGGCGCCGACGCGGACGACGCGCGCCGCAGGCGGGTGGGATACCTCCCCGAGGAGCGGGGCGTCTACCGGAAGATGAAGTGCCTGGACTTCGTGACGTTCCTGGCCGAGATCCGGGGCGTGCCTCGTGCCGAGGGGCGCAAGCGTGGGCTCTACTGGCTCGAGCGCCTGGGCCTTCCCGAGTGGGCGGACAAGAAGGTCGAGGACCTGTCCAAGGGGATGCAGCAGAAGATCCAGTTCATCGGCACCGTGATCCACGAGCCCGAGCTCCTGATCCTGGACGAGCCGTTCAGCGGCCTCGACCCCATCAATCAGGACGCCCTCGAGGAGATCGTGCTGGACTTCCACGGCCGCGGCACGACGATCCTCTTCTCCACCCACCTCATGGACCAGGCGGAGCGCCTGTGCCAGAGGGTCTGCCTCATCTCCAAGGCCCGGAAGGTGCTCGACGCCGACCTGCGCGAGCTCAAGGCCGCCGAGCGGAAGGGGTTGCTGGTGGTGGAGTTCGACGGGCCGGACCGATGGCTGCAGGGCCCGGAGGTCCAGTCCGTGGAGACGGTGAACGGCGTCACGCACCTGGTGCTACATGACAGTGCCGACCACCAGGCCATCCTGCGCAGGGGCGTGGAGTCCGGCGCCACCATCTACCGCTTCGACCTGGTGGAGCCGCGGCTGCACGAGATCTTCGTCCGCCGCGTCGGTGCCGCGGCGGCGGAGGAAGCCGGTGTTCCCCGGAATGACACCCTGGGTGGAGGACGGCGATGAGAAACGTGTGGGCAGTCATCCGGCGCGAGTACCTGCAGAGGGTCCGCTCCAAGTGGTTCATCATCTCCACCATCGGCGGTCCGCTCTTCATGGTCGGCCTGATGGTGATCCCGATCCTGACCGGGTCCCGGGCGGAGCGTGCCTCGCGCAACATCGCCCTCGTGGACCGGACGGAGGTGCTCCAGGAGAGGTTGATTCCCCGCCTGGAGGAGATCGGGTTGACCGTGACCAGCGAGGCCTGGTCGGAAGACGTCGTGCCACGGCTGACCCAGAAGGTCACGGATGAGGAGTTGGGGGGCTTCCTCCTGCTGGACGACGAGACGCTCCGCTCGGGCACCGCCGTCTTCTACGGCACCAAGACGCCGTCCACGCTCCAGCGTGTGACCATGCGGGCGGCGGTCTCCCGCACCGCCCTGGAGAAGATCCTCGGGGATCAGGGGGTGGACGCCGAATCGCTCATGAGCGGCGGAGAGCTGAATGTCGAGATGCTCTCCGGGGAAGGGGCAGGATTCGAGGATCCGCAGTTCATGGTGGCGTACCTCGGCTCGTTCTTCCTGTACATGATGTTCCTGCTGTACTCGGTGTCGGTGATGCGCGCCACGCTCGAGGAGAAGACGAGCCGGATCGTGGAGGTGGTCATCTCCTCGATGAAGCCCTGGCACCTGATGCTGGGGAAGATCCTGGGCGTGGGGGCGGTGGGGCTCACGCAGATGGCGGTGTGGTTCGGGTCGGGAGCGATCCTCGCCGGCGCCGCGCTTCCGGCCATCATCGCCTCCAGGCCCGAGCTCGCCACGCTGGCCAACATGAAGGAGTTCCTCCCCGGAGCCGGGCTCCTCGGCCTGTTCCTGATCTTCTTCCTGTTCGGGTACTTCATCTTCGCGGGGCTCTACGCCGCGGTCGGCGCCACGTGCAACACCGACGAGGAGGCCCAGCAGGCCCAGTTCCCGGTGATGCTGCTCGTCATCGTGCCCATCCTGTTCGTGATGCAGACCATCCAGTCTCCCAACACGACGCTCTCGGTGTCGCTGTCGCTCTTCCCGTTCTTCAGCCCCATCCTCATGTTCGCCCGCGTCTCCATCGGCGCGGCGCCGGTGTGGCAGGTGCTCCTCTCGTTCGTGCTCATGGGGCTGACGGTCGTGGGCGTGGCGTGGGTGGCGGGGCGGATCTACAAGGTGGGGATCCTGATGGCGGGGAAGCGGCCGACGGTGCCGGAGCTTTGGAGGTGGGTGCGGGAAGCGTGAGGGTGGTCGCTCTCGGGTCGTGGGGCCCCGGGGGCGCTCCCTTCCGGCGGACCGCTCGGCCCTTGAGCTGGGTGGTCGCTTGATGCGCTTCGGCTAGGCCCAAAATAAGCGAGTAGCTCTGTACAGGTGTAGTGGGTCGAGGCGGAGCGGAGCAGCAGCTTAGGAGCGATGCGGGGAGGCGTCCCGCGGCGTGCGAGGTTCGTAGGAGAGATCCACTGCGAGGCAAGCGCGGAGTGTGGCGGGACGGATTCGGGCC
>DATIKQ010000073.1:0-26524 GCA_035477395.1 Longimicrobiales bacterium
TCGCTGAATCGGATCGCAGAGCAGGCCGGGATCGATGACGAGGCCCTGGCGGGTGGTGAAGGCACGATCGTGCTCACCGCCACCACGGTCATCATCATCCTGCTCATCATCATCATCCTGGTCCGCTAGAAGCCGGCGAAGCGGGGGACATTGACCGTTGTCGCCCGGCTGGTCGCGATCGGACTCTGGCTCACGACGGGACTCGGCTGTTCCGCTGGGCTGAGCCGACGGGTGCCCCCGGGGCCACCCGCCGGCCAGCCCGTCGTGCTCGACGTTCCCTACCTCCCCCAGTCCTCCCTGCTCTGCGGTGGGGCGGCCATCGCCATGGTCGAGCGGTGGTGGGGCCGGCGCGGCGTGTACGCGGAGGACTTCGCCGACCTCGTCCGCCCGGCCTCCGGGGGCATCCTCACCACCGACCTCGCCCCCGCGACCCGCGCGCGAGGCTGGGACACCCAGGTGTTGCGCGGCACGCCGGAGCTGGCCCGCCGCAGCCTCGCCGACGGCGTCCCGGTGGTGGCGCTCATCCAGGTCGCTCCAGAGCGATACCACTATGTCGTCGTGCTCGGCTGGGGCGATGGGTACGTGGTGTTCCACGATCCAGCCACCGCCCCCTTCAAAGCCAGCGACGAGGACGACTTCCTCGCTCGCTGGGCCGCGGCCGGCTCGTGGGCGTTGCTGGTCCGTCCGGCCGCGGTCGCCCAGGTCACGGCGAGCGACGACGGCTTGGCCGCAGATCCGATGCCGGCGAGCATGCCGTGTCCGCCGTGGATCGACCTGGCGCTCGACGCCGCGGCCGACGGACGCCTCGACGATGCCTCCGGGCTCCTCGCGGAAGCCGGTCGGGCGTGCCCCACGGAGCCGTTGGTGCTGCGGGAGACGGCCGGCATCCGATTCAAGCAGGGACGTGACACGGACGTCGGTCGACTCGCGTCCGAGTACCTGACGCTCGCTCCCGACGACGTGTACGCCTGGCAGCTGCTCGCGGCCAGCCGGTACCGGGCCGGCGATCGGGCCGGCGCGCTCGAGGCATGGAACAGGGTGGGCCAGCCCACGGTCGACCTGGTCCGGATCGACGGGGTGCGCACGATCCGGTTCCGGGAGATCGCCGGCGCGATATCGGCACCTCCCGGAACGCTTCTCACCCCGTCCCGGATGGCTCTCGCCCGACGCCGGCTATCCGATGTCCCGGCGCTCCGCCAGTCGGCCGTGGACTATCAGCCCGTGCCGGTTGGGCTGGCCGAGGTGCGCGCGTCCGTCGTCGAGCGCCCCCTGATGGAGAGCGCCTGGCGCCTGGCCGCGGCCGGAGCGATCCGCGCCGTCGCGCAGAGCGAGGTGGGGCTCGAGGTCGCCAATCCGACCGGCGGCGGCGAGATGTGGACCGGGATCTGGCGCTGGACACCTGCCCGGCCCCGAGGCGCGATCCGTCTCGAGCTGCCCATCGATCCCCGCTTCCAGGGCATCCTCACCATCCAGGGCGACTGGGAGCGGTTCCGCTTCGCGCTCGATTCCGCAGGGCCCTCGATCGTCGAGGAGACCCGGCGATCCGCCATCGTCGGCTTCGGCGGTTGGGTCACCGCCGGTGTGCGTCCCCTGGTGGCGTTCCGGCTCGAACGATGGTCTGACGACCGTCACTATGTCGCGGGCTCGATCGGCGCCGAGGTCCGAGCTCGGGAGAACCGGTTCGAGCTCACCGCGAGGACCGAGTACGCCGTCGCGCTCTCGGCCCACCCGCCGTACACCACCGGCTGGGCGCGCGCGAGCTGGGCCTCCTCCCTCGGGCTGGAGCGTGCGGCCTGGTCCGCTCGGATCGGGTTCGATTGGGCGGGCCGCCATGCCCCGCTCGGGACCTGGCCGCTGGCGGGGAAGGACTTGTCCTGGGCGCTTCCGCTCCGGGCCCACACGCTCACCACGGGAGGAGCCCTTTCAGGCCGGAGCGCTGGCCGTGCGATCACGTCCGCTGGCCTCGCCGCGGACCGCCCGTTCGTTCGGAAGGGTCCGCTGGTCCTCGGTGCCGGCCTGTTCTTCGACGCCGCGCAGATCTTCGCGCCCGCCGATGGCTCGCGGGAAGACCGCTTCTACCTCGACGGCGGCGGGGGGCTTCGCATCGGCCTGGCCGACGGACAGCTGGGCGTGCTCCGCGTCGACCTGTCGAGAGGCCTGGTGGCGGACCGGCGCACCGCCCTCACCGTGGGCGTCCACAAGAGCTGGCCGCTGTTCCGGCAGAGCTACCGGTGAGCGTCGTCACCTGAGGTCCAACCCGACCAGCACCCGCTCCGTGTTGGAAAGGTCCCCGATGATGTTCCTCACCGGCTCGGGCAGCTCACGCACGAGCGTCGGGACGGCGAGGATCTGGTGGTCGCGGGCGAGCTGTGGATGCTCCAGGAGGTCGATCACTTCGATGGAGTACTTGCCCTCCAATTGCTGCTCACAGATCACCGTGAGGTTCTTGAAGGCAGCGATGGCCTTGGGGGTCTGGCCCGCGACGTACAGGCGCAGGATCCACGTGTCGCCTCCTCCCTTGGCTGCCGCCTTCTTCCGGCGGATGACCTTCGACGGTCCACGTCCGGTCGTCACGGTGCGCTCCTTCGGGCCCTTACTGCAGGCCGCTTCGTGCCGGTTGTGTACATCTTCGCATCGGCTTTGCGACTCTCGACCATTCTCGCCTGGTCTTGGGTGAAACGCTCCTGGCGTGCTTTGTCGATGCCGATGACCTTGAGCGCTTCCGACTCTTCGGCCTCGAACTCGGAGCGCAGCAGGACGATCTGGGCCTCCATGGCCTCGCGCCTGCGCTCCAGCGCAATCTGCCTGCGCACGATCTCCTGTTGCTCCAGCGCCTGGGCCGCGTTGTCCTGGGCTTCCTGTGACAGCCGCGCCGATCCGGTCAACACGCCTCCGGGACCGACGTAGACATCCAGCAGCTCGATGCCGTGGTCCGTCATCTTGAACTCGCGGATCTGATTGGAATGCTCCATGCCGCGCGACTTCAGCACGTACAGGCCCCGGTTGCGCTCGCCCCCGATCTCGATGTCGCGGAGGAGCAGCCAGGTGTCGATCAGGGACGAGACGTAGACGTCGGTGGCCTCCGTGCTGTCGTTGCCCGTGGTGAGGCTCGTGAAGAACGCCGTGATCCCCTTCATCTTCAGGAAATCCACGAGCCGCAGCAGCATCGTCTTCACCTCGGCCTGGTTCTCACCGATCACGAAGGCATTGATGGGATCGAGGACGACCACGTCGGGCGCGAAGCCGTTGATCAGCTTGATGCTCGTCGTGAGATGGGTCTCCAGGCCGTAGTGCGTCGGGCGCGTCGCGTGGAACTGCAGCCGCCCCTTCTCCACCCACGGTGCCAGGTCGATCCCGACCGAACGCATGTTACGCACGAGCTGCTCGGGGGACTCCTCGAACGTGAAGAAGAGGACGCGCTCCCTCCGCTTGCATGCCGCCTCGACGAACTGCGAGGCCATGCTCGTCTTGCCGGTGCCCGCGGTGCCCGAGACGAGCACCGTGCTGCCGCGGAAGTAGCCCTTGCCGGACAGCATCGCGTCGAGGCGCGGAAGGCCGCTCGAGATCCTCTTCGTGGATGAGGAGTGGTTCAGCCCGAGAGAAGTGACGGGGAGGACCGAGAAGCCGTCCTCGTCGATGAGGAACGGATACTCGTTCGTGCCGTGGGTGGAGCCGCGGTACTTGACGACACGCAGGCGCCGGATGGACGACTGATCGCTCACGCGGTGGTCGAGGAGGATGACGCAGTCGGAGACGTATTCCTCCAGTCCCTCGCGTGTCAGCTCGCCCTGGCCCCGCTCCGCGGTGATGATCGTGGTGACGCCCTTGTTCTTCAGCCAGCGAAGGAGCCGGCGCAGCTCGGCGCGCAGGATGAGGGGGTTCGGCAATCCGGAGAAGAGCGACTCCACCGTGTCGAGCACGACGCGCTTGGCGCCGATGCTCTCGATGGCGTAGTGGATCCTGATGAACAGCCCCTCCAGGTCGTAGGCGCCGCTCTGCTCGATCTCGCCGCGGTCCACATGGATGTGCTCGAGCCAGAGCTTCTTGCGCTTCACGAGGTCGTCCAGGTCGAACCCCAACGACGCGACGTTCGCCGTGAGCTCGGCCTCCGTCTCCTCGAACGACACGAAGACGCCCGGTTCGTGGAAGCGCGTCGCTCCATGCACCAGGAACTCCATGGCGAACAGGGTCTTCCCGCACCCCGCGCCGCCGCACACGAGCGTCGGCCTGCCCTTCGGCAGTCCCCCGCGCGTGATCTCGTCCAATCCCTGGATGTTCGTCTGGGCCTTCGGCAGGACGCGGCGGCGGGGGCGGGCGGCCTTCGTCTTCATGATGTCCTCTCTCCGAGATGGCCCCGGCGAGCCGGGGCCGGGGGGGCTGACTGGCGCGGCCCGGCCTGGTCCGGGCCGCGGATATCGAAGCTAGGGCCGGGCGGGCGGGCTTGCCTGGCCCCGAAGGACTAGGCCGATCGGGGTAGTCCTCCGAGCGCTAGCGCCGCGCGGCTCTACTGCTCAATCCGCCCGATCGGGCGATGCGGCTGGAAGCCACCCTGCCCTAGACTCCATCCAGCGGAATCCACGTCCTGCGACGCCCACGCGAGCTTCGGCTCCGCGCCTGGGAGTCGTCGGGCGGGCAGGTCCCACCACAACGAGGTGTTCCATGAGAACCGCGACATCGTCCAACCGATCCAGACGCCTGGTGAAGGGCGCGCTCCTCCTCGGCATGGCGCTGACGTCCACCGCCTGCGCCTGGAGCAACAAGGCGAAGGGAACCGCCATCGGCACCGCGGGCGGCGCGGCCGCCGGCGCCGCGGTCGGCAGCCAGACCGGGTCCACCGCGCGCGGGGCCATCATCGGGGCCGTCGTGGGTGGGGCCGCCGGCATGATCATCGGCAACCGGATGGACAAGCAGGCGGCGGAGCTGGAGCAGCAGGTGGACGGCGCCAGCGTGCAGCGCGTGGGTGAGGGTCTGGTGCTCACCTTCGACTCGGGCCTCCTCTACGACTTCGACTCCTCCGCCATCCGTGCGGAGGCGGGCCGGAACCTGCAGAGTCTCGCCGCGAGCCTGAAGAACTACCCCGACACCGACATCCTCATCGTCGGCCACACGGACTCCAGCGGCACCGACGCCTACAATCAGGATCTGTCGACACGGCGCGCCGAAGCGGCCTCCGGGTATCTCTCGAGGGAAGGCGTCGCCCATGCCCGGATGCACACGGCCGGCAGGGGCGAGACGGAGGCCGTCGCGACCAACGAGACGGACGCCGGCCGTCAGCTGAACCGGCGCATCGAGATCGCGATCTACGCGAGCGCGGCGGCCCGCACGGGCGGGACTCCATGAGCCTCACGCGAACGATGACCGTTCGACCCATCCGACTCCGGGAGGCAGGTAACATGTCCATGAGCACATTCCGCACCACCGCTATTCTCGCCCTGGTGCTCGCCGGCGCGGCGCTGCCGTCTTCGGCTCGTGCCCAGCTGGCTGCAAGCCCGGGGAGTCCCGCTGCGGCTGCGGCCGCCGCCACGAATCCCGCTCTGCTGGGACCCCAGGTCGCCCCGGTGGACTTCGTCCGCTGGGCGCCCCCCAGCCCCCTCGACGAAGCCGCGCCCCAGGATCGCGTCCGGGCCGGCCCGAACATCGCCATGATGGCGGTGGGTGGTGCCGCGATGGTGGTGGGCCTCATCATCGGCGGTGACGGCGGACTCGTCATCGCAACCGGTGGCGGCTTGGTCGCCCTCGTCGGGTTGTGGCGATACCTGAGATAGCCCGGAGGGAGCTCCAGCGGAGCGGCGGACCGGTCCATCCGGCCCGACAGGTCGGTCCCGCGGGTGGAGGAACCCCCCGTGGGGCCGGCCTTTGCCGTTGCCTGAAGCTCGGCCAGCGCCTAGGATGATGATGGGTGATCTTGACGCTATAAGCTGGGAGCCATGTGCATGGGCGAGGGAGCTGGGACCGACTCCGGCAAGGTGGGCCGTGTGATCTCAGTGGCGCTCATCGAAGACAACCGCCTCGTTCGCGAGGGGCTCACGGCGTTGCTGAACCAGCACCCGGACCTCGAGGTGGTCGCCGAGGGCGCCAACGGGGGCACGCTGACGGTGGGGGAGGTGAACCCCCACGTCGTGCTCCTGGACCTCGGGCTGCGCAACGGCGACAGCCTGCGCGTGGCGGAGCACCTCAAGCGGGATTTCCCCGATACCAAGATCATCGTGATGGACCTCCTCCCCGTGCACGAGGAGATCGTGGAGTTCGTGAACGCGGGCGTGTCCGGGTTCATCATGAAGGACGCGACTCTGGAAGATCTGGTGGGAGCCATTCGCGCGGTGGCGGACGGAGCCCACGTGCTTCCGCCCGAGATGACCGGGACGCTCTTCTCCCAGATCGCGAGGGACGCGGTCAGCAAGGGCCGGCCGAGGGCGCTCGATTCCGTGCGCATGACCCCGAGGGAGAGGGAAGTGATCAACCTCATCGCCGAGGGGCTGAGCAACAAGGAGATCGCCCGCCGCCTGCACATCGCGACCCACACGGTGAAGAGCCACGTGCGCAACATCATGGAGAAGCTGATGCTGCACACGCGCCTGCAGATCGCGGCGTACGCGCACGGAGAGAAGGGAGACTCGTAGACCGCGGGCACCCGGGGGGGCTGTGACCGCACCTGTCGAGCCTGGACTGCCTATCGTTCCGATCCTGCTGGTCGAGGACAACCGGCTGCTTCGGGAGGGGATCGTGGCGATCCTCAACCGGGAGCCGGACCTCGAGGTGGTGGCGATCGCCGAGGATTCCAGCGCCGCTCTCCTCCGCCTCGGCGAGGTCGATCCGCGCCTGGTGCTGGTGGACGCCGGTCTGGCGGACCAGGACGGGCACCACGCGGTGGAGCTCATCAAGCGGGCGGCGCCCCTGGCCCGCGTCGTCGTCATGGACATCATGCCCGTGCCGGAGGACATCGTCGAGTTCGTGAGGCAGGGAGCCTCGGGGTTCGTCGTGAAGAGCGCGACGGTCGCCGACTTCGTACAGACGGTACGGTGGGTCGCCGAAGGCAGGGACGTGCTCCCCCCGGCCCTGACCGGGACGCTCCTGTCGCACCTCGCCCGGCACGCGGCGGATCACCCCGCGCCGCGCTCCATCGGTTCGGTGCGGATGACGAAGCGCGAGCGGGAGGTCGTCGCTCTGGTCGCGGACGGCCACAGCAACAAGGAGATCGCGCGTCGGCTCCATCTCTCCATCCACACGGTGAAGAGCCACGTGCGCAACATCCTGGAGAAGCTGGCGCTCCACAGCCGCCTGCAGCTCGCCGCGGCGGCGCTGAAGGGCGATCACTCCGGTAGAGAGGCCGAGTAGGGGCACGCCCCCTCGGCGTCCCTCACCCAACGGGATTAGTCCCTCCGCCCGCCCCGGAGCCTGCGCGCTAATCCCCGCAGCCTAGGTCGCAATTCATCCCACCGGGGGATGTCCGCCATCGGCACGACCGGCGACCCTGAAGGGTGGTCGCGCGACGTCCCGGGGTGGAGACACGACTCATGGCGCTATCTCAAGGAATCCGGCGTGCCGCTGCGCTGCTCGCGCTCGTCGCCGGCCTCTCGGTGGGCGGCTGTGCCCTGAATCCGGCCACCGGCCGCAACCAGGTCATGCTGATCAGCGAGTCCCAGGAAATCCAGATGGGGCGGGAGTACGATCCGCAGATCGTCGCCTCTCTCGGTCTCGTCCCGGACTCCGCCTGGCAGCGCTACATCAACCAGATCGGCTCTCCGCTGGCTGCCGTCGGGGAACGCACCGGCCTCCCCTGGACGTTCCGCGTGGTGGACGACCCCGGGGTCAACGCCTTCGCGGTTCCGGGCGGGTTCATCTACGTGACCCGCGGGCTCCTCGCCCACCTCGACTCCGAGGCGCAGCTGGCTTCCGTCGTGGGCCACGAGATCGGACACGTCACGGCGCGGCACACCGTGAGCCAGATGAGCAACCAGCAGCTCGCGGGGCTCGGGCTCGCGCTGGGCTCCGTGGTGAGCTCGGGGTTCGCGCGCTACGCCGGCCTCGCGAACTCGGCGATGAGCGTCCTCTTTCTCAAGTACTCACGGGACGACGAGCGGCAGGCCGACGACCTCGGCCTGCGCTACCTGCTCCGGACCGACTGGGATCCGCGGGAGATGCCCGTGGTGTTCGGGATGCTCGAGCAGGTGAGCGCGTCGGCCGGGGGGGGTGAGGTCCCGAACTGGCTGTCGACGCACCCGAGCCCGGGCAACCGGCGGGAGAACATCGAGGGTCAGATCGCGGCGCTGTCACGGGACTTCTCCGGCACCGTCGTGAATCACGACCCGTACCTGCAGCGTCTCGACGGCCAGGTCTTCGGGGACGATCCGCGCGAGGGCTACTTCAGGGGCAGTCAGTTCTTCCACCCCGAGATGCGCTTCCGGCTCACCTTCCCGGAGGGCTGGACCACGCAGAACGGGAAGCAGGCCGTCATCGCCGTCAGTCCCAATCAAGACGCTGTGGTCGAGCTGTCCGCGTCGCAGGGGGCGAGCGCCGACGCGGCGGCCCGGACCTTCCTCGCCCAGGAGGGGATGACCGCCGCCGGCTCCCCGTCCCGCGCGACCCTGAGCGGTCTCCCGACCGTGAGCGCGCGCTTCTCCGCCGCGACCGAGAACGGGACAGTGCAGGGGTCGGTGCTGTTCGTCGAGCACCGCGGGGGGGTGTTCGGGATCGTCGGGTACGCTCCCGAGGCGCGTTGGTCCACCTACCAGGCGGCCGTCGAGCGCGCGTTGCAGAGCTTCGAGACCCTGACCGATGCGACCGCGCTGAACGTGCAGCCCCAGCGCGTGGACATCATCCGGCTCGAGCGCCGCACCACCATCGAAGAGCTCGCGCGCCAGCGGAACTCGCCGGCCTCCGTCGCGACGCTGGCGCTCATCAACCAGGTCGGTCCCCAGACCTCTCTCGCGGCGGGGCGGCTCGTGAAGTGGGTCGTGGGGCAACCACTCCCGGGCACCGATCTGGACGCTGGTACGGCTCCGCGCCTCATCCCGTGAATGCCCGGAAACCGTGAAGGCTCAATCCAAAGCAAGGCGGTACCCATGAGACAAGCAACGCACCCCAGACTCCTGCCGGCCACCCTCGTGGTCCTTCTCGCCGCGTGCTCCATGGGCGAATCGGCGGACAACCCCCCCGGCGCTGCCGTCACGGAGCGACCCGCCGCTGCGGCTCCGGTCGCCCGAGCCGCGCCGACGAGCTACACGCTCGCCGCAGGCACGCTCATCGCGGCCGAGATCACCGACGCCATCAGCTCCCGCCATGCCCATGCGGGCGACGCGTTCACGGCCCGGGTCACCGAGGACGTGAGGAGCGCGGGCGAGTGGGTCGCGATTCCTGCGGGGGCCACGGTGCACGGGACCATCACCGAGGTGAGCGCGGCCGACAACACCAGGTCCACCGGGACGCTCACGCTGGTGGTGTCGGGCGTCACGGTGGCCGGGAGTCTGTATGACATGGACGCATCCATCGACGCGCTCGAGACGGTCAACGAGGGCCGGGGGCTCGAGACCGTGGACGCCGCACGGGTGGCCGGGGCCGCAGCGGCCGGTGCCGTGCTTGGCCGGGTGATCGGCGGCGACGCCAAGGGCACGATCATCGGTGGCGTGGTCGGCGGCGCGGCGGGCGCCGCGGTGTCGGTGGCCATGAAGGACCTGGACATCGTGCTGCCCGCGGGCTCGCGCCTGACCCTGACCTTGAGGCAGCCCTTGTCGCTGGCGGCCAGATGACGAGCTCAGCGGCGCGCTGCCCGTCCGGTGCCGGTTCTCGCACCAGTGCCAGGGGCACGCTCACGCTGACGTTGGTGAGCGTGACGGTGGGGGGCAGGACCTACGCATTGGCCGAACCGGCCTGCGATGGGCGGGAGGTGCTCGGCGGCCGGGACATGCTGCGGCGTGATCTGGAGGCCGTCGCGAGCCCCCGCGGGAGATGGGAGATCACATCGAGGAGGGAAAGATGCTCTGGACCATCGTAATGATCCTGCTCGTCCTCTGGGTGCTGGGGCTCGTGAGCTCCTACACCATGGGCGGGCTGATCCACGTTCTTGTGGTCGTCGCGATCGTCGTGGTGCTCCTGCGCGTCATCCGGGGTCGGAGGATCCTGTAGAGGGACGCGCGGAGCGGGCCGCACGGCGGCGGCGGTCCCTCACTCCAAGGGGCTAGTCCCTTCGGTTGAGTGCCGCTGCGGCGCCCTAGCCCCCGCGGGCTAGGGCGCTTTTCACTCCGCCGGGCGATGCCTCCGGGGTCTGTTCCCGGGCAGCTTTCATGACAAGGCCGGGGATGTGCCGTCGTCCACCTATGGACGCCGGCACGTGGCTCGGTCGGACACGAAAGACCCTAGGAGGGACCCCATGTTCAGCCTCCGCCGCCTCGCGGCGCGACTCACCGTCCTCGTTCCGCTCGCGGCATTGTTCGCCGTCGCGTGCGAACACAGCCCGTCGGCGCCCGGTGTGCCCGCGACCATCACGGTCACCCGCAACCCGGACACTCTGGCCGTCACCACCTCCAAGCAGTTCATCGCCATCGCCAGGGACGCCGATGGCAGCGTGGTGGGCATCACCCCGACCTGGTCGGTCGCGGCGGGTGGCGGAAGCATCAACAGCTCCGGCCTCTTCACCGCGGCCGGGGTCATCGGGAGCTTCGCCAACACGGTCAAGGCCAGCTACGGCAGCCTCTCGGGCACCGCGTCCGTGACCGTGATCGCCGGACCCCTGGCGACCATCACCCTCACCCCCACCCCGACCACCCTGTCCATCGGCGGGACACAGCAGTACACCGCCGTGGGCAAGGACGCGGGTGGAAACACCGTCGCGATCTCGCCCACCTGGTCCGTCTCGGGTGGCAGCGGCAGCATCAGCGGCGCCGGCCTCTTCACCGCGGGCTCCGTGCCCGGGACCTTCGCCAACACGGTGATGGCCACCAGTGGCGGCATCTCGGGTCATGCGACCGTAACGGTGATCCCCGGTCCGCTGGCGACGATCTCCGTCACGCCGAATCCCTCCCTGCTCGTCGTGGGCGCCACCCAGCAGCTCACGGCCGCCGGCCGGGATGCGGGTGGCAACCTCGTCGCGATCACGCCGGTCTGGTCCTTAGTGGCCGGCGGCGGAACGATCAGCGCATCGGGTCTCTTCACCGCAGGAGGCACGCCGGGTACCTTCGCCAACACCGCCAGGGCAACCAGCGGTGCCATCTCCGGGACGGCCACGGTCAACGTGACCGCCGGTTCGCTCGCGTCCATCACGGTCACGCCGAACCCCGCCTCCATGAGCGTCGGGGCCGCGCAGCAGTTCACCGCCGTGGGCCGGGACGCCGGGGGCAACGTCGTCCAGTTCACGCCCACCTGGTCCGTCGTGGCCGGGGGGGGCTCGGTGAACAGCGCGGGTCTCTTCACCGCCGGGACGGTGAGCGGCACGTTCACCAACACGATCCAGGCCAGCAGGGAGGGCATCACCGGGTTCGCGACGGTCACGGTCACCCCGGGTCCGCTGGCGAGCATCACCGTCACGCCGAACCCGACCACGCTCAGCGTCGGCCTCTCGCGGCTCTTCACCGCAGCCGGCAGGGACGCGAACGGGAACATGGTGGCGATCACGCCGACCTGGTCCATCGTGGCCGGTGGCGGCACGATCAACACCTCGGGTCTCTTCACGGCCGGCAGCACGCCGGGGACGTTCACCAACACGGTCACCGCGACCGCGGGCTCCATCTCGGGCGTCGCGACGGTCAACGTGACCTCAGGCGTGCTCGCGTCCATCACGGTCACGCCGCATCCGGTGAATCTGGCCATCGGCGCCACGCAGCAGTTCACGGCGGTGGGCAAGGACGCCGGCGGCAACGTCGTCGCGATCACGCCCACCTGGGCGACCGTGGCGGGTGGCGGCTCGATCAACCTCACCACAGGCCTCTTCACCGCCGGCAACGTCACCGGCACCTACACCAACACGGTGCGCGCGAGCGTCGGTGGACTGGCCGGCTTCGCCACCGTGATCGTGACCAGCGGTGCGCTGTCGTCCGTCACCGTGACGCCGACCCCCGTGTCCGTGCAGACCAACGGCACGCAGCAGTTCACGGCAATCGGCAAGGACGGGAGCGGCAACGACTTCGTGATCACGCCCGTCTGGTCGGTCGTCAGCGGCGGTGGCAGCATCAACGCCAGCACCGGTCTCTTCACCGCCGGTGCGGTGGCGGGGACCTTCACCAACACCGTGAAGGCAACCAGCGGAGCGGTCTCGGGCTTTGCGACCGTGACCGTCACGGCCGTGGCTCCGTCACTGGCGACCATCACCGTGACGCCGAACCCGGAGACCATGCTTCCCAATGGCACCCAGCAATTTGCCGCGATCGGCCGTGACGGGAGCAACAACCTCTTCCCGCTGTCCCCCGTCTGGTCGGTAGTGAACGGCGGTGGCAGCATCGACCCGAGCACGG
The DNA here is from genome assembly GCA_035477395.1 of Longimicrobiales bacterium. Taxonomy (GTDB): domain Bacteria; phylum Gemmatimonadota; class Gemmatimonadetes; order Longimicrobiales; family Gaopeijiaceae; genus SZUA-318. The sequence goes on from DATIKQ010000073.1 coordinate 12,444, forward strand.
GTCTCTTCACCGCGGGCGCCCTGACCGGGACCTTCACCAATACCGTCAGGGCGACCAGCGGCCTCATCTCCGGCACGGCGACCGTCATCGTGTCCGCCGCTGCCCCGCCGCCCGTCGTGGACCTCGGAACGGCCGCACCCAACGGCATCATGGCCGGCACGGCAGTCACCTGCATCAACGGTGGCCTCATCAGTGCCGACGTGAGCGTCAGCCCGGGAAGCACCGTCACCGGCTTCCCGCCCTGCGTCATCACGGGCGTCCAGAACCTGGCCAACGCCGTGGCAGCGCAGGCGCAGATCGACCTGACGACGGCCTACAACACCCTGGCCGGGATGCCCTGCGCACCGGCCAACGCCATCGTGGCGGACCTGGGCGGCACCACCAAGCCGGCCGGAGTCTACTGCACCGCGAGCGGTATCGGCGTGACGGGCACGCTGACGTTGAACGGCGGAGGGGACCCGAACGCGACCTTCGTCTTCCAGGCCGGCAGCTCGCTCACCACGGCCGGCAACATCGTGCTCATCAATGGCGCGCAGGCGAAGAACGTCTACTGGCAGGTCGGAAGCTCGGCGACGCTGGGGACGGGATCGCAGTGGCAGGGCAACATCCTCGCGCTGTCCAGCATCACGCTGGTGGACACGGCAACGCTGCTCGGCAGGGCGTTGGCACGGAACGGCGCCGTGAGCCTCGGCACCAGCAACACCATCACCTTGCCGCCCCTGTAGGCGCACTGCAACGAGGGAGCCGGCGACCATTCCGGTCGCCGGCTCCCCACCGGCCTGAAGCTGTGACTCTTGAGATTGGGGAGATCCGACAATGCGTAAGCGACTGATGATCACCGCGTGGACGCTGGCTGCGTGCTTGCCGACAGTGGCGATGGCACAGCAGCAGCCCACCCACCGTGACGGTAGTTGGGAGTTCAGCCTGGGCGCAGGCTACCTGTTCCTGGACTCGGGGCTCCGCGACTTCCTCGGGAGCGGGGCGCCGGAGTACCGGTTCGCCGACAGCGCCACTCCCGCCCGGGGGGCGCCGATGGCTGCGGCGCGCCTGGGCTACAACTTCAACAGCAAGCTGGGGGTGAGCGTGAGCGGCGAGGCCGCTACCGGGTCGGGCGTGCGGTACTACACGCCGACCGCCGCGCTCACCTACACCGTCAACCTGAACGCCAACACCAGCCCCTTCTTCATGATCGGGACGGAGCTCACCCGCATCGAGGGACAGAACGAGCGGGTGACGCACTCGACCTGGGGTGCGCTCGCGGGCGTCGGGATCCGGAGCATGATCAGCGACAATCTGGCCCTGCGCCTCGAAGGCCGGATGCGGATCGAGAACTACGACGAGGTTCCGATGCCGACCTCCAGGGTGTACAACCCGTTGGTCACGCTCGGCTTCTCGTTCTTCACCGGAGGGCACAAGCCCGCCGCGCCGGCCAGGACGGCGTCCTGCCCCGCGTGTCCGCCCACCATGGCGCGCATGGTGGACACGGTGATCGTGCACGTGCCGTTCCCGACCGTGCCGCCCAGGGTCATCGTGATGCGGGACACGCTGGTGCTCGAGGGCGTCAACTTCGCCTTCGACGAGTCCGCGCTCACGCCGGAGTCGCACGACGTGCTCGACCGCGTGGCTCTGGAGCTCGCCAAGCCCGAGTGGGCGAACGTGCGCTTCGAGGTCGCGGGCCACACCAGCGAGATCGGCACGCCCGCGTACAACATGTCCCTGTCGGAGCGCCGCGCCGAGGCCGTGCGGGCCTACCTGGTGTCGAAGGGCGTCGCGAACAGCCGCATGACGGCCAAGGGCTACGGCGAGACCCAGGCCAGGTTCCCGACCGACAGCGAGGGCCGCGGCTGGCAGAACCGCCGCGTCGAGCTCAGGCGGATCCGGTAGCCGGCGGCAGAGACGACAGCGAAGCGGAGCGACGAGTGACAGCGATCACCGGCCACCGGGCGCCGCCCGGTGGCCGGTGATCGCATCCCGAAGGTTGCGGAAGGGGAACGCCCGATGAACGCACGGAAGCTCGGAGCCATTCTACTGATCGTGGCGGGTACGGCCGGCCTGGTGTTCGGCACGTTCAGCTATCGCCGGAACACCCAGGTGGCGTCGATCGGGTCCATGGAGATCGAGGTCAGCGAGCAGCGGGCCATCAACGTGCCGGTGTGGGCGGGGGTGGGGGCGATCCTGGTGGGTACGGCCCTTCTATTCGTCGGGAAGCAAGGCAAGGCGTAGCCGGCGCCTGTGGTGTTGTGGGGAGGGGAATCGGGCAATGGGATGGCGCAGGACGGACGAGGAGCGAGCGGTGGAGACGAAAGGACTGGGCCCCCCAAAGAACCTCTGGGCGTACGCATATGAGATCGTCCCCCCGAAGACCGCGGATCACATGAAGGTGATCGAGGAGTTCCTGGAGGAGGAGCACGCGCAGGCCAAGCACACGGCACGCACATGGCGCGGCCAGCTGGTTTGCGAGCAGCAGGTGACGCACATCCTGGTCGTGGCCGATACGCCGGACCAGGGCGGAGAGGTCAACCGGCGGCTGGAGCGTCGCCTGAAGGCGATGAGAGCGGGGTTCTCCCGCACGATACCCATGCCGGTTTCCGACAACGACCCGGCGCCTGCGGCGCCTCGGCCGTAGACGCCACGAGTCACCCAGAAAGGATGGCACCATGATACGGATCCTGGCACTGGCGGCGGCCCTCGTCGCCACGCCGGCTCAACAGGCGGGCGATGGATGGGCGGGAGTCCTCGCGGCGCTGCAGCTCCCCGCGCTGGTGACGGAAGCCAGGGGGGCCGGCATCACCGAGGGGACGCTGCGCGGAGTGCTCGACGGGCTCCTGGGGCGGGGCGTGGCCGCGGACGATGCGGTCGTTGTCCTGCGCGAGGAGATCGACGCGGTGCACGCGGGCGGACCGAAGGACAACTTCGGCGCCTTCGTGCAGCGGAATCTGGACGCGGGCCTGCGCGGCCAAGCCCTGGCCGCAGCGATCCGCGAGGAACACCGGAAGATGGGCCACGGGAGGAAGAAGCCATGAAGGCGCGCATGCGAAGGCCGGCCCTGCTCGTTGCCGTGACCCTGGCTGCCGCCTGCGGCCGCCCGGAAGCCCCGGCGGCGGAGGCGGAGGCGGCGCCGGCGGTGGAGACGGCACAGGCCATGGACACGGAGCGTGGGGGCGTGTCGCTGTCCGACCTCGACCGGAGCGTGACGACGGCACGTGCGATGCGCGAGATGCCCGGGGCCGTGGACTCGATCCTGGCGGCGAACGGCTTCACGCGCCCCGGCTTCGACTCCCTCATGTACGCCATCGCCGCAGACTCGGCGCTGGCCCGGGCGTACACCGAGTCGATCCGCTGATGGAGGGCGGGAACGGGAGCAGCGGGAACGAGCTCCGGGAGGGGTGATCGTGCGTACGCGCCGGGTGGTACGCATCGCGCTCCTCGCGCTCGCCCTGCTCCCGTTCCTGCCGGCGGCGGCGCTGGTCCACCACGTCTATCTGGACGAGAGCGACCTGCCCGACATCGAGCCCTTCCTCCGCTTCGAGCTTCCCGCGACCGGCCTCGTCTACGATGCGAGGGGCACCGTGCTCATCTCGGTCGCGAGGGAGTACCGGCGCGTGGTCACCTACGGCGAGGTGCCCGTCGTCCTGCGTCAGGCCATCCTGGCGGCGGAGGACAAGAACTTCTTCGAGCACTCGGGCGTGGACTACAGCGTGCTGCCTCGGGTGGCCCAGAAGACGATGGCCCGGTCCCTGGCCATGTGGTGGCACGACGACGACCAGCTCCGTCTGCGGCTCGCCCAGGGCGGCTCCACCATCACCCAACAGCTGGTGCGGGGCTACTTCCTCACGGAGCGGACCAGCGGGGAGCGGGGCACGGCGCGTTTCGACCGGGGGTGGGCCCCGCGGGCCGCAGCCGCGGTTCTCGGCGTGCCCACCACGAACAAGCTCCTGCGCAAGCTCGAGGAAGTGCGCCTGGCGATCTGGTTGGAGCGGGAGATGGTGCGGCGCTACGGGACGCATGAGCGGGCCAAGCGCGAAATCTTCGCACGCTACAGCAGCTTCCTGTACCTCGGGCACGGGCGCTACGGCTTCGCCGCCGCGTCGGAGTACTACTTCGACAGGTCCCTGTGGAGCTACGGGGCGGAGGACGCAGGCCAGGCGGCGCTCCTCGCCGGGATCGGCAAGTCGCCTCGGGACTACGCCCCGGCAGACGGGGCCCCGGAGCCGCTGCGGCGCCGAAACGAGATCCTCGCCCTGATGGTCGGCAACGGGTTCATCCCCGAGGACCTGGCGCGTCGCTCCGGGGCGGAGCCCATCCGCGTGGCCGCCCCGAGCCTGGTGAAGACCCTCGCGCCCGCTGCCATCAAGAGCGTGTTCGACGAGCTGAAGCAGCACGGGGGAGACCGCTTCGGAGTCGAGGACCTGTTCCTGGGGCGGGTGTCGGTGCACACCACGGTGGACGAGCGGGTGCAGACCATCGTGAACGAAGCCCTGGAGCGCGGCCTCGGGCTGTACGAAGCGCGCTTTCCCGCCGCGACGGGGTTGATCCAGGGGTCCGTGGTGGTCCTGAGGAACCGGGACGCGGCCATCCTCGCCGAGGCCGGCGGTCGTGAGACGTATCGGGACCGCCGCAACGCGTACTTCGACTTCAATCGCGCGACCGAGTCGAGGCGGCAGCCAGGCTCGGCGTGGAAGCCGATCGTCTACCTGGCGGCGTTCCGCCAGGGGCTGGGTCTGGACAGCATCGTCCCCGACGAGCCCATCGACGTGCCTGCGGGCGAGGACGGCGTCGAGAAGTGGATCGCCAACTACGACGGTGCGTTCAAGGGCCCGATCCCGGCGCGCCAGGCCCTGGCCGAGTCCCGCAACGCCGTGGCCGTGTGGCTCGCGCGGGAGATCGGCATGGACGAGGTGATCCGGGTCGCGAGGGAGCTGGGCATCCGCTCTCCGCTGCATCCGTACATCAGCACCGCACTCGGAGCCGGGGAGGTGAGGCTCCTGGAGCTGGCGGGAGCGTACCGTGCCCTTGCCTCCGGTGTGAGGGCGGAGCCCCATGTCATCGCGCAGGTCACCGCAGCGTCGGGTGCGGTGCTCTACAGGGCCGCGCTCCCGGCGGGCCGCCTCGGGTCCGAGGGGCTGAGCCAGATCCAGGAAGGGCTGCGTGGCGTCGTGCGCATCCCGGGTGGGACGGCCAACGCCCTCGATCGCGGTGATTTCCCGATCCCGGTGATGGGCAAGACCGGGACCACGAACGACTTCCGCGACGCTCTCTTCGTGGGGTCCACCTACGGGCCCGAGGGGATCACCGTGGCGGTGCGCGTCGGCTTCGACGACAACCGATCCATGGGGGCAAACGAGACCGGAGGCCGCACGGCGCTGCCGATCTTCCGCGACATCATGCTCCGCGTCTACACGGACCGCCTGGTGGGGCCGGTGCCGCGCTTCCCGCGCGAGATCGAGGATGGAATCGACGGCTACCTCGCTGTCCCGACCACGGTGGTGGAGATGGTGGCCGGTGACCCGGACCTGTGAACAGGAGGGACATCATGACATCCGTGCAGCGCAACACCTGGGTCGCCCTCGCCGCCATCGCCGTCGCATTCGTGGTCGGCTCCGGGTGGCAGTTCTCCAAGGCGCGTGAGGCGCGCATGGAGCGGGACGCCTTGCGGCAGGAGGCGGCCGGCCTGCGCCAGCAACAGGCGTTGGACCGGCTCGAGGCCACGCTCGCCATGGCCATCGTCGCGACCCAGTTCGGGGATTTCGAGCGGGGCCGCCAGCTGGCCAGCGACTTCTTCGCGCTGCTCCAGGAGGGGGCGGACGCGGCCCCGGGGACGGCCAGGCCCGCAATGAGCGAGATGCTGGCCCGGCGCGACGGCGTCATCACCATGCTGAGCCGGGCGCAGCCCGAATCCGGGCTCGAGCTGGCCGCGCTCCTGACCTGGCTCCAGAACGCGCTCGGCAAGCAGCCCACCGTGCCCGCCTACCAGCAGGCCGCGCCGCCCGGAGGGGCGCAGGAATGAGGGGAGCGCAGGAGCGGTCAGGGCGTCTGGCGCTCGTCGCGCTGCACCGGCGCAGGCCCGTGCGGGATGACGGCGTTCCCTTCCTCCGGACTCCGGTAGATGCGCTGGGTCGGATAGGCGAGCGCGATGGTCGGCTCGTCCTGGAATGCGTCCAGTATGCGTTCCCAGAGCACGTGGGACCCGGCGCGCCGCTCCCGAGGGCGGGTGAGATAGCGGGCCGTCAGCGACACGCCCGAGGCCTCCACGGAAATGAAGACCGCGGGCAGGAGCCCCTCGTGGTGGACCAGGGAGTATCTGGAGCCCTCGGGCACCGTGCCCTGAGCGTCCCGGCTCACCTCCGTGGCCTCCTCCGCGACGATCCTCTCGAGGATCTCCTTGGCCCGCCGCCAGTCGCTCTCGAAGGTCACCAGCACGGGCAGCTCGTTCCAGAGGAACGGGAAGTCCGCCGTGTAGTTGGCCAGGGGCTCGGTGAAGACCCGGGCGTTGGGCACGTGGATCATCCGCCCCGTGCTCTGATCGGCGGCCACCCAGTTCCCGATCTCCATGATGGTGAAGGCGAAGATGCGGATGTCCACGACGTCGCCGGCGTGACTCCCCACCTGGATGCGGTCGCCGAGGTCGAAGGGCTTCCGCCACAGGATGAAGAACCAGCCCGCCAGGTCGGCGACGAGGTCCTTGAGAGCGATGGCCAGGCCCGCGGAGAGGAGCCCCAGGAACACGCCCACGGACCGCACGGCCACGAACCAGACCTGGGCGAGCGCCAGCATGCCCACCACGGTGGCCGCATAGCCCGAGGTCTTGGCCCAATGGTACCGCCGCACCGGATCGCTCATCCAGTGGCCCAGGGCGTACAGCAACAGGCGCCGCGCCAGGATGAGGAGCGCGATCACCAGGACCGAGAGCACGACCTTGGCCTGGGTCTCCACGGTGGCGCCCGGGAGCAGCAGCGGAAAGCCCTCGAGACGCCCCGCGACGCTGTCGGAGGCCTGGCTGACCGCGCCGGGGACCTGCATCACGGCCGTGACCTACCTCCGGCCGGCGCCGGGACGGACCGCCCGGATGACCATGAGGAGCACGACGGCGCCGATGAGTGCCACCAGGATCGTGCCCGGAAGCCCGGCGACGGGCATCCCGATGTCGAGGGCGTTGAAGAGCCACCCGCCGACGAACGCGCCGACGATCCCGACGACGATGTCGCCGAGCAGGCCGTAGCCGATGCCTCCGACCAGCGCGCTGGCGAGCAGTCCTGCGACGAGCCCGACGATGAGCCAGGTCAGTATGTCCATGTCAACCTCCGTTGTGGACCGAAGGTTAGGCGGAGCGGTGCCTCCGACGACATCGCCCAAGCGGATGAACGTGGACTCTCATCCGGAAGGGGTACGGGCGAACGCCGGGGGTCGCTCGAACGCAGTAGTCCCCGGGTAGGGACCCCGCCCCGGTCGACGTTCCCCGTGCGGCCGTCGGAGGCTCGACCGCCATGCGGATAGAGCTTGCCCAGCAGGGCGACACGCTGACCGCCCAGCTCTCCGGGGATTGGGAGTCGGGCGTGCCCGTGCCCCGCTTCGAGCGGCTCCTCGAGGACCGGGCGCCGGGAAACCCCGTGCGGGTGATCGACTTCGAGGCCTCGGGGCTCGGTGCGTGGGACAGCAGCCTGCTCACCTTCCTCATGCAGGCGATGACCTATTGCGAGGACCACGGCCTGGAGTTCAGGGACCAGGGCCTTCCGGAGGGCATCGCACGCCTCCTTCAACTCTCCCGCGCCGTGCCGGAGAAGAAGGTGGACCACGAGGAGCCGGAAGCCACTCCCGTCGCCCGGTTCGGGAAGCGGGTCCTCGCGGCCCATGCTGGCTTCCTGGCCGCGGTCGGCTTCACGGGCGAGGTGGCCGACGGCTTCGTCAGGCTGGCCCTGCGCCGGGTGCGCGTGCGCTGGAGGGACCTGTGGGTGGTGGTGCAGTCCAACACCTCGGGTGCGCTCCCCATCGTCACGCTGATCGCCTTCCTGATCGGGGTCATCATCTCCTTCCTGGGCGCGGTCGTGCTGCGCCGGTTCGGCGCCGGCTACTACGTGTCCTACCTGGTCGGGTACGGCATGCTGAGGGAGATGGGCGCCCTCATGACGGGCATCATCATGGCCGGCCGCACCGGGGCCGGCTTCGCCGCCGAGCTGGGCAGCATGAAGATCACCGAGGAGATCGACGCGTACAGGACGCTCGGGATCTCGCCGGTGGACCACCTCGTGCTCCCGCGGATGCTCGGCCTGTTCGTGGCGATGCCCCTGCTCACGATCTACGCAAACTTCATCGGCATCATGGGTGGGATGATCGTCGCCCTGGCCCTCCTGGACCTCAGCGCCGCCCAGTTCGTCGGTGGTCTGTTGACGGCGGTGACGTTGGGGGATGGGGTGCTGGGCCTCTTCAAGGGAACCGTCTACGGCCTGATCATCGGCCTCGCGGGCTGCATGAAGGGGATGCAGGCCGGAGCCGACGCGGGTGCGGTGGGCAGGGCAGCCACCTCGGCCGTGGTCATGGGCATCACGCTGATCGTCGCGGCGAACGCCGTCATCGATTGGCTCGCCGTCCTGCTGGGGGTCTGACCGCCATGGAAACGCAGCGGATTCCCATCGAGGTGAAGGGGCTCACCATGAAGTACGGTTCCCTCGTCGTGATGCAGGACCTGAGCTTCCAGGTGGAGCGGGGCGAGATCTTCGTCATCATGGGTGGGAGCGGAAGCGGGAAGAGCACCCTGTTGAAGCACCTGGTCGGTCTCAAGAAGCCTGCCGCCGGCGTGATCCTGTTCGATGGCGAGGACTTCGGCGAGGCCGACGAGAGGGCCCGCAAGGCGATCCTGCGACGCATGGGCGTGCTCTACCAGAACGGTGCGTTGTGGAGCGGGATGACGCTGGCCGAGAACGTGGCCCTGCCCCTCGAGGAGTACACGAGCCTGGACGCGGAGGCGATCGGCGAGGTCGTGGAGATGAAGCTCGCACTGGTGGGCCTGCGCGGCTTCGAGGCGTTCTACCCGTCCGAGATCAGCGGTGGGATGCGCAAGCGCGCGGCCCTCGCCCGCGCCACGGCGGTGGATCCGGAGGTGCTCTTCTTCGACGAGCCCTCGTCCGGCCTGGACCCGATCACGGCGAGCCGCCTGGACGATCTGATCCTGCAGCTCCGGGACAGCTTCGGCACCACCATCGTCGTGGTGAGCCACGACCTGGCGAGCATCTTCAAGATCGCCGACCGGGCGCTCTTCCTGGACATTGAGCAGAAGACCATGACCGCGCTGGGCAAGCCGTCCGAGCTGCGGGACGACCCGCCCACCCCGGAAGTGCGCCGGTTCCTGACACGCAGCAGCGGGGACGACGCTCCTGTCCCCGACCCTGAGCGAATGAGAGTGCCCCTGCCATGAGCATACGCGCCAACCCCACCGCGATCGGACTCTTCATGATCGGCGCCATCGTGCTGACGGTGGTCGGGGTCGTCACCCTGGCCTCCACCGCGTGGTTCCAGCCGAGGTCCACCTTCATCAGCTTCTTCGAGGAGTCGGTGAACGGCCTGGACCGCGGAGCCCCGGTGAAGTTCCAGGGCGTGCCGGTCGGCACCGTGACGGAGCTCAAGATCCAGATCGACCAGACGAAGAAGGCCTTCCAGGTGCCGGTCGTCTACGAGATCGACCTCGATCGCCTGACGACCGAGCTCGGCGACTTCATCCAGCTCGACGACCCGGACGTTCTTCGCAAGCAGATTGTCGACGGACTCCGTGCCCAGCTGCAGATGGAGAGCTTCGTCACCGGCCAGCTCTACATCGAGCTCAAGTACCGCGCTGACGCACTGCCGCCCCAGCTCGAGACGAGGCCGACCGAGTACCCCGAGATTCCCACCACCCACTCGATGATGGCCCAGTTCGGGACCGAGGCCGGCAGCCTCATCGAGGACGTGGTCAAGATCCTCTTCCGCGTGAACGAGATGCTGGAAGAGGTGGACATGAAGGGGCTCAACGCCGCGGTGGTGGCGTCGGCGCGCTCCATCGAGAACCTGGTGGACTCCAGGGAGCTCCAGGGCGCCATAGGGGAGCTTCCGGAGTTGACCGCTCAGCTCAAGCGGATGATGGCGGACATGGAGACCGTGGCCGAGCGGCTCAGCGAAGCCCTGGAGCCCTTCCCGGGGCAGATGGAGGGCATGAACGCGGAGGCCCTCGCGACCATGAAGGCGCTGCGCGAGACCGTCGAAGAGGCACACACGCTGCTCACCACGGACGCCGGCATCGGATATCAGCTGGAACAGACGCTGGGAAGCCTGCGGGACGCCGCCGAGGCGCTGCGGGTGCTCTCCATCGCGCTGGAGCGGAACCCCGACATGCTCATCCGAGGGAAGAGGCCGCCCGGGAGGTAGCCCCATGCATTCCATGACGATCGTGACGCGCTCGATGCTCTCGTTGGCCCTCATCGCCCTGGCCGGATGCTTCGGCCTGAACCGGGGCGACCCCTCCCAGAGTCACTTCGTGCTCGGCCTCGGACGGGGCCCGGCCGGTGCCGAGGCGACGGGGCCCAGCGGGGAGGTGCCAGGCGTGGCCGTCGGGCTGCGGTCCCTCCGCCTCGCCGAGTACCTGGAGTCACCCCTGATCGTGGTCCGGCGCGGACCGCACCGGATCGAGCTCTCCGAGTTCCATCGCTGGGGGGAGGCCCTCGACCAGGGGATCAACCGGTCCGTCGCCGGCTACATGGCGGTGCAGGGCTCCTTCCGGAGCGTCGCCTACGCTCCGTGGCCGACCCGCTCGGAGCAGGACTTCGTGATCCAGCTCGACATCCTGCGCTTCGAGGGGTCGGCGCCGGACGGACCGGCCGTCACCGAGGGGGAGGCCCTCCTGCTCGCGAGCTGGGAGATCCTCCGCGGGGGGGACGGCGTCATGCTCGCCCGGGGAACCACCGAGTACCACGGCCCGGGGTGGGTGCTGGGGGACTACGACGGGCTCGTGGGCCTGCTCGAGACGGGCTTGAGCGAGCTGGCCGACGACCTGGTGGAAGCGCTGGCGAGCCTGAGCACGCCCTGAGGGCGTGCCGCACCCGACCCATCGGAGCGAGGACATGAACGAGGCTGATCCGTCCCGGGAGCGCTTCCGCAAGAGCTTCCTGTTGCTGCTCACGCTGGGGATCTCGGTCCTGTTCCTGGCCGTGATCCGCGGATTCCTCATGTCCGTGCTGCTCGCGGCCATCTTCGCGGGCATGGCCCACCCGCTGTACATGTGGGTCCTGCGGCGCCTGGGCGGGCGACACGCGTGGGCCTCGGCGGCCACCATGGTCATCCTGCTCACCGTCATCGGGATCCCGCTCGTCGCCTTCCTCAGCATCGTCGCAGGTCAGGCGCTCGAACTGAGCGAGGCGGCCGGGCCGTGGATCCAGCGGCAGATGAGCGGCACGGGCGAGCTCAAGGGGTCCCTGGACCGCATCACGGTGCTCGAGAACTACCCCTTCCTGCAGAGGCTCCTGCCGAAGAGCGAGATCCTGCTCTCCAGGGCGGCGGAGGCGGTCTCGGGCGTGGGCGCCTTCCTCATAGGCAGCCTCGCCGGGATCACCCGCGGGACCCTGTCGTTCGTGCTCCACCTGTTCGTCATGCTCTACGCGATGTTCTTCTTCCTAAAGGACGGCCCGGCGCTGTTGGGCAGGATCCTCTACTACAGCCCGCTCACCCCTGAGGACGAGGAGCGGCTCGTGTCGAGGTTCGTATCCGTGGCGCGGGCCACCCTGAAGGGCTCCCTGCTCATCGGCCTGCTCCAGGGCTTCCTGGCGGGCCTCGGCTTCCTGGTCGCCGGCGTTCCGGGCGCGGCCTTCTGGGGCACGGTCATGGTCGTGGCCGCCATGATCCCCCTCGTGGGGGCGGGGCTCGTCTGGGTGCCGGCCGTCCTCTACCTGATGGTCTCGGGGCACGTGGTCCCCGCGCTCGGGCTGCTGGGGTGGTGCGCCCTGGTGGTGAGCACGGTCGACAACATCCTCCGTCCGCGGCTCGTCGGGAGGGACATCCGCATCTCCGACCTCCTCATCCTTCTCAGCACGCTGGGCGGCATCGCGTTCTTCGGTGTTCCGGGCGTGGTGGTCGGCCCCATCGTGGCGGCGCTGTTCGTCACGGTCTGGCACCTGTACGGCGAGGCGTTCCGGGATTGGCTGCCGGGGCGCGTGCCGCTGGAGGCCGCCGCCGGCCCGAAGCAGGCGGGGGTACCCGAGTAGGGGGTGGGCCGGTTGGCCGCCGCCTACCGGGAGGCCGATCCAGCGGAATCCGTGAGGAGGAACAACTCCCTCTCCAGCCGCTCGTCGTGTCCGTACACGTCATCGCGGAAGTTGAGCCGCCCTTCACGGTCCACCCAGGCGGTGAAATATCCGATGATCACGGGACGCTTCCGCTTGAGCATAACGGTGGTCTCGCGCCCGCCGTACATGGCCTCGCGGATGCGCTCCGGGGACCAACCCGGGTCGTCGCGCAGCAGGTACTCCGCCAGCTCCCGGGGTCGGCTCAGCCGGATGCACCCGTGGCTGAAGGCCCGGTCCTCGAGGGCGAACGCGCCCTGGGATGGGGTGTCGTGCATGTAGATGCTGTAGCTGTTCGGGAAGAGGAACTTCACGCGACCCAGCGCGTTGCCGGCCCCCGGCATCTGGCGGACCACCGGCAGCGACGCGGTGCCGCCGATGACCTCCATGTCGTTCTTGCGGAGATAGCCGGGGTCTCTCTGCATCTTGGGCAGAATCTCGTTTCGCGTGATGCTGGCCGGGACCGTCCAGGTGGGGCTGAACACGATCTGCGACAGCGTGTCGCTGAAGATCACCGTGCGCGTGGCGACCTTCCCCACCACCACGTCCATGCTCATCACATCCCGGCCCTCCTCGTACACGTGCAGGCGGAACTCGGGGATGTTCACCAGCAGCAAGTCGACCGGCTGCTGCTCGGGCACCCAGCGCAGGCGTTCCATGTTGATGAGCATGGTGCGCAGCCGCTGTGCCAGGGGCACGTTGACGGCGCGCAGGAATCCCGCGCCGATGATGCCGTCGGGCTTCAGACCGTGGCGCCCCTGGAAGCGTTGCACAGCCAGCACCAGCGTGCTGTCGTAGACGGGGCCTTCCCCGTCCCGCTCCAGGTCCCCGAGCAGCCGCAGCCGGCGGCGGAGAGGACCGATCATCTCGGCGGTGTCGCCCGCTTCGAGCTTCTTCACCCTCCCGGGCAACTCCAGCTCGGGCCACGGCTCCGCGGCCATCTCGCGGTTGCGCTTGATGCTGGCCTTCAGCAGCTGGTACTGCGGGTGCATGGGCTCGTAGGCGGAGAGGTCCATCGTCCCCACGGCCAGCGAATCCAGCAGGCGCGCGTAGTCCTTCTTGGTCCGGGGGATGAACCAGTTCAGCTCGCGCAGGTCGCGGCTCAGGTAGCCGCCGTACCTGCGGTCGGCGAAGCGGAAGAACTCCGCGGTGAGGCGCAGCTCCAGGTCGACGGCGCAGCTGTCGCACAGCGGCACGCGCCCCCGGTCGGTGAATCCCTCGTCATAGAGCTCGCCGAGGCTCGGGCCCCCCTCGGCATCCGGGGATTCGCCGGTGTCGGCGACTCCGGCCAGCGCCACGAACGCCTCGGCGCTGGCGGAGAGCGAATCGCGGACGATCCACGCGAACTGCATGGCCCGCCTTTCGTAGAAGCCCACCACGGACGCCGAGTCGGCGCGGTATCCGGGATACCTCACGAAGAACGCCGCGAGGTCCAGGGAGTCCACGGTCCGCTCGTTGTAGGGATGGGCCGTTTCGAAGAGCGCGGCGATCGCCAGCGCCTCTTCGGCCAGAGAGGGCTTCTCCGGCGGTGGCTTGCAGCCCGGGAGCAGGGACAGCAGGAGAACCGGGAGCAGGCGGCGGGCCAGCGGGGCGTGGCGGATCATGACCGCACCGCCCGGAGCCGGCGACTCGCGGTCGGGCCGCTCAGGCGCCGGCCACGTATAGCAGACCGTCGTCGGCCAGCAGCTCGATCACGCGCGCCATGTCGTCGCGCGGCACGGCGGGGCAACCCCAACTGCGCCCCAGGCGACCGTGCGCCGCAATGAACTCGGCGCTCACGTA
>DATIKQ010000074.1:0-38034 GCA_035477395.1 Longimicrobiales bacterium
GGCCTGAACAACAAACTGAAAGTGACTACCAGAAAGGCGTACGGTTTTCGGACCTTCAAAGCCATGGAAATCGCCTTGTATCACACCCTCGGCGCCCTACCTGAGCCGGAATCCACCCACAGATTCTGCTGAAGAACCGAAATTGTTGCCGATCACCCGGAGCCCGGTGCTCTCCAGGAGCGCGCCGGGCTTCCCGAAGCGGGTGAAGGAGACGGTGGCGTTCGCCTCCGTGTCCCCCGTGCGGGTGATGAAGCCCGAGCGCGCGCTGAAGTCCGAGGCCACGTCGGTGATGTTGGCGTTCCACGAGAAGCCCCGCCCGGAGCGCTGCACGTCCAGGTTGAGCAGGGGCTGGAGGCCGTCGTGCTCCGCCTCGCCGTCCTCCCGGGTCAGGCTCCCGGCCAGCTGTCCGGTGACCGAGTAGCGCCCGCCGAAGACGAGGCGGGCGTCGCCGGCGAGCACGCGGTTGTACGCTCCCGAGCCGTCGGTGAGGGTGCGGTCGGTATAGAGCAGGCCCACGGTGGATCCTGCGCCCACGTCGCGGCGCGCCCTCACCAGGTTGAAGAGCGCCTTTCCGGTCCCGCCGGCCAGCGTCGTCGGGCTCTCGTCCACGGCCCCCAGGTAGCCGACCTGGAAGGGGCCCACCTTCCCGGTGAGCTTCGCCCCCGCCATGGGGTCGGCGATCTGGCGGGTGTGCACGAGGCGCGCCGGCGTGCTGAAGATCTCACCGCCCTCGAGGAAGAACGCCCGCTTCTCGGGGAAGAAGAGGGCGAAGCGCTCGTTCACGGCGATCTGCCCCGCGTCGGCCTCGACCTGGGAGAAGTCGGGGTTCGCGGTCCCCTCCAGCATCAGGTTCTGCGTCACGCCCACCCGGCCGTTGAAGCCGAACGCCGCGCTGGGGTCGTCGCGCACGAAGGCCCCGGACTCGTCGTCGCCCATCTGCGTCCCGGTGAGCACCGGGTTGGCCTCCACCAGGCGCCGGGAACGCAGGTCCTTCAGGCCCACGAGGCGCCCGCTCTGCGCCAGCGTGGACGAGATGTTCTGCGTCAGCGGCGCCCACGACTGCTTGTGGCCGTTGCTCCGGGTCTCCCGCGCCACCTGGATCCCCCAGTCCTGCATCGGCGCCGAGCGGAATCGGATGGACACGAAGGGGATCTTCATCTCAGCCGTCCAGCCGTCCCCGGTGAGGTGCCCGTCCGAGTCGTAGATGTAGTTCGGGTTGAAGTCGATGGAGACGCCGGACCCTCCTCCTCCGCCGCCTCCTCCGCCGCCCCCTCCACCTCCGCCGCCGCCACCCCCTCCACCACCCCCCCCTCCTCCACCGCCTCCCCGTCGCAGCCCCTCGATCCAGAGGCCGTCGGTCTGGAGGCCGAGGGGGCTCACGTAGAACACGTACGCCTGGCGCCGGTCGTCGAAGGTGTCGAGCATGACGCGGACGTAGTCGTCCCCGAACACCGACCGGTCCCGTTCCGACAGGCGCGCCATGATCAGGTCGGGATGCGTGTCCCACGCGCGCACGCCGAAGTACATGGCGTCGTCGGTGTAGAAGACCCGGATCTCGGTCCGATCCTCGGGCACGAT
Source organism: Longimicrobiales bacterium (assembly GCA_035477395.1). GTDB lineage: Bacteria > Gemmatimonadota > Gemmatimonadetes > Longimicrobiales > Gaopeijiaceae > SZUA-318. The sequence continues at coordinate 1,579 of DATIKQ010000074.1, forward strand.
CCCCTCGATGGGCTCGAACTCGGTGAACCCGGAGAGCACCGCGGCCTGCTGCCACTCCGGCTCGTCGAGGTCCCCGTCCATCCGGATGGCCGCGTTCGCCAGCTTCGGCGCCCTGACCTCCAGCTGCCCGTCCCGCCCGCTGAACACGAGGGAGTCGCTCGGGGCTGCGAGCACGGCGATGAGCCCGAGGGCAGTCAGCATGCGGTTCCGGTTCTTGAAGGGGAGCGGACGCGGACGGTAGGTGACACCCGACCCCGACCGAGTGCTGTCCGGCGTTGGACGGCCTCCGAGGGCGCCCCTAGACTATGCCGGATCGCTTCCCATGCAACCCCGGATCTCCATGAACGCTCTCCTGCGCTCCTGTGCCTCCCTCCTCGTGCTGACCACCGCGTCCTGCGCCCCGACCGAGCAGGAACGGGCCGCCGACCCCGCAGCCCTGGCGGCCGGGGTGGATTCCCTCGTGGCGGCATCCGGCGCCGAGGTGGGTGTGTACTACCGGAGCCTGGCCCCGGGCGGCGACTCGCTGGCCCTCCACGCCGACCTGCGCATGCACGCCGCCAGCACCATGAAGGTCCCGGTGATGATGCGCCTCTTCCTCGACGAGGCCGAGGGACTCCGCTCCCCGGCCGACTCGGTGGAGATCACACGGACCTTCCGCTCCATCGTGGACGGATCCGACTTCGAGCTCCCCATGGACTCGGACTCGGACACCACCTACTACGGCCGCGTGGGTGAGCGCGTTCCGATGCGCGACCTGGTTGACCGCATGATCACCTGGTCGAGCAACCTCGCCACCAACATCGTCATCCAGGAGGCGGGGGCCGAGCGGGTCACCACCATGCTCCGTGAGATGGGCGCCGACTCCATGGAGGTGCTCCGCGGCGTGGAGGACACCAAGGCCTTCCAGGCGGGGCTCTCCAACACGACCACCGCCCGGGACCTGGGCGTGGTGATGGCCCAGGTGGCCCAGGGTGAGCGCTTCTCCCCGGAGCAGCGCGCTGAGATGCTGGCCATCCTCGAGCGGCAGCACTTCCGCGAGAACATCCCCGCCGGACTCCCGGAGGGGACCCGGGTGGCCAACAAGACCGGCTCGATCACCGGCCACACCCACGACGCCGCCGTCGTGTTCCCGACCGACGCGCCCCCGTACGTGCTGGCGGTCATGATTCGCGGCATCGAGGAGCAGGAGCGTGCGGCGGCGCTGGCGGCCGCCGTTTCCCGCCGGGTCTGGGAGCACCACCTCGCCCGCAACGCCGCGAAGGGAGCACGGTGATGGAGCACCCCCACCGCCGCGCCCGTCCCACCCGCGCCGCCGGACGAGCCGTCACCGCCCTGGCGGTGGCCGCCGCGCTCCTCGCCCCCGCGCCGAGATTCGCCGTCGCACAGTCGGTGGATCCCTCGTTCCTCTCCGCGCTGAAGCCGAGGAGCGTGGGCCCCGCGGGGATGAGCGGGCGCATCGCCGCGCTCGCCGTGGACCCCTCCGACGCCTCGGTGATCTGGGTGGGTGCAGCCACCGGCGGCGTGTGGAAGTCCACGAACGCCGGCACGACCTTCGAGCCCGTCTTCGACGCCGAGCGGGTGAGCAGCATCGGCGCCATCGCCGTGGACCCGAGCGCCCCCGACGTGGTGTGGGTGGGCACGGGGGAGGGGAACCCGCGCAACAGCGCCGGCGTGGGCGCCGGCGTGTACCGCACGCTGGACGGCGGGCGCACCTGGCGGCTCATGGGGCTGGAGCGCTCGGAGCGGATCCACCGCATCGTAATCCACCCGCACGACTCCGACGTGGTCTGGGTCGGGGCCATGGGCCCGGCCTGGTCCGACGGGGACGAGCGCGGCGTGTACAAGACCACCGACGGGGGACGCACGTGGCGTCGCGTGCTCTGGTTGGACGAGCGCACCGGCGTCGCCGACCTGGTCGTGGATCCCACGAACCCCATGAAGCTGCTCGCCGCCATGTGGGAGTATCGTCGGGAACCCTGGTTCTTCACGTCCGGAGGCCCGGGCTCGGGGCTCTGGCTCAGCCACGACGGGGGCGAGACCTGGAATCGCCTGGGCGAGGCGGACGGCCTCCCTGCGGGGGCGCTCGGGCGCATCGGGCTGGCTGTGGCGCCCTCCGACCCCCGCGTGGTCTACGCGCTGGTGGAGGCCGAACGGAGCGCCCTGCTGCGCTCCGAGGACGGCGGCCTCACCTGGAATGCGGTGAACGATGAGCCCGGGATCGCCAACCGGCCGTTCTACTACGCCGACGTCGCGGTGGACCCCGCCAACGAGAACCGCGTCTACAACCTGGCCTCCGGTGTGCGGGTGTCCGAGGACGGAGGAAGGACGTTTCGCCCCATGGTGGGGGACGTGCACCCCGATTTCCACGCCATCTGGATCGACCCGCAGGATGCGCGCCATCTCCTCCTGGGCACCGACGGCGGCGTCTGGGAGTCCAGGGACCGGGCCGCCACCTGGCGGCTCTTCGACAACCTGCCGGTGGGTCAGTTCTACCACGTGTCCGTGGACGACGCCGTCCCCTTCAACATCTACGGGGGCATGCAGGACAACGGCTCCTGGCGCGGCCCGTCCGACGTGTGGGCAGCCGGAGGGATCCGCAACTTCCACTGGAAGGAGATCGGCTTCGGCGACGGCTTCAACGCGCTCGTGGACCCGCGCGACGCCGCGTACGGGTACGCCATGTCCCAGGGCGGTAACCTGCAGCGCTTCGACCTGCGCAACGGCGAGCGCAAGGGGATCCGCCCCTGGGCCCCCGACGGCGTCACGCTCCGCTTCAACTGGAACGCCGCCATCGCCCTGGACCCCTTCGAAGTGGGAACCGTCTACTACGGGAGCCAGTTCGTCCACAAGAGCCCGGACCGAGGGCACACCTGGCAGGTCATCAGCCCCGACCTCACCACCAACGACCCCGCCAAGCAGAGGCAGGCCGAGAGCGGCGGGCTCAGCCGCGAGAACACAGGGGCGGAGAACCACACCACGCTCCTCACGATCGCCCCGAGCCCCCTGGAGCGGGAGGTGATCTGGACGGGCTCCGACGACGGCAAGGTCCAGGTGACCCGCGCCGGCGGAGGGACGTGGGACGACCTCACGCCCCGCATCAAGGGGGTTCCCGAGGGGGCATGGATCCCCCACATCGAGGTGTCGCGCCACGCCCCCGGAGCCGTGTACGTGGTGTTCGACGACCACCGCCGGGGGAGCTGGGAGCCGTACCTGTACCGCACCGTGAACAACGGGCGCGACTGGGAGAACGTGGCGAGGAGGCGCGGGATCGACGGCTTCCTCCACACGGTGGAGGAGGACCCGGTGGCGCCCAACCTGCTCTTCGCGGGCGGCGAGCTGGGGCTCTGGGTCTCCCTGGACCGGGGGGACTCCTGGTTCAAGTGGATGCACGGCCTGCCCACCGTGCCCGTGACGTCGCTGGTGGTGCACCCCCGGGACCACGATCTGGTCGTCGGGACCCACGGACGCTCCATCTGGGTTCTGGACGACATCCGTCCCCTCCGCGCGCTGGCGCAGAGCCCCGCGCTCATGGCCGAGCCGGTCCACTTCTTCGAGCCGCCTCCGGCGTACCTGCGCGCCACCGCCGCGACCGACGGCTACCACTTCTCCGGGGAGGCCATGTTCCAGGGGGTGTCGCGCCCCCGGGGCGCGCTCCTCACCTACTGGGTGGGCGCAGACAGCGTCGGCGCCGCGGACATCTCCATCGTGGACGGCATGGGTCGTCCCGTGCGCGCCTTCACGGCACCGGCGGCACGGGGGCTCAACCGGATCGTCTGGGACCTGCGTGAAGACGCCCCCGCGCCCTCCGCAAGCGGACGCGGCGCCGGCCAGGGGCCCGAGGTGCTCCCGGGCGTCTACGGGGTGCGCGTCGGCGTGGGCGGCCTGGTGGTCGAGCGCTCGCTTGCCGTCCTGGCGGACCCGCGCGTCGAGGTACCCCTCGCGGAGAGGGAGGAGAAGCTCCAGGCGCTGCGCGCCGCGCTCGCGCTGACCACGCGCCTCGCCCAGGTCGAGTCACGGACCGGCGCGGTTCGAGAGGGGCTGCGTGCCGTGCGCGGCGCGCTGGAGGGGCGCTCCGACCTGGCCTCCCTGGCCGCGGCGGCCGACGCGTTGGAGAAGGGGCTCTCCGAGGCCGCCGACACGCGCGCCGTGGACGGCTACCGCAGGAGCGTGGCGTCGCTGGCCACCTCCTACGACCGGCCGACGGAGGGGCAGCGACTGGACCTGCGCCGCATGGAGGAGGCCGTGTCGCGGTTGGCGACCGGCCTGAACGCGTTCCTGGTCGGCGACGTGGCGGCGTTCCGGCGCCAGGTGGACGGTGCGGGCCTCTCCCTCTTCCCCGACCCCGGGCTCGTCCCCGACCCGGGGGGCGGATGAGCCGTCTCTCTTGTCCCGGCCCGGTGGAGATCGTCCTTTGTCCTCCCGTGCCCTGACCGCACACCTCACGAGGTGGCTCCCATGCTCCGCACCGCGCTCCTGTGGGCGTCCAAGAACCCGTTCCTGGCCAACCGGCTCCCCACGTACGGCTGCGTCCGGCGGGCCACCGCCCGGTTCATGCCCGGCGAGACGCTGGAGGACGCGCTGCGCGAGGCGGCCCGCCTGAAGGGGGAGGGGGTGCCCACCACGTTCACGCTCCTCGGCGAGAACGTCACCACCCCCGCCGAGGCCGACGCCGTCGCCGACCACTACCTGGCCGTCCTGGAGGCCGTGCGGGCCCGGGGCCTGGACACGGAGGTCTCGGTGAAGCCCACCCAGCTCGGGCTGGACCTGGGCCCGACGGAGGCCCGCAGGCGCCTCGAGCGCATCGTGCGCGCCTGTGACCCCGGATCGCTGGTGTGGGTGGACATGGAGTCGTCGGCCTACGTGGACCCGACGCTGGAGCTCTTCAGGGCCGTGCGCGAGGATCACGAGAACGCGGGCCTCTGCCTGCAGTCGTACCTCTACCGCACCGAGAAGGACCTCGAGTCCCTCCTCCCCCTGCGCCCCGCCATCCGCCTGGTGAAGGGCGCCTACAAGGAGCCGCCCGGCATCGCCTTTCCGAAGAAGTCGGACGTGGACCGGAACTTCGTCCGCCTGGCCGGGACCCTGCTCAGGGCGCGCCTGGAGGGGAGGGGAGGGCGCCCGGTCGTGGGCACCCACGACCCCCGCATGATCGCCGAGGCGGGGCGGCTGGCCCACGAGCTGGGGCTGGCCAAGGACGCCTGGGAGGTGGCCATGCTCTACGGCATCAAGACGGCCGAGCAGGAGCGCCTGGTCCGGACCGGCCACAGCGTGCGCGTGCTCGTGGCGTACGGGACCCACTGGTTCCCGTGGTACATGCGCCGCCTCGCCGAGCGCCCGGCCAACGTCTGGTTCGTGGTGAAGCAGCTGGTTGGCTGATCCGGCCCCCGCCCGGGTCCCCGCCTCCGGGGCTCCCGATCACGACCCCCGCCGCTGGGGGATGCTGGCGCTCCTCTCCCTCGGGATGCTCCTGGGGATGTCCGCGTGGTTCACGGCCAGCGCCGTCGCCCCCGAGCTCCAGGCCCGCTGGGGGCTGGACTCGGCCCAGGTTGGGTGGCTCACGGCGTCGGTGCAGCTCGGCTTCGTGGCCGGGACGGCGCTGGCGGCTTTCCTGAACCTGGCCGACGTGGTGAGCGCACGGGGCTACTTCGCCGGGTGCGCATTGGCCGCGGCCCTGGCCAACCTCGCCCTCCTGTGGGCGCCTACGTACCCCGCGGCGCTGGCCGCGCGAGTCCTCACCGGGGCCTTCCTGGCCGGCGTCTATCCTCCGGGGATGAAGATGATCGCCACCTGGTTCCGCTCCGCCCGGGGGATGGCCATCGGCACCGTGGTGGGCGCCCTGACGGTGGGCAAGGCGACCCCCTACCTCCTCAAGGCGGCGGGCGGCGCGGGCGTCGAGGCGGTGGTCGTGGGCGCCTCCGCGGCGGGGCTGACCGCCGCCGTGCTCGTCCTGCTCCTGTACCGGGATGGGCCGTACGCGTTCGCCCGGCCGCCGTTCTCCTGGGGCCTCGTGGCGCGTATCCTGCGTCATCGCCCGACGCTCCTGGCCACCGGCGGCTACCTCGGGCATATGTGGGAGCTGTATGCGATGTGGACCTGGGTCCCCGCCTTCCTCCTCGCCTCCGCAGCAGCCCGGGGGGGACCGGGGCACACCGTGGCGGAGCTGGCCGGGTTCGGAGCCATCGCCGCGGGCGGGCTCGGGTGCGTGTGGGGCGGGATGGCCGCCGACCGAATGGGCCGGCACCGCGTGGTGAAGCTGGCCATGGCCGCGAGCGGCGCATGCTCCCTCGCCGTGGGGGCCCTCTTCGGCGGACCCTTCGTGCTCGTGGCGCTCCTCACCTGGGTATGGGGGTTCTTCGTGGTGGCCGACTCGGCGCAGTTCTCAGCCCTCGTCACCGAGGTGGCGCCCCCCGACGCGGTGGGGACCGCCCTCACCCTGCAGACCTCCATGGGCTTCCTCCTCACCATGGCCACCATCCAGGGCGTCCCCATGCTGGTGGACGCCTTCGGCTGGCCCTGGGCGTTCCCGGTGCTGGCCGTGGGCCCGGCCCTGGGGATCGCCAGCATCCAGCGGCTGCAGCGCCTGGGGTCCTGACGCCCGCCCGCCGACGCCGCGTGGGCTGCTCCGCCCCTCCTTGACGCGCCGGGGGGGCTCCCCCCCCATTGCATGCTTCACCAAGACCTCAAGGGAATCCCATGCTCCATATCCTCATCGCCGCCGGCCTCGTGCTGGGCCTCGGGTTCGGCCTCGTAGCGTCGGCCACCGGTTCCGAGCTCCTCCTCACCATCGCCGCCGCCTCCGCACCCGTGGGAACGGCGTTCATGAACGCCATCCGGATGGTGGTCATCCCGCTCGTCATGGCGGTGATCTTCTCCGGCGTCGCCAAGCTGGGCGATCCCCGGAAGCTGGGGCGCATGGGCGGGCTCACGCTGGGCTTCTTCTGGTTGACGCTGCCGCCCGCCATCCTCATCGGGATGGGGACCATGAAGGTGGGCCTCCTGTTCGCCCCCGAAGTGCCCATCCCCCCCATGGAGGCGCAGGAGGCCGTGGTCCTTCCGAGCTTCGTGGAGTTCCTGGTGGGGCTGATCCCCCCGAACCCCTTCGCCGCCGCTTCGGCGGGCTCGCTGCTCCCCCTCATCGTCTTCACCGCCCTCGTGGCAGCCGCGGCGGGAACGCTCGCGGACGGACCCCGCACCCGCCTCATCGACATCGCCGACGCCCTGGGCGCCGCGCTCATCAGGCTGGTCTGGTGGATCCTGTGGACGGCCCCGATCGGCGTCTTCGGGCTGGCGGCGCCGGTGACGGCCAAGCTGGGGTGGGGGCTCCTCGGGAGCCTCGCTGTCTTCATCGTCTCCGTGGTCGTGGGGCTGGCGATCTTCCTCGGCCTGGTGTTCCTCCCCCTCCTCTGGTTCGTGAGGGGCATCAGCCCGCGGCACTTCTTCGCCTCGACGTTCGGGAGCGTGGCCGTCGCGTTCGCGTCCACGTCCACGGTGGCGGCGCTCCCCGTGATGATCGAGGAGGCCACGGAGAAGCTGAAGATCGGCTCCTCCACGGTGACCCTCGTGGTCCCCTTGGGCGCCTCCATGTACCGCCCCGGGAGCGCCCTCTTCCAGGGCGCGGCGGTGGTCTTCCTGGCCCATCTCTACCAGGTACCCGTCCCAACAGCGGCGCTGGGCGGGGCGCTCCTGGCCACCTTCCTGGTGTCCCTGACCGTGGCTCCCGTCCCCAGCTCCAGCATCGTGACGCTGGCGCCGGCGCTGGACACGGTGGGCATCCCGCTCTCGGGTATGGCCATCCTCCTGGGCGTGGACCGGATCCCCGACATGTTCCGCACGTCGGTGAACTGCATGGGCCAGGTCACCACGGCGGCCCTGGTGGACCGCTGGGTAGGCGGGAAGAAGAAGGGCGACCCGCCCGCCGGCTAGCCGGCGCCCCCGGAGAGGAGCCTTCCGAGGGTCCCCAGGTCGACGTTTCCGCCGCTGAGCACCACGGCCACCGGAGCCTCCCCCGCCCGGGGGATCCGACCCGCGAGGACCGCGGCCAGCCCCGCGGCGCCGGCGGGCTCGGCGAGGAGCTTGGTGCGCTCCAGCAACAGGCGCATGGCGCCCACGATCTCCTCGTCTGATACGGTCACGACGCCCCGGGCGTAGGCGGACACCAGCGCGTAGTTCAGGACCCCGGCCATGGGCGCCGCCAGGCCGTCGGCCAGCGTGTGCATGGAGTCCAGGTGCACGGCGACGCCGGCCTCGAGGCTCCGGCGCATGGCGTCGGCACCCTCGGGCTCCACGCCCCACACGGCCACCGCCGGGCGGACGGCCGCGGACGCCGCGGCGATGGCGGACACCAGCCCACCCCCCCCCACCGGGACCACGATGGTCCCCACGTCGGGGAGATCCTCCATGATCTCCAGCGCGCAGCTCCCGTGCCCGGCCACCATCTCCTCGTCGTCGAAGGGGTGGACGAAGCGGAGCCCGCGCTCCTCGGCCAGCGCGTGCGCCTTCGCGAAGGCCTCCCGGGCGTCGCCGTGGAGCACGACCTCGGCCCCGTAGCCGCGGCTGGCTTCCACCTTGGCGCGGGACGCCCCCTCGGGCATCACCACGAGGGCCGGCACGCCCGCGGTCCGCGCCGCCCAGGCCACCGCCTGCGCGGCATTCCCCGCGGAGATGGTCACGACGCCCCGGCGGCGCTCGTCCTCGCCGAGGCGGAGCAGGCGGTGCAGGGCGCCCCGGACCTTGAACGACCCGGTCATCTGGAGGTTCTCGCACTTGAGATAGACGGGCGCCCCGGCGAGGGCCGAGAGCGTGCGGGATCGCAGGAGCGGCGTGCGGTGAACGGAGCCGGCGATGCGCGCCCTGGCCTCCTCGAAGCGGGCTCTGTCGAAGACGGGAACGCTCACGGGGGGCCGCAGTTGAGGGGTTTGGGGGGCCCCGGGATGATGACGGACCGGGGAAGCGGGCGCCAGCCCCGGCCGCGGGAAATCAGGGTGCTTATGCGAAACGTTTGCCTAATCTGCCGTTCCCCCACAGATTTTCCGGCTGTTGATCACGGCGGAAGTGCCCTGTCCCCTCATCGCGAGGCTCACCTCCATGCGCGTGCAGCGATCCTCCGCAGGACCCCTCCTCGGCCTGGCCGCAGTCCTGGCCGTGGCCCTGGCGGCGCCCGTAGCCGCCCAGCAAGGCCTCCTCACCGGGCGCATCACGGATGTGGCCACCGGTCTACCCATCGAGGCGGCCCAGGTCCAGATCCTGGGCGGCGCCCGGTCCACGGGAGGCCTCACCGACGGCAACGGCACCTACCACATCCAGCTCGCCGCGGGCACCTACTCCGTCGTCGTCGAGTACGTGGGGTATCGCAGCGAGCGCTTCCCGGGGATCCGGGTGCTCGCCGGGCAGCCCACGGTCTACGACATACGGCTCACCTCGAGGGCGCTCGAGCTCGACCCCATCGTGGTGTCCCCGTCCCGCTCCGGCGTGGGTGAGAAGGAGACCAAGGCTCCGGCCTCCGTGCACACGATCTCCTCCCTGGAGATCTCCGAGCGCGCCGTGACCACCCCGGTGGACTACATCAAGAACGCGCCCGGCGTGGACGTGATCTCCTCGGGGCTGCAGTCGTCGAACGTGGTGGTGCGGGGGTTCAACAACATCTTCTCCGGCGCCCTCCACATGCTGACGGACAACCGGATCGCCGGCGTCCCGTCGCTCCGGGTCAACCTCATCCACTTCGTTCCGTCCAATGAGCAGGACATCGAGCGGATGGAGGTGGTGCTCGGCCCGGGCTCGGCGCTCTACGGACCCAACACGGCCAACGGGGTGGTCCACATCCTCACCAAGTCGCCCCTCGACGACCAGGGCACGACCGTCACCCTCGGAGGCGGCGAGAGGAGCGTGTTCCAGGGGAACTTCCGCTCGGCGTTCCTCCTGAACCCGAACCTCGGGTTCAAGGTTTCCGCCCTGTATCTGCGCGGGAACGAGTGGCCGTTCGAGGACTCGACGGAAGTGGCGAACCGCAAGTGGGCGGACGCGAACCCGCAGGCCTGCCTCGCCGACCGGGTGTTCCGCGGCCTGAGCGCGGCCGACGCCCAGCTGTCGTGCGGCCGCATCGGGATCCGGCACTACAAGACCAAGCGCTTCGGACTCGAGGCGAGGGCCGACTGGCGCTTCGCGGAGAAGGGGACCTTCATCGCCACCTACGGGCGCACCGACGCGACCGGGATCGAGATGACGGGGCTCGGCGCCGGGCAGACGGGCAACTGGGTCTACCAGTTCTTCCAGGGCCGTGTCAGGTACGACCGCTTCTTCGCCCAGGCGTACGTGAACCAGAGCGACGCCGGCGACACGTACCTGCTGAACAGCGGGATGCCCCTGGTGGACAAGTCCAGCCTCTGGGTGGCCCAGGCGCAGCACGGCTTCGCGCTGGCCGACGGGAGGCAGGACTTCACGTACGGCTTCGACTTCCTGGGAACGCGTCCCTCGACGGAAGGCAAGATCAACGGCTCGTACGAGGACATGGACAACGTGAACGAGTGGGGGATCTACCTCCAGTCCAAGACGGCGCTGACGGACCAGCTCGACCTGATCTTCGCCGGGCGACTGGACGACCACTCGATCCTCGCCGACAAGGTGCTCTCGCCCCGGGCCGCCCTCGTGTTCAAGCCCACCGAGGAGCAGAGCTTCCGGCTTTCGTTCAACCGGGCCTATTCGGCTCCGTCCACCCTGAACTACTTCCTGGACATCCCGAACGGCTACGCTCCTGGGCTGGCCGCCCTGGGGTACGGGCTGCGCGCGTACGGCACGGGCGCGAACGGGTGGTCGGTCGCCAACGCCGACGGCTCCCCGAAGGGGTTCCGCTCGCCGTTCAACCCGGCCGGGCCCTCGACCCTGGTGCCCATGGCGGGCACCACGGCGTTCTGGAAGGCCGCGACCGGCGTCGTGGCGGCCCAGACCCAGGACCCGGCAGCGCGTGCCCTCCTGGCGTACCTGGGCACGCTCACGCCCGCGCCGGGCTCCATCGGGACCATGCTGTACAACCCCCAGTCCAAGACGCTGTCGGCGCTGGCGCAGACGCCCATCCAGGGACTGCCCAGCGTGCGGGAGAGCAACGCCGAGTCGTTCGAGGTGGGGTGGACCGGGATCGTCGCCCAGCGCATCAAGCTAACCGCGGACCTCTATCGCACGACGCAGAACGACTTCGTCTCGCCCCTCCTGATCCAGAACCCGCTGGTGATGTTCAACGGCCAGGACGTGGGCAAGTTCCTCACCGCGCCCGTCGTGGGCGCCCTGACGCAGCAGTACATGGCCGCGGGGCTCACCCTGGCCCAGGCGCAGGCGAAGGCGGCGCAGGACGCGCCGGCGATCGTCGGGCAGCTCGCCGCCGGGATCGCCCAGGTTCCCATCGGCGTGGTGTCCTCCTCCGACCTCCCCGGCGGAGCCGACCTGCTGGTCTCGTACCGGAACGTGGGCAACCTGACGCTGTGGGGCGCCGACCTGGCGTTCGAGTGGTTCGTGACGGACAACTGGATCCTGAACGGGTCGTACTCGCACGTCTCCGACGACATGTTCGACATCGACGACGGGGACCCGATCGCCCTCAACGCCCCCACGCACAAGGGGGCGCTCTCCGTGGCCTACCGCAACGTGAGGAACGGGTTCAACGGGGAGGCCCGCGTGCGCCTCAACAACGCGTTCCCCGCGGTCTCCGCGGGGTTCAACGGGGGGGTCCCCTCGTCCGAGACGGTGGACCTGAACCTCGGGTACAAGGTCCCGAGGACCAACGGCACGGTGCAGCTCACCGTGAGCAACCTGTTCGACACCGAGTACAAGAGCTTCGTGGGTGTGCCCACGATCGGGCGCATGGCCCTCATCCGGGTCAAGTACGACCTCTTCTGAGCGCCCCCTGGGCTTCGGGACACTCTCGGCCCGGCCGGCTCGTCCGGCCGGGCCGCCGTGCTTGGCAGCACACCGGAGAGCAGTGCGGGGGGTGGTGGTCCCGGCCCGGGCCGGGGTACCTTGATCCAATCCGACGCGAATCGTGTGCGAGGAGGCGGTGTCGTGAGCAAGCGCGCGAGGCATGCCAAGGTCCTCGAGATGATCAAGCAGCACCGGGTGGCCAGCCAGGAGGGGCTCCGAGAGCTTCTGCACGCGCAGGGGACGGAGGTCACCCAGGCCACCCTCTCCCGGGACATCCGGGAGCTCCGGCTCGTGAAGGTCCCCGACGCGGAGGGCGCGTCGCACTATTCGCTCCCCGAGGAATGGGAGAGCACGCCGCCCCTCCAGACCCTCCTGCCCATGCTCTTCCAGAGCGCCGAAGGAGTGGGGAACTTCCTCGTCGTGAAGACCCTGAAAGGGGGCGCTCAGGCCGTGGCCCTGGGGATCGACTGGGAGGAGTGGCCCGAGGTCGTCGGCACCCTGGCGGGGGACGACACCATCCTTCTGATCTTCCGGGAGGCCGGGACCGTCCCCACGGTGCAGCAGCGCCTGGAGCACATGGCCGGGGTCACGCAGCCCTGACGTGTATTGGCGCGACATTATGCATGCTGGCGCGCCCTCAATCGTGATCCGAGCGCTTTAGAACAGGAGGTCCGGTCCTGTTCACTTGACCCCTGAACGCGATTCTATACACTTTCGTGCCATGAATATGCATACCACTACCCTCCCGGCGGTGGGCGTGGTCGGAGCCACGGGCTATACCGGGCTGGAGGTCCTCCGCCTGCTCGGCCGCCACCCGGGCGTCCAGCTCCGCTTCGCCACCTCGGAGGCGAGCGCCGGCGAGCCGTCGGGGTTCCCCGGGCTCCCCCTCGTCTCCGGCGAGAGCGTCTCCCTGGAGGGGATGGCGCTCGTCTTCCTCTGCCTGCCCCACGGGAAGGCCGTGGAGTGGGCCGCTCGCGCCCATGCCGCAGGCGTCAGGGTCGTGGACCTCACCGCCGACCATCGCCCCGGGTCGGGCCGGGAGGACGGGTGGGTCTACGGGATCGCGGACCTCGCCGCGGAGCGCATCGCCGGAGCGCGCCGGGTGGCCAACCCGGGGTGCTATCCGACGGGCGTGCAGGTGGCGCTCCATCCGCTCCGCACCCGGGGGATGATCCGCGACGGGGCCCCCGTGATCGTCAACGCAGCCTCCGGCGTCACCGGGGCGGGGCGCACGCCCAAGCGGGAGCTCCTCTTCGCGGAGGTGGACTCGGATTACCGCGCCTACGCCACGGGGAACGCACACCGCCACCTCCTGGAGATGCGCGCGGGGCTCCCCGGCCTTCCGCTGGTGTTCCAGCCCCACCTCCTTCCCGTCGCCCGGGGGATCCTGGAGACGATCTACCTCCCGGTGCGCGATGGGGTGGACGCGGCGGCGGTGCGCGCCGTGTGGCGGGGGGTCTACGCGGGCTCGGCGACGGTGTCCGTCACCGACGGGAGCCCGTCGCTGGCGGATGTGGCCTGGAGCGACCGCTTGGTGCTCGGAGCCGCGGACAACGCCGGGATCCCGGGGTTGGTGACGCTCCTGGCGTCCTTCGACAACCTGGGCAAGGGCGCCGCCGGCCAGGCGGTGCACAACATGAACCTCATGCTCGGCCTCGACCCGGTCCTCGGTCTGCGGTGCTGAGCGTCGTGAGCACGGGAGGCGGCATGAGCGGCACGAGCGCGGCGTCGGCGCCCCTGGTGGGCGTCTACGCCCAGCCGGAGCTGATCCTGGCCAGGGGCGAGGGATCCTGGGTCTGGGACGAGGAGGGCCGGCGGTACCTGGACTTCACGGCAGGGATCGCCGTGAACGCCCTCGGGCACGGGTCGCCGGTGGTGGCCGACGCCATCCGGAAGGCTCTGGAAATCGGACTGATCCACACGTCCAACCTCTTCCCCACCCGGCCCGTGCAGGAGCTGTCCCGCCTCCTCGTGGACCTCTCCTTCCCCGGGAAGGTCTTCTTCTGCAACTCGGGCGCGGAAGCGAACGAGGCGGCGCTGAAATTCTCCCGGAAGTGGGCCGGGGCGAGCGGCGCCGAGGGGAAGCACGAGTTCCTGGCGTTCCGCAACGCATTCCACGGGCGGCTCTTCGGCTCGCTGGCGGCCACCGACCGGGAGGCGTACCAGGCCCCCTTCCGCCCGCTCATGCCCGGCGTCCGATTCGTCGAGCTCGGCGATGCCACCGGCGTGGAGGCGATCCTCTCCGGGGGCACGGTGGCGGCGGTGTTCATCGAGCCCATCCAGGGGGAGGGGGGTGTCATCCCCGTGCCCTCCGAGTTCCTGCAGACGCTGCGCGCCCTGTGCGACCGCTACGGAGCGCTCCTCGTCTTCGACGAGATCCAGTGCGGACTGGGCCGCACCGGAAAGCTCTTCGCCTACCAGCACGCCGGCGTGACGCCGGACATCATGACCTTGGCCAAGCCGCTCGCCGGCGGCCTCCCCATGGGCGCCGTGCTCGTCACCGACGCGGTGGCGGACGCGCTCAAGCCGGGCGACCACGGCACCACCTTCGGCGGAGGGCCCCTGGTGGCCTCTGCCGCCCTGGCGGTGGTCCGGGCCGTGTCCGACCCGGCCTTCCTGGACGGGGTCATGGAGCGCTCCCGCCATCTCCTGCGCGGCCTGGACGAGCTCCGCGGCCGCGTCCCCGGGATCCGCGACGTGCGGGGGATGGGTCTTCTCCTGGGCGTGGTCGTGGACGGGAAGTCCTCCGACGTCGTAGCCCGGGCCCGGGAGCAGGGGCTCCTCCTCGTCGGCGCCGGTCCCGAGGTGGTGCGGCTGATCCCACCCCTCAACGTCTCCTTCGACGAGCTCGACCAGGGGTTGGAGAGGCTGGAGGCGGCCCTTTCGTGAATCCGATTTTTCTTGACACCATGCAGATTTTGGGCATAACTATGCCAATGGCCCCTCCGGGGGCCGAGGTCGTCTGTGTGATGTGGTTCGCAGGACCGGGAGGAAGGGCTAGGGGCCGTCGCGCCCCCTGACGCTTCGGCGGGAAGCGGTCAGGCCCACGCCTTCCGGTCCTGCTATTTTTTCCGGGGTGTCCCGTTCCCCGATCCCCCATCCGAGAGCGCTCCATGGCACGTCAGGAACCCCGCCGGGGACAGGCCGAGGCCCTCTGGGGCGGCCGCTTCGCCGCCGGCATGGCTCCGGAGATGGTTCCGTTCAACCTCTGCCTCCCCGTGGATGGGCGGCTGTGGAGGGAGGACATCCGCGGGAGCCGCGCGTGGGCCCGGGCGCTGGTCGGAGCCGGGGTGCTGACGCCGGAAGAGGGTGGCGCACTCCTGGAGGGGCTCGACGCCGTCGCCGCGAGGATCGCGCGCGAGGGTCTGGCAGGAGCCGCCGAGGAGGACATCCATTCCGCGGTCGAGCGGATGCTCCGCGAGGCCGTGGGCGAGCTGGCGGGCAAGCTGCACACCGGGCGCTCCCGGAACGACCAGTCCTCGACGGACGTGCGCCTCTGGGGGATGGGCGCCGCGGACGCCGTGGACGCCGAGCTGTTGCGCCTCGTCGGGGGGCTCCTGACCCTGGCCGAGTCGGGGGTGGACGCCATCATGCCGGGCTACACCCACCTCCAGCAGGGCCAGCCGATCCGTGCGGCCCAGTGGGCGCTGGCGCACGTGTGGGCGCTCCTCCGCGACCGGGAGCGCCTCGCCCAGGCCCGCCGCTCGGCCGGCGTGCTCCCCCTCGGCTCCGGTGCCATCGCAGGGTGCCCGTTCCCGGTGGACCGGGAGGCCCTCCGGTCCGAGTTGGGCTTCCTGCGCATCTCGGAGAACAGCGTGGATGCGGTGGGCGACCGCGACTGGATCTGCGACCTCGCGTACGCAGGCGCCATGATCGGGATCCACCTCTCGCGTCTCGGCGAGGACCTGGTCCTCTTCTCGTCCACCGAGTTCGGGTTCGTGCGCCTCTCCGACGGGTACAGCACGGGCTCGAGCCTCATGCCGCAGAAGAGGAACCCCGACGTGGCCGAGCTCGCGCGGGGCAAGTCGGGGCGCCTGGTGGGGAACCTCACGGCGCTCCTCACCCTCCTGAAGGGGCTCCCCACGGGGTACAACCGGGACCTCCAGGAAGACAAGGAGGCGCTCTTCGACACCGTGGACACGCTCCTCCTGACGCTCCCGGCGCTGGCCGGCGCCGCCGCGACGGCCACGTTCCGCCCGGAGCGCATGCGCGCCGTCATGGACGCCCAGCTGCTGGCCACCGATCTCGCCGATCACCTGGTGCGCCGGGGGGTCCCCTTCCGCGAGAGTCACGAGGTGATCGGGCGCCTGGTGCGGCGGTCCGAGGAGGCCGGGGTGAGCCTCTCGGCGCTGGAGGCGACCGCGTTCCGCGAGGAGCACCCGGCCTTCGGGGACGACTTCCGGGAGGTTTTCGACTGGGACCGCTCCGCAGACTCCAGGGACGGCGAAGGGGGCACGTCGCGCCGCTCCGTCCTCGCCCAGATCGAGCGGGCGCGCGGCAGCCTGGCCGGACCACCCTGAGCCTCGCACCCGACGTGGCGGGGTGCCGCCCCCCACGGTACCTTGCGTCGACGCCCCCAGGCCATCGGACGCCGGGGGTCCCTCCACGCACGCGAACGCCATGACCGACGCCGAATCCTTCAAGAGAGCCGCGGCCGCGGAGGCGGTGGCTCAGGTCCGCAGCGGGATGGTCCTGGGGCTCGGGACCGGGAGCACCGTGGCCCACTTCCTCCAGCTCCTGGGTGCCAAGCTCGAATCCGGGGAGCTCCGCGACATCGTGGGCGTCCCCTCGTCCATCCGGACCGGCCGGGAGGCCCGCACCGCGGGAATCCCGCTCACGGGCCTCGCCGAGCATCCCCGCCTCGACCTCGCCGTGGACGGCGCGGACGAAGTCACCCCCCAACTCGACCTCATCAAGGGGATGGGCGGTGCGCTCCTCAGGGAGAAGATGGTCGCCCAGGCTTCGGACCGCCTCGTCATCATCGTGGACGCGGCGAAGGCCGTGGACCGGCTGGGCACCCGGTCGCCGCTCCCGGTGGAGGTGGTGGACTGGGGGTGGTCCGGGCACGTGGCGTTCCTCGAGGCCCACGGCGCCAGCGTCCAGGTCCGTCGCTTCGACGACGGCCCACCCTTCAAGAGCGACAACGGGAACCTCATCCTCGACTGTGCCTTCCCCCAGGGGATCACCGATCCGGCGGCGCTGGAGGCGGGGCTCAGAGCCAGGGCGGGGGTAGTGGAGACGGGGCTCTTCCTCGGGCTTGCCGACGAGGCCATCCTGGCGGGCCCCGACGGGATCTCGCGCCTGCGGAGGGAGCGGTGAAGCTCGCCCCCTCCATCCTGTCCTGCGACTTCGGGCGTCTCGCCGAGGAGATCGCCGCGGCGCAGGAGGCGGGCGCGGACTGGATCCACGTGGACGTCATGGACGGCCACTTCGTGCCCAACCTTACGATGGGTCCCGTCATCACCCGCGCCGCGCGCCGGGCCACCGGGCTCACCCTCGACGTCCACCTGATGATCGAGGCCCCGGATCGGTACCTGGCGGCCTTCGCCGAGGCCGGCGCCGATGTCGTCACCGTGCACCAGGAGGCGTGTCCCCACCTCCACCGGACGCTCCAGGCCGTGCGCGAGCTGGGCCGGAAGGCCGGCGTGGCGTTGAATCCCGCGACTCCCGTGGAGGCCGTCCGGGACGTGCTCCCCCTCGTGGACCTCCTGCTGATCATGTCGGTGAACCCGGGGTTCGGCGGGCAGGCCTACATCCGCGGCTCCACCGGGAAGGTGCGCCGGGCCCGCGCCCTGCTCGACGCCGCCGGGTCGCCGGCCGAGCTGGAGGTGGACGGTGGCGTGGACGCCGGGAACGCCGCCGAGCTGGCCACGGCCGGCGCCACCGTGCTCGTGGCCGGGTCGGCCTTCTTCGGCCACCCCGGAGGCGTCCGCGGGGGGATCGGGGCCATCCGGTCGGCGCTGGGCTGAGCGGTCCTCCCCTGCGCTCCCGAGCACCGCGCCACGACCCTCATCCCGATTGCTGCTGACCCCCCTCGAGGGCTAGACTGGAGCGGTCATCTCCCCCCGTCCGCCAGTGGGCCACCCCCAACGCGAAGCACCGCCCATGACCGAATCCCAGATCCTGGAGCAGAGCGCTCTCGACCGCCTGAAGGAGTGGGGCGGGGAGAAGCTGCTCGCCCAGATGATCCACCTCTTCCTCACGAACGCACCCGGCCGGATGACGCAGATCCGCTCGGGGATCGAGGCCGGCGACATCAAGGAGGCGGAGAAGGGCGCCCACTCCCTGAAGTCCAGCTCCGCCAACGTGGGCGCCATGCACCTCCGCACCGTCGCCGCGGACATGGAGCGCGTGGCGGCCGACGGCGACGCGGCGGCCGTGTCCGCGCTCCTTCCCCCCCTGCAGATCGCGTTCTCCCAAGCCATCAGCGCCCTCGAGTCGGTCGAGAAAGGACTGAGCTCATGAGCTTCAAGATCGCTGTCGTCGAGGACAACCCGGACAACCGGCTCCTGGTGAGCGCCATCCTGGACGACCAGTACGAACTCTCGGAGTACGAGAGCGGTGCCGAAGTGCTGGCCGGCCTCAAGGGCAACGTCCCGGACCTCATGCTCCTGGACATCTCCCTGCCCGAGATGGACGGCACCGAGGTCCTGGTCTGGATCCGAAAGCAGCCCGAGTTCCACGACCTCCCCGTCATCGCACTCACGGCCCACGCCATGGCCGGCGACCGGGAGAAGTACCTGGCAGCCGGGTTCAACGAATACGTGACCAAGCCCATCCTCGACGAGGATGTGCTCCTGGAGGCCATCCAGCGTTGCCTGAACCCGGCGAGCTGAGCTTCCCGCCCACGGAGGGTACCACTCCCGAGCCCGACGCCACGGAGACACCGGGCTCCGGATCGCCAGTCCAGGCGGCGGAGGGGGACGCCGCCGGACCGGACCGGTCGCGGGAGCGCATCGCCGTCCTCTCGACCCTCCTCCTGCTCCTGCTGGGGGGTGCAGTCCTCCTGCGCGGCACGCCGTGGGAGAGCTCCTCCTCGGTTCACACGCTCATGGAGTCGGTGGCCACCGTCATGGCCGCCATCGTGGGGGCGCTGTCCCTGGTGCGCTTCTACAGCCGCAAGCAGGCGACCTTCCTCTTCATCGGCACCGGCTTCCTCGGCGCGGCGCTCCTCGACCTCAACCACGTCCTCCTCACCAGCGAGTACTTCCTGGTGAAGGAAGGGCTGGAGGTCGAGGACCTGGTCGCGTGGAGCTGGACGGCGGAGCGGGTCTACCTCTCGCTCTTCCTGTTCGTCAGTCTCCTCGCCTGGCGCCAGGAGCTCAAGGAGGGCGAGGGTGAGGCCGTGCACGAGGGGTCGGTGTACGCCACCGCCCTGGTCCTCGCTCTTGTGAACCTGGTCTTCTTCGAGTGGGTTCCCCTGTCGCGCGCCCACTTCCCGGGGCTCCCCTTCACGCGGCCGGCCGAGCTCGTCCCCGGGATCTGCTTCGGGTTGGCCTTCGTGGGCTACCTGATGAAGGGTGGATGGCGGCGCGACGCCTTCGAGTACTACCTGCTCGTCTCCCTGCTCATCTCGTCGCTCCTCCACATCGCGTTCATGTCGCTGTCGGAGACACGGCACGACGGGATGTTCGACGCGGCAGTGCTCCTCAAGATCGTCAGCTACGCGGCGATCATGGCCGGGCTCCTGGAGAGCGTGTACGAGACGTTCCGCAGGGAGGCGAACGTGCTGGCGGCCATCACCGACGCCAACGCGGCGCTGGCGCGGGAGGTCGCCGTGCGCGCGCAGACCGAGCAGGCGGTGAAGGAGAGCCGGGGCCGCCTCCAGGACTTCCTGGACAACGCCAACGACCTCATCCAGAGCGTGGCCCCGGATGGGCGGATCCTCTATGTGAACTCCGCCTGGAAGCGCATCCTCGGCTACGGCGATGTGCAGCTCGAGCAGCTCAACCTCTACGACATCGTCCATCCCGCGCACCGCGACAGGATCCAGAGCGAGTTCGCCCGGGTCCTCGAGGGAGAGCCGGCCCGCATCTTCACCGTGGAATTCGTCGCCGCCGACGGACGCATCGTCATCCTGTCCGGGGGCGCCGCGGCGCAGCAGGTGCACGGACGTCCCATCGCCACCCAGGGGATCTTCCGCGACGTCACGGCCCAGCGCCTCGCCGAGCGTCAGCTCGCCGACTCCAAGGCCAACCTGACGGCCCTCGTGGAAAACACCGGGGACGCCATCTGGTCGGTAGACCGGCACCAGAGCCTCATCACGTTCAACTCGGCCTACTCCCTCGCCATCGAGGCGCGCACCGGGCGGGAGCCCCGGGTGGGAGACTTTCCCAGGGACGTCTATGGCGGCGAGGACGCGAGCTGGTACTCGGATGTCTACCAGCGCGCCCTCACCGGGGACCGCCACGTGGCGCTGCGCACCGACCAGGTGGAGGGCCAGCAGCGCTACTTCGAGCTCTACGCCAACCCGATTCAGGGCGACGAGGGAATCCGGGGCGTCGTGCTCTTCGGCAAGGACGTCACCCCCCGGGTGCGCGCCGAGGAGGCGCTGCGCGTGGCCAAGGACGAGGCCATCGCCGCGAACAAGGCGAAGAGCGACTTCCTGGCGAGCATGAGCCACGAGCTGCGCACACCGCTCAACTCGGTCATCGGCTTCACGAACATCCTCTTGAAGAACAAGGACGGGCACCTCAACGACAAGGACGTGGGGTACCTGCAGCGGGTGCTGGCCAACGGGAAGCACCTGCTCGAGCTCATCAACGAGGTGCTCGACCTGGCCAAGATCGAGGCCGGGCGCATGGATCTCATCATCGAGCCCGTGGACCTTGGGCACCTCGTGGTGGAGACGGTCCAGCAGCTCGAGGGGCAGGCCAAGGTCAAGGAGGGCAACGTCCAGCTCGTCGCCGACGTCCCCTCCGAGGTGGCCCCGGTGGACACCGACTCGGCCAAGCTCAAGCAGGTCATCATCAACCTGGTGGGGAACGCGCTCAAGTTCACGCACGAGGGCTCCGTCACCGTGCACCTGGATGTGGCCAAGGACGGGAAGACCCCCGTCGCCATCGCCGTGAAGGACACCGGCATCGGCATCCCGGCGGATCGCCTCGAGGCGATCTTCGAGGCGTTCCAGCAGGCCGAAGCGGGCACGGCGCGCAAGTACGGCGGCACCGGCCTCGGGCTGGCCATCTCCCGCTCCATCTGCCTCCTCATGGGGTACGACCTGATTGTGGAGTCGGAGGTGGGGAAGGGGTCCGCGTTCACCATCGTGTTGGGCGAGCGCGCCCGCCGGCCCGCCTGGAAGGAGGCGCAGCCCGCATCTGTCCCGCGCGCCGGCGATGCGCCCGTCCAGGGACGTGCAGCCGCCTCGGCGGCAGCGCCCACCCCGGCGCCCGCCGTCGCCGAGGACGCGGCCGGGGAGGCGGAGCGGACGACGCCTGCGCCGCCGCGCCTGCGCGACTTCAAGGTCCTGGTCGTGGACGATGAGAAGGACTCCCGCGACCTCATGGGCCACTACCTGGAGGACTTCGGGTGCAGGGTGTACACGGCCACCAACGGCGAGGAGGGATTGGCCGCGGCGCGTGACTTCCGCCCCGACCTCATCACGCTGGACCTCATGATGCCCGGGATGACCGGCTGGGAGGTCCTCAAGCACCTGAAGGCGGACCGGGAGCTCCGTCAGATCCCGGTCGTGGTGGTGAGCATCGTGGCGGGTGAGGGAAGGGGCCGGCTCCTGGGTGCGGTGGACCTCGTGACCAAGCCCTTCGAGCGCGAGGACCTGCTCCGCGTGCTCTGGCGGAACCTGGTGCGCAAGCGGGGGGGGCGCATCCTGGTGGTGGACGACGAGAAGGCGGCCCGGGCGATGCTGACCCAGTTCCTCGTATCCCTGGGGCTGGAGGTGGTGGAGGCGGCCGACGGCCAACAGGCGCTGGATGCCATCCGCATGGAGGCACCCGACGCCGTCCTCCTCGACCTCCTCATGCCCGTCATGGACGGGATGACCTTCCTGAAGAAGCTGCGCGCCAACCCGCTGCACACGGGCCTCCCTGTGATCGTGCTCACCGCAAAGGAGCTCTCACGGCAGGACGAGAAGGAGCTCGCCGACGTCGCGTCCGGAGTGGTGCACAAGGGCGACGCCATGGCCGACGATCTGCGCGACGCCCTGGGCTCCATGTTCACGCTGGCCGCCCCGGTCGAGGAGGAGACGTGAGCGGCCCGGGGGCCGTCGCCCCTGCGGCTCGAATCCTGGTGGTGGAGGACGACCCGGAGATCCAGTACCTCCTCTCCCAGATCCTCCGCGAGGACGATCGTGAGGTCATCCTCGCCGGGACCGCGGCGGACGGGGAGCGCCTCCTGGGCAGCGGCGCCATCCATCTCCTGGTCCTCGACCTGCTCCTCCCCGACGCCGACGGCAGGGCACTGCTCCGCTCGCTCCGCGCCCGGACCGAAACCGCCACCCTCCCCGTCATCGTGGTCAGCGGCAGGGTGGGCGGCGAGCTCCGCTCCGAGTGTTTCGAACTCGGCGCCGACGCGTTCGTGGAGAAGCCGTTCGACCCGGACGCCCTCGCCTCCGACGTCGCCGTGCGGCTCCAGCGTGCCGCGAGTCGGGCCCGGCGGGAAACCCAGGACGCGCTCACCGGGCTCCTCAACCTGGCCGGCCTCCTTCAGGCGCTGGGGACGCTGGAAGGGCGGCGGCGCGCTCTCGTGGTGGCCGAGCTTGATGGGCTCCGCTCGGTCGCCGACCGCTTCGGGTGGGCCACCGCCGAGATGATCGTGAGCGAGGTGGGCAAGGCGCTTCATGCCGCAGTCCCCCACGCTGCGCTGGCCCGGCTCGCCGGCGGGGAGTTCGCCCTCGCGGCGGCGTGCGACGACGAGTCCGCAGCGCGCACACTGGCGGCGACCGTCCTGGACGCGGTGCGCCGTGTCCCGGTGCGCGGCCCAGACGGCGAGACCTTCCGCATGACCGCCTCCGTCGGCTTCCTCCTCGACCCGGGCCGGACGGAGGGTCCCCGGGTGGTGGGTGCGGTGCGCGCCCTCGTGGAGCGGGCCCAGGACCGGGGAGGGAACGGCATCGGGGCGCCCGCGTCGGCGGCGGAGCCGGAGCCCGCCGCCCCTCTCGTGCTCGTCGCCGAGGACGACGACATCACGGCCAAGATCCTCGTGCACCGCCTCACGAAGGACGGCTTCGAGGTGGTACGCTTCGACAACGGGAACGACGCCTACCGGAGTGCCCTCGCCCGGACACCCGCGCTCGTCGTCCTGGACGTGAGGATGCCGGGGATGGACGGCTACGAGCTCCTCGAGCGACTGCGCAAGACGCCCTCCTACGCTGCCGTCCCCATCATGATGCTCACCGGCATGGGAAGTGAGACGGACGTGGTGCGCGGCTTCGAGCTGGGCGCCGACGACTACCTCCTCAAGCCCTTCTCACCCGTCGAGCTCCTGGCCCGCATCCGTCGGCTTCTCCGCCGCGGCCGCAGCGCGGCCTGAGCATCGCCATGGGCGAGCTGGGCGCGCTCCTCGCCGCTGCGTACCTCCGCGAGCGGGCGCTCCTCCTCCTCGTCCTGAGCATCGCCGCCCTCCTGGCCCTCTCCTTCCTGTTCGCCGGGTACACGGTTTGGCTGCGGGTGCGTCACGAGCTCAGGGAGCGCCGTTGGCGGCAGCTCACCGCTCGCTGGGAGGCCCCCCTCCTCGACGCCCTTCTCGACCCGGCCGCCGCTCCCGCCGTCCACGCTGCGGTGGACCGGGGGGAGCGCCTCCGCTTCGTGCGCTTCGTCCTCGAGTACTCGCGCCGCGTGAAGGGCGAGGAGCGTGCCTTCCTCCGGAAGCTCGTGCTCCCGTACCTCGACCCCATCGCCGAGCGAGCAGGGAGCCCTCGTGTGGAGGTGCGGACGCGGGCCATCCAGACCCTGGGCACGCTGGGGCTGCCACGGTACGCCGGCGAAGTGCTCGCGGCGCTGGACGACCCGTCGCCCCTCGTCGCGATGGTGGCGGCGCGCTCCCTCTGTCGCGAGGAGTACCCAGAGTACGCTCCCGCCGTGCTCCGCCGCCTCGGGCGCTTCGACGCGTGGAGCCGGAGCTTCATGGCGTCCATGCTCGCGTCGGTGGGGCCCGAGGCCTCCCGTGCGCTCCGCGACACGCTGGGGGACGAAGCCCAGGCCCCACTGGCGCGCGCCGTGGCCGCCGACGCCCTGCGCATGCTCAAGGACTTCGGGTCGGGGGACCTGGCGGCCCGGATCGTGGAAGCCGAGGACGACGCGGAGCTCCTGGCCGCCGCGCTCCGCCTCCTCACCACGGTGGGGCGGCCCGAGCACGCGGAGCTGATACGGGTCCGCTGCGCCAGCCCCGATTTCGCCGTGCGCGCCAGCGCCGTCTCCGCGCTGGGCACGCTCGGGCTCGAGGACGACCATGGCCGGCTGCTGGGAGCCATGTCCGACGCGTCGCCCTGGGTCGCCATCCAGGCCGCCCGGGGGCTCGTGTCCGCGGGCGCCCGCGCGCTCCTGGAGGACCTGGGCGACTCGGACCATCCCAGAGCCACCCTCGCCCGCCAGATCCTCCTCGAGGAGGGAGGAGAGGGATGAGCGCTGCTTTCTGGGCCGCCCTCGAGGGGGTCAACTACCTCGTGCTGCTCTACTTCATCCTCCTGAACTCGGTGTACCTCGCCACCAGCCTGTTCGCCTTCGGCGCGCTGCGCCGGTACGGCCAGCGCATGAAGTCGCTGGATCTGGACGACCTGGTGCGCGGCGCCGGGGCCCCGCCCATCACGCTGGTGGCACCGGCCTACAACGAGGAGCCCACCTGCGTGGAGTCGGTGCGCTCGCTCCTGACGCTCGACTACCCCGAGTACGAGATCCTCGTCGTGAACGACGGCTCGAAGGACCGGACCGTCGAGCGTCTCGTCGAGGCCTTCAACCTGAAGCCCGCGGCCCGCATCCCCACCGCCGGCCTCGCCACCCAGCCCGTCCGCCAGATCTACCGGAGTCGCCGCCACCCCAACCTGTGGGTCGTGGACAAGGAGAACGGTGGCAAGGCCGACGCGCTCAACGCGGGGATCAACTACTGCCGCACGCCCCTCTTCTGCGCCATGGACGCGGACTCGCTCCTGGAGCGCCAGGCGCTCGTGCGCATCGTGCGCCCGTTCCTGGAGGACGCCAGCACCATCGCCGCAGGCGGGATCCTGCGCATCGCCAACGGTTGCGTCGTGAAGCAGGGGCAGGTGGTGGATGTGCGACTCCCGGGCAACCTGTGGGCGAAGTTCCAGGTGCTCGAGTACCTCAGGGCCTTCCTCGCGGGCCGGATGGGGTGGGATGCCCTGGACGCCACCCTCGTCATCTCCGGCGCCTTCGGCCTCTTCCGGCGCAGCACGGTGGTGGAGGCCGGCGGATATGCCACGGACACCGTCGGTGAGGACATGGAGCTGGTCGTGCGCCTGCACCGCACGTGCTCGGAGCGCCGCATCCCGTACAGGATCCACTTCGTGCCCGACCCGGTGGCCTGGACCGAGTGCCCTGAGTCCCTGTCCGTCCTGTCCCGGCAGCGGGACCGGTGGCAGCGCGGCCTGTTCCAGTCCCTGACGCGCCACCGCGTGATGCTCCTGAACCGCACCTACGGCATGGCGGGGCTCCTGGCGTTCCCCTACTTCTTCTTCCTCGAGATGCTCGGCCCGGCCATCGAAGCGCTGGGCTGGATGTCCTTCGCGGCCAGCGTGGTCACGGGAAGGGCGGACTGGTTGTTCGTCTGGGCGTTCCTGGGCGTGGCGGTGGTCCTCGGCGTCGCCCTGTCCGTGGCCGCCGTCGCCCTGGAGGAGCTCTCCTTCCGCCGCTACCCGCGCTTCACCGACCTCCTCCAGATGTTCGGACTGGGCGTGCTGGAGAACTTCGGCTACCGCCAGCTCTCGGCGTGGTGGCGCCTCAAGGGAACCTGGTCGGCGATCCGGAAGGTGGAGGGGTGGGGCGGGATGCAGCGGAAGGGGTTCACGCTCGCGGCCACCCCGGAGGCGTAGCACATGGCCCTCCCGACGCTGTCCGCGCTCCTTCCGGGCCCCACCACGGCGCTCCTCGCCGGAGGCGCCGGCCTGGCCATGGCCTGGGGCGTGGGCACCGCGGCCGCCCGGCTGCGGGCCAGGGGGATGCCCGTGCCCTACACGCGGAAGCTCTTCCACTTCGGGATCTTCACCGCGGCCGCGGCGGTCCATGCCCTGGGCGGGCTCCCCGCCACCAACGCGTTCGGCGCCGTGGTGGCCGCCTGGGTGCTCCTCGCGGTGCGCCGCGGTGACGGCGACCCGCTCTACGAGGCGCTGGCCCGGGACACGGACCGGCCACGCCGGACGCTGTTCATCCTGGTCCCCCTGGCCACCACCACCGTGGGAGGGCTCGTCTCGGCCCTGGTGGCGGGGCCCTTCGCCGCGGTGGGGTACGCGGTGGCGGGGTGGGGGGACGCCGTGGGCGAGCCCGTGGGTGCCCGCTGGGGGCGCCACCCGTATCGGGTCCCCTCCTTCGGGGGCGTGAGCGCGCGCCGCACCGCGGAGGGCTCGGCGGCGGTCTTCGTCGCCGGGGCCGCGGCGGCGTTCCTGACCCTGCTCGGCCTGGGCCTGCCGGCGGGTACGGCACTCCTCGTCGCTCCCGCCGTCGCCGGCGTGGCCGCGGCGGTGGAGGCGGTGAGCCACCACGGGACCGACAACCTCACGGTGCAGGTGGCGGCGTCCCTGGTGGCGCTCGCGCTGGCCGGGTAGCCGCGTGGCGCCGTCCCCGGGGCCGGGCCGGAACCCGTGCAGGCCGCGGGGGTTAGGGCTCCCATGAGCCTCGTGCCTCCCGCCCGCGTGCGCGCGCTGAACCCAGCGCCCGTCCGCGCGGGCGGCGGGTACGTGCTCTACTGGATGACGTCCAGCCGCCGCCTGGAGTGGAACTTCGCCCTCGACCGGGCGCTGGAGCACGCGAGGGAGCTGCGCCTCCCGTTGGTCATCCTGGAGGCCCTGCGCGTGGCCTATCCTTGGGCCTCCCAGCGCTTCCACGCCTTCGTCCTGGACGGGATGCGGGAGCACCGGGCCCAGGCCGAGGCGGCGGCCGTGGCGTACCACCCCTACATCGAGCCCGCCGAGGGGGCGGGAAAGGGACTGGTGGCGACGCTGGCCGAGCGCGCCGCCGTGGTGGTCACCGACGACTTCCCCGCCTTCTTCCTGCGGCGCATGCAGGCCGCGGTGGCGCCCCGGCTCGGCGTGGCGCTGGAGGCGGTGGACGGCAACGGACTCCTCCCTCTGGCCGCCACCCCCGGCCCCTTCACGGCAGCCTACCACTTCCGTCGCTTCCTCCAGAAGACGCTCGGGGAGCATCTGGTCCAGCTCCCGGGGGCGGAGCCCCTCACCGAGGCCGGCATCCGGGAGAGCGTGTTCCCCGCGGACGTCGCCGCGCGCTGGCCCGCGGCCTCGGAGGCCCTCCTCGCCCTGGAGCCCTCCGCCCTGGCCGCGCTCCCCGTGGACCACCGGGTCGGCCGCACCGCCCTTCGCGGCGGGGGCGCCGAGGCCCGGCGCCTTCTCGGGAGATTCCTCGACCAGGGGCTCCCCCGCTACGGCGAAGAGCGCAACCACCCCGACGCGCACGCCGCTTCGGGGCTCTCTCCCTGGCTCCACTGGGGCCACATCTCCGTCCATGAGATCTTCCACGCGGTGGCCGTGCGCGAGAGCTGGAGTCCGGCCCGCCTGGGCGCCGGCGCCTCGGGGCAGCGACACGGCTGGTGGGGGATGTCTCCTTCCGCCGAGTCCTACCTGGACGAACTGGTGACATGGCGTGAGCTGGGTTACGGGTACTGCCACCACGTTCCCGATCATGATCGGTATGATTCGCTCCCCGTGTGGGCGCTGGAGACGCTGGCCCGGCACGCCACCGATCCCAGGGAAGCGGTCTACACCCTGCAGGAGTTCGATCGAGGCCTCACGCACGACCCGATCTGGAACGCCGCGCAGCGCGAGCTCCGCGAGTCGGGGGTGATGCAGAACTACCTGCGCATGCTCTGGGGGAAGAAGATCCTGGAGTGGAGCAGGCACCCCACGGCAGCGCTGGAGATCATGATCGAGCTGAACAACCGCTACGCCCTGGACGGATGCGATCCCAACTCCTACACCGGGATCTTCTGGGTTCTGGGGCGCTTCGACAGGGGCTGGCCCGAGCGTCCCGTATACGGGAAGGTCCGCTCCATGAGCTCCGCCTCCACCCGTCGCAAGCTCCGCATGGACGCCTACCTCAAGCGTTGGGGCGCCCAGGGCGACCTCGGCCTCCCCCCGACCACGCCATGAGCACCTTCCGCCTCACGTACCGATCCGAGCTCCCCGGCCACGCCCCTGAAGAGGTCTTCGCCTGGCACGAGCGCGCCGGCGCCCTCGAGCGCCTCACGCCTCCCTGGGCCAGGGTGGACGTGGAGCACAAGGACGGGGGGATCCGTGACGGCGCGCGCGTCGTGCTCCGCGTCCACGAGGGGCCCGCCTCCTTCCGCTGGGAGCTCCGCCACCGCGACTTCGAGCCCGGCCGCCAGTTCCGCGACGAGCAGGTCTCCGGGCCCCTGAAATCGTGGGTGCACACCCACCGGTTCCTGCCGCTGGACGGGGGCGGGACCCTCCTCGAGGACGAGATCGAGCTCGAGGCGCCCCTGGGGCTCCCCTTCGGCCCGGCCGTCGTGAAGGGCGAGTTGGAGCGGCTCTTCCGCTTCCGCTACCGAAGGCTCGCCACCGACCTCGACCGGCACCGCCTCTACGCCGACCGGCCCCGCCTCACCGTGGCCGTCACGGGGGCGTCCGGGCTGGTGGGCCAGGCGCTCACGCACTTCCTCACCACCGGGGGCCACACCGTCCTCCCCCTCGTGCGCCGCAAGGAGCGCGTGGTGGGGGGCGCCATCCATTGGAACCCGCGCACCGGAGAGATCGACGCCGAAGCGCTGGCGCGAGCCGACGCGGTGGTGCACCTGGCCGGCGCATCCATCGCCCGGGGCCGTTGGACCGACGACCGGAAGAAGGTCATCCGGGACAGCCGCGTGCAGGGAACGGACCTGCTCTCCCGCACCCTGGCCTCCCTGGGGTCCGACGCGCCCAGGGTCCTGGTGTCCGGTTCGGCCACCGGCTACTACGGGAACCGGGGAGACGAGCGCCTGGACGAGAGCGCGGGCCCCGGCGGCGGCTTCCTGGCCGAGGTCGTGAAGGCCTGGGAGGCAGCGGTCTCACCCGCCGAGCGGGCCGGGATCCGGGTGGTTCGACTCCGCACCGGTGTGGTGATCTCTCCGGCGGGCGGTGCCCTGGGGCAGATGCTCCTCCCGTTCAAGATGGGCGTCGGGGGCCGCCTGGGGAGCGGGCGCCAGTACTTCTCCTGGGTGGACCTGGACGATCTGGTCGCCGCGATCGTCCACGCCCTGTACGAGCCGTCCCTCCAGGGGGCCGTGAACGCCACCGCGCCCAACCCCGTGACCAACGCTGCGTTCACCGACGCGCTGGGCCGGGCGCTGGGCCGCCCCACCGTGCTGCCGGTCCCTGCCTTCGCCGTGCGCGCCGCCTTCGGTCAGCTCGGGGAGGAAGCGCTCCTCTGGGGCCAGCGCGTGCTTCCGGCGAAGCTCGAGCGCTCGGGCTTCCGCTTCTCCTACGAAGGCGTGGAGGATTCGCTGCGCTTCCAGCTCGGGCGCATGGAGTAGGCGGTGGGCTCCGCCTCCAGCGCCACGCGCCCGGGCTCACTCCAGTCCCACTGATCCGGGAGCCCCAGGTCCTCGGCGATGCACCCGTAGGTCGTCTCCGCCGACATGAGCACGCCGGGGACCCCCGCGCCCGGGTGCGTCCCGGCGCCCACCAGGTAGAGCCCCTCCACGTCCTCGCTCCGGTTGTGGGGGCGGAACCACGCGGTCTGGGTGAAGCGCGGCTCGATGGCGAAGGCGTTGCCCAGCGTGGCGTTCAGTTGGGTCTCGAAGTCGTCGGGGGTGAAGATGTGGAGCACCTCGATCTCTCGGCGCAGGTCCTCCAGCCCCCACTCCTCGAGGAACTCCAGGATCCGGTCGGCGAACGCCTCCTTGATCTCCGACCAATCGAGGCCCGACTTCTGGTTGGCCACCGGCACCAGCACGTACATGCTCTCGCCGCCGGGAGGGGCCATCCCCGGGTCCGTGCGGGTGGGGGCGTGCAGGTACATGGAGAAGTCGTCAGGGAGGACCTTCCGGTCGAAGATGTCCCGCAGAAGCTCCTTGTAGCGCTCCGAGAGGATGAGCGTGTGATGCTCGAGCTTCGGGTACTGGCGCTTCGTGCCGATGTAGAGGAGGAAGCAGCTCATGCTCCACTCGGTGCGTCGGAGCTTCGCGTCGCTCCACCGGCGCCGGTGCTTCCGGTCCACGAGCGAGCCGTAGGTGTGCCCGGGGTCGGCGTTGCTCACCACCACGTCGGCGGGGAACGTCCCCGACGCCGTGCGCACGCCCACGGCGCGGCCGCCTTCCACCAGGATCTCCTCGGCCTCCTCACCTGTCCGCACGGTCCCACCCATCTCCACGAAGAACCGGCCCAGCGCCTCCACCACCGAGTACATCCCTCCCCGGGTGAACCACACGCCTCCCTCCCGCTCCAGGAAGGGGATCATCAGGTAGATGGCCGGGGTGCTGAACGGGTTCCCGCCCACGAAGAGGGGGTGGAACGAGTAGATGAAGCGGTGGCGGAAGTCCTTGAAGTACCGATTCACCAGGGTGGTCACGGGCAGGTACGCATGCATGCGGACCATGCGGGGGATGAAGCGCAGCATGGTCCCGAGCGTGTCGAACGGCTTGGACCCGAGCCGATCGCCGATCACCGCGTCGTAGATGGGACGCACGCCCTCCATGAACGCGTCGTAGCGCGCCGCGTCCTCGGGGCTGAAGCTCGCCATCTGCTCCTTCATTCGCTCCGGGTCACCCACGTAGTCGAGGTGGGTGCCATCGTGGAAGTACACCCGGTAGAACGGGTCCAGCGGGACCATCTCCACGTAGTCGGTGAGGCGGCGCCCGCCGGCGCGAAAGATGGAGTCGATGACGTGGGGCGCGGTGATGAGGCTGGGCCCCATGTCGAAGACGTACCCCCTGTCCACCAGCTGATAGGCGCGCCCTCCCAGCTTGTCCCGCTTCTCCAGGAGGGCCACGTCCAACCCTGCCGCCTGCAGCCTGGCCGCCATGGCCAGGCCGCCGAATCCGCTCCCGATGACGACGGCCTTCCTTTTCGCAACGCTCATGCTCGGCTCCTCGATGTCGGGCGCCCCGTCTCCTCGGGAAGCGCCAGGGGTTCGGTCCAGGGCGCTGATACCTCAGCCGCGGGAATGCGCCTTCAGCAGCCCGGATGCAGCCAGGATGAGCTTGGCAGAGGCGCCCGTGCTGGCGCGGCGGCGGAGGTTGTCGTAGCCGCTGCGCCGGAGCTCCGCGTGGATGCCGCGGTATGCCTGGGCAGCCACCGCCACCGGGCGGCGGTACCAGCCCGGGAGTGCCCGGATCCCGGGCCACGCCTCATCGTACCGCTCCTCGGCTCGCTCCAGCAGGGCCTCGATCATCGTCCGCCAGGAGCAGGGGAGGGGCCCCCGTGCCTGCGCCAGCGCACCGATGTCCGCCGGAGCCAGCCCGTGCTCACGGAGGAGCTCGAGAGGCAGGTAGACCCGGCCCCGCGCCCAATCCTCGCCCACGTCCCGGGCGATGTTGGTGAGCTGCATCCCGTGCCCGAGGGCGTGGGCCCTGGCCAGGAGCGCTTCGTCGTGGATGCCCAGGAGTTGGGTGACCCAGCCTCCCACGGCGCCGGCGACGCCGAACGTGTACTCCTCCAGCGCTCCCCAGTCCGGGTAGCGCGAGCGGGTGAGGTCCATGCCCACTCCCGCCATCAGCGCGTCAGGGTAACGCCACGACACACCTCTCCGCCCCGCCTCGCCCATCACCACGTCCAGAAGGGGAACCCCCGTGGCGTGGCCCTCGAACGCCGAGCGAGCCATCTGGGACCACGCCTCCAGCCACGCCTCCACCACATCGGCGGGCACTGCGTCACCGGGGGCGTCCACCAGGTCGTCGGTGAATCGGCAGAACGCGTACACCCCGGCGATGAGCGACGCCTCCTCGCGCGGGAAGAAGCGCGACGCGAAGCGGAACGTCTTGGCGTGCCGGCCGAAGTAGGTCGGCCAGGCGCGGGGGCCCCCCACGGACTGCGCAAGGGCCGCCACCTGAGCCTCGGGCGAAGGCGGCGTGCCCCGGGTCAACTCGAGCTCGCGAAGTCCCAGGGCCTCCTCCTGCGCGCTCACGCCCCGGGTCGCGACTTCCAGCCACCCGTCCAAGACGTCGGCCACCACCCTGTCTCCCGGAGACAGCTCCACGGCGCGCTCCAGCAGCTCGTCGCGACGCCGGCGCAGGAGCTCGAGGGCGCGGCGCGCCGCCGAGTGCGCCCCCGGCGCCGCCGCGAACAGTGCCCGCATGAGCTCGGCGTCGGCGAGGTCGAAGCGCGTCACGCCGGAGACGCCCAGCACCCACGTCCACTTGCGCTGCCGGTAGTCCTGGAGCGGGGGCTTCCCCGTGTCGGCGGCCGGGCAGTAGTCCAGCAGGTCGTCGACCTGTTGATAGACCGCGCCCAGCTCGCGCCCGAGACGCACCCGGTCGGCGACATCCCCCAGGCCGAGGACCGCGCCCCCCAACGCCGCAGCGGCACCCACAAGCTCCCCGGACTTCCCCGCCACCACGTCCACGTACTCCTGCTCGGTGAGGCAGCGGCCAGCGCTCCGCGCCTGCGCTTCCTCGCCGGCCACGGTCCGCTCCACCGCCTCGATGAAGCAGGCGAGGAACTCCGGCGAGCCCGAGGCGGCGGCGGCGCGGTACGCCCCCGTGAGCAGGTGGTCCCCCCGCACCAGCGCCGCGCCCACGCCCGAGCGGGCCGCCAGCGTCGGCCTTCCCCTGCGCTCTTCCGCTCCGTCCAGGATGTCGTCGTGCAGCAGCGACGCCTCGTGGACCATCTGGACGGCCAGCGCGCCCGACCAGAACCGCTCGTCCAGGCGCTCCCGGAGGGCCGGGGGCACGAGGCCGTACGCCACCAGAGGCCGGAGGAGCTTGCCCTCCAGGTCGGGCACGGGGATGCCCCGCGCAAGGAGGGGGCGCACGGCCGCTTCGAGCCCCTCGAGGATCGGCGCGAGCACGACATTGGGCGCCCCGGAGGACGCCGCGACGATGGCCGGAGGCGTCATGGGGCACCCACCAGCACCCGATCCTCCCGGGCGTCCGCGGTCGTCGTGCCTTCGTCTTCCGCACCCGGAGCCAGGCCGGCCTCGCCCACGCGCCACGCGTCGCGAGCCACCCACGCGCAGGCGCCCACGCCTGCCGCGGTCACCCCCACCGCGAGCCAATGGCCCGCCGCCGCCAGCATCCCCACGGGCATGAGCAGCACCGCGAGGTAGTAGCCCGCCATCCAGCGCAGGGGGAGCGCCTCCGGGGGGAGCGCCCCACCCAAGCGCTCCAGAAGCACCATGATGACGGCGCCGGTGATCCACCACCCCGCCAGGTTGACCCACGGCATCCCGTAGTACGGGCCGGTGTCCTGCCAGATCCAGTAGGGCGCCAGGAAGCTCATGGCCGGATCGAGCGCAAGGTCCCACGCCACCAGCATGAGCGCCGCCACCGCGATCCTCCGCGTGGCGCTCTCCGGGAACGCGGCCCGGGCGACGACCCACGCCGGGAGCCCCATCAGGAACCAGCTAAGCGGAATGAGCGCCGGGACACGCCCACCCAGTTTGTACCCCAGCAGACCGGAATAGGCATACTCGCCGAAGGGGATCCCGTATCCGGTCCCGAGGTGCTCAGCGAAGAAGGCGACGGCGTAGGCGCCCACCATGGCGGGTACCCAGCGCGCTCCGAGCCTCCCCACCAGCACGACGGCCAGCGCCGCGGCCGACACGGCGATGTGGAGGCGGCCGAAGAACTGGAAGGAGATGGCGAAGAAGTGCTGCGCCGAAGGGGTCTGGGGGAGGCGCTGGGGATGGAGGGCGAAGTTCCAATAGCCCGCCACCGCGATCGCGGTGAACACGAGGAGCCCAAGGAGGGCCCAACGCTCGGCGGGACGTGCGGCGACCACGTGCGACGGCATCAGAAGGCTCCGGAGAGGGAGGACGCGAAGCCGGCCTCCAGCGCTTCCCGAAGGGAGGCGCAGCTCCCCAGGCACCGGGCGTCGGCGAAAGGACCTTCGAGAAGGGCGGGCTCCAGGTCCTGGGGGACTCCGCCTCCCAGGGCCAGGGCGTACGGTCGGGTGGGATCGTAGAACTCGCTCAGGACCCGGACGGCGCGGGAAACGTCGCCGGCCTGGGCCACCGGGGGCAGGGAGACGCACACGAGGGAAGCGTCCCGACCGCGCTGCACCACGGCGAATTCCTCCACCGGGACGTCGGGGCCGAGGTAGAAGACCTCCCAGCCCATGCGCTCCAGGAGGAGCCGGATGCAGAGGGAGCCCAAGTGGTGCTGGTTCGCCTCCATCGTCCCCACCACCGCCACCGGCGCCCCGTCGCTCCACCCGCCTCGGCCCCTGGCCTCGCGCTCCTCCGAGCGGAGCTTGAGGAGGACCTCGGTCATGGCCTGGCTCACCATGTGCTCCTCCGCCACACGGAGCCTCCCCTCCGCCCACGCCTGCCCCACCTTCACCATGAGCCCCCGCACACCCTCGTCGCAGAACCGGCAGAGGGGAACGGAGGAATCCCGGGCCAGGACGTCGTAGAGGGCGGTGAGGCGCCGCAGCTGCCCGCGCGTCACCCATCCCATGGCCAGGCTGTGGAGGCGGCTGAACGACCCCTCCTGCCGCACCTCCTGGAGCGCCGTCCACACGTGGGGCTCGTAGGGGTGGAAGGGGGAGAGGACCGTCTGGATCCCACGTGCGCGTGCGAAGGCCAGGGCGTCCTCCAGGTGGACGCGGCGGTGTCCCCCGGCGGTCTTCTCCGAGGGGATCTCGCCGCCGTTGCTCCACCGTTTCACGCTGGACGCGTGCACCCCCAGGAGGTCGGCCACCTCCGAGCTGGTGAGGGTGAGTTCGGGATGGAACCGCTCCATGGGACCCCCGTAGTCGATTCTCTCCAGGCGTGAGCCCGAAGATCGGTATCAAAAGCGTTCTTAGAGCCACTATACGCGATTCCAGGGCGACGGACAAGCCCATACCCGCAGAGGGATCGACCATGGCTCCGGGATGAACGGTTCCTCGTTGTCGGTCCGCGGACCGGGGACCCGGCGGTCGCCGCTGGCAGGAGCCTCCACGCCCCGGAGGGCCGGGGGCGGCGGGGGTCGCTATATTTCCGGTTCCGTGATCGGGGGCGTGGGTGCCCCCACGCTCCCCGGCCCTGGAGGGGACCCTGGCCCGACGCAGCCGCTGGTACCTGACCGTCGCCCTCTCCGCCGCCGCCACGGCGGGAGCGGGGTGCGACCGCCTCCCCGAGGCCGTCATCGTCCCCGAGTTCGACCTCGCCTACTCCTTCGAATCGGGTCTCGAGGGGTGGACCGCGTCCGCAGCGGACGTGGGGGCGGGGAGCTGGACGGCGGAGGGCTCCACCGAGCGCGCCACCGACGGGACCCGATCCGCCCGCGTCTCCCTGGCGAACCCGGCCGGTGCAGGAAAGGTCTGGCTCACGCGGGAGCTGGAGCTCACGCCGAGCAAGAGCTACACTGCGGACGTCTCCTTCGACCTGGCCACGGCGGAGCACGGCACCGCGGACGCGTGGAAGCTCATCCTCTCGGCCCGGTCCGAGCCGCCTGCGTCCGCTTCGTCGCTGGACTTCCAGGGGGACACGTCCAGCGGGCAGGCCACCGGCACCGGCATCGCCTGGACCGTGAAGCGCTTCGTCGTCCCCGCGCAGGCCGACGACGAGGGCCGGCTCTACCTCTCCCTGGGCATCTGGGGGACGACGGCGGGCACGCGCACGTACTGGCTGGACAACATCCGCGTGGTCCTCACCAGGACCAACTGAACCAGGACCGACTGACGCCGGGGTGGCGAAACGGTAGACGCAGGGGACTTAAAATCCCCTGGGAGCAATCCCGTCTGGGTTCGAGTCCCAGCCCCGGCATCCCAACTCGCACAATGGTTTAGGGAAGGTTAGGGGGCCGGTCATCCGGCCCTCTTTCTTGTTTTTTGTGCCGGAATTGTGCCAGAATCGTTTTGTCCTTATATTGGGGACATGAGGAACGTGGATGCGATGAGGCGAGCCCTGGAAGTGACCCCGGGGTCACTCAGGTCGGTGGCGATGGAGGCCAGGGTGTCCAGCCGGCTGCTCACCATGATCCTGGCTGGCCAGCGCACGGCGACGCCCAGGGTCATGGCCAAAGTAGCCGACGCCCTGGAACGGCTCGGCACCCGACACCTGGAGGCCGCCCGCATCCTGAGGGACGCACTCGCCCACGAGGAGGTGAAGTCATGGCCCGCACATCAGTAGGGCGCCTGTGGGCTTCCCCCGACTCAGTGGACAGGTGAGTAGTGCGGGTTGACTCGGTTTGTTTCTTCTCCTTTCCGCCGATGGAGTCAAAGGCTTCCGCTGCGTAGCAGCGGAGTAGAGCCCAGCCCAGCCAAGGAGCTTGGAGGAT
>DATIKQ010000075.1:0-50985 GCA_035477395.1 Longimicrobiales bacterium
GTGAAGATCGGCCAGCAGGCTGGGCTCGATACCCAGGTGCTCGAGGGGCTCCAGGAGGGCGACCAGGTGATCGTCCACCCGGGGAACGCCGTCGAGGATGGCGTCGCGGTCGAGCCGGGGCTGGGGGCGGGGGCGGGGGAGGGGGAGTAGGAGCGACGCGCTCCCCCTTACAGCGCCGCTACCCGCTACCCGCTCCCCGGCCGCTGCCTCACTCGGCCGCTACCTCACCGGGCCGGCCGGTACCCTCCGTGCGGGGCCGGCAGGTACAGCTGGGCGATGGCCTCTCCGTACTTCCTGGAGTCGAAGGGGAGGCCGTTGGCCTGCACCGCCACCACCAGATCGTACTCCGGGTACGTCACGACCACGGAGCGCGTCCCGCTCACCGTGCCGGTCTTGTCGATGTACCAGCGCCCGGCGGCGTCCTGATCGAGCTGGAAGCCAAGCGCCATCTTGAACGCCTGCTTCACGGGCTCGCCGGACGGGCGGTACTGCATGACGGGGTCCACGTGCACGGCGTACATCGTGGCGACGGTCTCCGGCTTCAAGAGCGTGCCGTCGTTGATCGCCTGTCCGAAGCGGACGAGGTCCTCCACGGTGGAGAGCATGCCGCCGCCCGCGTACTTGTAGCTGGGATCGGCGTAGCGCGGGTTGACGAGCAGGCCGCGATCGTCGCGGACGTAGCCCCGCCCGCGCTTGTTCACGATGCGCGAGGGGACGTCGAACGATGAGCTCAGCATGCCGGCGGGCTCCCAGACGTAGCGCCGCATGTACTCCTCGAACCCGAGGCCGCTGGCCGTCTCCACCACGCCCTGGAGCAGGTTGAACGCGTGGGAGGAGTAGAAGTAGAGGGTGCCCGGCTCGAAGAGGAGCGGATCGTCGCGGAAGTGCCCGATGGCCTCGTTGATGTCCTCGAAGTGGCGCGCCTCCCAGAGGCCGTACGGGCCGAACTCGCCGTCCTTGTAGTGCCGGATGCCGGAGGTGTGGGTGAGGATGTGCTTCAGGGTGATCGGGGCCTGCTTCTCCGGATAGCCGGGCACGTACTTCTGGATGGGGTCGTCGAGGCTGACCTTGCCGTTCTCCACGAGCTGCATCACGGCGACGCCGGCCAGGACCTTGGACACCGACCCGACGTTCCACACCGTGCCCCCGTCGGCGGGGGTGCGGTTGTCCAGCTCGGCATATCCCACCCCGCCCGAGAAGACCATCTCTCCCTTCAGTGCCACCGCGACGGCCATACCCGGGACGCCCGTCTCGTTCCGGATCTGCTCCATGTAGCGGAGGAGCGTGGGGGCGTGCCCGTCCGTCGCGCCCTGGGCGGCGAGCGAGACGGGAGCAATCGACAGGGAAGTGAGCAACAGGAAGAGGAGCGCGAGCTTCGAGCGCGTGCGCATGCCCGACATCGTCCGGACCTCCCGATCAGCGAGTCGACTTCGTACCCGGCGGGGACAAGATAGCCCGTGAGCGCCGGGAGGTCGAAGACACCGACCCCACCACGCCCTATGCCCCTGCCCGATCCTTCCTCGGTCTCCCTCCCTTCCGGCCGTTCTGCCGCGCCGCCCGCGCCTTGGCGGCGGTCCGGGCCACGCCACCGGCCCGCCCCATCTCCCTCGCCATCCATCGCCTCGATCCGAGGCGACCGGCGAGGAGCCCGGGTACGGTCAGATCCGCGTCCAACGCCTCCCAGCGGAGGGCGTAGCCGCCCCCGAGGACTTCAACGCGTTCCAGCTCATCGGCCGACGCCTCCTCGAGGCCCTCGGCCTCAGCGGCCGGGAACGAGAAGAAGCACCCGTTGGCGAGGGCGATCTCAATGAGGCCTGATTGGCGGAAATAGTGGGCGGCCACGGCGCGGGGCTCGGATCGGTCGGCTGCACGCCCGCGGCGCCGGGCCCGAGTGATCTGGGCCGACAACTCTGGCTCATCCAGTCTCTTCACCATGGTAGTGCCTCCAGGCCATCCACAGCGCGGGCGCGTTTTCCTCGACCAGCCGGACTCCGCTGCGGACATCGGATTCCCTCATCCCTGCAGTCCGGAGGATGATCACGGCCTCCCGTTCCGTCGGGATCGTGAGGGCAACCCACCCGCCGGCTTTCCATGCGTGGACGTGGGGTGGCCCGTGATCGTTGGGGTACACGCGGATGGAGAATCCGTCGGCCATGAGCACGGTCGGCACTTGCAGAATACCCAAACGATTGGGTTATGACAAGAGAGGGTTGGGACCGGGTCCCAGCTTTGACGATGGAGTCGGCGGAAGGGCGGTCCCATGGCTGAACGAGGCCACGCCCCACCTGGCCGAGGCCCTGAAGCCACGCCGTGTGGTTGGCCGAGACGTGCCAAACCCGGCGCGGACGAGACGGCCCTTCTGCGCCGGGATGCGACGGTCAGGAGGGGCCGTTCTCCACGGATCGCACGTTCCCCTCCTCTGCCCTGAGGACGCCGGTGGCGAACGGGTTCACGACCTGCACACCCCCGTACCAGCGCCCATGTTGGTAGTCCTCCGAGAAGAGCGTGTCGAGGCCGTGGACTTCGGCGTACGCCCACATGTGGGCGTCCCACCACGACAGCTCGTACGCGGCCATGCCCTGGAGGGCCACGCGCACCAGGTGGGCGTCGGGGTAGAGGACCATGAAGGTCCGGAGCATCTCCTCGGCTTCCCTCCGGGCGTCCGCAGGGGAGAGGAGCGGCCCCAGCCCGGGGAGCGGACGCGACACGGCCGCCACGAATTCGACGATGGCCTGGTGGGGGACGCGGAGCGATCCGTCCTCGATGCCTTGGCGCAGCAGCGCCCGCGCGCGCGCCTGCTTCCCGGGGTCTCTCGGGTCGTGGCGGTACACCAGGACGTTGGTGTCAACCAGCGCGGTCACGGTCGTACAACTCGTCGCGGGTCCACCCGCGGTCGGTGGGGGGGGGGTCCGGAGGCGTCCAGCCGGCCCAGCGCTCCTCGTGGCGGCGCGTGGCCTCGTCGAAGAGCCGCAGCCGCTCCGCCACGCTCAGCGCGCTGCGGATCCGCCCTCGGGGGATGACCCGGATCGCGTCTCCCGCCGGCTCCCAGTCGATCTCGTCCCCGGGCTGAATGCCGTAGACGTCTGCGATCTCCTTGGGGAGCGTCACCTGGCGCTTGCTGGTCACTTTGCTCATCTCCTTACTGTAGTAAGGACAGAGTCCTTACGCAACGCGGATTCGCTATGATGAGGCGGACAACTTCCGGTGGATCGCGTCGGGCGCCACATCGAGGCCGCCTGGCCAGGTGGGAGCGCCGCTCTCAGCATCGACCATGACGCAGGCGAACTCGGCCGGATGGTCGGTCCACCGGCGGAACACACCTCTTCCGGCGACGTCGGAGAGGTCCACTTCCCCCTCCAGCCCGTCGTCGAAACGCCCCCAGAGCCGGTAGCTCTCCCGGGCTTCAGCCGCGACGAGCTTGTGCCTCACGGTCGCCTCCTCACTGCAGCGGGTCGATCCAGTCGATGGACTCCAGGGCCTCCGTCCCAGCAAGAACGCGGTCGCAGTGCCCAGTGGGAATGTCTCGATGGGACATCCCGCGAATCCTGCCACACCCCGGACGACTGCGAGCACCATCATGCCGCCCGCCGGCCGTCCTCCTCCCCCGTGCTTGCTGCTCGCCGGACGCGCAGCCTACCTTGCTTTCCAGCCTCAAACGGCGATCGGACGCGCGTCCCGCTCCATGCCGCGAATGAGCACGTCCTCGATGCCGAATGGGCGATCCATCCCGGGAGCAAGGAGGCGTCAAATGAACCAC
Organism: Longimicrobiales bacterium; assembly: GCA_035477395.1. GTDB lineage: Bacteria > Gemmatimonadota > Gemmatimonadetes > Longimicrobiales > Gaopeijiaceae > SZUA-318. The sequence continues at coordinate 3,758 of DATIKQ010000075.1, forward strand.
GGTTTCTGGAACCGGAGGGACTTTCTCCGCGCGGCCGGCGCCGCACCGGCGGTCGCCTTCACCTGGAACACGGCGAATCTCGAACGCGTCCAGGCCGCCTCCCAATCCGTCGCCGGACGCTCTCCCCAGGACGTCGCCGAGGACGAGTTCTACTGGAGGGAAGTGCAGCTCGCGTTCAAGCTCGATCGCACCCTGATCAACCTCAACAACGGCTTCACCAGCCCCACACCGCGCGTTGCGCTCGAAGCGGCGTTCCGGTACACGGAGCAGATCAACCTGCTGCCGGTTCATTACCAAGCCATGGTCGCGGCAGGCATCCAGACCATCCGGCGCCGCATGGCCAACGAGTTCGGCTGCGATCCCGAGGAGCTGGCGCTCACCCGCGGCGCCAGCGAAGCCCTGCAGATCGTCCAGAACGGGATCGACCTCGAGCCAGGCGACGAGGTCGTCACCACCGAGCAGGACTATCCCCGCATGCTGACGACGTGGGACCAGCGCATGCGTCGCGAGGGCATCAAGGTCACCCGCCTCCAGTTCGCCGTCCCTGCCACCCAGGATCAGCTCTACACGCTCTTCGAGCAGGCCGTCACCCCGAAGACCAAGGTCTTCCACTTCTGCCATACGACGAACCTCACGGCGCAGCTCTTTCCGGTACAGCGGATTTCCCGCCTGGCGCGCTCGAAGGGGATCGTCACCATCGTGGACGGCGCCCACGCCCTGGGACACTTCCCGTTCAAGCTCCGCGACCTCGAGTGCGACGCCTACGGCGTGAGCCTCCACAAGTGGCTCCTGGCTCCCATCGGCAACGGCTGCCTCTACGTGCGCCGGGAGATGATCCCCCGGTTCTGGCCCCTCCAGGCCGCCCCGGAGCAGCAGGACTACGACATCACCAAGTTCGAAGCCATCGGCACCCATCCCTGGGGCATCCGTGCGGCTCTCGGCGAAGCCCTCGCCTTCCACCAGGCCATCGGCGCCGAGCGCAAGGCGGCGCGCCTGCGGTACCTGACGCTGCGCTGGGCCAACGCGCTCAAGGCCAACCCGCGCGTGCGCATCCTGACCAACCTCGACGAGCCGGCCGTGGCCTGGGGCGTGGCCGCGGTCAACATCGAGGGGATCGACGTCCGGGATCTGGCCAGGTTCCTGATGAGCAAGTACCGGATCGTCGTGGTCCCGCTCGTCGGGGGCGTGCCGCCCAACCAGGTGTTCGACTACCAGGCGCTGCGCATCTCCCCCAACGTCTACACGACGCTCGAGGAGATCGACACGTTCGTGGAGGCCATGCAGGACGCTCTCGAGAACGGCGTGCCGACCCAGGGCGACGCGGAAGCCGACGACGCCTCCGCGCTGGATCCGGACTTCATGCTGTAGGGACCTGCGTCCCGTCCATCCGGACAGGGCTGGACCGATGAGAAGGAGGGAGACATGACGCGGATGGCGCTCGCGGCTCTCGGGATGCTGCTCCTGGTCGCCGCCGCAGCGGCCGGCCAGACGACGTCGCCGCTCCTCTTCGAGGTGCCCTTCAAGTTCAAGGTGGCGTCCCAGGACTTCGCCGCCGGCGAATACCGTGTCAGCGTGAACGACGAGGGGCAGATCCTCTTCCACGCGATCGCGACGGGGCGGGAGGCGGCGTTCCCGGTTGCAGGAACGCTCGATCCGCCCGCCGAGCCCGGCGAGATCCCCCGGCTCGTATTCAGCATTGTGGGGAACTTCGCGCCGTCCTACTCGGAGTACGTCACCGAGTACGTCCTGACGGAAGCCTGGCTCGGCGGCGACAGCGGGCTCCTCATCCGGGCGTTCCGGGGCACGTACAAAACCCAGATCGTGACGGGGCGGAAGGCGGAGGGGTAGAAGCGGGGGTCGTGCGTGGCACGCTGGACGGGGTCATGGCGCAGCCTCGGCCCACACCGGCACGCCGCAACCGAGGGGCAGTGACCTTTACGATTCTTGCGTAAAATGCCATGATGCATTACGTTTCGCAAGAATTGTCATGCACGACCGTACGATTCTCGCCAAACACACCCTCAAGCGGAGCTTTCCGCAAGAACTGTCAGGTGCGCGCCTCCGAGTACATCGACCAACTGGCTGGGCAGGGCCGCCACCACTTCACGACCGAGATGGCCCAGGCCGCCTTGGGGGGAACCGCGTCTGCGACCCGCGGCCAGATCCAGCGGCTCCGGAAGGCCGGTGCGGTGGCCAGCCCCGCACGGTCGTTCCACGTCATCGTGCCGCCGGAGTACCGGCGGCTCGGTTGCCTCCCGGCGGAGCACTTCATCCATCCACTGATGGAGATGTGGGCAGAGCCATACTACGTGGGCCTGCTCTCGGCGGCCGAGCGGCACGGGGCTGCCCATCAGCGCCCCCAGGCGCTCCAGGTGATGGTCCGACGGAACCGGCGACCCGTCGCATGCGGACAGGTCCGGATCGACTTCATCGCCCGTCATGACCTCGAGGGCATGCCTGTGCAGTTGGTGAGCACGCCGCGCGGCTACGTCCGGTACGCCACGGCCGAGGTGACGGGGCTCGAGATGGTAGGATACCCGAACCACTCCGGAGGGCTGAGCAACGTGGCGACCGTGCTCGGCGAGCTGGCGGAGGCCATGTCGGCGCATGTCCTGGTGGAGGTCGCGGAGCGCTCGCCGATCTCATGGGCGCAGCGCCTCGGGTACCTGCTGGAGACCGTGGGCCGGGACCCTCTGGCGGCAGCCCTGCTCCCGCTTGTTCAGGGGAGGGCCCACAGCGACACGCCGCTGCGACGGGCCAAAGGTGTGGCCGGCGGTCGCAGGAACTCCCGGTGGCGGCTGATCATCAACACGGACGTCGAGCCGGACCTGTGATCCCCCGGGACTTCATCACCGAGTGGCGCGTCCATGCTCCATGGAAGCTCGATGCCCAGGTCGAGCAAGACCTGGTGATCAGCCGTGCGCTCGTGGAGCTCTTCCGGGCGCCGGAGCTGGCCGACAGCCTGGCGTTCCGGGGCGCCACCGCCTTGTACGAGCTCCATCTCCTTCCGCCTGCCCGATGCTCGGAGGACATCGACCTGGTGCAGGTGACGCCGGGTCCCACTTCGCTCGTCCCGAGCTGCTTGGCACGAAGCTCCGCGCTCTGTACCAGCGGAAGAAGGGACGGGACCTCTTCGACCTCTGGTACGCCCTGAGGCATGCCGATGTCGAGGTGGCTCCGCTGCTGAGGCCTGACATCGCCTGGGACTTCGACGGGGCAGTGTCCGTCGTCCCCGAGGCCATCATCGCCGGCCTTCCGGGCGAGCCGTGGAAAGGTGATGGCACGTAGGCGGGGCGACCGGGGCGCGACCCGGCGCCGTTCAGCTCTCCGCCCTGTGGGGGACCGGGCGATACGGAGAGAAGCATGGCAGGAGGGTGTGAAAGCGGAGGCAGATCGGCGCATTCCGCCGCCCACGGCACCTGGCCAGCGTACTCATGCAGGGAGAATTGATCATGATACTATAGTACGATATCTTCCATCGAGCGCGGGTACGGCTGCCCTTGAGTCACCGGCACGAGAAGGTCCGGGCACGCATCGAAGAGCGGCCGACGCGGGCCGACCTGACATGGCGGGAGGTGATCGCGCTCCTCGAGGCCATCGGCGCACACGTCACGGAAGGTTCGGGATCGAGGGTCCGCGTGGTTCTGAACGGACGCGCGGCTGTCTTTCACCGCCCTCACCCGGGCAAGGAACTCACAAAGAGCTCGGTGGATTCGGTCCGGCGGTTCCTGACGGAAGCGGGAGTCTCATGATGCAGTACAAAGGGTACAGGGCACGAGTGACCTTCGATGAGGACGCCGAGACCTTCCACGGCACTGTCCTCCATCTCCGCGACGTCATCACGTTCGAGGCCGACAGCGTCGCGGGACTGAAGCGTGAATTCCGCAACTCCGTGGACGACTACCTCGCCTTCTGTAAGGAGCTGGGCCGGGAGCCGGAGCGGCCGCTCTCCGGGCGGTTCCTCTTGCGGATGGACCCCGACCTCCACCGCGATGCGACGTCGGCGGCGGAGCTGGCGGGAGCGAGCTTGAACGCGTGGATCTGTGACCGGCTCCGTGAGGCGGCGGGAGCTCGGCTCCCTGTGCGGCGGCGGGCTCGCTCCGGCGCGGCGTAGCGGCGCCTACCCCGACATCGCCCGCACCACCTCCCGCACCATCTCCCGGAGCAACTCGGGCTCGAGGAGCTCGGCCTCGGCGCCGGCGGACGCAATCCTCCCAGGTGATTGGGACTACGAGCCAAGTCCTTGGGCAGGTGGCCAAGGATGCGGGGCGTGGATCGAAGCGGCAATGAAGTCGTGGGGGTGACACTGCGCGTGAGCGGGGCGCGCACCCTGGGGAAGGGCTGGACGGATGCCGCTTTCAGCATCCGGCTGACGTGCTCGTGGTCCGGATCAGCCGACATGGAATGCCGAAATGGCCGGCCTTGCCTTCCGGATCAGCCGTCATCATAATCCGAATCAGCCGCAACCCCTCGGAGCTCAATGTCCCACGCCAGCACGCGCCGACACCCCGATCTGTTCCCCCGGTACGCCGCCGACGCGGTACGCGTGGCGCTCGGGGATACTCCCGTGGTGCTGGTGGTGGGGCCCCGCCAGAGCGGGAAGACCACATTGGTGCGCGAGCTGGTGGCGAGGGACTGGCGCTACGTCACCCTGGACGACGCAACCACCCTCGAGGCTGCTCTCGGGGACCCGACCGGCTTCATCCGCGGACTCGATCAGGCCATCATCGACGAGGTTCAGCGCGCTCCCGAGCTGCTGCGGGCGATCAAGGTCGCCGTGGACCGGGACCGGCGTCCGGGGCGCTTCCTCCTCACCGGGTCCGCCAACGTCCTCGATCTCCCGCAGGTATCGGAGAGCCTGGCAGGACGCATGGCCGTGGTGGAGCTCCTTCCCCTGTCCGAGGCGGAGATCCGGGGCGTCCGCCCCCGGTTCCTGGAGGCCGCGCTGGACGGGAGAGTCGCACGGCCCACCGACCTCGTCATCGCCGGGGATCTCGTGGAGACGGTGCTGACGGGGGGCTTCCCCGAGATGCACCGCCGCGCCGATCCCGACCGCAGGCGAGCCTGGGCACTCGACTACCTGAACGCCATCCTCCGCCGCGACGTCCCGTTCGTGGCTGGGATCGCACACCCGGATGCCATGCGCGTGCTGTTCCAGGCCGTGGCACGCCATTCCGGCCAGCTCACCAACTTCTCGCAGCTGGCGGGGCGGGTCGGTGTGGACGACAAGACGGCGAGCCGGTACCTCGCCGTCCTCGAGCGCCTCTATATGGTGCGGCGCCTGCCCCCCTGGTTCCGCAACCCCCTCAAGAGGCTCGTGAAGACGCCCAAGGTCCACGTCCTCGACTCCGGCCTGCTCGCCGCGACCCTCGGACTGACGGCGGATCAGGTCGGCCGTGACCGCACGCCCTTCGGGCCCGTGCTCGAGTCCTACGTCCATGCCGAGCTGCTCCGACAGGCCGGGTGGCTGCCCGGGGGAGGCACGCTCCACCACTACCGGGACAAGGACATGAACGAGGTGGATCTCGTCTTTGTCGCCCCCGACGGCGGCGCCATCGCCATCGAGGTGAAGGCGACCGCGACGGTGCGGGAGCAGGACTTCGCCGGAATCCGCAAGGTGGCCGCCGCGATGGGACGCGACTTCAGGCTGGGACTCGTCCTCCACGACTCCGACCAGACCATCCCGTTCGGACACGCCCTCTACGCCGCTCCGCTCTCCGCCCTGTGGGGTACTACCTGAGGGCCTGGGGCCGGCCTACCAAGAGGCGGACACCCAGGGTATCTTGACCGTCGTGTTGGAAGTACATGCTCGGGGCCATAGCTCAGCTGGGAGAGCACCTGCTTTGCAAGCAGGGGGTCGCCGGTTCGAGCCCGGCTGGCTCCACTCGTAGCACCTGACCATCTCTCGCCACGTTCTCGAGCCCCTGCCCAGGACTTCCCTGGACGGGGGCTGCCTGTTGGGTCCATGCAAGCGGGCGCAGCGACGGCGGGACGGCGGAGTGCGCCGGTTGACAGGGGACGACACCCCGCTCAAGGTCGAGGCGCCCGGCCGTAGGCTCATGGCCGCGGCATGACCGTCGACGGCGTACGTGCCACTTTCCACGGACCATGCTGTCCTTCCCGCGCCTCGCCCTGATCGTGGTTCCTGCAATCGCCCTCGCGTCGCCGGCGCGGGGTCAGACGGGGGAAGTGTCGGACCAGAAGGCAGCCGCGGCGGCCAAGAAGCCGGACTCGAGGGGCGTCCAGATCGCCAAGCTCATGGGCGGCATGGCCACGGGACTGGCCATCCACGAGGCGGGGCACCTGATGGTCGGCAGCCTCGTCGGCGCGGACTTCCACCTGAAGAAGGTCGACTTCAAGGGCCTGCCGTTCTTCGCGATCGCGCACGCGCCCAACCTGTCGCCGCGTGCGGAGTACGCCGTTTCGTCGGCCGGTCTCTGGATGCAGTACGTCGCAAGCGAGCGGATCCTGAGCGCACATCCGAACCTGCGCTCGGAGCGGCGGCGGTTCGAAGAGGGGGTGCTCGCGTTTCACGTGGGCGTGTCGGTGATGTACGCCGGGGCGGCATTCGCCGAGAGCGGTCCCTACGAGCGCGACACGCGAGGGGCGGCGGACGCGCTGGGGGTCAGCGAACGCTGGATGGGCCCCCTCGTGTTGGCTCCGGCCGTGCTCGACGCGTATCGGTACGCCCATCCCGATGCCGGCTGGGCAGCGTGGGCCTCGCGGGGGTTGAAGCTCGCGATGGTGGGGATGACGATGGGCTGGAGCCGGTAGCACGCAGCCGCGATGCGGCTCACCCGCCTCGGGGGGCGTCGCCCTCTTCCCGAGGTCGGATGACGAGGGCTCCGTGGGCGGGTTCGGCGTTTCGATCCCCTCCGGGTCATGGCGGCGTTGAACGTCGGCGCCGCGGGCCGCCTCCCGAGCCCCGGAGCTTCCTCACCCCGCCGCCTCCATACCTCTGAAATAGATGGCCGCCGGGATGTCCTCCTCGCGCTTCCATCGCGCGCCGGCCGTCCGCCAGTCCGGCGTGACGCCACGGCGCGCGTGCTCGGCCACGAGCGCCCGAACGGGATCGATCCCGAGTTCCGGTGGGGCCGGGCGCGCGTCATAGTGCTCGCCGCCCCGGGAATCCAGGAACACCGGTCGCCCATCGCCGTCCCACCGTACGGTCCACCCGCCCTCGTGGACCAGCGTGTGGTGATGGCCGCAGAGCAGGACGGTGTTGGAGAGGCTCGTCTCCCCACCGTCGGCCCAGTGGCGGACGTGATGCGCGTCGGTGAACCGTGAGCCGCACCCTGGGAAGCGGCATCCCTGGTCGCGGACATGGAGCGCGCGACGGAGGGCGGGTGGGATCGTGCGGGTCCGGCGCCCTATGTCCAGCGCCGAGCCGTCGGGGCGCTGCGTGACCCGTACGAGGGCGGCATCGCACGCTACGCGGCGGGACGTTTCAGCTGAAACGCGGGTGCCATCCTCGAGCTCGGAGCGACCCGGGTCGCCGGGTTCGGCCAGGGTGTCGGCGTCCACGTGGAGCACCACCTGATAGCGCGCGGCGCGGGTGCCGCTCACCGCCCCCCCCGGACACGTGTCCTCCGCGAACCCCGCCTCCATCGCGCGCTCCATGAGGAGCGCGAGGGCGTCGGCGCGCCGCTGGGCGGGCGTGCGGGTGGGCGCTCCGGACGCCGCGCTGGCGCGGTCCTGGCGGTACAGCACGTCGGACGCCGCCTCGATCGCGCGCATGAGGAGCGCGCCCACCTCGGGCGGGAGCACGCCGCGCATGGCGTACATGCCGTCCTCATCGGGGAAGACCGAGAGGACGCGGCGCTCACGGCGCTCTCTGTCCGCGTCGGCCCCGTCCCGGCGGCTCCCACGCCTCGACGCGCGCACCACGCGCTCCAGCTGCGCCGTCGTGCACCCCCGGGCCAGCGCGACGAGGTCACCCTCGGTCTCGGCGGTGGCCACGCGCGTCAGGGCGCGGACCTGGGAGAACGACAGTTCGCCTCGGGCCATCGCGGCGCCAGTGAGCGGGAGCGAGGTCAGCGCCCGTGCGGCGCGCACCTTTTCGCGGGCCGCCCCCAGGTCGATCCCGGTCCGGAACGCGAGCCAGTGGGCGCACGACCCTTGGCCGTCGCGCTCCCAGCCTCGGCGTTGGTCGGGGGCACCCGCGCCGAAGGCGTGGGTCCGGCGAGGAGCACGAGCAGGCGATGGGTGGCGGCGTGGATGTGTGCAGCCAGTGTGGCGATCTCGTCCCCGAGGGACTCCAGGACGTCGGCGTCGGATGCGTCGTACGGGGCGGCTTCCTCGCGCACCAGATGGAGGTGGCGGGCACCGGCGATGGGGAAGGTCGGGTACGGGGCCATGGTGTTCGTTCCGCGCACGGAGGGAGGCTGGTCGAGTGGACCCCGAAAGATACGCGGCGCGGAATCGAGCCCCTGGAGAGCCCCAGGAGCGGCGACGAGCGGGTGCGACCTCGCACGAGGAGGAGCCGGTGCGCCGCGCGCGTGAGACGCGTCGTGAGCCCCACCCGCAGGGCTTCCCGGACCGCGTGTCGGCCTCCTGTGATCCGCCGTCTCCAATTCTGTCCATGTCTGGATGAGACGACTTTTCCACACGCGGAGGGCCACGCACGTGCGGACCACGCAGATGGCCGGGCGCCAGCATCGGCTGCCCCCCACCAGGCTCCCGCCGGAGGGGCCATGAGCGCTCAGTCCCAGATCTCGGCCACCATCTCGGCTGCCACGAAGGAGCAGCTCGGCCGTTTCACCGAGAGCCACGGGCTCCGGAAGCACCATGTGGTGGAGCAGGCGCTCCTCCTGTTCATGCAGGCGCGCACGGAGCTTCCGGACGAGGCTCTCGTACCCGCCCGTCTGGTGCTGGAGAACGAGGCCTTCGACCGGATCGTGGAAGCCATCGAGTCCCCGGCCGCTCCCACCGACGTACTCCGGGCGCTCGTGCATGGCTCCCGCCGTTGAGATCCGGCCGCTCGAGAAGGGGGATGACCGCGCCGGCTTCACCTGCGGCGAGCCCGACCTGGACCGCTTCTTCGAGCACTACGCGGGACAGAACCAGTTCAAGCTCCACCTGGCGGTCACGTACGTGGCGGTGGTGGAGGGGAGGATCGTCGGCTTCGCGACGGTGACCGCGGCCTCCATCGAGCGGGCGGGCCTGCCGGGCGCCCGGCTGAGGAAGCGGCTTCCCTGCTACCCGCTTCCGGTGCTGCGTCTCGCGCGCTTGGGGGTGGATGGGCGGGTCCAGGGGCAGGGGATCGGCAAGGCGCTCCTGGCGCACGCCCTGGGGGTGGCCAAGGAGCTGCGGGAACGGGCCGGCTGCGTGGGGATCGTCGCCGACGTGAAGCCAGGGGCGGTGCCCTTCTGCGCCTCGCTGGGGTTCGCTCCGGTGGATGGCGTGCGCGAAGGGCTGCTCCACGGTGAGCCGGCGCCCATGTTCCTCGCCCTGGCCACGGTCGCAGCGGCCCAGTGATGCGCGCTCCGCGTTCGGGCGGATGCCACGCTGATCCCGTCCGCTACGCGCCCTTCCCCAGCAGCCGCTCCAGCCGTCCCGTCAGATCGTCCAGTACCCCCGCCGGCACTCGGTCGGGGAGCAGGTTGTCCAGCTCCGCGGGATCCGCCTCCAGGTCGTAGAGCTCGTCCATCCCGTCCAGCTCCTCGTACCGGATGTACTTGTACCGGTCCGTCCGTACGGCCTTGTAGCCCATCCCCTGCAGGCGGGGGAACTCGGTGTCGGAGTAGTACTCGATGAGAAGGTCGTCGCGCACCGGGGCGGCCGCGCCCCCGAGGACTGCTACGAGGGAGCGACCGTCCAGGTCCGCGGGCGCCGGCGCATCGCCGAGCTCGAGCAGCGTCGGGGCCACGTCCACGTTGCTCGCCAGCGCGTCGGGGGCCGACCCGGCAGGCACGAGGGGCGGATAGCGGACGAGCAGGGGGATGTGGATGCTGGGCTCGTACGCCAGCCGGCGCTCCTGGGCCAGGCCGAACTCACCGTAGAAGAAGCCCTGATCGCTGGTGACGACGAACACGGTCTCGTCCAGCACGCCCTTCGCCTCCAAGGTCCCCAGCAGTCGCCCGACGCTCCGGTCCACGGCGCTCAGCATCCGGATCCGGTCGAGGATGACGTCGTCGGGGAGCCCTCCTTCGGGGCTGCGGGGGTCGGTGTGGTCGGCAGGCCGGGAGAGCGCCGGTTTTCCGGTCGTCGGCGCCCGCCAGCTGGGGCCGTGCGGGACCTGCTGCCCCTCGTACAGCCGCTCGTCCCCGGGCGCGGGTGGGAACGTGCGCACGTACTCAGGATGGATCTCCGGGTGCACCGCCTTCTGCGCCACGAACGCCAGGAACGGCTGCTCGGCGGGGGCGCCCTCGATGAACGACACCGCGTGATCGGTGAGGATGTCGGTCATGTACCCGGCGCCCTTCGCAGGCTGCCCGTCGATGTTCATGTCGGGGTCGAAGTACACGCCCTGGCCGACGAAGCTCACCCAACGGTCGAAGCCGGGGCGGGGTGAGTCGTCCACGCCGCTCATGTGCCATTTCCCGAAGAACCCGGTGTGGTATCCGGCGTCGTGGAGGAGCTTCGGGAAGGTCACGATCTGATGGCTGCGCTCCCCCCGCTCGCTGTTGTCGGTGATGCCGTTGCGCAACGCGTACTGTCCGGTCAGGAAGATGGCGCGGCTCGGGGAGCAGAGGGGCGCGGACGTGAAGGCGCGCCGGAACGAGGCGCCCTCCCGCGCGATCCGCCCGAGGTTCGGCAGGTCGGCGAACGGATGGCCCACGAGGTCGTCGTACCTGGCGTCGTCCAGCAGCACGAACACCATGTTGGGGCGGCGCGACCTGGTGGCTTCACCCCCGCGGGATCCGTCGGCGCAGGAAGTGAGGCCGGCAGCGCCGGCCAGGAGCGCGAGCCTGGCGAAATCCCGTCTGTCCAAAGGACGATCCCGGCAATGGGGGAGGCTGACAGCACATGCATACGCCGGGTGCCGCGTCAGCCGCAACGACTCCGGCCCGGCCGGCTTATGGCACCGTGGGCGGACGCACCACCCCGATCCCCTCGCCTTCCCGCCACTCGACCACGGTGCCGAAGGGTCGCGAGCGCTCGATGAGATCGTTGATGATCTTCTTGCCCAACTCGCGGTCCGCCAGCATCGGGCGGCCGCGCACGTGGCGCGGCTGGCCGAAACCCAGCGTGATGGGGTGCAGCTCGATCCCGACCAGCTCGCGACCTCTGAACGTGGGCACCGCGATCACGGACTCCCAGACCTCCTGGGTCGCGGGGAAGCCCCGGGTGCCGCTCGAGGTGGTGGCGTCGTAATAGTCCGCAGCGCCCTTGGTCTCGTCCAGCCCGGCCTGCTCGTACCTCTCGTTGGGGTGGCGTAGCGTCGTCTCGGTCTGGTACATGAAGTCGCCCAGGCTGTAGAGGATGGGCTTGCCCTTGTAGATCTCGATGCCGCGCAGCATGTGCGGCCCATGGCCCACGACCAGGTCCGCGCCGGCATCGATCATGGCGTGGGCGAACGTGACCAGGAACCCGGCGGGCACGGTCGCCGGGCCGGCGCCCTCATGGGCGTGGAGGCTGACGAGCACGTAGTCCGCCAGGCGTGAAGCGTTGCTCACCACGGCCGCGATCTCGGTCACATCCTGCTCCAGGGGCTCCGTGCGCAGGCCGGGCGTGTCCCCTGCCTCGAACACCTCGCCGAGAACCGTCAGCTCTCCGTCACGGGAGCGAACCGCCACGCCGACGTCCTGGAGTGCGGATTCCAAACGGCTGAGCTGATCGGTCGTCACGACGCGCGTGCTCGTGTACCGCAACGGGCTCAGGCCGGGCCGTCCGCGCACGGCTCCACGCGGCCGGCTCGCCATGGAATGCTCCGGGAACGTGGACGTCGTGGCGACCAACGCCACGCGGCCGTGTGCCGTCTCCAGAAAGTGCGCCTCCCGCGCTTCGTGGAGGTTCTCGCCCGTGCCCGCACCCACGAGGCCGGCCTCACGCACATAGCCTCGGGTGAGCAGCATCCCTTCCACGCCGTAATCCCCCGTGTGGTTGTTCGCGAGGGAGACCAGGTCGAAGCCCGCCGCCACGATCTCCTTGGCCAAGCTGGGATCCGCCTGCGCGTAGACCCCGCCGCTCTCGTGCATCGGCCATGGCTCGTAGTCGTGGAACAGCATCTCGAGGTTCACGAACGCTGCGTCGGCGCCGCGGATCAGCTCGATCATGCGCTGGAACTCCGGTTCCTGATAGACGGAGAGGCGGCGGGTGATGAGGGCGTCGCCTGCCAGGGCCATGGTAAAAGGACCCTGCGCGGTCGGCGCACGCTGGGCTTGCAGCGGCGTTCCGACGGAGAGAACGACCAATGCCCCTGCGAGGCAGCGGCGAAGGTAGTACATGGGATGCCCCCTGCGAGTGGAACCTGGCGACGTCCAGGGTTGCACGTGGTCGGCGGGCAGGACAGCAACGGCAAGCTGGGTTGGAGTCACGCCCTGCGTCAACAGAGTGGGGACCGCATGTGCTCTTTGGCCGCGCGCGCGACCCTGTCACGATGCGGAACGCACGCCGAGCACGAGATCGCGGTATCTTTATGAGCTTGTTCGACCCACAGGGCCGCACGTGCGCACGCACGCGGACCCTCCTGGGCTTCATTCCTGATCACCCGGAGGTGGCATGGGGAAGCGAGTGAACTACGGCTTCGAGAAGCGGCAGCGGGAGATCAAGAAGCAGAAGAAGAACGAAGAGAAGGCAGAGAAGAAGCGGCAGGAGACCCTGGACCGGACCGAGCAGCAAGGTGCGGACGCTCCCTCCCAGAATGTGCCCGGGGTCGAGGCGTGACCCCGAGGCTCGGAGCGTTCACGTTCGAGGACGGTGGTCGCACGTACGAGTGCACCCCCGAGGTGCGAGGGGATCCGTCCAGGGGCTCGTGGTGGTGGTTCACGGTGTCGAACGACCCGCAGCGGTATGCACAGTTCGAGGCAGCGGCGGGGGACACACGGAGGTCCGTGCGCGCCCGCGTGGTCGCGTGCTATGAACATCGGCTGTGGGTCCGCGCGCAGCCTGTCGTGCCGCGGCAGCGTTTCGGCCATCCGCTGACGCCCCCCGCTGTGCCGCCGGAGCCGGAGAAGGTGTAGGCCGACTCCCGCCTATCTCCGCACGACCCCGATGCTCGCGATCGTCTCGCCCTTCGTCATGGACGGCACGGCGCGCACGTAGAGCACCACGCCCGATTCCGGGGAGCGCGCCTCGAAGATCGTCGTGCCCACGTAGTCGGTCACGTATCCGATCTTCATCCCCGCCTGGACGTAGGTGCCGCGCTTCACGAGCGGGTAGAAGATGCCGGTCTGCTCGCTGGACACCTCGGCCAGGCGCTCGATCCACACCGGGTTCTCGACGGCGGCCGGCGCGCCCGGGAGCATCCGGAGGTGGCGCATCACGCTGAGCGTTCCCGACACGAGCGCCGCGATGTCGTCCGGGTCGGTGGTGCCCGCGTGGCCGGCCTCGACGGTGATCGACGGCTTGCCGCGCGTGGTGGCGGTGTTCTCCAGGTAGCGCGACGCCGCGGGGTCTTTCGGGCGATCGGCCGAGATGATGATGTGGTCCAGGCCGAACGCCAGCGCCATCTGCTTCGACACGCCGTCCTGCGCCGCGTTTCCCGTCACCGTCCAGTACGTGTACGGCCGCAGGCTCTCGTCGAGGTCGCCGCCGTGCATGTCGATGAGGTGATCGCTCTGGTCGATGACCTCCTTCGTGATCAGGAACGACGCCCGCTCGGTCTGCGTCCCGTCCGCCTTGCCCGGGTAGAACCGGTTCATGTTCTTGCCGTCGACCGGGTTCACGTGCACGATCTTCTGCTCGAACGACGCCACGTTCACGAGCGGCACGAGAATGACGGAGCCGGAGATCTGAGCGGGGTCGAGCATCTGGATGAGGCGCTCGACGGCCAGGATCGACGAGTACTCGGTTCCGTGCGAGCCTGCGACGACCGCCAGGACGGGGCCGGGCCTGGCGCCGTGCACGACCGCCACGGCGATGCTCGTCGCCGCATCCTGGCCGGCAGGAATCGCGATGACACCCGTCACCTTCTGGCCGCGCGTCGCCGAGGCGGTGCCGACCTTCAATGACGGAATCGGATCGGGCGCCGTCTGCGCGGCGGCCGGTGCGGACCCGGGCATGACTGCCTCCATGGCGAGAAGAGCGAGAACCCAGCGACACTTCATTACGGCGTGACCCGAGAGCATGATGCGCCTCCCCTGGATGTGGATCGCCGTGGCCGTCGGAGCGGAGCCTACCGCGCCACCACGACCTTCGCCCAGTCCCACCCCTCCATTCCCCGCGCGTTGACCGCCTTCACCGCGACGACGCTCCCGGGCGTGACGCCCTCCAGCCGCGCCCGGGGCTCCGTGACGGTCATGGTGTGGGCGCCTTTCTCTCCCGCGGGGCCCCAGGTCACCCGGTAGGACGTCACGTCCTTCTCCGGCGCCGGCGTCCAGCTCACGTCCACCACCGCTCCGCTGCGCCGGGCCTCCAGCCCCTGGAGCCGGGACGGGGAGGAGGCCAGGAGCATGGCCGAGGCCGTGGTGACCTTGGCCACCTCGGCGATGAGCTGGTGGTTCACCGTCTCCAGGACGTCGTGGACCTGGTGGTAGTGTGGGCTGGCCAGGATGGGATAGGAGCCGATGCCTCCCACGATGTCGCCGTAGGCGTCGTAGTAGGCCGCGGCGTCGGTGCTCTTGTAGTACTTGGCGTCGTACGTCACCAGGTCGGAGAACAGGAACGCCGCCGCGTGCTGCAGGTCACGGATCCCCTCGTTGGAGTACCGGATGGTGTTGTCCATCCGGTAGTCCTCGGCCCATCCCACCATGTCGTTGTTCAGGGCTCCCACCAGGTGCTTGCCCCCCTCCACGGCCCGCCGCACGTACTCGCGGCTCCCCAGGAGCCCCGCCTCCTCGCCGGTGAAGAACGCGATCTCCAGCGTGGCCGGCAGCGGCCGGCCCGCCAGGACCCGGGCCATCTCCAGGAGCCCCACGGTGGCGGAGGTGTTGTCGTCGGCTCCGGGGCTCCGCGCGTTGGAGTCGAAGTGCGCGCTCACGGCGTAGACCAGGTCGGGGTGGACGGTCCCCGGCAGGCGCACCACCACGTTCGCGGTGCGGGTGCCCCGGGGCTCGAACCACTGCAGCTCGGGCTCGTAGCCGAACTCACGGAGCTTGGCCGCCAGGTACTCGATGGCCAGGGCGTTGCCGGGCTGGGTGATGTGCTTGGACCCGAAGCGGAACAGGTCGCGCTCGTACTCGAAGATGCGCGCCGTGGAGATGCCCTCCACCACCGCCCGGATGTCCGGGCTCACGGGCTGGTACATGTGCTCCCCGCGCCGGCGCAGCTCCTGCTCCGCCGCCATCTGGGCGCGGACCCGGGCCAGGACTTCCTCCCGGGTCACCTTCCGACCGAGGTCCAGGAGGTACACGCCCCGCTCCGGCGACACGGTGTCGCCGTCCCGCTCCGCCACCAGGAGGATGCGCCGGCCGTCGGGGCTCGGCGCCCACTCGTACTCCGGCGCGACCGTGCGGACGGTGTTGTTCCGGAAGAGCCAGGTCGCCTCTCCGGTGGCCAGGTCGTACAGGTGCGCGCGCCGGTGACGTCCCTCACCCTTCATGGCGAGGAGGCGGCCGTCGGCGACCCAGACGGGGAAGAGGTCGTGCTGGACGTCGCGAGTCAGGTTGGCGCCTTCTCCGCCCTTCCCGTCGGCCAGGAAGAGCTCCCAGTCCTCCCGGGGCATGGCCTGGTAGACCAGGCGGCTCCCGTCGGGGGAGAGGGCGAGGGCCGAGAGGGCGGGGCAGGAGAGGCAGGCCTGGGTGGCGTTGGTGGCCAGCGGCGCGGCGCTCCGGGCCACGAGAGCGGCTGCGCCCTGCAAGGCGCCATCGCCACCGAGAGCCAGGGTGCTGACGGCGCCGACACCGGCGGAGCCACCCACGAAGGCCAGGGTGAGGCCGTCGGCGGAAAGCGTGGGTGAGCCTCCGGCCAGCATCCGGGTGCGTCCCGTGGCCACCTCGGTGATGCCGATGGAATCGCTGCCCACGCCGAAGATCAGGAGCGTCCCCTTGGCCGCGAACCGGGGGTTCGCCCTCGGCCGGGCCGTCCCCGGAAGAGGCTGCGCTCGGCCCTGCGGGTCGAGGCGGTACACGTTCGTGGCCGTGGCGTCGTCACCCGCGAACGCCACCACGAAGAGCGCGCCGTCGGCGGGGTTGTAGAGGAGCCCGGTCACGCCGAGCCCCGTGGGGGGCAGCGTCCGCTCCCGTCCCCGGACGAGATCCCTCACCACGATGCGTGTATGGTGCGCCTCGACGCGCGAGCGCTCGGCGCGCGCGCGCGCCTGGGCGGCCCGGTCGCCTTCGGGGGTCGGTGCCGGGATGGCCGCCACGGCATCGCGGAGCGCCTTGGAGTCGGGGAGGGTGAGGTAGGCCGCCTCGCTTCCCGACGGCGCGAACGCGAGGGCGCTTCCGGGCACCTCCGCCGCCGCCTTCGCGGACGGGCCGGCCACCTCCACGAGGTGGGTCCTGGCCTGGGCGCCTGACCCGGTCTCGTACGCCATCCACTTCCCGTCGGGGCTCCAACGCACCGCCCGCCCGTCCGGGGCGAGCTCGGTCACCGCATAGAGCTCCCCGGTGAGGAGGGCCGCCGGCTCGAGGATCTGGTCCGCGCCGGGTCCGGTCAGGAGGCGCTCGAGGGCGGCCAGGGCCTCCGGGTAGCGCCCCGCCTCCCAGGCGTGGCGGGCCTCGTCGAGCTGGGCCCGGGGGCCGGCCTGCTGGGCCAGGGAGAGGTTGGGGGAGAGGAGGAAACCGACGAAGAGGGCGAGGGGGAGCCGAGGGGCGCGCATGAAGGGGCGATCCTTGCACGGGAAACAGGACGACGGGAGCATGGGCCCCGCGCCCGCGGCGGACAAGGGTCGGGATCGGCCCTGCTCAGGCCCCCACGGCCAGGAGCGGGTCGCCCTCGTTGATGGCCAGTGAGGTGACCATGAAGAGCACGACGCCGGAGGCCGGCGCGCGGTGCTCCGCCAGCGTGTCCCCGAAGTAGTCGCGCACGACGCCCACCGGGTGCCCCTTCTCGACGTGCTGTCCGATCTCCACGGCGGGATACCAGCAGGCCGTGTGGCCGGAGAAGAGCCACTCGAAGCTCCGGAGGAGCCGGATGGGCGGCACGGGCTCCGGGTCCCCGGGGAGGGCGCCGAGGTGCTTGAGCACGTTGCGGCACCCGCGCAGGTGGATGGCGACGCTTGCCTCGTCGAGCTGCCCGACCTGGCCCGCCTCGGCCAGGATGCAGGGCACGCCCGCCGTCCCCGCCGCCGAATAGGTGCCCCCCTTCACCGTGGCGCTCGCGAGCACGTACTCGATCCCGTAGACCTCGGCCATGGCCCTGGACGCGGAGACGACGCTCTCCTCCGCCGCATCCGAGTAGATGGTGAAGGGAATGAGCGCCTCGTGGATGTCGCCCCCGTGGAGGTCCACCCAGGCGTCCACGCCATGCACGATCCCGCTCATGAGCGCGTGGGCCATGCGCTCGCTGACCGTGCCCAGGGCGTTGCCGGGGAACTGGCGGTTCAGGTTCTTCCCGTCCTGCGGGACCACGTACTGCACCCGGGCGTGGAACGCCGGGAGGCTGACCGGATGGACCACGACCACGCTGCCGCGGACTTCCCGGGGATCCAGCTCCCGGGCCAGGCGGATGGAGGCTTCGATCCCGGGATACTCGCCTCCGTGGACGCCTCCGGTGATGAGGACGCGGGGGCCGTCCTCGGCGCCGGCCGCTACGGTGAGGGGCATGCGCACGCCCGTGCCCGGGACCTCCAGGTACCCCGACTTCTTCGTGCCGGGCTCCACCGACAACCCGCCGATCTGGAGTGCGTGCACGGTCATCCCCTGGGCGAGAGAGAACCCGCCCCGCTCAGGAGGCGTCGTGCGCGGCCTCGGAATCCGGGGGCGGGACGAAGTCGTCTTCCCGCAGCTTGAGCCGCTGCGCCCGGGAGAGACCCCGGGTGGGCGCCCATTCCTGGATCGGATGCTCGCGGCGATAGGCCTCGAGCTTCTTCTTCCGGCGCTCCGAGGAGGCCTTGCGCTCACGTTCCAGCTGTTCCGGATTCACCAGGCATACCTCGTTCGTGTTGACGCCAACCGCGGAGGTGGGGGTCGCCCCGGTCTCCACGCCGTCCAATCTCGCACCGCGAGGCCCAACGCTCAAACCGGGGCCTGGCGGGCGGGTGTCCGACGGAGCCGGAGGCTCAGCGGACCACCTCGAACGCCCTGGATCGCCGCGGCCCGAACCGGTACACCGCGAAATCGTCGTCGAAGGACGCCGCACGATGCACGCCCAGCCGCTCCATGACCGCGAAGCTCGTCCGGTCCACGAGGGAGAAGTCCTGGTCGGGGAAGTCGCGGCCGATGGCCCACGCGGCCTCCAGGTCGGCCGGCCCCACCGGCTCGAGCCTCCCGGCGCCGGCCCGCAGCGCGGTCCAGAACGCCTCGGCGGCGGTCCGGTGGATGCGGTGGCGGAGCAGCGTCCACGTCTCGAGCAGCACGTGGTCGGTGGTGACAAGGGCGCTGCCGGCGGAGAGGACCTGCTTCGCGCGCCCGTTGCCGACGTCGGCCGAGTCGGCGGCGGCGTACCACACCGAGGTGTCCACGAAGAGGCTCACCGCCCCAGCGCTCCGAAGGCCTCCGCCACCAGGCGGTCCTTGTCGGCAGCCACATCGGAGCCTGCCGAGGACCCGAGGTCGAAGAACACGTCGGCTCCGGGAGTGGACCGGGCCTCGCCGAGGTCCTCCGCCACGACGCGGCGGACGTACTCCGCGAGCGAAATGCCCAACTGCCCGGCGCGGAGCCGGGCACGCTTCAGATCTTCGGTCTCGAAGGAGAGTTGGGTTCTGGTCATCATGGCACCTACATTATGATGTAATCACCATCTGGCCGCAACCGCCGACCGCTCGACGAACCCACGTCCCAGGGGGCGACGGGATGCCCGGAGCGGCCTAGGTTGTCCCGGGGGGGCGGCGGGACCGCCCGCCTGCCGGATCCGACCTCCATCCCCGTGACCTCGATGAACCGCCTGCTCACGCCCGCCCTGGTCGCCATCCCGCTCCTCTCCTGCGCTCCCGCCGAGCGGGCCCCGGAGCCCGCCGACGCACCGGCAGCCGGCGCGCTGGTGGACCCCGCCTGGGATGTCCAGCACGAGGACTCCACCCAGCGCTTCATCGCCCTCTCCATCGTGGACTCCGTCACGGTGTGGGTGGCGGGGCAGCCCGGGCTCTGGGGGCGGACGACGGACGGGGGCGCCACCTGGACGGTGGCCAAGGTGCCCGGCGCGGACACGCTCGCGTTCCGCGACGTGCACGCGTTCTCGGCCGAGGAGGCGTTCGTGCTCTCCATCGGCAACGGCGAGGCCTCGCGCATCTACAGGACCGTGGACGGTGGCGCGACCTGGGCGCTCTCCTTCCTGAACGAGGATCCCGACGCGTTCTTCGACTGCCTCTCGTTCTGGGACCGGGAGCGGGGGATCGCCTTCAGCGACAGCCACGACGGCGAGTTCACGCTCATCCGCACCGGGGACGGCGGCGCGACGTGGACCCGCGTGGACCCGGGCTCCGTTCCGGACGCGCGCCCAGGCGAGGGGGCGTTCGCGGCATCGGGCACGTGCGTGGCGACGCGGTCGGGCGGGCTGGGGTGGTTCGTCACGGGGGCCTCGCAGGTGGACACGCGCGTGATGCGCACGTCGGACTACGGGGTCACCTGGACCGAGGCACCCACGCCGGTGCCCAGCACGAAGAGCGACGAAGGGTTGGCGTCGCTGGCCTTCTTCGACGACCTGCGGGGCGCGGCCTTCGGCACCGCCCACGATTCGAGCGCGGTCAACGTGGCGGTCACCTCCGACGGGGGCGTCACCTGGGTGCCGGCCGGGCGCGCGCTGAGCGGGATCGTGTACGGAGGCGCGGTGGTGCCGGGGGCGCCCACGCCCACGCTGGTGGCCGTGTCGCCGGAGGGGTCGGCGTGGTCCGCGGACAACGGCTCGACCTGGACCGTGTTCGACACGGCCAACTACT
Organism: Longimicrobiales bacterium; assembly: GCA_035477395.1. Lineage (GTDB taxonomy): Bacteria > Gemmatimonadota > Gemmatimonadetes > Longimicrobiales > Gaopeijiaceae > SZUA-318. The sequence goes on from DATIKQ010000075.1 coordinate 23,838, forward strand.
GGACCGTGGCGTTCCTTTCCGCCGACATCGGATGGGCGGGAGGAAGGGGGAGGATCAGCCGGATCGGGCGTCGGGGTCCGTAGCGGGGTGCGCCGCGGGCGCCCGGGTCGCCGGCGGCTTCACCAGCACCTTGTCCACCCGGCTCCAGTCCATGTCCACCACCTCGAGGCGGACGCCGTTCCAGCGCAGGACGGAGCCGGCCCGGGGCTCGCCGGGCAACTGATCCACCATGAACGCGTGCAGGGTGGCGTAGGGCTCGTCGGGGCCCGCGGGACGCCCCACGATCCCGAGGAAGTCCTCGAAGGGGAGGAGCCCGTCCACCAGCCAGGAGCCGTCGTCGCGCAGCACCGCCTCCGGCGTGGGCGAGGGGAGGGGCTCGGGGAGGTCCCCGACGATCCCTTCGAGCACGTCGTTGAGGGTGAGGACCCCCTCCACCCTGCCGCGGGTGCCCACGACCAGCGCGATGTGGTCCCGTGAGCGCTGGAACAGCTCGAGCACCTCGAGGGCGGTGTCCCAGGGCCGGACGAAGTGCGGCTTGCGCAGGATGTTCTCGACGTCGGTGGCCCCCGTCTCCAGCATCTGGCTCAGGAGGTCGGGGGTGCTGACGTACCCGCGCACCCGGTCCAGCTCCCCGTCGCACGCGATGAAGCGCGCGTGGGCGAGCATGCCCGAGCCCTGGAGCTGCTCGTTCACGGGCCGGTCCAGGTCGAGCCAGAGGATCCGCTCCCGCGGCGTCATGAGCGAGGCGGCGGTGCGGTCGCCGAGATGGAAGAGGCGCTGCACGATCTCGTGCTCGCCCCGCTCCAGGACCCCGGCGGCGGTAGCCTCGGCCAGGATCGTGCGCACCTCCTCCTCGGTCACCGCGGGCTCGGGGGCGCGCCGCACCGGGAGACGCCGGAGGATCGCCTCCATCGAGGCCGAGAGGAGCAGCACCAGCGGCCGGGACACGCGGGCCAGCACGCGCATGCCGGGCGCTACCGCGCACGCCATGCGCTCCGGGGAGGACAGCGCGTGGCGCTTGGGGACCAGCTCGCCCACCACGACGTTCAGGTAGGTGATCCCCGCAACCGAGAGCGCGATGCCGAGCACGAGGGCGACCCTCGGGTCCATCCAGGCGCTAAGGAATCCGCCCACGCTGTCGCCGAGGGCGGCGCCTCCCAGCGCGCCGGACAGGACGCCGATCACGGTGATCCCGACCTGCACCGAGGACAGGAACTCGTTGGGCGACTCCAGGAGCTCCAGGGCGGCCCGGGCGCCGGGGGTGCCCTCCTCGGCCATGGCCCGGAGGCGGGCGCGCCGCGACGACACCAGCGCGATCTCGGAGGCGGCCAGCCAGCCGTTGATGGCCACCAGCACCAGGAGCGCGAGGACTTCGATCGCCACGACGATCACGGGGTTGCTACCTCACTCCTTCGCCAGCGAGAGCGCGTTGATGCAGTAGCGCAGGCCGCCGGGCCCCGGGCCGTCCGGGAAGACGTGCCCCAGGTGGGCGTCGCACACGCTGCAGGTGACCTCCACCCGGGTCATCCCGTGGGAGCGGTCGAGGTGGTGGGCCACCACGTCGGGCGCCGCGGGCCGGGTGAACGAGGGCCACCCGGTCCCCGAGTCGAATTTCTCCTCCGAGTCGAAGAGCGCGGTCCCGCAGCAGCGGCACCCGTAGCGGCCGGGCTCGAAGCGCGAGCACAGGGCGGAGCTGAACGGCCGCTCCGTGCCCTTCATGCGGGTGACCTGGTACTCGTCCGGGGTGAGGAGCGCGCGCCACTCGGCGTCGGTGCGCTGCACGCGGCGGCCGGGATCGGGGTTCCCCTTGGCGGCGAGGGCGAGGACGTCGGGCCAGGTGAGCATGGATGGCGTGGCGGAGGGACGGAGGATCGTCGGGACGCCAGCCAAGAACCCCCGGGTGCGAGCCAGGGTCCCGCCGGGGGCCGCCACGCCGCTGGCCTCCACCCCTTGCGGACCGCGCCCCCTGCACCCGACTATGCGCCCCTTCGTCTTCCCTCCTGCTGGAGAACGCCATGAGACCCTCCCGGTTCATCGGCGCCCTCGTCCTGGGCGCCGCGGCGGCGCTGTCCGCCTGCTCCGATTCCTCCGTGCCCATCGCCCCCGAGGCGATCGATCCGTCCCTCGCCGTGGCCGCCGAGCGCGCCGTGGACGTCATCGTGGTCCTCGACGAGAGCTTCGCCGGGCGGAACCACGCGGCCAATCAGGCGGCCGCCGCGGGCATCGCCCGCAGCCTCGGCATCGCCCCGACGCAGGCCTACGGGACCGCGGTCTTCGGGTTCGCAGGGTCCGTGCCGGAGGGGCGCCTGAGGGCCCTCCAGAACGATCCGCGCGTGGCGTACGTCGAGCGTGACCAGCAAGCGCGCATCGAGCCCGAGGCCAAGCCGGGCGGCGGCGCACCGCCTCCCCAGAGCACGCCATGGGGGATCACGCGCGTCGGCGGCGCCGGCGACGGCACCGGCAGGACCGCCTGGATCATCGACTCGGGGATCGACCTGGACCACCCCGACCTCAACGTGGACGTGGCTCGGAGCCGTGACTTCACCGGAAGCCGGGCCGGCGCCGAGGACGAGAACGGGCACGGCACGCACGTGGCGGGAACGGTAGCTGCCCGGAACAACTCCATCGGCGTGGTGGGCGTGGCTGCCGGCGCCGCGGTGGTGGCGGTGCGCGTGCTCGACCGGCGGGGGTCCGGGGCCTACTCCGGCGTCATCGCCGGCGTGGACTACGTGGCCGCCAACGGCCAGAGCGGCGACGCGGCGAACATGAGCCTGGGCGGGCCCTTCAGCCAGGCGCTGAACGACGCGGTCATCGCGGCGAGCGCGCGGGTGAAGTTCGCCCTGGCCGCGGGCAACGAGAGCACCAGCGCGACCACCCGCTCCCCGGCCAGCGCCAACGGGCCGAACATCTACACCGTGTCAGCGTTCGCGAGCGGCGACACGTGGGCCTCGTTCTCCAACTACGGGAACCCGCCGGTGGACTTCGGCGCGCCCGGCGTGAGCATCTATTCCACGTACAAGGGCGGAGGGTACGCCACGATGAGCGGCACCTCCATGGCGTCGCCCCATGTGGCGGGTATCCTGCTGCTCGGCTCCCTCCGCGGCGACGGCTTCGTGTCGGGCGACCCGGACGGGAACGCGGACCCGATCGCCCACCGGTAGGAACCGGGACTCAGCGCACCGGGGAGGCCGCCCCTACCGGATCATCGGTGGGGGCGGCCTCACGCCGGTGATGAGGCGTGTGGGGCGCTCCGCCACCTGCTTCATGAAGTGGTTGAGCAGATAGGTGAGCGAGTCGAGGCTCGCCAGGATGGTCTCGGCCCGAGGCTGGGAGGTTGCGATCAGCCCGCTCACGTCTCCCACGAGGCGGCGGGAGTCGCCGAGGAGCGCGTTGGCCGAGTCCAGCGAGGCGCGCACCGCGGGCGCCGTGGTGTCCACCTGGGCGCTCATCTGCACCATGAGGGCCTGGGCGGTCTCCATGCTGGCGTTCAGGTTCTCGAGCAGCTCGGGGATGGCGGCGGAGGTGGTCGTGAGCGTGCGGTCCAGCCTGCCCAGCGTGCCCTGAACCGAGTCCATGAGCTGCATGGTGCGCAGGAGCGTCTCGTTCACGGTGTAGGAGAGCTGGCCGGAGAGGACCTGGACCTGGTCCAGGAACGGCTCGGTGCGGAGCCCGGGGATCTCGGATCCGTCGGCCAGCGGAGCGCCTCCCTCGGACGGCGGCTCCAGGAGGATGAACGGGAGGCCCACCACCGGCGGGTAGGCGACGCGCGCCACCGTCCCCTCGGGAATGCGCAGCCCGCCCTCGCCCAGGTACTTCCGCTCCACCCTGAGCTCCACCCGGAACGCGACCGCTCCGCCCGAGTCGGCGACGGGTTCGATGGACTGCACCCGCCCCACCGCGAACCCCTGGAGGCGCACCGGAGTCTGGTCGGTGAGACCCTCCACCAGGTCGTACTCGGTGAAGAGGGCGAAGTAGTCCTGGCCGGGGCGGGTCAGCCAGAGCCACCCGCCCACCACGACGGCCAGCGCGGCCAGGACGGTGAGGCCGACGCTCACGTCTCCCCTCTCGATCTTCATGCCTGCGTTCCTGGGTCTCGGGGTCCGTTCAGGGGAGGCAGCCACGCGTCCGCGAGCCGGTCCAGCGCCGCGCTGGGGCCCGGGACGAGCACCAGGATGGTCTCCGAGCGGCTCCGGCACCAGGCGAGGGCCCGGGCGGCCAGCGCGTCGGGAAGTCCCGCCGTGAGATGCTCCAGCACGAGCAGGTCGGGGCGGCGCAGCGCGGCGCGGGCCAGCGCCGCGAGGATCCGCGCCTCGCGGGTGAGGGCCGCGGGGCGGCGACTCCGATGGGCCTCCAGCCCCAGCTCCTGGATGGCCTCGTCCGCCGCCGCCCGGGCCCGTGCGGGGGCCAGCCCGTCGGCGAACACGAGGGGCATCACCAGGTTCTCGTCGAGCGAGAGGTTGCTCACCAGACCCTCGCGCTGGAAGGCGACGCCCATGCGGCGCAGGAGCGCGAAGCGGCGGAAGCGCGGGAGCGAAGCGGGTCGCTCGCCGAGCACCTCCACGTCACCCTCCTCGGGTCCTGCCGAGCCCGTGCAGAGCGCCATCACCGTATCCGCCACCGACGGCGCCGCCTGCAGGGCCAGGAAGGCGCCGCGCTCCACGGCGAACGACCACGGCCCGCCCACCAGATCCCCGTGCACCGGGGCCCGCACGGCGTCGAAGCGGACAACGGCGCTCACGCGACGAACCTCAGGGCGGCGAACCCCGCCGACGCGAAGAGGACCCAGAGGAACGCCTGCAGCGTGCCCCGGCTCACGGCGACGGGGATGTGGGTGGGGTCGTCGCCGGCCTCCAGCCCCTCCATGGCCGGGAACGCGACCACGCCCGTCCCCATGACGAGGCCCTTGAGCAGGGTGAGCCCGATGTCGGCGGAGCCCACCGTGCCCCGGACGAGCGCGGCGAACGCCTCGCCCTCGCCGGCCCGGGCACGCCCCAGCGCCAGCGCGCCCAGGACGATGGCGTCGAAGAACACGGCGAGGAGCGCGACGGAAACGGCGAACGCCACCACGCGGGGGAGGAGGTAGTACTGGAGCGTGTCCACGCCCAGCCCCTCCAGCGCCTCGCGCTCGCCGGTGATGCGCGCCGTGGCCAGCTCGGCCACCACCGCCGTCCCCGAGCGCACCACCACGAGGAGCGCCGCCACCACCGGGCCCAGCTCCTGCACGACGAGCGTGACCAGGACCCGGTCCACGGTCTCGCCAAGCCCCAGCCCCGACGTGAGGGGCGCGACCGCCAGCACCAGGGGGACGCCGAACGCCAGGGAGGCGACGACCAGGATGGGGAGCGCGTGGACCGCGGTGAAGCGGACCTGGTTCACGACCGTGCGCCCCGCCAGGGGGAGCGCGTGGCGGGGAAACGCGGCGGCCGAGCGCAGGGACGCGCCCAGGAAGAAGAGCGGGTTGAGGTCCCGCCGCGTGCCGCGATCGCTCACCTTCTGGGTCCTCAGGGGGGTGGGGTGGTGGAACATGGGGCACGTGTGCAACAGGAAGGTCACGAAGCGTCGTATACAGGAACCCTGGCGAGGCCGGGGAGTAACCCTGGATCCCGATCCCCTGGCCCGGCTCCATCCCGAGACCCTCCCGCTCCCGAGATGCTCCGCACCCCACCCGCGTCCCGCGCCCTGGCGCTCGCCTTCGTGTGCCTGTGGGCACCGTCCGTGCCCGCGTCGGCTCAGGCTACCACGGCGCTGGTCTCCCAGTTCCGGGGAGAGGTGAAGGTACTGAAGGCCCCCGAGGGGACGGAACTCCCCATCAAGGTGGGGCTGCGCCTCGTGGAGAGGGACCGGGTGGACGTGGCCCGGGGGAGCCGGGTGGTGCTCCTCTTCAACAACGGACGCCTGGTCACGGCCACCACGGCCCTGACCATCGCCCCGGTCGGGGGAGAGGGCTCCGCCGAGGTCTACGCCCGCGCGGAGCGCACGCTGGCGGCGGCCGGTCAGGTGCGGCGTCCCGAGGCCAAGAGCGGCGTGGGCCGTCCGCCGCCGGCGGGCGCGTACCCGCTGGCGCCCGCGTTCGGGAGCGCCGTGGCGTCAGAGCGGCCCACCTTCGCCTGGCAGCCCCGGGAGGGCGCGGAGGCGTACCTCCTCCAGATCCGCCCGGTGGCCGGCGGCGCCCCGCTCCGCTTCCAGGTGGCGGGTGCCGGTCCGTGGACGCTCCCGGACTCGGTGGCCCCTCTGGCCCGGGGCGCCGAGTACGCCTGGACGGTGGTCCCCGTGCCCGGCGGCAGGCTGGCGGGGGAGGAGCGGTTCCGCGTGCTGGACGGTGCCGGGCTGGCCGACCTCGAGGCGCTGCACGCGTCGCTCGCCGAGGCCGGCGTGGACCCCGGCAGCGACGGGCTCCTCCTCGTGGCCATGCTCTCCGCGGACCTGGGGCTCCTCCACGACGCGCTCGCGGCGCTGGAGGGGCTGGTGGCCGGGACGCCGGAGGACGAGCGCGACCCGGTGGTGGACCTGCTCCACGCCGAAGTGCTCGAGAAGCTCGGGCGCACGGACGAGGCCAGGGCGGCCTACGACCGGGCTCAGAGGCCCGGGGGCTGAGCGGCTCCCCATCCCGACGACAACCCGAGGAAACGACCGCATGACCCGACACTCCCTGGTCCTCCTGATGGCCCTGGCCGTCCTGCCGGCCGCCGTCTTCCCGTCGCGCGCCGCGGGCCAGGAGCCCCGGCTTCCGACGCTGGCGGTCCTGGATCTGAAGGACGGCGGGTCCATGGGACCCGACGTCCAGGATCTCTCCAACCTGGGCGCGGGGCTCGCCATGATGCTCACCACGGAGATGATGCGGAACCCGCGGGCCACCATGGTGGAGCGGGACCAGATCAAGCAGCTCGTCGCGGAGCAGGGGCTCGCGCTCTCGGGGATGGTGGACGCGGCCACGGCCATCGAGGTCGGCAAGCTGCTGGGCGCCCGGTACATGCTCTTCGGGACGTACACGGACGTCATGTCCCGGCTGCGCATCGACGTGAGGGTGGTCGAGGTGGAGACCGGTCGCCTGCGCCAGGCGAGGGAGGTCACGCGCCCCCGGGAGGACGTCTTCGAGACGGTGGCGGAGCTGGCGGGGCTCGTGTTCGACGACCTGGAGCTGCGCCCCGCCGAGCGGCTTCCGGAGCGGAAGCCGGCCCCGGCGCCCGCGGTGATCTTCTTCTCCAAGGGGATCGGGTTCGAGGACCGGGGCGACGCGGAGCAGGCCAAGGCCATGTACCGCCGGGCCCTGGAGATCTTCCCCGACTACCAGGAGGCCAGGGAGCGCCTGGCGAAGCTGGAGGCGGGCGCGTGAGGGCCGCGACGGTGCTCCGGGCCCTCGCCGCGGTCGCGGCGGGGGCGGCCCAGGGTGTGTCGGGCCAGGGGGCGTCCGCCCAGGCGGTGCGCCTCGACGCCGACCTCCCCCGGGTGATGGTCTTCTTCGACGAGCAGGGTGCGACGGCCACCGCGCGGTTCACGTCGTTCCTCCGTGAGGCCGGGTTCACCGTCCTCGACCCGGCCTTCGCGCGCACCGCGGCCGACCGGGAGCTCGCGCGGCAGGCCGTGGCCGGCGACGAGGGCGCCGCCACCGCGCTCGGGCGGAGCCTGGGCGCGCACGTCCTGGTGCTGGGGGCCGCTCCCTCCGACGACCAGCCCAGCCCGGCGGCGGCCAACCTGACGGTGGGGACGGCCACGGTGGGCGTCCGGGCGCTCCGCCTGGACGAGCCCCGCGTGGTCTCGGAGCAGGCCGCCTCCGGCCGGGGGCTCGACGCCACCGGGCAGGCCGCGCGCGCCAAGGCCGTGGACCAGGCCGTGGAGGAGATCCTCTACCGCACCGGGTTCGTGGGGGACCTGCTCATCGACTGGGAGGGGCACGCGTGGGACGACGGGGCCTATTGGGAGCCGTCGCCCGGGTCGCTGGATGCCCGGGGAGGGGCCGAGGGCATCCGCGACGGCGCGCCCGGCATCGCCATCCTGGAGAGCGACGCGTACCCGGAGCCGGAGGGCGGGCCCGCGACGCGGTCCATCGAGATCGTCGCCGCCGAGCGGCGCATCGCACGGGTCCGGGGCGTCGTGACCGGCGCCGTGACGGGGGTGACCGTGGGGCCGCTGGCCGCCGCCACCCGACCCCTCACCGCCGACGAGGCGGGTGCGCTGGGACTCGGTGCCGGGAGCTCCTTCGAGGCGAGCGTCCCGCTCGGCCCCGACGACCAGCGGGTGCGCGTGGTGGCCCGCGGCGCCGCCGGCGAGTCCAGCGTGGACGTCACGCCCGAGATCGGGCGGCGGTGGGCGGTGGTGGTGGGGATCTCGAAGTACGCCGACGGGCGCATCACGCCCCTCTCCTACGCCGACGACGACGCCCGGGCCATGGCCGATTTCCTGCGCTCGCCGTCGGGAGGCTCGGTGCCCGAGAGCAACCTCCGGGTGCTCCTGGACGAGGAGGCCACGGCGGAGGCGCTCCGCGATGCCCTCTTCGTATTCCTGCAGCAAGCGGCGCCCGAGGACATGGTCACGGTGTACGTGGCCTCGCACGGGTCGCCGGACCCGAGCCGCCCGGCCAACCTCTACATCCTCACCCACGACACCGACGTGGACGCCATGGCGGCCACGGCGTTCCCCATGTGGGACGTGAAGACCGCGCTGCGCCGCCAGATCGCCTCGGAGCGGGTGGTGGTCATCGCCGACGCGTGCCGCTCGGCGGGGACGCTGGTGGACGAGGCCAACCCGGTGGGGGGCGCGTTCTCCGGGCTCTTCGACCCGTCCCGGCGCCTCACGCTGTCTGCCGCGGGAACGGCGCAGGTCTCCTTCGAGGACGCGAAATGGGGTGGTGGACACGGCGTGTTCACGCACTTCCTCCTGGAGGGGTTCGCGGGCGCCGCCGACGGCGACGGCGACGGCGTCGTGACGTTCCGCGAGGCCGCGATGTACGTCGCGGGGAAGGTGCGGGACGAGACGGGCGGTTCGCAGACGCCCGAGTGGTCGGGGATGGGCGACGTGCCGGTGGCGGTGGTGCAGGGAGGCGCGCGGTGAGGGCGAGGGGTGGCGTGGGCGCGGCACTCCTCGCGGCGACGGCGCTCCTCGCGTCCGCCTCCGCGGCTGCGGCGCAGCAGCCCCAGCGCTGGGCGGTCGTCGTCGGGATCAACGACTACGCGAACTTCGAGGGCGTGGAGGGAGGCGACCTCCGGGGCGCCGTCAACGACGCGCGCTCCATGGCCGACGTGCTCATGGCGCGGTGGGGGTTCCCCGCGGGCAACGTGCGCCTCCTCCTGGACGCCGAAGCGACCCGGGCCGGGATCGAGGAGGCGCTCACCGGGTGGCTGGCCTCGCGCGTGAAGCCCGGGGACCAGGCGCTCTTCTTCTATGCGGGGCACGGCTCCCAGACCATCGACATGGAGGGGGACGAGGAGGACGGCCTGGACGAGACGCTGGCGCCCCAGGACGTGCTGGCCACCTCGTCGGACAACGACATCACCGACGACCAGCTCCGCGGCTGGCTCGAGCGGATCCCCACGGACCAGATCGTGGTGGTGTTCGACGCCTGCCACTCGGGGACGGCGACGCGCGCCCTCTCCACGCGGATGCGGCCCCGGTCGCTTCCCCGGGAGGCGCCTCGGGCCGTGGGGACCCGCGGCGGGGGCACCAGCCCGGAGCCGGGGCTCCTGCGCGGGTCGGTGGCCCTCGAGATCGCCGCGGCGGCGCCCGACCAGGTGGCCATGGATGCCCTCTTCGCGCCGCGCGGAGGGACGACGCCCTACGCCGGCGGGGCGTTCACCACCCACCTGGTGCGTCAGCTCTGGCGGGCGGAGGCGGGCACCGCCTACCAGGACGTCTTCCGCGCCGCATTCGAGGGCATGAAGGCGGAGCGCTTCGCACAGGATCCACAGATCTCGGGATCGGCCGCGCAGCCGCTCTTCGCCGTGGGGCCCGGGGAGGTCACCCCCCTGAAGACCGGAGAGGTGGCGGCGGGTCAGGCGGCCGGCAAGCTGGTGCTGCGGGCCGGCCCGGCCCAGGGCGTCACGGTGGGCTCGCTGTACGCGTTGGGTGACGAGCTGGTGCGCGTGGAGGAGGTGTCCGAGGCGGGCGCCGTGGCGGCGAGCGTCGCCCCCGGCGCGCCGGGGGCGTCGCGCGCGGTCGCCAGGCTGTCGGCCTACGTCCCGGCCGCGCCGCCTCTCCGTCTCGCCGTCGGCGACGTGGAGCGCGTTGTGGCGGACAGGCTGCGGGCCGGGCTCGCGCCCGAGCAGTACGAGGTCGTTGACGACGATCAGGCCGACCTCTTCCTGCGCCGGGCCGAGGGCGGCGCGCGCGTCCTCACCGCCGAGGGCTCGGCCCGCGCGACGGTGGCGGGGGAAGGGGGCGCGCTGGCCGACGCCCTGGCCGCGGCGCTCCGCCAGGAGTGGGCGGCGCAGCGCATCGCGGCGCTGGAGAACCCGGCGCCGGCCTTCTCCGTGGACGTGTCGTTCGTCCAGGGCGTGCAGGAGTTCCTCCAGCGGGACCCCATCGCGCTGCGGGTGCGCTCGGAGCGGAGCGGGCACCTCACCCTCCTGGACCTCGGCACCGACGGGACCGTGACGGTGCTCTATCCGAACCGCTTCGTCCCCGAGGGGCGCATCGAGGCGGGGGTCCCCCTGGAGATCCCCACGGCGGCCATGCCCTTCCGCCTCCGGGCCTCGGGCCCCGAGGGGTGGGGGATGGTGCGGGCGGTGGTGACCCCCGGACCGCTGGCGCTCCCCGCCACCGACGAGCCCCTCCTGTCGCAGAAGGACGGCGTCGTGCTCGCCGACGTGGCGGTCCGGGCGCTCCACCGAGCGCTCTCGGACCTCTGGACCGGCTCCGCCCCCCTGGGAGACGCGCTCCCCGTGGAGGGCTGGTCCACCGGCATCGTGAACTACCGCATCGTGCGTTGAGTCCCACAGTGCGGCCCCCGGGCCGTCGAACCACTTCACACAAGGGAAACCATGACCGCAGGGAAGACCATGACCATGGGACGGGGCGCCGCCTCTCCGCCGCGCGGTAGCGTGGCGGGTGCGGCCGCCCTCGTCCTCACGCTGGGGCTGGGAGGGTGCGCCTCCGCGGGAGGCGCCTCGTTCGTCCCGACTCCCGACGAGGTCCCCGCCCTCGAGGCGAGGATCGAGTCCCACCCCCAGGACGCCGAGGCCCTCACCCGCCTGGGCGCGGCCTACGAGCGGGACGGTCGCCATGAACAGGCGGCCGCCGTTCTCCTGCGCGCCGTGGCGGCGGACGCGAAGGCGCCCAACGCGCACTTCGTGCTCGGGCTGGTCCACGATGCCCAGGGGCGCCATGCCCAGGCGGCCGCCGCCTACCAGCGGTACCTGGAGCTGGCCCGCGGCTCGCGCCTCCGCGGGCAGGTCGAGGCGCGCCTGGAGCTGGCGCGCAGGAGCGCGCTCCGCGTCGCGATCCGCGAGAGCCTGGCCCGCGAGCAGCAGCTCGCCGCCCGGCCTTCGCCCGCCACGGTCGCCGTCTTCCCGTTCGTGTTCTCCGGCTCGGACGAGCGCCTCCGGCCGCTCGGGCGCGCCCTCGCCGAGATGCTCTCCACCGACCTGGCGCAGACCGACCGTCTGACGGTCCTGGAGCGGGTCCAGATCCAGGCGCTCCTCGACGAGGTCGAGCTGGGCGGGAGCGGCGTCGTGGACGCGTCCACGGCGGCCCGCGGCGGCCGCCTCCTGGGCGCGGGGCGCGTGGTCCAGGGGCAGGTGAGCGGGAGCGAGGCGCGCCTGCGGCTCGACGCCGCCGTGGTGGAGGTGGGAGCCGACGGCCAGAGCGGTACCGTGTCGCAGGAGGACGCGGGGCAGCGGCTCTTCGAGATGGAGAAGGCGCTCGCATTCCAGGTGTATGAGCGCATGGGCGTGTCGCTCTCCCCGGCGGAGCGGGAACGGGTGAACCGCCGGTTCACCGAGAACCTCCAGGCGCTCCTTGCGTTCGGGCAGGGCCTCGAGGCGTCCGACGCGGGGCGTTACGCCGAGGCCCGCGGGTTCTTCCAGCAGGCCGCGACGCTGGATCCGCAGTTCCAGCGGGCCAGCCAGCTCGCCGGGGCGGCCGCCGACCTGGAGCGCGCGCAGGCCACGTCCGCGTCCGATGCGGCCGAAGAGGTCGCCCAGGCCTCGGTGGAGGCGGAGATCTCCGAGCAGGTCGCTGCGGTGGCGCAGCAGGCCGCCGCGGCATCCACCCGCAACGCCGCCCAGGAGGCGCTGGGCACCGAGGGCGTGGGCAGGACGCCCGCGACCCCGATCGTGATCACGCTCAAGCGTCCCGGAGGTGAGCCGTGATCCGCCGGGCTCAGGTGCGCACGGGGCTCGCGGCCGTGGCGCTCGTCGCGGCGTCCGCCGCGGGCGTGGGCGCCCAGACGACGTCCCGCCTGGGCGTCGGCCCCATGTTCGAGTCGTACACGTTTGCGGACCCGGCGCAGGCCGGGATCGAGAGCATCACGCTCCTGAGCACGCCGTTCGCGGCGCGCGCGGGACTCGGCCGGCGCGCCACGCTGGAGGTTGGCGGCGCGTATGCTGCTGGCAAGGTGACCTCGGGGGACGGCTCCGAGTCGGAGCTGACGGGCCTCACCGACACCCATGTCATGCTCCACCTTGCGGTGGTCCCGGACGCGCTGACGCTGTCGGTGATGGCGGCGGCGCCAACCGGCCGGTCCACCCACGATGCCGCCCAGGCGCTGGTGGCCGGGGTGGTCTCGGCGGATCTGCTTCCGTTCCGTGTGAGCAGCTGGGGCGGGGGCGGCGGGGTCGGGATGCAGCTCGCGGCCACGCGGCGCTTCGAAGGGTTCGGGGCCGGGGTCTCGGTGGGGTACCGGCAGGCCGGAGAGTTCGAGCCGCTCGAGGCGGAGACGTTCGCGTACCGCCCGGGCAACGAGATCCAGGCGCGCCTCGCCCTCGACACGGAGGTCGGCAGGAACGGGAAGGGCTCGCTGGTGGTGGGCTTCCAGCGCTTCGGCGACGACGCCCTGGACGGGGCGAACCTGTTCCGGTCGGGGAACCGGATCGAGGCCATCGGGACGTACGCGTTCCCCATGGGATATGGCGGCTCCGCCGCGCTCTACGGCGGCGTGCTGCACCGATCCCAGGGGTCGTACCTGGACGCGACGGTTCCCGGCGCGCCGACCCAGGACCTGGTCCTGATGGGCGGCATGCTCCGCCGCGGCATGGGGAGCGGGTTCCTCACGCCCCGCGCGGACGTGCGCGTGTTCCGCTCGGGGGACGGGGTGGGGCAGGGGTACGTCGCGGGCGTGGGCGCGGCGTACGAGATGCGTGCGGGCAACGTCACGCTCGCGCCCTCGGTGACGGGCCGCATCGGGCAGGTGACGGTGCGGGAAGGACAGGAGAGCGGCATCACCGGCTTCGAGGCCGGACTCACCCTGCGGTTCGGCCGATAGGAGGCGACCCATGCAGATCCTGAATCGTCTCCGGCATGCCGGAGTGCTCGTGTTCATGGCCGTCGCCCTGGCCGCCTGCCAGGACGGGTTCTTCTTCGATCCGGCGCCGGGGCGCGTCACGCCCGTCGCCGTGCACTGGACGCTGGCCGGCGCGACGTCGCCGGGTGCCGCGGGCGCGCTCGGGGGGCCGCAGGGCGTCAGCGGCGTGGGAGGTCCCCAGGCGTCGCCGGGCGCGGCCTTCGACAAGGCCGACAGCGCCAAGGTGGTGCTGCGCGCCGCCGAAAAGGAGCTCTTCAACCAGCGTCTTGCCCTGGAGTCCGCGGGCTCGGACAAGAAGGTGTCGTTCAGCGTGGAGCTCCCCGCGGGATCGGCGGTGCAGGCCACACTCGAGCTGACGCTCCTGCGCGGGCAGGACGCGCTCTTCACAGGGAACGCGACCGCGCAGCTCACCCCCGGCCAAGCGTCGGAGGTGGAGGTGCCGCTCGCCGCCGTGCTGACCCGGATCGAGGCGGGCGGGCCCTACGTCATCCGCACCCTCGGGAGCACGCTCAGAGTCACCGCGGTGGGGCTGTTCGCCACCGGTGACTCGGCCGGCGTGACGGCGACGTACCGGGCGCTGGACGCCAACGTCTCGGTGGCCGTGGACGGCACCGTGAGGGCGCTCACCAACGGGAGCGGCCGCGTCGAGGCCGCCTACCTCGGGCGTGCCGACACAGCGGTGGTCACCGTGGAGGATCGGTGCTTCGGGCCCTTCGCGACCCTCGCCCTGGGGCAGACGGTGAATGGCACGCTGGAGGCGAACGACTGCCTGGACGGGGTCAACTTCTCCTACAACGACTGGTACTCCGTCACGTTGACCGCGCCCACGCTGTTCCGCGCCACCCTCACGTCCGACGGGTTCGAGACCTTCGTGGGGGCGAACCTGCCGCCTCCCGACAGGGGCGAGCTGTCCGTGGCCGCCAACGCCGGCACGGCGGTGGTCTCGGAGCACTACTTCCCGGCGGAGAGCTTCCTGATCCGGGCGGGATCCCGGGCCCGTCCCACCGGGCCGGTGCCCACCGGGTCCTACTCCCTCGCCCTGACCCCCGCGTCCGAGCCGCAGGAGGGGTGTTTCGCAGGGGCGAGCTCCTCGGGCGCCACGTGGGTGGTGGAAGGGATCCAGCTCAGCGGACGCCTCGCGGCGGATGACTGCGCGCTGCCCAATGGCGCGCGGCAGGACGTCTACGCGGGCCGGCTGGAGGCCGGGGACACGGCGGTGGTGACGGTGGAGGGGGGGTTCAACTACCGGTTCGTGTACGGCTCCGACGTGCGCTCGGCCCCCCCAGGCGGAGGCCGCACCCACTGGGCCTTCACCAGCGATTCCGACCAGTCGCACTACGTGTATCTCCGCACCGACGCGCAGGGGCCGTTCGGCAGCTACATGATCCGCTTCAGCGATACGTTTCCGCCCGACTACGACGCCTGCGTCAATTCGCCCATCGGGTTGGGGATCGGACCGGTTGGAAGCCCGGTGGTCCGGACCGGGCGTCTCCAGCGGCGTATCGACTGCGAGTCCGGCGATCGCGTCCGCGACGCCTACCGCGCGAACACTCCGACGGGGCCGTTCCGCACCACGCTGGAGTCCACGGACTTCAACCCGTTCGTGACGGCGACGAACGGAAGCGTCCAGACCGCCGGGCGTGCCAACGCCACGGGCCGCTCGGTGACCGCCGAGCACCTGTATCCGGCGGGACGCCCCTACGAGATCCGGGCGCTTCCCGCCGGGCTGGTCTCGGCGGGAGACCGGGTGCAGGGGAGCTACACCCTGACCGCGGTGTCGGTGTCCGAGCCGCAGGCCGGGTGCTTCGCCGGCACCTCCCAGTCCACGTTCGTGGACGTGGGATCCGTGGCGAGCGGGCGCATCACCTCCGAGGACTGCCGTGACCTGTTCGCCCCGGACACGGCCACGGTGACGCGGTGGGTGGACGGCTACGCCATCCTCCTCCAGCCCGGGCAGACGGTGACCGTGCAGCTCACGGCCGACTTCCCGGTGAACTTCGTCCGGTGGGTGGGGAACACCTTCACCGAGGGGCACTTCGGCGTGCCCGCGGGGGAGTCGCGGACGTTCACCGTGACCCAGCCGGCAGGGAGCGCGGCGTTCCACGGCTTCTACGCCATTTCCGGGCAGGACAGAGGCACCGGGAGCTACACCATGACGTTCAGCGGCGCGGCGCCCGCGCCGCCGTCCCCGGTGTCGGGAGCGGCGCGCGCGGAGCCGCAGGTGCTGCGTCTGCCCGGCGGGCGGTAGAGCGCCAGGCCGTAGGGCGCGGGGCGACTCGCAGTGCCAGGGCCCACCCGGGACGCCGGGTGGGCCTTCGTCTTCAGGGTGGCGGAGCGGCGCCCCCGCGGCGCCGCACCCCCGTCACCAGCGCGAGCCCCAGCAGCCC
This sequence comes from Longimicrobiales bacterium, assembly GCA_035477395.1. Classification (GTDB taxonomy): domain Bacteria; phylum Gemmatimonadota; class Gemmatimonadetes; order Longimicrobiales; family Gaopeijiaceae; genus SZUA-318. The sequence goes on from DATIKQ010000075.1 coordinate 39,678, forward strand.
CAGCGCCGTCATGGCCCACGCCGTGCGCACGATCAGCGCGTCGCCGGCGTACTGGTCCGCGATCCCCACGAGCGCCCAACCCACGACGATGGGGTAGAGCCACACCCCCCTGCGGATCACCATGCCGAGCCCCAACGCCGTGGCCGCCGCCATCATGACCACGGACCAGATCCGGTCGGGGACTCCCCATCCCCCCCACCCGAGATACGTCAGGTACTGGGCCGCGTTGGCGATCACCGCGACGGAGACCCAGGCCAGGTAGAGCCCGAAGGGCCACGCTCCGAAGGCGCGGTCCGCGAGCGACACGCCGGGGCGGTGGGCCCCCAGGCGCTCCCCCATCACGATGAGGCACACCAGGAGCGCCACGATCAGGGCCATGGCGGGGCCGAAGAGGGAGAACGAGAAGGCCACCACCCACCCGACGTTCAGCGCTCCGTTGACGAGCCACCAGGGTCCGACGCGCTCCACGAACCCGCTCCTGCGCTGCGCCGGGAGGGCCTGATACACGGTGAAGGCCAGGAGCCACAGGTAGATCAGGCTCCAGATCCCGAACACCCAGCCGGCCGGAAGGAAGTACGACGGATAGCGGTTGGCGACGACGCCGATGGACTCGCCGCTGAGCGCGCCCGAGCCCGCCATGCCGTTGGCGGCGAGCACGACGAGGAGGGTCACCGCGTTGACGATCTGCCAGTGCATGGGATTCACCAGGTCCTCCCCAGGGAGAGCTGCACGGCGAAGTCGTTGGATGGACCGCGCGCCGGAACGTCCTCCTGCATGGCGGCCTCCCACCGCCACCCTCCGCTGGCGCGGCCCACCAGGCCGAAGACCAAGTTGGTGGGCGCGCCGTCCACGTCGTGGTCGCCGAAGTCGCGGAGGAGCTGGGTGGAGCCTGTGAGCTGGGCCACCACGGAGAGCGTGGTGTTGAGCGGCCGCTCGACGCCCAGCATCCCCACCCACTGGCGGCTCCGGAGGACGCCGGCGAGCTCGGGCGAGCGGCGCGCGGTGGTGCCGCCCGCGAGCGCGTGGACGTGCCAGCTCCCCAGCGCGGCGCGGCCCATGAGCGTGAGCGCGGCGTCGGCGCGCTCCGGGCCCACCGTGTTCTCCGCGGTCGGGATGCGCAGCTCCGCCTTGACCGCCAGCGCGCGGCGACCGTCGGCGGAGGCGACGAGACCCGCCTTGGCGAAGACGCGGACGTCCTCCAGCGTCGGCACGCTCCGGCCGGGGATCTCCACGAGGAGCGTCCCGTCGGCGTCGCGGAGCCACTGGCCGTACGCGTCGCGCGGGTAGTCGCGGCGCCGGCGGTCCCCCATGCGGATGAGCTTGTGGAACGCCAGGATGCCCCCGTCCAGGAAGCCTCCCCCGGTGCGCTCCAGCGTGGCGCGGGCTCCCAGCTCCAGGCGGTCGGCGACGCCGACCCGCACGGTGGCCGCGGTCACCACGCGCTCCAGGTCCAGGAAGACGTTGGCCACCGCCGAGGAGTCCTGCTCCCATATGCTGGCGTAGCCGACCCACACGTCGGTGCGCACGGTGCCCCTCGGGGTGAGGATGACGCCCTCCATCGTCGGCGTGAAGCCGAGCCGCTGGAGGGGTGCGCCCTCCTCGGAGGTGAGCGGGCCGAGGGGCTGGGCTCCGAGCGCGCCGGTGTCGGCGAGGAGGACGAGGGTGGCCGTCAGCGCGGCGGTGAGGCGGGGCATGAGGGAAGATGGGTTCCGGGATGCGCCGGCGGGAGGCGGAGACGGGTCTCCAGAATTGACACGATACTCGTGCTGCACGATAATCGTGTCATGGCTCGCAACCTCAGGAACGTCACCGTGACGCTGGACGAGGAAACCGCCCTCTGGGCCAGGCTGGAAGCGGCCCGGCGTGACACGAGCATGTCCCGGCTCCTGGGCGAGATCCTCCGGGAGCGCATGGGTCGGGAGGACGAGTACGCGTCCGCACGGGCGCGTTACCTGGCCCAGACCCCTGGGGTGCACCGGCGGCCCGGCCAGCCCCTCCCCACCCGCGACGAGCTGCATGAGCGACACGGTCTTCGTTGACACGAACGTCCTCGTCTACGTGCGCGACGCGAGCGAGGAGGAGAAGCAGCGCCGTGCCGCGGCCTGGATGGCGGCGCTCTGGGAGAGCCGGCGTGGGAGGCTCAGCTACCAGGTGCTCCAGGAGTACTACGTCACGGCCACGGCCAAGCTCGATCCGCCCCGGGACGCGCCGGATGTGCGGGAGGACGTGTGGGCGCTGCGCGCCTGGCAGCCCCATCCTGCGGACTACGACACGCTGGAAACGGCGTGGACCGTGCAGGACCGGTATCGGACGTCCTGGTGGGACGCGCTTGTCGTCGCGGCTGCGGTGCGCTCCGGGTGCCGCTGGCTCCTCACAGAGGACCTCCAGGACGGTCATGACCTCCTGGGGGTGACGGTGGTGGACCCCTTCCGTCACGCCCCCGAGGAGATCCTCGGCGCTTAAGCTCCGGCGTGCCCTCCTTCGTGCGCCAGCTTCACCTCGCCATGCCCCGCGGCCGTGAACCGGTCGAGCGCCACGTAGATCACCGGAATGAGGAACACGGTGAAGACCGCACCTCCGAGGACGCCGCCGATGGTGACGACGGCCATGGAGACCTGGAAGAACGCACCCGACCCGGTGGCCAGCGCCTGCGGCACCAGCGCGATGGCTGTGGCCACGTTGGTCATGATGATGGGCCGTAGCCGCGCCGACGCCGCCTCGAGGAGGGCGTCGTGCAGGCTCATGCCGCGCTCCCGCAGGATCTGGGTGTAGTCCAGGATCAGGATGGCGTTGTTCACCACGATCCCCACGAGCATGATCAGCGCCATCATGCTGAAGACGTTCAGCCGGTTCCCGGTCAGGAAGAAGGCGAACGTGGACCCCACCGCCCCCAGAGGCAGGGTGATCATGATCGTGATGGGGTGCACGTACGACTCCATGATCATGGCCAGCACCACGTAGGTCAGGATGACGGCCAGGATGAGTGCCTTCCCCATCTCGGTGAGCGACTCCTGGAAGATCTCGAACTCGCCGGTGATCTCGTAGGAGTACCCGGGGGGGAAGCCCATGGCGTCCAGCCCCGTCTGGATCTCGGCGGCCAGCTGGGTGAGGCTCCCGCTCCCGATCTGGGCGTCGATGCGGACCGTGCGCTGCTTCTGATCCCGGAGGATCATGCTCTCGCCTCCCTCCAGCCCCAGCTCGCCCAGCGTCCCGGTGGGCACCATTCCGGCGCGCGTCCGGATCTGGAGGTCGCCGAGCTCGTCCACCCGGTTGCGCGACGTCTCGGCCAGGCGGACGCGGATGTCCCGCTCCTCGCCGGCCTCGCGGAAGACGCCCGCGGTGGCGCCTTCGATGGACGAGCGCAGCGCCCCGCCCACCTGGGCCACGGTGAGCCCGTACTCGGTGAGGACCTCCCGCCGGGGGTGCAGCATCACCTCCGGGCGGGGGTCCTCGATGGTGTTTTGCACCTCCACGAGCCCGGGCACCGCGTTCACCACCTCGGTCGCGCGCTGCGCCAGCTCCTCCAGGCGCGCCTGGTCGGGCCCCTTCACGAGCACCTGGAGCGGGGCGTCGCCCGCTCCCCCTCCCATGGACTGGCCCAGCGTGACCCCGACCCCGGCATCGGGGATGGAGGCCAGGAGCTCCCGGATGCGGGGGAGGTAGCTTTCGGTGGGGAGCTCCGACTCCAGCGTCACGGTGAGCGACGCCTGGTTCACGTCGCCGCCGGCGCCGAACATCGACGATCCGCTCCCTCCGATGGTGAGGAGGATGTCGGTCACCTCCGGGATCTGCTGCAGGAGGCGCTCCGCGCGCTCGGCCACGGCCGCGGTGCGGCCGATGGGCGTCCCGGGCGGGAGCTCGAGCGTGACGTCGAGGACACCTTCGTCCTGGGCGGGCATGAACTCGCCCCCGACGAAGGCGAACTGGATGAACCCCGCGACGAGCACGATGGCCGCCGTGGCGCCCACCACCGCCCAGGAGTTCCGCGGGCGCTCCAGGATCCAGCTCAGCGTCTTCCGGTACCCCGCCTCGATGGCGTCGTAGCCGCGGTCGAAGCGCTTCCACAGGAAGCTCAGGCGCCCCTCCGTCTCCTCCCGCTCGGTCTCGTGGGTGCGCAGGAGCTTGGCCGCCAGCATGGGGGCCAGGGTGAACGAGATGAGCACCGAGATGACGGTGGCGAACAGCACCGTGAGCCCGAACGCGTAGAAGAACTGCCCGATGATCCCCTGCATGAAGGCGATGGGGGTGAACACGACCACGTTGGTGAGCGCGCTGGCCAGCACGGCCACCCCCACCTCCGTGGTCCCCTCCTCCGCCGCGGTCCTGGGGTCGGCGCCCTGGTCCAGGTGCCGGTAGATGCTCTCCAGCACGATGATCGTGTTGGTGACCAGGATCCCGACCGTGATCCCCAGCCCCATCAGGGTCATGACGTTGATGGTGAACCCGAGCTGGTCGATGGCCAGGAAGGTGGCCACGATGGTGGCGGGCATGGCCACGGCGGCTACCACGGTGCCGCGCCAGGAGTGGAGGAAGAGGAAGAGCACGAGGGTGGTCAGGCCGATCCCGATGATGATGCTCACCACCGTGTCGCGGATCGCGTCGCGGATGAACTGGCTGTAGTCCCGTGCCACGCGCAGCTCGGCGCCGGGCGGAAGCTGCGCCCTGAGCTCGTCCAGGACCTCGAAGACGCCCGCGGCCGCGGCCACGGTGTTTCCGTCGGAGCGCTTCTGCAGCGACAGGCTCACCGTGGGCTGGCCGTTGAAGCGGGCCAGCTCCCGCTGATCCTCGAACCCGGCCACGACGGTGGCCAGGTCGCCCAGGCGGACCCTGCCCCCGCTGGGGAGCGGGACCGGGAGGGCCTCGATCTCCTGGACGGACGCGTACTCCCCCGTGACCCGGACCGCGTACTCTGCGTCGGGCTGGGTGATCCGCCCAGCAGGGACGGTGAGGGAGCCGGCGCCGACGAGCGCCGCCACGTCGTTGATGGCGAGGCCGTAGGCGCGCAGCCGGTCCGGGTGGACCCGCACCTCCACCTCCCGCTCCCGGCCGCCCGTGACCGAGACACTGGCCACGCCCTCCACCTGGGAGAGGCGGTCGCGGAGCGTCTTGTCGGCGATGTCGTAGAGCGTCGCCAGCGACTGGGGCCCCGAGAGCGCCAGCTCCATGATGGGCATGGCGGTGATGTCCAGCTTCTGGATGGTGGACGGCTGGACGTCGCCGGGAAGGCCGGCGCGGATGGCGTCCACCTTGTCCTTCACGTCGATGGCGGCCAGGTCGGCGTCCACCCCGTACCCGAACTCGATGATGATGATGGAGACGTTGTCCTGGGAGAACGACGTCAGGCTCTCCAGGTTCGCGATGGTGGAGACCGCGTCCTCGATGGGCTCGGTGACCTCGTTCTCCACCTCCTCGGGGCCGGCTCCGGGATAGACGGTCATCACCGTCACCACCGGGAAGTCGATCCCCGGGATGAGGTCCACGCCCAGGCGCAGGTACGAGAAGGCACCGAGGATCACCAGCGAGAGCACGATCATCGTGGTGAGGACGGGGCGCGTGACCGCGAGCCGGGCGAAGAAGCGGATCATGGATCAGCCCTCCACGACCCGTGCGAGGGCTCCTTCGGAGAGGAGTGACGCCCCGGCCACCACCACGCGTTCGTCCGCCTGGAGCCCGCTCAGGATCTCGACCCGGTCGCTTCCCTGGAGCCCGAGCTGGACGGTGCGCAGCTGGACCCGGTCGCCGTCGCCCACCACCCATACGCCCCCGTCCTGGAGCGCCGCGCGCGGGACCACGAGTGCCTGCTCCTTGCTCCCCACCACCACGTCCGCCTGCACGAGCGTGCCGGGGGTCACCGACGCCGAGCCGGGAAAGGTCAGCTCCACTTCCACCAGGCGCGTGTCCGGGTCGGCCTGGAGCGCGATGCGCGTGACCTCGCCCTCCAGGCCCTGGGCGGGGAGGTGCGCCTGCTGGCCCCGCGCCAGCTCGGCGGCCTGCTCGGGGCTGAGGCCGAGGAGCACCTGCACGCGGGAGAGGTCGGAGACGCGGACCAGGGGGTCGCCGGACTTCGGGAAGCTCCCGGCGGTCACCATGACGTCGGTGACGACACCGGAGATGGGCGAGGTGAGCACCACGGCTCTCCGCGCCGCGTCCAGGTTGGCCTGGGCCACGCGGAGCGCGGTCTGCGCGCCATCCCAGTCCTGGTCGCTGATGGCACCGCGCTCGTGCAGCGGGCCCAGGCGCTCGGCGGTCCGCTGGGCCTGCTCGTACGCGGCCTGCGCTTGATTCACGGCTGCCATGGAGCCTTGGGCCGACTGGCGCACCAGGACGGTTCCTTCGCCGACGCGCTGTCCCACCCGCACCGGGATCTCGAGGATCTCGTCGGCGGTGCGTGCCACGAGCGTCGCGCTGCGGACTCCGCGCAGCGCTCCGGTGAACGAGCGCCTCACCTCCAGGGGGGCCAACTCCGCCGCGACCACCTCCACCGGGATCCCCGACTCGGCGCGGATCTGGTCCACGTCGGGCGTGGGCGCCACCTCGGCGGTGGCCTGGACGATGCGCAGGGCCACCAGGCCCACCAGGGCGAGAAGGAACACGCCGGCGACGATCTGCTTCAGCGAGAAGCCCTTCATGGTATCTCCGTCCTGTCCCTGGTGTGTGCCCGCTTCCGTCGAACCCGTCTTGCCTAGTTGCCGCGTCGCACGAGCTGCATCTTGCCGCCCGAGAGCCGCTCCAGCTGCGCCAGCGCCCGGGCGTAGTCGAAGAGCGCCTGCGCCTCGTTCACCCGCGCCTGGTCCAGGAGCAGCCCGGCGTCGCTCACCTCCAGCTGGGTGGAGAGCCCGGAGGAGAACCGCACCTCGGCCAGCTCCAGCGCCCGCTCGGCCAGCGCCACCGTCCCCCGACGGGCCAGGATGAGCGCGTGGTAGCTCCGGTATTCGGCGAGCGCCGCCTCCGTCTGCAGCGCCAGGCCCTCCTTGAGCTGTGCCTCCTCCACGTGCGCGACGCGGAGGTCCGCCTGAGCCTGGTCGATCCGCCCCCGGGTGCGGAATCCGTCGAAGAGCGGGAGCGAGACCGCGATCCCCGCGCTCCAGTCCTTGCGCCAGTCCCCCCAGGCCGGGGGGAGCGCGTTGTCGGGGAAGCCCTGCCAGCCCATGTTCCCCTGGAACGCCACCGTGGGGAGCCGGTCTCCCTTGGCGATGCGCACCGCTTGCTCGCGCATCCCGACGGCGTTCTCGGCCGCCTGGAGGATCGGACGCTGGAGCACGAGGCGGTGCAGCTCCGACTCGTCCACCTCCACCAGCGAGGGGTCGAGCTCGGACGTGAGCCGCAGCGGCTGCTCCGGCGGGATGTTGACCAGCCGCTTCAGCTCCAGGAGCGCCAGGCTCTCCCCGTTCTCCGCCTGCACCACCACCGGGTCGCGATTCTCGAGGTCCACCCTGGCCCTGAGGAGATCGAACTCCGAGGCCGTTCCCGCCTCCCGGAAGTCCTCCACCTGGCGGTAGTGGTCCGCGGCGATGCGGCGGCTCTCCCGCGCGATGTGCGCCAGGCGCCCGGCGAGCGACGCGCTCAGGTAGGCGGCGCGCACCTGGAGCACCAGATCGTCCTCCGTCTCCGTCACCTGGCTGCGCGCCGCGGCGCGGTAGTGCTCGGCGACCTTCAGCGCCGCGCCGACCTTGCCGCCCACGTAGAGCGGCTGGGTCAGCGAGAGCGTGGCGACGTAGGTGTTCTTCCGGCCGAAGGGGAGCCCCGCGAAGAGCGCCGACATGAAGTTCGTGGCCATGAGCTCGCTCAGGAGGTCGAAGCGCTCCTTGGGCGTCTTGCTTTCGTCGAAGGCGGGCGGGATGTCCTCGTCGAGCACGGTGGGCATGGCGCCCATGTCGTCGAAGATGGTCTTGATCGCGCGGCTGTAGGCGACGGCCGAGTTGAGCTGGGGGAGCGCGCCGGAGGTCGCCTGCGTCACCTGGGACTCCGCTCCCAGCAGCGTGGCCTGGGCCCTGGCGATCTCATCGCTGTCCCGCAGGGCCCGGGCCACCGCCTCGTCGAGGGAGAGGGCGAGGGTGTCCGGGGCCGCGCGGACCGCGGGCATCTCCGCCGCCTCGGCCCGCCCCGCGAGCACAGCCATCGCCACCAGCAGGATCGCCGTCCTACGCATGCCGTACCTCCTCAGATCACGGGTTCAGCCCCGTGAATACGATGTCCAATCTCCCGTCCAGCGCGCGCTGCATCTGCTCCACGGACCCTCCCCGCACCAGCCAGTGCACCAGCGCGTCGTAGATCGCGATGGCGACGAGCGAGGCAGCCTGATCCAACGGTGCGTCGGCGCGGATCTGCCCCGTGGCCTGGCCCCGGGCGACCACCTGGCGCGCCACGACCTCCAGGTTGGTGATGGGCGGCTCGGCGGGGGTCTTCTTCGCGGCCATCACGGCGTGGGCCTCCCGCATGCTCTCGAAGATCACGAGGCGCGCGAACTCGCGGTGGCGCACGCCGAGCTCGGCCGAGAGGCGGGCCACGCGCTTGAGCTGGTCGAGCGGCGTCCCCGTCCAGCTCTCCACGGGGCCCAGCTCGCTCGTGATGCGGCGCGTCCAGGCGTCGGCGATGGCGGAGAGGAAGGCCCGCTTCTGCGGGAAGTAGTTGAAGACGGTCCCCTTGGCCACGTCGGCGCGCTCCGCGATGGCCTCCACCGTGGTGGCCTCGTAGCCGCGCTCCACGAAGAGGGCGAAGGCCGCCGTGGAGATGCGCTCGCGCGTCTCGAGCTTCTTGCGCTCCCGGCGGCCCACGGACCGGGGCGGATGGGTGAATGGGGTGGGGTCCATCAGGGAGGGGGGGGATGGACCCAGAAAATGACCATGGTCAACATTGACCACGACCCAGGGACGGGTCAAGGGTGGGATGGCCTACCAGCTCTTCCGGATCCCGATCCCCAGCGTGAAGTCCACCGCCGGCGTGTTGGGGGGGATGTCCTCCTGGAAGCTCACGTCCCAACGCCACCCGTCTCCGAGGCGCCCCGCGGCGCCGAACACGAGGTTCACCGGCCACCCGTCCAGCTCGGAATCGGCGAAGCCCCGGAGCCGGGGCGACGCCACGGAGAGCTGCGCCACGCCGCTCACCCAGGGGGCCAGGTTGCGCTCCACGGCGAGGTCGGCGAAGACGGAGCCGTTCCGGAGCATCCCGCCGTGGCTGGGCGCCGCGCGCGCCGTGGCTCCGCCCACCGCGCCGTGCAGGTGCCACAGGGTCCACGAGGCACGCCCCAGGGCCGTGAGCCCCAGGTCGGCGCGGCGCTCCCCGGCCGGGTCGCCCTGCGCGGGGATCCGCACGGTTCCCAGCAGGCTCACCAGCCGGCCGCCGTCCGCGCGCTTCCACGCCTGCCACTTGGCGAAGAGGCGCACGTCCTCCAGCGCCATGGTTCGGCGTGGCACGTCCAGGCGCGCCTGACCCGAGCCGTCGCGGAGCGTCTGCTCGTAGACGCCGAACGGGTACTTCTCCCGGTTCCCGTTCCCCAGCCCGAGGTGGTTGTGCCACCCGGACACGAACCCATCGAGGAGGCCGCCCCCCGTGGTCTCGAACGCGATCCGCGCTCCGATCTCCACGCGATCCGTGGCCCCCCAGCGCACGCCCGTCGCCGTGGCCAGCCGCTCCATGTCCAGGAAAAGGTCGTGGGTGGCCGCCGAGTCCTGCTCGAAGATGTTGGCGTAGCCGAGCCACAGCTCGGCCTGGAACCTGCCGTCGCCCACCAGGTCGGCGCCCTCGGTCGTGGGGGTGAGGGACAGGCGCTGCAGCGGCGCGGCCTCCTCGGTGGTGAGAGGCCCGAAGAAGACCCCCGGCGGCGCCGGGGACCGGGCGGATTCGGCCGTCCCCCCGCCGTTGCCGCCGCTCCCGCCGGTGCTCTGGGCGGCGGCGGTCCGGAGGGGTCCGGGCACGGTGGCCAGGGCGAGGACCGCGAGGAGGGCCGGGAGGGCCGCTGGGCGGGGCGACATGGACGGGAACGTGTCACGCCGCCGGGCCCTGGTCCACCCCCCGGACCGGCGCGCGCGCTCGAGTCCCTCCACCGTCCCGCCCGTCCCCGTTCTTGGTTACACTTCTCCGCCATGGTACCCCTCCTCGTCATCACCGCGCTCCTGCTGCTGGCGTCGGGCCTGGTGAAGGTCAGGGCCGCGGGCCGTGTGGAGATGGGCGTGCCGATCCTGGCGCTGGCCGAGCTCCTGGCCGGCCTGGGGATCCTCGGCGTCGCGTTCGTCATGGACCTCACCGGCCTCCAGGGGATGCTCGTCCTGGTGGGCTCGGTGGCGCTCGTGATCGTGTCGTCGCTCCAGGTGGGGATGGAGGTGCGGCGTCGGCAGCGCCTCCGCGCGGCGTCCGAGGGGGCCCGTCTGGCAAGCTACATGAAGCACCTGTCGCGCCAGGATCGTCCGGAGAGGCCGTGAGTCCGTCATGAACGAGTGGATCAGCTATCCGACCATCCAGGCCCTGGGGAGCCTGGGCGAGTTCGTGAGCGCCCTGGCCGTGGTGATCTCCCTCATCTACCTGGCCCGGCAGATGCAGCAGAACACCACGTCGGTGCGGGCGGCGTCGTTCAACTCCATGGTGCAGAACAGCATCAGCCTGCTGGAGCAGACGTTCGCCCACGGAGAGGTGGCCGAGTTCCTGGCGCGCGCCGAGAAGGACCCCTCCTCGCTCACGCCCGGGGAACGGCGCAGGTGGGACGCGTACATGACCGCGGTCCAGCGCCATTTCGGGAACCTGGTCCACCAGTACCGCGTCGGCGCGCTGGATCACCAGATGTGGGAGAGCTACGACCGCACGCTCCGCGACCACCTGCGCTCGCCCGCCTGGGGCCAGTGGTTCCACGCCAACCGGCACGTGTTCAGCGACGCGCTGCAGGCGCACGTCGAGGATCTCCTGGACGAGCTGGCGGAAGAGCGCCGGGCGTACTGACACGCGCGCTGGCTCCGAGCGGGACGGAAGGGCTCCGCCCGTCGCCCACCCGGGTCGCCGCCCGAATCTCCTTGCGCTCCCCCACCCGGGTGGCAGACCTTTGAAGCAGGAAGGGGCCCCACCGTTCGGGACCCCTCCCACCTCCCCCTGGGGAGGTCGCCGGCCCGCCCGACGCACGTCGGAGGCCGCGTAGGGAAGAGCATCTTCCTGGCCGGCGGAAACCGGAACGGACCTCCCCCCACGACATCCCGGATCCCGAGGCGCACGCCGCGGACTTCCGCACGTCCCCGAGCCTCTTGTGGCGGGGCCGGCGGAGGCCGCGCCGCCGGGGGTTCCGGGCCGCCGGGGCGGGGGGGTGGCAGGGACGTATGCAGGCGCG
>DATIKQ010000076.1:0-3310 GCA_035477395.1 Longimicrobiales bacterium
TGTCGAGGGTGCGCGCGCTGCGGGTGATCTCGCGCACGTCGGCGATGCACTTCAAGGGGACGACGAAGCAGCTTCCGGAGATCGCGCGGGAGCTGAACGTGCGCTATGTGCTGGAGGGGAGCGTGCGTCGGGCGGGGAACAGCCTGCGCATCACGGCGCAGCTGATCGAGGCCGGCACGGACGCGCACCTGTGGGCCGAGAAGTACGCCGGCACGTTGGACGACGTGTTCGACATGCAGGAGAAGGTCTCCCGGGCCATCGCGGACGCGCTGAAGGTGCACCTGACACCCAAGGAGGACCGGCGGCTCGCGGCCCGGCCGCTGTCGAACGCCGCAGCCTACGAGTGCTACCTCCGGGCCTTCCAGGACCTCATGGAGTTCACGCCCGAGGCCCTCGCCCGGGCCGAGCGGCACCTGATGCAGGCCATCGGCATGGTGGGTGAGCATCCTACCCTCCTCGCGGGCCTGTCCACGGTCCACGGCCAGGCCGTGAACTGCGGCTTCGCCGGCGACGATGTATTGGGCGACGCCAGACGTCTCGCTGACAAAGCCCTGGGGCTGGACCCGGACCTGCCGGAAGCTCACGCATCCCGCGCGTTCCTTTGCATGCTGGAAGGGAACTTCCCCCTGGGAATCCACCACTATCGCCGGGCCGTCGCGGGCAACCCTGCCGATGTGGGGAGCCGGGCGTGGCTCGCCCTCTACTACATGGCGGTCGGGAAGAAGGAGGCCTCGCTCGAGTTGATGGAGGATTGCGTCCGCCTCGACCCGATCAACCCCATCTGGCGGTGGTGGAGCGGAGTCCCGGCCGTGTTCTCGGGGGAATTCGAAGCCGCGCTGGCGGCCAGCAGCCAGGTCGTGGAAGCATTCAAGGGACTCCCGATGGTCGTCTTCTTCCATGCGGCGCTGCTCGCCTACTTGGACAGACGGGCGGACGCCATCGAGTTTCTGGACCAGCTGCCTGCGGAAGGTGGGTCTGACGGCTTCGTCGGATTAGGGCATCTTCTTCAGGCTGCGCTCCGAGGAGATGTGCCGGCCTTCGATGCCCTCCTGACGCCGGCGCTCCGGAAGACCACCTATCGGGATGCGGGGCATTCCTATTTCGTGGCGGACTTCCTGGCCATCCTCGGGCGGCGTGACGAAGCCCTGGAGTGGTGGGAGCACTCCGTGGACGGGACCTGGGCGCCCATCGCCATGTTCGAGCGGGATCCCTTCCTCGCCCCGCTGCGCGATGACCCGCGCTGGGAGCGCATCATGGAGAAGGCGCGGCGCGTGCAGGCCTCCGTGCCGGACTGAGGCGCCGCTTCCGCCGCGAGGGTGCGCGCGCCGGGGAGGACGCCCGCCTTCGACCCCTTCGGCGCCGAGCCGAGCCCTGATCTCGACTTCGACCAGTCCCTCCCCCCGGGGCTCGACGACTGACACCTCGCCTCGTCCTTCGCCCGTCCCCCTATCTCCCCGGCCTGCCTGCCTATCCCCTCCAAACCAGGCGCCTCTCACCCGCATCCCCGCCTCCCCACCCCACCACCCGCACCCTACCGTGCATCTCGGCTCCTGAGGCCCCTTGGATTTCCTATCCGCTGGGACCTGCGGTTCGCGAGGGTGGGGGGCTGATGGCGTGCGCCCCTTCATCTTGCGCCGTCTGGCTTCGGCGAAGATACTGCCGCTTCGATTGGAGACCCCGGGAAGCCGGCGGCCCCGAGTCGGGGCTTACGTCACCCGAGTGCCGTGCGACCCTTCCGCACTCCGTGGACTCGGTCGCGCCGCTGCTGCAGGAACTCGCGGCCCCGCGTTTGGCAATCGGGCGGGGAACGGCGACGGTGCGGGGTGTGCCCTTATCGACATGGAGGTCGTGAGCACGTGGACCTGATAGGAAGCACCCGCCTGGTTCGCCGGGCCGCCACAGTCCTTCCATTGTTGTTGTCCTTGGCCGCCTGCAACATCGCGGGGCCCGACTCCTCGCCGTCACTCACGGGCAAGTGGGTGGGAAGCACGACCGTGTACAGGAATCCCCACGGTTCGTCCACCTTCCTGCCCCTCAACGCCAAACTCACGCTCACGTTCGCGAAGCACCCAACACTCGATAGCGGTACCCAGAGCGTCACGGTGCCCGGCACCTGGTCGATGACGTTCGCCGACCCTGCGTACGACCGAAGCGGAACGTTCAGCGCGCTGGCCGATCGAGAGAGAGTCTGCGACGGAGGTGGGAGTGGAGCTTCGGGGGTATGCTGGACGGACGGCTGGATGACCTACGTGATGCCCATCGAGCTGAGGTCCACGGTCCCCTGCTCCTCCTTCCATGGCAGCAGCTCCTCGGGTGGCTTCTACCTGCGGGACCCCGATGCCAACACCATGTCCATCCTTGTGGACAACAAGGATGACCCCACCTGTCCGGCGTCCGGACACGACCACCTTTCGGGCGCCTTCAACGTCAAGAGGCAGTAGCCCCAACGTCGCGGGCGGGGACCTGGGTCCGATCCCGAGCTGACGCGAGGGTCTCCGATCAACGGAGGGGGTGGGATTGAGCTGCGGCGCGTCTTCGCTCCCCTCCGCTCCGAGCGGCATCCCCTCCCTCGCATCCCCCCAGGCCCGGCTTCTCTATCGGTTCGGCAGACCAAGGGCACCCACCGAAGGTGGGTCGGACGGCCACACCGAGATCGTCCTATCCCCCCTATCCCCCCTGCAGCTCCTCGAGCGCCTGGCCGGACAACGCTTCGCGTTGTTACCCGTACCCCCGCCTCGGGTCCACCGCCACCGCTATCACGGTGTGCGCGCTCCTCCCTAGGCCAGACCAACGCTTCGCGTCGGTGCCCCCTCTTCGACCAATCCCTCCCCCCGGGGCTCGACGACTGACACCTCGCCTCGTCCTTCGCCCGTCCCCCTATCTCCCCGGCCTCCCCCACCAGACTCCGGGACTCCGCGCCCCGTCCCCTCCCCGGGCTCAGCCCATCTGCTTGCCACCCCACAACCCGCGCCCCACCTTGCCTCCTCGTTGAGAGGGAGCTGTGCCGATGACGCTTGCGCCCGGAACGGAGCTCGGACCGTACAGGGTGGTACGGGAGCTGGGCGTTGGCGGTATGGCCACCGTCTACCTGGCCCACGACCTGAGGCACGACCGGGACGTGGCGCTCAAGGTGCTGCGGCCCGAGCTGGCCGCCTCGCTCGGCCCCGAACGCTTCCTCGCCGAGATCCGCACGACCGCCCGCCTCCAGCACCCCCACATCGTGCCGCTCTTCGACTCCGGCGAGGCCGGGGGCTTCCTCTACTACGTCATGCCGTGCATCGAGGGGGAGTCGCTCCGCGCCCGGCTCGAC
>DATIKQ010000077.1:0-10121 GCA_035477395.1 Longimicrobiales bacterium
GCTCTCCGGGCTCCGGCCCGCTCGGACCAGCTCAACCATCCGGCGCCTGAACTCCACCGCGTACGTCTTCCTCTCTCGTGCCATGTGGACACCTCCCTTTCCTCAATTCTCGGGTGTCCACCGAGCCGGGGGAACCTCAGGGTGCCGCCCTGCTGCAGCACCCGGATGGACGTGCTCATGCTGTCCATGAGCCACTCGCAGATCCGCCCCTTCTCGGCGGGATAAGCGAACACGTCGCCGGGCTTGTGCCCCCGGGCGCACCCTCCGGAGCGGCACTCCGCGATCTCGATGGTGAAGGCGTACGTGGGGCGCTGCTGCGCGGCCGCCTCCGCTTCCGTTCCCAGCATGGGGAGGGCGACGGCGCCGCTCCCCGCCAACCCGCAGAAACTGCGTCGGTCCATGATGCGTGCCTCCGTCAGGTGTGTCCGAGAAGAGCCTCACCAATATGGCCCCGGGGCGCGGAGCGGGAGGGTGAGCGCACGGCTTCGCCCGCGCTGCGCCCTCCCCGGAGGAGGAGCGACGCCGGAGGAGGACGTCCCTACTCGGACCTCATCGCCTCCACCGGGCTCACGCGGACGGCACGCAGCGCGGGCAGCAGGGCGGCCAGCGTGACCGCGGTCAGGAGCGCGAGCACCGAGCCCCCAAGCAGCCCCAGGAGCAAGCCCGCCCCCACCATCCTCATCCCCTCCAGCAGCACGAGTCGGAGCACGGCCCCCGCGTTGGCGCCCACCGCCATGCGGATTCCGATCTCGTGCCGGCGCAGGGCGACCAGGTACGCCAGCACGCCTTAGGGGCCCATCGCGGCCAGGGCGAGCCCCACCAGGGCGAACGCGGCCACGAGGCCTGTGCGGAAGCACGGTTGGGCGAGGGTGCCCTCGATGCGCGCGTCCATGGTCTGCACGTCGGTGAGTGTGATGTCCGGGTCCTCCTCGCGGAGAGCGCTGCGCGCGGCCCCCGCCACGGCCAGCGGGTCCTCTCCCGAGGTGCGGAGCGCGACCCTCAGGGCGTTCTGGGGGAACTGGTCGGCCGACAGGAAGAACGCCGGCAGACCTTCGTTGCCCAGGCCGGCTTCGTCCATCGGCGGCGACACGCCCACCACCTGGAACGCCTGTCCCCAGAGCCGCACGGACTGACCCAGGGGGTCTTCCCCGGGAAAGAACTGGGTGGCGAGGGTCTCGCTGAGGATCATCACCGGCTCGGACGCAGGGGTGTCGTCCTCGTGGAAGGGCTGACCCCGGCGCAGGGGGATCCCGAGGGCCTGGAAGTAGCCCGCGTTCACGAAGTTCCGCCGCCCGGGCACCTCATCACCGGCGTCGTCCGCACCCTGCCCCGGTCTGGACAGGCCGTTCCACGGCCCGCCCCCCGGGGTCACCGGGAGCCAGTCCGCCGCCTCCACGCCGGGAATCACCGCGATGCGCCGGAGCGTCAGGTCCCATGCCAGCCCCAGCTCCTCCTCGGACGCGTACTTATACTCGGGAAGCTGGACACGGGCGGTGAGGAGGCCGTCCATGTCAAACCCAGGGTCCACGTCGTGGATGGCCGTGAGGCTCCGGTACAGGAGCGCCGAGGTCACCAGCAGCGTCATGGAGAGGGCGACCTGGGTCACCACCAGCGCCGAGCGGGCCCAACCCCGTCGCTCGGCCCCACCGCGGCCCGAGCCGAACAGGAGCACCGTGGCGTCGACACCGATCTCGCTCAGCCTGGGAATGGAAGCTGACCCGACGGACCTGAGCAGGGCGCTCCCTGCCTGCGCGAGCCCGACGCCCAGCGCTCCGCCCAGGAGCGCCAGAACCACATTCTCCACCACGAGCTGGCCCACGACACGGCCCCGGCTCGCGCCCAGGGCACGCCGCGTCGCCAGCTCGCACGTGCGGGTGGCCGCGCGGGCCAACGCCAGGGAAGCCACGTTGGCGCACGCCACCAGCGGCACGAGGGAGACGACACCCAGGAGCAGGAGGAGGACCGTGCGCATCTCCCCGAAGAGCACCGTGTGCAGCGGCTGGAGCCAGTGGCGCCACGCGGCGTAGTCCGGGTTGGCATCCTGGATCCTGCGGGCCACGACGTCCACCTGGGCCTGGGCCACATCCAGCGAGACCTCATCCTTCAGGCGGCCCACGGCGAAGAAGTTGTTGTTGCCCCGGCCCTGCGTGGCCCCGTCACCCTCCCGCGTGGGGAGCCAGATCTCCACTCCGGAGTCCGGGAACCCGAATCCCGTGGGCATGACCCCCACCACCTCAGTGGGCCGCCCGTCCAGGGAGAGCGTCCGTCCCACGATCCCGGGATCCGCGGCCATGCGCCCCTGCCAGAACGCGTGGCTGAGGATGACCACGTCCGGGCCCCCGTCTGCCGCCTCCTCCCAGCTGAACGTCCTCCCCGGGGCCGGCGCGACGCCCAGGACGGAGAACAGGTTCGGCGTCACCTGGTTGCCCCGCACCCTGGTGCCCGCCGCCGTGCCGGAGAGGAGGGGCCTGGGGTTGAAGACCTGATAGGCGCCGAGATCCTCCAGCGCGTCCAGCGACGCCCGGTGGTCCCGGAAGTCGTCGTAGGAGAGCGAGTCCTGCGGCACCTCGTCTCTGGACTTCCAGAGCCAGACCAGGCGGTCGGGCTCCGGGAAGGGAAGCGGCCGGAGCACCGAGGCGCTCAGGACGCCGAACATGAGCGTCACGGCGCCGATCCCCACGCCCAGGATGAGCACCGTCGTGACGGTGTGGAGCGGAGAGCACCGCAGGGAGCGCAGCGCGAAGCGGATGTCTCCGACCAGGTCCGACAAGACCAAGTACCCCACAACGGTGGATGTCTTCAGGCAGGACCCCTCCATGCGACAAGCGAGGCGCCCTGACACTTCTGTGCGTCCGGACAGGGCGAGATGCGCATCGGTGGCCATGGCCACCGGACTCCCCGGGACGCACTGCACCTGGCCACCCTCCCCGGCGGCGCCCATGTTGTCGCGGTACGCAATCCGTCCACCGGCATCCCGCAGGTGTCCCCATGAGCGTTCGTCTCCTCCGCGCCGCGTCGCTCTCCATGGCGCTCCTCCTTCCTCTTGTCGCTTCGTGCGCGCCCACGGACCGGGCCGCGCGCTTCGACGTGGTCGAGGCCACCATCCCCGAGATGCAGCAGGCCCTGGCCGAGGGGCGCCTCACCTCGCGCGAACTGGTGGAGGCGCACCTGACGCGCATCGCTCTGTACGAGGAGCGCTTCAACGCCACCATCGCCGTGAACCCGCGGGCCCTGGCCATCGCCGACTCCCTCGACGCCGAGCGAGCCGCGGGGCGGGTGCGCGGACCCCTGCACGGCATCCCGGTGGCGCTCAAGGACAACATCCACACCACCGACATGCCCACCACCGGGGGCGCGCTGGCCTTCGAGGGCTTCACGCCGCCCTACGAGGCCACGGTCACGAAGTACCTTCGGGACGCTGGCGCCATCATCCTGGCCAAGACGGTGATGACAGAGCTGGCCAACTTCATGGCCTCGGGGATGCCCACCAACTACAGCGCGGTGGGCGGCTACGGCCGCAACCCGTACGACCCGCGACGCGATCCGCGTGAGGGCAGGAACGACGGCCGGCCGGTCATGGCCACGGGCGGGTCCAGCTCGGGGATCGGGACGGCCTTGAGCTTCTGGGCGGCGAGCGTCGGCACCGAGACGTCGGGCTCCATCCTGTCGCCCGCGAACCAGAACATGCTCGCGGCGGTGAAGCCGACCGTCGGGCGCATCAGCCGCTACGGGGTCATTCCCATCACGGCGGACCAGGACACGCCTGGGCCCATGGCCCGCACCGTGACCGACGCTGCCATCCTGATGGGGGCCATGGAAGGGGCCGCGCCCGACCCCAACGATCCCGCCACCACGGCGTGTGAGCGCCCGTCGGGAGGCGACTACACCCAGTTCCTGCGTGCGGAGGGACTGAAGGGCGCGCGCATCGGGATCCCCCGCGCCAGCTACTACGACTCCGTTCCGGTGCCCGGCTCGGACCGGTGGCGGGGCGGAGCGTCGCCCGCGGTGCGTGCGGTCATGGACACGGCCATCGCCATCCTGACGGAGCAGGGCGCGGTGATCGTGGACCCCGCGGACATCCCCAGCATCCTGGACGCCGACACCGCCAACAACCTCCTCCTGCACGGGGCGAGCGTGGTGCTGGACTACGGGATGAAGCGCGACTTCAACCTCTGGCTCGCATCCCTGGGCGCGGGCGCGCCGGTGAAGTCGCTCACCGAGCTCCGCGAGTGGAACCTGGCCCACCGCTCGGCGGGCTCCATGAAGTACGAGCAGGCGCGCCTGGACGCCTCGGACAGCCTCGACCTGGAGAAGGACCGGCCGCGCTACGAGGCCGACCGCGAGCGGGACATCAGGCTCAACGGGACGCACGGCATCGACGAGGTCATGCAGGCCCAGCAGCTCGACGCGCTCATCTTCCCCGGCGGCGGCGGTGCCGGCATCGCGGCCAAGCCCGGCTACCCCACGGTGATCGTGCCCTTCGGCTTCGTGCCAAACGAAGCCGGACCGCCATTCCAGGAGGGCTGGGCGCCCAAGCCCCAGCCGCTGGGCGTGAGCTTCACCGGCCGGGCGTGCAGCGAGCCCCGGCTCCTGGAGCTGGCGTACGCGTTCGAGCAGGCGACGAAGCGGAGGGTGCCGCCTCCAGGGGTGCGGTAGGGGGAGGGCGTCACCGAATCGGGGGAGCCCCGCGTGGAGAAGCACACCCTGCGACGCACCGTCCTCGTCCGCTTCGGCGGCGGCGTGGTGGTACTGGGCATTCTGTTCTTCCTGCCCGCAGGCACGATCCGCTGGTGGGAAGCGTGGCTCTTCCTGGCGACGCTCTTTGTCCCCATGGCTTTCGTGGCGCGGTACCTCTTCCGGAACGACCCTGCGCTCCTGGAGCGGCGCATGGAGCACGGGGAGGAGCGGGGCCAGCAGAAGGCCATCGTGAAGGCGACCTCCGCCCTCTGGCTCCTGACCTTTCTCATCCCCGGGCTGGATCACCGATTCGGGTGGTCTTCCGTTCCCGCCTGGCTGGTCGTCCTGGCCGACGCGCTCGTCCTGGTCGGGTACCTGATCTTCTTCCTCACCGTGCGCGAGAACTCCTTCGCCGCGAGGACCATCCGGGTGGAGGAGGGCCAGCACGTCATCAGCACCGGGCCCTATGCGGTGGTGCGCCACCCCATGTACGTGGGCCTCTCACTGATGATGCTCTTCGCGCCCCTCGCCCTGGGGTCGTGGTGGGCCGTGATCCCCGCCCTCACGACGCCCCCCTCCCTCATGCTGAGGATCGTGGACGAAGAGAAGGCGATGATGGCGGGGCTGCCCGGCTACGCGGAGTACGCGCACACCGTTCGCTGGAGGCTCTTCCCGGGGGTCTGGTAGGCGCTCAACCCCTCTCGCACCACTCCCGCGCGTTCTGGAACATGCGCAGCCACGGCGAGACCTCCAGGCCGCGCCACGCCTCCGGGAGCCAGCCCCACTGCCAGGGCAGGAAGCTCCGCTCGGGATGCGGCATCACCGCCAGGTGGCGCCCGTCCGGCGAGCACAGGGCCGCGATCCCGCGCGGCGAGCCGTTGGCGTTGAAGGGATACTCCTCCGTCACCTGGTTGCGGTCGTCCACGTAGCGCAGCGGCGCCAGCCCTTCGCGCTCGACGCGCTCCAGCACCTCGGCATCCGGGAAGAGCGCGCGGCCCTCGCCGTGCGCCAGCCAGATCCCGAGAGTGGAGCCCTCCATTCCCCGGAGCATGATGCTCGGGCTGGGCCTCACGCTCAGCGTGGTGAAGCGCGACTCGAAGCGTCCCGACGCGTTGTGCACGAAGCGCGGCTGCAGGTGGTCGGCGATGCCCCGCCACGGCACCCACCCCAGGAGCGCGTGCAGCTGGCATCCGTTGCACACGCCCAGCGTGAACGTGTCGGCGCGCTCGTAGAAGGCGTCGAACTGGTGGCGGAGCCGATCGTGGAAGCGGATCCCGCCCGCCCACCCCTTGGCCGAGTCCAGCACGTCGGCGTAGCTGAAGCCGCCCACGAAGGCCAGCCCGCGGAACCGGTCCAGCGTGACGCGCCCTTCCCTCAGGTCCGACATCACCACGTCCCACGGCTCGAACCCGGCCATGTGGAACGCCGAGGCCATCTCGCGGTCCGAGTTGCTCCCCTCCTCGCGGATGACGGCGACCAGGGGCTTGCTCGCCCTGGCCAGGATCGCGGGCGCCGTGGGCGCAGGGTCGAAGGTGAGCTTGAACGGCGGCGCGCTCCGGTGCCGCAGGCCTTCCCGCTCCTGGCGCACGCAGTCGGCGTCGGCCTGGAGCGCGTCCAGCTCGAAGCTGGTGGCCTCCCAGAGGTCGCGCAGCGCGCGCACGTCCTCGTCCAGCACCACCGTGCCGCCCACGGTGAAGCGGGCTCGGGGCTCGGCAAGCCCACGCCCGACGGCGACGCACGGAACGTGCGCCGCGCGGAGCGCCGCCGTCACGGCTTCGGCGTTCCGGACGTCCACCTCCAGGACCAGCCCCAGCTCCTCGGCGAAGAGGAGGGGGATCGCATCGCCCGCGTCGCCCTCCAGCGCGACCTCCACGCCGCAGTCGCCGGCGAACGCCATCTCCAGCAGCGTCGTGGCGAGACCGCCGTCGGAGCGGTCGTGCCCGGCGGTGACGAGCCCCTCCCCGATGAGCCGCTGCACCGCGTCGAAGGCGCGGCCCAGGAGCCCGACATCCTCCAGATCCGGGACGTCGTCGCCCACCTGGCCGAACACCTGTGCCAGCGCCGAGCCGCCGAGGCGATGGTGGCCCAGGCCCAGGTCCACGAAGAGGAGCCGCCCCTTCCCCGGACGCTTGAGGTCGGGGGTCACCACCTGCCGGACGTCCGGGCAGGTGGCGTAGGCCGACAGCACCAGCGCGCCGGGCGCCTTCACCGTCTCCTCGCCGCCCACGGGCGTGGGGGCCAGCGCCGCCATGGAGAGCGAGTCCTTCCCGCCGTCGATGGCGATGCCCAGCTCCACCATGGCGTCGTGCATGGCCACCGCGGCGTCGTAGAGCGCCGCGCCCTCCCCCGGGAGCTTCGCCGCCCACATCCAGTTGCCCGAGCACTTGATGTCCTGGCGCGCGCTGATCCGGGCCCACACCAGGTTGGTGAGCGCCTCGCCCACGGTCATGCGGGCCATGGCCGCCGGGTCCACGAGCCCCTTGATGGGCTGCTCGCCGATCGCGGTGGCCCCCCCGGTGTAACCGAAGTGGCTCTGCGCGATCACCGCCACGTCGCTCACCGTGAGCTGGAGCGGTCCCGCGCACTGCTGCCGTGCGACCAGCCCGGTGACGCAGCGATCCACCTTGGTGGTGAGGAACCGCTTGGATCCCACCGAGACCAGGCGGAACACCCGGTCGAGCGCGTCGCGCACCGTGAGTCCCTCCGGGAGGCGGAGGGGTGCCACCGTGGGAGGGATCCGGTCCAGCGTGAACGTCTTCCGGGGCATGGCGCCGAGCACGTGTTCCAGCTCCAGGTCCACCGGCGTCGAGCCGTCGGAAGCGTCGTGCAGCACGACGCGGCCGTCGCCGGTGATCCGGCCCACGACGGCGAAGGGGGCGCGCTCCCGCTCACAGATCCTGCGGAAGACGTCCTCGTGCTCGGGCCGCACCAGCAGGGCGTCGTTCTCCTGGTACTCGGCGCCCCAGATCTCCAGCACGGAGAGGGTGTCGTCGCCCACCGGGATCTCGCGCACCTCCAGCCGCGCGCCCGAGGGGCTCACGATCTCCTTGAGCACGTTGCAGTTGCCGCCGGCTCCCTGGTCGTGGATGCTGACGATGGGGTTCGCGTCTCCCAGCTCCACGCAGGCGCGGATGGCGCGGTTCACCTTCTGCTCCATCTCGGCGTCGCCGCGCTGCACCGCGTTGAAATCCAGCTCGGCCACGTTCTCGCCCTGCACCATGCTCGAGGCCGCCCCTCCACCCACGCCGATGCGATAGGCAGGCCCGCCGACCTTCACCACCAGCATGCCCGGCTCGGGCTCGCCCTTCTCCACGTGGCGAGCGTCCAGCTGGCCGATCCCGCCGGTGAACATGATGGGCTTGATCCACTCGCGCCGCTCCCCGCCGGGGAGCCGGAGGCCGAAGGCGCGGGTGTACCCCTGGATCATGGGCTCGCCGAACTTGTTGCCGTAGTCCGAGGCGCCGTCGGAAGCGTGGAGCTCGATCTCCAGGGGCGACGCCAGGTTCGGGGGATAGAGGAACGACTCGTCCTCCCAGGGAAGCTCGTATCCAGGGATCTGCAGGTTGCCCACGCAGTAGGCCGCCGTTCCCGCCACCACCAGGCTGCCTCGCCCGGTGGCGTGCCCGTCGCGGATCCGGCCTCCCGTGCCCGTCTCGGCGCCGGGGAAGGGCGCCACGCCCGAGGGGAAGTTGTGGGTCTCGGCGGTGAAGAGGACGTGGTACTCGGCGCCCTCCAGACGGAGCGCGCCCGGAGCGTCGGGGTGGGGCGGCACCAGGGTGCGGATGGGATAGCCGCGGATGGCGCTGGAGTTGTCCCGGAAGGCGACCACGCTGTTGGCCGGGTTGGCGTCCAACGTTCCCTTCACGAGGTCGAGCAGGTGGCCGGGCACCTCTTCGCCGTCCACGACCAGGCGTCCCTTGAAGAACCAGTGCCGCGAATGCTCCGAGTTGGACTGGGCGATGTCGAACAGCTCGACGTTGGTGGGGTCCCGGCCCACCTTGTCGCGGAAGAGCGCCGTGTAGTAGTCGAGGTCCCAGTCGTCGAAGGCCAGCCCCATCCCGCGGTTGATGCGCTCCAGGGCCGCTCTCCCCTCCCCCAGAACGGGAACCGTGTACACCGGCTCGGGGCGGACGCCGGTGGCGAAGCTCTCCAGGGGCTCCGGGTAACGGCACTCGGTCATCCGGTCGTGGACCAGCGCGAGGAACGCGCGGACCTGGGCGTCCGACAGCTCCCCGTCCACGGCGAGGCGGAACCGACGCGAGCGCTCGATGCGCCGGACCACGCCGAGCCCACAGGCGTGGCACACGGAAACCGCGTTGGTGGACCAGGCCGTGGTGAAGCTCATGCGCGGCCCCACCTCCAGCACCAGCCCACCGCCGTCCAGGAACGATCGGCTCCCGAACCCCTCCGGCTCGAAGGTCTCGGCCAGGAGCCAGGTCAGCACCTCCTCGGCGTTCGGGGGGAGACTCCCGGCCACCTCGACGTTGAAGCAGAACTCCGTGTCCAGATCCCGGATCGCAGCGCTCACCCGCTCCCGGGCGGTTGCGAGGAGGGCGCGGCGCCTGGCCTCGGAGAGGCCCGGGTGGCGGAAGCGGTGGAGGAGGCTCATTTCGGGGCGCGACGGGGATGGCTGGGTGGGCCGTGCGGGTGCGCCGAGTATACCTCCGCCGGCGGGGTGATCCAATCCCGGGGGACGCCCAGCGCGCGTTGCCCGGAGGCTGCGCCGCCCGCACATTCCGCAGCCCATGGCTCCGGTACCCCGTGAGAGGATCCCCATCGTGCGCTCTCCATGCGTGCTGGCGGTGCTCGCGTCGGCTCTCGTCTCCACCCTGACCTCGGCCCCGGCGTGCGCCCAGACCGGTTCGGCGGCCCGTGCCGGCCAGAGGCCCGTGTGGCCCGACGAGGGCCCGGCGGTGTGGAGCCCCCGCCCCACCGTCCCCGCCATCACGGCCAACGACCTCCGCACCCGCTTGTACGCGTTCGCGGACGATTCGCTGACGGGGCGGCGCATCGGGGAGCTGGGCAACCTCAAGGGCACCGCCTACATCGCCGGGGAGTTCGAGCGCATCGGCCTCGTCCCCGCCGGCGACGGCGGGACCTACTTCCAGACCCTCCCGTACGGGCCGGTGGGCTTCGACCGCGAGGCATCCCGACTCACCGTCGCCGGGCGCTCCGCCGTCCCCGGACGGGAGTGGATCCCCGTAGCGCCGACGGCCGCCAACGGCTTCGGGGGTGCGGCCGACCTACCGAACGTGCAGGCGGTGTTCGCAGGACGGTGGGGCGACACGGCCGTCGCCCTCGATCCGGCCCTGTTCGCGGGGAAGGTCGCGGTGTTCGCCGGCGGACCGACGCTGTCCGGCCGGGGCGGCGGCGGTACGGGTGGGGCCGCGGCCGTCCCCAGCTGCGACTCCGTCCCCGACCGCTTCGGCGCCGCTGCCGCCGCG
>DATIKQ010000078.1:0-7133 GCA_035477395.1 Longimicrobiales bacterium
GACCGATATTCTCTTCACCGGAAAGGCCTCTTCTGTTGGAGCCGTGACTCTTCGCTGAACCACGCTAACTCCAACAAAGATAAGCCTTTCCGGTTCTTCGTTGTGGGCCACCCTCCACCATCACGCTTGGTGAGGGACTAGAAGAGCGCGTTCAGGACGGCATAACACAGCCATCCGATCACGACCGTGGCGAGCGTCTTCCCGTTCCCGAAGTCCAACGCCTGGCGCACGGCGACGAAGCCGGTGGCGAGCCCCCAGAGCGCGGCCACCGCCACGACGGGCCACCCCAGGATGGGGATGATGCCGAAGACCATGAGGAGCCCCGGCGTGTTGGCGAACCCGAGCGTCCGGAGCAGCTCACCCCACGTGGCCGTGCCGCCGAAGAGCTTGGTGCCCACCAGCCAGGTGATCCCCGCCCACACCAGCCATCCCACGATGGACGCCGCCGCGCCCTTCACGGCGCCTGGCGCGCCCAGGCCCAGCCCGCCGATGGCCGAAGCCACCGCCACCATGGCCACCACCGCGGCCGCTTGGGCCGTGGCTTCCTCGTCGTGCTCGACGTCCTCGTACGTGTCCACGTTCAGGAACGCGGCACCTACCATGCGGTCCACCAGCGAGCCTGCCATGCTCCACCTCCGGTTCCGAGGGTACGCCTTAGTCTGGCAGCGCCTGGGGGAGATCCGCCACCACGTAGGCCATCACCGCCAGCGCCGCCACGCACCGCGCCACCTCGTCGGGGTCCAGCTTGTCCAGCGTGTCGGCGTCGGTGTGGTGGTACCAGAAGTACCGGGTCTCGTCGACGTTGAGCCCCATCCCCGGGACGCCGGTCTCCATGAGCGGGCCGATGTCGGCGCCGCCGCCGCCCCGGACGATCTCGCCGGCACCGATCGCCTCGAGGAGCGTGCCGATCTCCTTCACGATCTCGAAGGCCGCGTCCGAGCCGGTGAAGCCGTAGCCGCTTGGGCTGAACACCCCTCCGTCCGTCTCGATGGCCAGGACGTGCCTCTCGTGGCCGTGGTCCGTCACGTACTGGGCGCCGCCGCGGAGGCCGTTCTCCTCGTTCACCCACCCCACGACGCGGATCGTGCGCCGGGGCCGGAGACCCAGCTCCTGGAGGAGCCGGACCGCCTCCCACGACGCGACCACGCCGCCGGCGTCGTCCATGGCCCCCTGCCCCACGTCCCACGAATCGGTGTGCCCGCCCAGGACCACGATCTCGTCGGGGAGCTCCGAGCCCCTCAGCTCGGCCATGACGTTCCGCGACGGCGCGTCGGGGAGGAGCTTCCCCTCCGTCCTGAGGAGGACCTCGATGCGCTCGCCCCGATCCTGCATGCGGTGGAGCATCGCGGCGTCTTCCAGGGTGATGGCCGCGTGGGGAATGCGGGGCACCCCCTCCTCGTAGCGCATGCCGCCGGTGTGGGGCGTCTGCAGGGACGCGGGTCCCACCGAGCGCAGCAGGCTGGCGACGGCCCCGGCCTTCGCCGCGGCCACGGCTCCGCCGCTCCGGTACTGCACGGTCTCCCCATAGCTGGTGAAGGGCACGTCGAAGAGGACGATGCGCCCCGCCGCGTCGGCCTTGCGCGCCTCCAGCTCCTCCCAGCTCGACACCACCAGCACCTCGCCACGGATGCCGCCCGGGGGCGTGGCCACCGTCCCACCCAGACCCAGCAGCGGCAGCTTACGCGCACGCGGCAGCAGGAGCTCGAGCGACTCCTGTCCGCGCACCCAGTGGGGCACCATGACGGGATCGGAGCGCACGTTCGCGAGCCCGTCGGCGCGCATCTCCTCCAGGATCCAGTCCAGGGTCTGCTCCAGCGCCACCGAGCCGGACAGGCGGGGGCCGAAGCGGTCCACCAGCTCACCGATGCGCTCGTACGCCCGGTGGTCGGCGGTGGCCGCAGCGACGATGCGCCTGGCGGCGTCCCGGTACGTGGAGGCGATGTCCTGGGAGGCGGCGGTACAGGGAAAGGCCAGCGTGCCAGCGATGGCCAGCGCGGCGAGGTAGCCGAGGGAGCGGCTTGAGCTCACGGGCGGACTCCGGGTCGGGGTTCGGGTTCTGCAGAGGGGAAGTAGGGCGCCACCGCCTCGGGGGGTGGAGGCGGCGTGACGAGGCTCACGCCCCACCACAGGAGGAGGGACGTGAGGAAGCCGGGCACGACGGCGTGGACGGACTCGGGGCCGAAGGCCTGCCAGAGGAAGGCGGCGGCGATCCCGCCCACCATCCCCGCGGCTGCCCCCTCCTTGGTGGCCCGGCGCCAGAACACGCCGCCCACCACGGGCACGGCGAAGCTGGAGGCCATGAGCGCGGTGAAGAGGAGGACGATGAGCTGGACCAGCTCCCCCTTCCCCACCCCGCTCAGGAGCAGGAGGACGGGGACGGAGCCCACGACCACGATGCCGAGGCGGTCCACCCAGCGGCGGCGTCCGCGCGAGGCCCCGGGATCCATGAGGTTCTGGTAGAGGTCCACCGACAGGGCCGATCCGGCGACGATGAGCAGCGAGCTCACGGTGGACATCATAGCCGACGTGATGGCCGCCAGCATGAGGGCGCCGAGCAGCGGCGTGAGCACCGCCGTGGCCACCAGGGGCATGGCCATGTCGCCGCTTGGGAGCCCGGGGAAGAGCACCACCGCGCACAGCCCCACGAGGAACACCATGAGGTTGAGGCCCGTGATGCACACGGTCGCGAAGAAGACGCCCCGCCGGATGGTGGGGAGGTCCTTCATGGAGTAGAGTCGGGTGAGCTTCTCGGGCGTGGCGATGGACCCCAGGAAGAACGCCAGCCCCATGGTGAAGAGGAGGGAGCTCGGGAGGTTCCCCCACTGGAACACGGTGGGGCGCGCCGACTCCACCAGCACCAGGAGGGACGACGGCCCGCCCACCTGCCGCACGGCCAGGGGGAGCGCCAGCACCGCGCCCAGGACCATGATCACGAGCTGGAAGGTGTCGGTCCACACCACGGCGATCATCCCGCCGATGACCGTGTACGCCAGCAGGATGGCGGTGAACGCCACCATCCCCCACGCCTCGGGGACGCCGAAGACGATGTTCGCCACCAGCCCCCCTGCCACGATCTGCGCCTGGATGTAGACCACGGTGGCCACCAGCGCGACGGCCGCCGCGATCCCCCGCACGCCCTTGCTGTAGTAGCGAGCCTCCATGAACGCGGGCAGCGTGAGCTGGCGGACCCGGGTGAAGCGGGGCGCCACCACCGCGGCCACGAACCAGTACGCGAGGGGGATCGACACGAGGACCCAGCCGAAGGACCACCCCGCCGTGTAGATGATGCCCACGGTGCCCACGAAGGTGCCGGCGCTGACGTGGGTCGCCGCCAGCGTCGCCCCTCCCGTGAACCAGCCCAACGTGCCTCCAGCGATCCAGTAGTCGGTCTCGTCGCGGGTGCGGAGCATGCTCAGCCACCCGATGGCGAACACCACGACGAAGTAGGCCACGAAGACCCAGGCCTGGAGGCTCACCGGCGCTCCTCCCAGACCATCCACGCCAGGAACGCGAGCAGCACCGCGGCGCACGCCACGAAGAGCCCCCAGAACATCCACCCGGGCCCGGTCACGGCCGCCCCGGCGCGAGCTGGCGCCAGCCTGCGATGCCCACCAGCGCGATGCACGCGCCCGCGAAGATGTTCAGCACCAGGGGGAGCGGGATGCCCTTGTCGCTGCCGGTGCGGAACCGGAGCGTCACCACGGAGGGGACCACGGGGAGCTGGGCCCGCAGCGCACCGCCCGGGCCGTCGGGCCCGAGCCCCGTGGGAAACGCCTCTGTGACCGTCCACTCCCGCGGCACGCGCACCTCGGCCTGGAAGAGCCCCGGGCGGGCACTCTCGGAAGGCCCGTCCACGGTGAGGAGAGGGAGGTGCGCCACCGCGGTCCCCCGGCCGGCGTCGGGAGGTAGCGGAACCGTGTAGGAGACCACCAGGCGTGCCCCGCCGTCGGGGGCCGCCGCCACAGGCAGGCGGGTGCGGCGCGCCGCCCCCAGCGACACGGGGACGCGCACGGCCTCGCCCGCGTCGCCCACGCGCACCTCCAGGGGGATGGCCAGGCCGAAGTCCAGGAGGGTCACCGCCACCGAGTCGCCTGCGGCCACCCCGGAGAGGGTGTACTCCAGGCGCACCGCCGCCTCCCCGCCCGCTCCGGTGAGGTCGGCCTGCAGGCGGGCAGACGCCACCTTGGCCTGCGCGAGGGCCGGCGAGGCCCAAGCTCCCAGGGCGCACGCCAGGAGCGCGGCCGAAGCAGCGCCGCGCGCCCCGGCGCTGCCTACGGCCACACCTGCTCGAGAAGGCGGAGCGCGTTGCCGCCCATCACCTTGCGGATGTCCTCGTCCGGGTACCCGTGCTTCACGAGCCACCGGAGGATGTTCTTCGATCCCTCCGTCGGGTTCTCCAACCCTTTCACGTACTCGACGCGGGGGAAGTCGGCGGTGCCCTTGGACTCCTTCAGCGAGAGGGCCGCAGCATAGACGTTGTGCAGCCCCACGTGGTCGCCGTAAAGCGTGTCGGGGCCGAAGCCCACGTGGTCGATCCCCACCAGGCGCACGATGTACTCGAAGTGCTCCATGAACGACTCGAGGTCGTGCACCAGGCGGCTCCGGGTGATGGTGGTGTGGGGGGCCGCCTCCACGCCGATGACGCCTCCCTTCGCGGCGCACGCTACCAGCACCTCGTCGGGGGCCATGCGGTTGGTGTCCCAGAGCGAGCGCGCCCCGATGTGGGAGAGCAGGATGGGCTTCTCGCTGCAGGCGATGGTGTCCAGGGTGGTCTGGTCGCCGCAGTGCGAGCAGTCCACGAGCATCCCCACCTTGTTCATGCGCTCCACGGCCTTGCGGCCGAACGCGGTGAGCCCCCCGTCGCGCTTCTCCTTCAGGCCGTTCCCCAGCGCGTTGGACTCGGAGTAGGTGACGCCCAGCGCACGCACGCCGAACCCGAAGAGGAGGTCGATACGGTCCAGGTCGTGCTCGATCATGGCGGCGCCTTCCATGGACGCCACCAGCGCCACCTTCCCTTCCTGGTGCGCGCGGTGGATGTCGGCCACGCGCACGCAGTGCGTCACGAAGTCCTGGTGGGCCAGGTCGCAGAGGCGCATCCCCAGGTCGTGGAGCACGTCGTCCCACTGCCACCCCGAATGGGAGTGGATGCGGCAGATCCCGTCCATGAGGTTGTCGAACACGCAGTCCCAATGGGACGCGGCGAGCCCCTGGAAGGCCGTGGTCATGCGGCCGTGCCGCGCGTACTCGGGCGTCTCCTCGATGCGCGCCGGGAACGTGCCCAGGTGCTCGTGCAGGGACACCAGCACCGAGGACTCCACGAGCGCGCGGGCCCGGGCTTCCTCCTCGGGCGTGAGGGGGACGAGGTAGGGCTCGACGCGGTGCAGCTCGTCGGCGAGGTCGAACGCCCTGTAGTCCGCGCCGGGCTCCAGATAGGAGAACGACGTGTAGCCTTCGTACTTCTTGTCGAGGCTCATGGGAGTCGGCGCGGTGCTGGAGGGTGGCCGGGGCCTGGAAGGTTGGGGATTTATGCGCCCGGAGGGCGGTCCACAAGCTTCCCGCTCCGTGGGCCCGCCCCGCCGCCCCGGGCCCCCGGCTCGCTCTCCGGCTCCGGCGGCTTGGGCACCCGCGCCATGCGGTAGTCGGTGGCGTGGGCGCGCCCGCCGCTGCGCAGCAGGAGCGCGAGGAGGGCACCCACGACCGCCGCGGCCGCCACCACGAGCACCCAGTTCACCGCCGTCACCCCCAGCCCGAAGGTCGCGAGGATCGAGTCCAGATGAGGCTCCCTCATGCGCTCGGGCACCGACGTGTCCAGCTCCAGGGCGAACGCCACGGTGTCGTAGGAGACCACGGCGGTGACCTGGAGGGAGCGGAAGCGGCCGTACTCGTCGTGGCGCTCCTCGGTCCACGCCGACGCGGCGTGCCCGTCGGCGAGGGTGAGCGTGCGCAGCGGCCCCAGCCGGTTGTACGGTGAGCCCTTCAGCACCTGGGCGCGGGCGTCACGCGCAGCCGCGGCGTCCCCGTCGGCGAGTCCTCCCCGGTAGCGGGTGAGCACCACCGTGGTGCGGGGCTCATCCAGCTTGATGTCGCCGAACCACATCCCCCCGCCCACCGGCGAGCGTCCGGGGATGCCGCTCCCCGAGAAGCCCTGCTCGGCGGCGTAGAGGAACCCCTCCGGAGGAGCCTGGAGCTGGTAGCCGTCCACCGCGGGGGCCGAGCAGCCGGAGGCCGTGGCGCTCCAGAGCGTGACGCACGCGGCCGCCCACCGCAGGAAGGGTTGCGCCGTGATGCGCACGCGCTGCTTCTTTTCCATATGACCCAAGCCGTGCGAGGGATCCGCTGGCGCATCGCCTGGCTCGTGGCCGGCGCCGCCGTAGCGGTGCTGTGGAGGGTAGCGGGCGGCGGCTCCGGCGGCCACGTCGTCCAGATCCAGTTCGGGATGGTACCCGAGCTGGAAGGCGCTACCGTCCTGATCGACCTGGAGCCGGCCGGGACGCTCTCGAAGCGCGGTTCGCGCACGGTCACCGGGTTCCGGGTGGACGAGGGCGAGCACCTGGTCCAAGTGGGGATGGAGGGTTGCCCCGGGGAGCCGGCGCGGGTGAGCGCCGGCGAGTTCGGGGCGGGCGGCCTCATGCTCATCGCCCAGGTGGAGGACCGCTACGTGGGGGGCGCGCCCGCGTGCAGGGTGGTGCTGCGGAGGTAGGGGGAGCGCCCAAGCCGCTTGCTCGCCCGCCCCGGCGCCCGTAGCGTGACTCCCACAGCCCCGCGCAGCCGGACGCTCCGGCCCGGCGCGCGTGGCGCCCGCCGCCGAGTGCGAGTCCATGGTCGAGCCCCTCGATCGCCTCAAGGACGCGCTGAAGGATCGGTATTTCCTGGAGCGCGAGCTGGGCTCGGGCGGGATGGCCACCGTCTGGCTGGCCCACGACCTCAAGCACGACCGGGACGTCGCCCTCAAGGTCCTCCGTCCCGAGCTCGCTGCCTCGCTCGGCCTCGAGCGCTTCCTCGCCGAGATCCGCACGACCGCCCGCCTCCAGCACCCCCACATCGTGCCGCTCTTCGACTCCGGCGAGGCCGGGGGCTTCCTCTACTACGTCATGCCGTGCATCGAGGGGGAGTCGCTCCGCGCCCGGCTCGAC
>DATIKQ010000079.1:0-17535 GCA_035477395.1 Longimicrobiales bacterium
GGGCGTGGAGGCTCTCCCCGCCGATGCCCGGCGCCTCCTCCTGGACCGGGTGGCCATGGTGGTCGTGCCGCCGCCCTGGGTGGACGACTCAGGCGGGGTCGTGGTAGCTGCCGTCGGCGGCCTCCTGGACGTCGCCCCCACCGTGCTCCACCTCCTGGGCATCGAGCGCCCGCGGCCCTTCATGGGCCGGAGCCTCCTCGGCTCCTCACCAGGGCTGGCCGCACAGGCCACGGGAGAGGTGGTGGGCGACGGACTCATGTGGAGCGGGGCAGCCTGCTACCGATACCCCGAGGCGCTCACCGTCTCCGCAGGAGAGTGCGACGCCATCCGCGGGCGCGCCCGCGAGGAGCTGGAGGTGTCCTGGCTGATCACCCGCCACGGCCTGGGGCCGAAGCTGACGGGTCGCTGAACGGCGGGGCTTCGCCCGCCGTCCGCACCTACCAGGAGTACGCGGCGCGCACCTGGGCCACGAGGTTGGTGCGGGAGGCGGACCCCAGCGCGAAGCGGGTGACGCGCTCCCATCCCAGGCGGACGCCGGTGCTGAGCCCGGGGACGCCCGGGTGACCCGCCCACTCCACCGCCCCCCGCAGGCGGATCTCGTCCGGGTTGTCCGCCACCCGGAACCGGTGGGAAAGCCCGTCGTCGGGATTGCGGTAGGTGTCTCCGGAATAGCGCTCCCACGCCCCCTCGACCGAGAGCGTGCCCCGCTCGCCGATGCGCCCGGCTCCCGCCTGGACGCCGGTCCCGAGAGGGCCCAGCGGGCTCCCCAGAACGCGCCGGTCCAGCGTCAGCCCGCTCGTGAACTCGTGGTGGGTGTAGGGGAGGAGCCCCACCCGGGACGCCTCGAGCCACGCGTCCCACCGCCCCTCGCCGCCCAGCGCGGTGGCCCGCGCCCCGGCGGTCCACGCGGCGTCGTGCCAAAGCCCCTGCCTCGGGGCCCGGAACAGGTCGTGGTCGTCGGTGGTGAGCATCTCCACGAAGAGCTCCAGGCCCCGCTCCGGGAGCGTGAGGCGCAGGTCCACGCCCGCGGCCTTGTCCGACATGACGCTCTCGTCGGAGAAGAAGTAGAACGGGCGTCGGGGGAGGATGAAGAGCGCGTCCAGGACCCGCTCGCCGAAGCTGGCGCCCGGGTCCACGCCCCCGCCCTGGTGGTTCAGGAGGATGCCGCCCAACTCCAGGTTCGGGTGGGGGCGCACGGCGCCCTCGAACACCACGAGCTTGCTCCCCGGGGTGTCCTGGTCGCGCCCCATGTCGGCGAGGAGCGCGGTGAACCCCGCCGGCCCGAGCCCCCGGAAGATCCACGGCAGGCGGCCGGGGCGCTCCATGGAGAGGCGCAGCAGGTCGAGCCCGCGCGGGTTGGACGAGAGCGCGGGGCCAGCCTCGCGGGCGTGCCCGTGGCCGAGTGCGTTCCGCCCCACCTCCACCGAGAGGTTGCCGAAGAGCGCGCGCACGTGGCCCAGCAGGAGCGTGCCGTCGGCGCGCGCGCCGCCCCCGTCCTCGGCCCAGAGGCGAGGGGCGAATTGGGCCGCTACCCGGGACCCGAGCACGGCATCCACCCACGCCTCGCTCCCCAGCGTGAGGCCATCGGCGAGCACGCGCCCGTGGTTGCGCTGGAGGAGCGGGTTCACGTCGGCGTCCAGGGCCGACGTGAGCTGCCAGGGGATGGCACGCGGGGGGCTATCGGCGGCGGTGGCGTCCAGGGTGACCTGCCGAAGCGCCACGGAGCGGCCGACGCCCGGACGCTCCCCGGCACGAACGAGCGCCAATTCGGCGGCGAAGCGCGCCTCGAGCCTCACCATCGCCTCGGCGACGCGGGGCTTCGCCTCCACCGCTCCATCCCCGAGCGTCGAGCGGGCCTCCGCCACGGCCCGTGCGAACGCCATGCGGGAATACGGCCGCTGGCCTCGGATGGGCGAACCCGGGGTTCGTCGCCCCACCATCCCCCTCGCCAGGAGCACGTCCAGGTCCTGGTACGCCGCGTCCCAGACCGGCACGAAGGGGCTCGCCTGGGCCCGAGCTGGCGGCGCGAGCGCGAGCCAGGCGGCGGCGAGCAGCGCCGAGGCGCCCCCCAGGCGGACTGCGGTGCCCTTCATGCGCCCTCGGCGGACCAGGTGGGATGGCGGGCCACGGCGGGCACGGCGCAGTCTCCCGCGCTCCGTGCCCGTTCTGGATGCGACCTGCCGGAGGCTGTTAACTTGGCTGCGTTTCCCCTGCTGTCCAATCCCAAGGAGGTCCCCGTGGGTTCCCAGCCCCAGATCGTCGAAGTCCTCGTCCAGAAGTACGGGGTCGACGCCGGCAAGGTATCCCTGGACGCCACACTGGCGGACCTCGGCCTGGACTCTCTGTCGGTGGCGGAGCTCGTGTTCGACATCGAGGACCTCTTCGGCATCGAGGTGAAGGCCGACGACGCCGAGTTCAAGACGCTGGGGGAGGCCATCGCCCTGGTGGACCGCTACCTCGCGGCCAAGGGCGCCTGACCCGTGGGCCGGCGGCGCGTCCTGGTCACGGGGATGGGGTTCGTCACCCCCCACGGTGACCAGGCCGACCGGATCTTCGAGAGGGTCTACGCCGGCGAGTCGGCCGTCGGGCTCTACCGCTCGGGGCGGGGCGCCGCCGAAGCCGACGTCGTCCTGGGGAAGGCCGACTGGAACCCGGACACCTACGTCACCCCCATCCAGAAGCTGGCCATGGACCCGGTGGCGCAGATGGCCTACGCCGCCGCCCGCCACGCCCTTGCCCAGGCGGGGCTGACCGGGCGCGCCGACCTCCTCTCCAGCGCCGGGGTCTACATGGGATGCGGCCTCGGGGGCGCCGCGACGTACGAGCAGGGGTACGAGTCGTACTTCACGAAGAACTCCCGGCGCCAGAAACCCACCATCGTGCCCCGGGTGATGCCCAACGCTCCGGCGGCCCACATCTCCATGGCGTTCGGGATCCGCGGGCCGTCCCTCACATATTCGGTGGCGTGCACCTCGTCTGCGGCAGCCCTGGGCGAGGCGTACCGGGCCATCCGCGATGGGTATCTGGAGTGCGTGGTAGCCGGCGGAGCTGAGGCCATGCTCGCCGAGGCCGTGGTCATCGCCTGGGAGTCCATGGGCGTCATCGCCAAGCTGCACCCCGACGGCCCCGCCGCCTCGGTGCGCCCCTTCGACGCCGCGCGCACCGGGTTCGCCCTGGCCGAGGGCGCGGCGGTGCTCATCCTCGAAAGTGAGGAGCGGGCGCGTGAGCGTGGGGCCGTGCCCCTCGGCGAGATCGTCGGGTACGGGAGCTCCAGCGACGCCCACAACCTCACCCAGCCTTCCAGGGAGGGGCAGGCCCACGCCATGCGAGCCGCTCTCGCCGACGCGGGAGTTCCCCCCGAGGCGGTGGGCTACATCAACGCCCACGCCACCGCGACCAAGGTGGGCGACGTCGTCGAGGTCCAGGCCGTGAAGGACACCTTCGGTGCGCAGGCGAGCCGCCTGGCAGTGAGCTCCACCAAATCCATGCACGGGCACCTCGTGGGAGCCGCAGGAGCGCTGGAATTGGGGCTCACGCTCATGGCAGTGGCCCGCGGGCGCATCCCCCCCACGGCCAACCTCACGCAGCCCGATGCGGAATGCGACCTGGACTTCGTGCCGGGCCGCGGCCGCGAGGCGCCGGAGCTCGAGTACGCGCTCTCCAACTCCTTCGGGTTCGGCGGCTCCAACGCGAGCCTGGTGGTGCGGCGCATCGTCGATTGAGGCCGGAGGCAGGCCCGGAGGCGGACCCGGGCACCTGAACCGGCGTCAGAAGTACAGGTACGTCTGCGCCTTCAGCCCCCACACGATCTCGCCGTCCTGGGGGCGCCACGCGTCCAGGTTCACGCCGAACTTGTTCTTCCCCTGGAAGTGGAGGACGAACCCCGGGGTGAGCAGGAGCCCGCCGTCGGCGGCCGCACCCCGGTCCGGGTCGCCCCAGGAGATCCGCGCCACCGGTTCCACGGCGCCGATGCGCCCCTTCCCCTCCAGGGGGATCTTCCAGGTGGCGATGGTCTGCAAGGTCACGAAGCGGCTCGCCTCCCCTCCTCCATCCAGGTTCAGCCAGTTCTCCCCGGCGATGACCCCGGCCTGGAGGTGGAGGCCACCGGCGAAGTCCCCCACCTCCACGTCCGCCCCGACCGCCGGCGCGTGCTCGTCTCGCCCCGTCACGGCGTTGGGGTAATCGTGCACGCCGGCGTTGGCCGAGAGCTTCACACGCTCCTCGGCGAACCACTCCACGCGCCCCGAGAACGACTTGGCTGCATTCTCCTCCCGGGTGTTGGGGCCCGGGCCGTTCGTGACGCTGAACAGGTACCCGACCTTCCCCCCTGCGGCCGCCCCCTGCAGCAGCACGCCCACGTCCAGCGACGAGAAGAGGAGCTTCTCGGAGAACCGTGAATAGGAGCACACGCCCCCGACGCCCGCGCAGTCGAAGGCGCCTCGCACGTCGCCGTCGCGCTCCACCACGAGGATGTCGGAGGAGCTGGTGAGCTCGAAGACGTCGAAGGCGCGCTTGAACTGCCCGAACGAGAGTTGGGCCGCGGGGCTGAGGCTGAGGCGGACGAAGGCGATGCGCGCGTATGCGGACGAGCCGGAGGCGTCGATCTGGACCGCGCCGTCGATCCAGTCGTTCACCTTCGTCGCCGCCCAGATCCGGGCCCGCCGCATCATGAATTCCGAGCCGTGCGCCCCGTCGGCCGACGTTGTGTTCCACTGGAACTGGAGGCGCCCTCCCAGCTCGGTGCGCTGCACCGGCGCACGCGGCTCCACCGCCTGGCCTGCGGAGGGAGCGGGCAGCACAGCGAGGAACAGGGCCAGCGCGAGGACGGGACGACGGGAGATCATGGGTTCCAGGATGCAGGCGATGCCCCCGGTCACGCCCGGCGGCGAATCGAACGGCCCAACTTCGGTGCGCCCGAAGGCCCATGCAAGCACGCGCCGGGTGGGCGCGCACGCCCCGCCAAGGCCCGAAGCGCATGGGAGGGCCCGGGCCCTCGCGTACCCCTACGCCGCCTTGACCGGAGGCTTCAGCGTCAGCGCCAACCCCGCCGCGGCCAGGCACGCCACGCCCGCCGGGATGAACGCCCAAGCCCACGCGCCGGAGTCGCCCATCACGCCGCCCAGGATGGGCCCCACCACCCCGCCCAGCCCGTAGGCCAGGAAGACCCAGGGGTAGTTGATCCCGATGTTCATGTTCCCGAACAGGTCGGCCGTGGCGGCAGGGAACAACGCCAGATTCCCCCCGAAGTTGAAGCCGATGACCGCCGCTCCGAGGTACAGGCCCCACTCGTAGCCGCCCACGAAGAAGAACAGGATCATCATCGTGCCCTGGATGAGGCTGAGGAGCACGATGGAGTTCTTCCTGCCGAGCCGGTCGGAGACGGCTCCCCAGATGATGCGCCCGAAGCCGTTGCACAGGGCGTAGAAGAGCCCCATGGCGGTGGCGGCCACCACCGTGGCCTCCTCCTTGGGCATCCCCCGCCCCGTGAGGGCTTCGATGCCGAAGAGGCTGATGATCCCGATGACCATGAGCCCGGCGAGCGATCCCACGGCGAAGACCGTGAAGAGCGTCCAATACTGGCCCGTGCGCCTCATCTCGGCGGGCGTGAAGAGCACCCCGCCGCTCTCCGCGGAGGCAGCCGGCGGCCTCCATCCCTCAGGCTGCCACCCTGCGGGCGGGTTCACCATCACCAGCGAGCCCAGCCCCACCAGCGCGGCGAACACGATCCCGTAGAGGACGAACACGTTGTTCACCGTCCAGCCCATGCCGTAGAGCCCCTTCCAGCCCGGGGTGAGGTCCACGGGGCCGAACACGAACCCGCTGGTGAGCTTGATCCAGATGAGGGCGCCGAACCCGAAGCCCGCCACGGCCAGCCCGGAGATCATCCCCTTCTTGTCGGGGAACCACTTGACCAGCGCGGCGATGGGGCAGACGTAGCCGAGGCCGATCCCCGCGCCGCCCAGCATACCGATGCCCAGGAGCATGACGGCGAAGCTGGTGCCGCCGAACCCGGCCACCAGGTAGCCGATCCCGAGCACGAGCCCGCCCGTGGCGGCCACCAGCCTGGGCCCTGACTTCCGCTGCCACTTGCCCGCCCAGAGCATGACGACGGCGAAGGTGAGGAGCCCGACGGAGAAGATGATCTGGGTCTGGGTCTTGGTGAACGAGTACGGCTCGGCCGTGAGCTTCGCGGTGAACGCGGACCACGCGTAGATCGCACCCAGGCAGACCTGGATCACGATGCCGCCGGCCACGACGAGCCAGCGGTTCATCACCTTGGGGGAGTTCATGAGAGTGGCCACGGTCCGAGCCGCCAGGCGGCTCCGGTAGGGCGCGGGCAGGCGTCAACGGCTGCGCCTCCCGCGCGTCGCGGGGATGTGGACGTCAGTGGTGGCGAGAGGCAGGGGCATTATACCGCTCGCACCATAGGGGGCAAGCCTCGCGGAACCCCGCGCGGCGCGTAGGGAGTTTCCCCATCGCGGAAGGCGCCCGCCTTGCGCCCCGCCCGCTCGCCGGTCACCCTTCCCGGCGTCTACCCCACCGTGGAGGACGGATGAAGCGACGCCTGCTGGTGACCCTGGCGGTGCTGGGCGTGGCGGCCTGCGGCCAGAACACGTCCAAGGCCGACGCGCCCGCGGCCGACACCCTCACGAGGCGCCAGAAGGACTCCATCATCTCGACGCTCCCCATCCCGGGAGCGTCGGGGGTCGGGGCCGCGCGGAAGGCCGTGGACCAGGCCAACGCCCGGGTCCAGCAGCACGACACCACCCGCTAGGTCCGCGCTCGCACCGCCCGAGCGCGGCGGCGCCTCAGCGAATCGCCACGCCCATCGTGTCCCAGTGGCGCAGGATGAACGTGCGCAGCGTCGGCCCGATGAAGTCGGCCCCGCGGAAGCCCGCCCCCTTGGCCGCCTTCTCCTGCTGCTCCCGGGTGGTCTCCGGTTGGTTCGCGTACGCCCTGAGGTCCTTGTAGAACCCGACGGTGTACCCGTCGGCGGATCCACCCGCGATGCGCGTGAACACCTTCGTGGCCTGGCGCCCCAGGGCCGTCGCGTAGGCGTTCTCCATGTGGCGCTCCTTCACCAGCTCTTCCCGCTTGCCCGCCAGCCCCTGGTACATCTCCACATGGTAGAAGCCGGCGTCGGCCCACGTGGCCTTCACCTCGGCATGGGGCGGGCCGTGGACGAAGAGGTCTTCGCGCCACGCGATGCGCGCGTCGATCTCCCGCGCGAGCTCCGCGCCCGTGCGCCCCGAGGGCGTGCGCGCCTGCGCGATCCGCGCCAGCCGCTCCGGCGCGTAGTACGGACCCATCCCCTCCATGGGATAGAGGAGGAAGAGGTCCCAGAAATCGCCCTGGGTGTGGCGCATCCAGAGGGGCGGCTCTTCGCCCAGCACGGCCAGGAATGCCCGCTCCTCCTTGAGCAGCTCGATGAGCGGAAGGAGCTCGCCCGGCGCCGCCTGCACCATCAGCGTGCGGTAGGTGGCGGTCTCCTGGGCGGCCGCGGGAGCGCCGGACGAGAGGAGCGCGGCCGCGAAGAGTGCGGACACGACGAGCGGGGCGGCCACGACTGCGGCCGCGAAACGGGGGAGCCTCATGTCGTCCTCCGGAAGAGGGTCACGAACCGGAGGGAAGCTGCTCCTTTTTCGTCTCGCCCGCCATGAGAGCGTCGGGCTTCTGCTGGCCGGACACGAGGCGCTCGGTGAAGTCCAGCCGCTCCTCCATGAGCGTCAGGCGGGCGTTCATGGTCTCCAGCACGTCGCGGAGCTGACCCACGTCGTTCTGCAGCCCGCCCTGCTTGTCCCGGGCCAGCGCCTCCATGAGGTCGCCGGCCTTCTTGGCGATGGGCCGGAGAACGAGCACTCCCCCGAGGGTGATGAACCCGACGACGGCGACGATCATGGGGGCTACGGCTTCCCAATCGATGGGCATGGCGGAACCTGGGACGAGGTGGATGGCGCCGGCAGCCCTACGCGGGGGCCGGGGGGTGGGTTTCCGGTAATGCGGGGACCGGGCGCTTCAGGGGAATCCTCACACGGGTGCGAGCGTCTTCCTCAGACGCTCCGAGCCCGCATCGGCAGGAGCGTACCCGTGACGTCCGTACCACCCGATCAACTGAGCGTCGGACCGGTTGCCGCGATCCAGGGAACGGGGCCATACCTCCAGACACGTCCATCCGGAACCCATGACATGCCGCTCAACCGTAGCGAGCACCTTGGTGCCGATGCCACGGTTGCGTCGGGGAGAGGAAAGGAACAGCTCGTACAGGATGGCGCACCGCGTCCCCTCGTGCAGGTCCAGCACCACCAATCCCACCTCGGCGCCATCTGCGAGCACGCGGAAGAGATGGGCCGTGCCGATTCGGGGCGCCTTGGCGGCGCGCGACCGCAGGACCACCGTGTCGAACGCATCCGCCGTCTGGGCCGGCTCGAGGGTGATGGTCAAGGCTCACCCCGCACGGTGGATGTGGATGGCGAAGGCGCGTTCCTCTCACGAAGCCATAAGCGAAACGCCCCCGCCGCGCCACCCTCCCGCTCACTCCGCCTTCACCGCCGCCGCCGGCTCGATGGCCAGGGCCCGCCGGACGGGGACCAGGCACGCCGCGAGACCGGCCGCCAGCAGGACAGCGGAGACGATCACGAGCGAGCGTTGGCCCTCGTCCACCACCCCGTCCCACAGGACGGGCACCGCGATCAAGCCCCCCAGGGCCACCCCGGCCAGGAGCTGGAGGGCGGCCCGCCCGAACACCGTGCTCACGATCTGTCCGCGCCGGGCTCCCACCGCGATCCGGATCGCGATCTCGCGGGTCCGCCGCGACACGGTGAAGGACATGAGCGCGTAGATCCCCGCCACCGAGAGCATCAGCACGATCGCGGCGACGGCCATGAAGACCCACGCGCCCAGCCGCTCCCCCGTGTGCACGGGCCCCCAGGCGTCCGCTGCCGTGCCCACTTCCGAAAGCCGGAGCGTGGGGTCCACGCCGGAGACGATGCCGTAGAGGCGCCCGGCCAGCGGACCGGCCTCGGGCCTCAGCCGGACGAAGAGCTGCGTGGCGGGGGCCTGCGGCATCCCGACGAATCCCACGTCCCGTGGGCTCACCGGCGCCAGCTCCAGCGGAGCGTAGATCACCGCGTGGGCGCCGGGACCGAACGCGTCGATCCCGGGGTTGCGCACCACGCCCACGACCTCGACGGACGTGCCGGCAGCAGGGATCCTGACGAGCGACGACTCCGCCTCGGGGTCGCGCTCCGGAAAGCGGAGCTGACCCCCCACCGGGTTCCGCCCGGCGAGGGCGAGCTCCACGAACTCCTCGTTCACGACCACCGACCGGGACTGGGGCGTGAAGTCGGCCGGCCCGAGCATCCGGCCCGCCACCACGGTCGCGTCCATCAGAGCGAGGTAGGACGGGTCCACCAGCAGGACGCGGGTGTACGGGTAGGCCTCCGCCGGGGCCGAGCCGTCGCCCTCGAACGCCACGGGCGCGGTGATGTGGTTCAGCCCCGAGAGCCCGCTCACGACCGCCGCGCCCCGCACGGCCGGGTCCGCGGCGATGTGATCCCTCACCTCCTCGAAGAGCTGCGCCGAGTGTGCGAGGAACGCGGCCCGCTCCTCGGGCGTGCGTGGGGGGACGAGCGGGTCCCGCCCCAGCTGGGCGGTGATGTACTCCTCCGCCGGGAAGGCGGCCCTCACCGGGTTCGCGAAGGCGGTCCCGGCCTGGGAGACGGCGAGCGGAAGGAACGCCACCGAGAGCGCGACCTGTAGGACGATCACGACCGTCCACATGCCGCCGAAGCGCAGGCCCCCGCCCCCACCGACCGAGAGGCGGCCGAGCCGGGGCTGCACCGACCCTCCGGTGGCCTTGAGCCCCGGCACCACGCCGATCATCACGGCCCCGACCAGCGCCAGCACGCCGGCGTAGACCACCGTGGTGGGGGAGAGGTTGTTGTTCCACCAGAAGGGAGGCTGCGGCGCCTGCTGGATGACGAAGAAGAGGCGGCCGATGCGGCCCAGCGCGAGCCACGCGATCGTCATCCCCACGAGCGTCGCCCCGCCGACCAGCACGAGCGCCTCGGCGAAGAGCTGGAGCACGATGCGCCGGCGCGTGGCGCCAAGCGACGTGCGCACGGCGATCTCGCCCTCGCGCATCACGGTGCGTGCGAACACGAGCGTGGCCACGTTCGCGCAGGACACGACCAGCAGGAAGACGAACAGGAGCCGCACGCCTGTGAGGATGAGCGCCATCTGGGCGTCCGACCCGCGGCGGGCGAACTCTACGACTCTGGGCTCGAGCCGCGCGTAGACCTCGGGGAAGTCGGCGGCGGCGCGGCGGCCCGCAATGTCCAGCTCGGACTGGGCGGACTCCAGCGTCGCGCCCGGCGCCAGGCGCGCGAACAGGTTTGCGCGGGGCGCGGACCCGGGCTGCGTCCCGGCCGGATCGACGGAGAGCGGCACCCACGCGTCCTGCATCTGAGGGAAGGCGTACCCCTCCGGCATGACCCCGACCACCGTGGTGGGCGTCCCCCCGAGCTGCACCGTCCGCCCGACGGCGTGGGGATCGCCGCCCAGGAGCGTCTGCCACGCTCCGTACCCCAGCACCACCACGGCCGGCGCGCCCGGCCGCTCGTCGGCTTCGAGGAGGAACCGTCCCATCCAGGGGGGGACCCGGGTCAGCCGGAACGCCGACGCGCTGATGCGGGCGAGGCTCACCGTGCCCGCCTCCCCGCGGTCGGTCACGATGCCCTGCTCCATGGTGGCGTAGGCGCCCAGGTCCTGGAGCGAGGAGAGCGACTCCCGCCAGACCTGCAGGTCATAGAGCGATGCCGCGGCCGACTCACCCGCCTCGGTGTCGTTGTGGTAGAGCCGGACGATCCGGTCGCCCTCCTCCAGGGGGAGCTCCGGGGTGACCATGTCCCGCACGAACTCGGAAGCGCCCACGCCGATGGCGGTGGCCACCGTGATGGCGATGCCGCCGATGAGGGTCAGCATGGGGTACTTCACCAGCATCCGCAGGCCGAGTTTCAGGTCGAGGCCGATGGAGGTGCCGCTCAGCGAGAGGGCGTCCCGAAGCCGTTCGGCTCCGAAGCGGCCGGCGATGGCGACGGCCTGACCCGCGTACCAGAGAGCGGCACGGGCCGCTCCGCCCCGGGCCCGCCGGGCTCCGTATACCTCGTCGAGGTCCCCCACGATGTCGTCCCGGACCTCGGCGGGGAGCGCGCGCTCCAGAAGACGGCGCAGGAGGGCAGGAGGCGCGGCGCTCATGGGACGCTCTCCATGAGCGCGGGGTTGAGATCGTCCCACATCCGTGCCATCGCGCGCCGCGACTCGCGGAGGAGGTCGACCCCTTCCCGCTCCACGCGCACGTACCGCCGCGGCTTGCCGCCGCGCTCTCCGGTCGGCTCGCCCATCCAGGAGGTGACGAGCCCACGCTTCTCCAGGCGGCGCAGCGTCACGTAGACCGCCGCCCGGGAGACCGTCCGGCCCGTGCGACGCTCGATCTCCTCCACGATGGGCACCCCGTACG
Source organism: Longimicrobiales bacterium (assembly GCA_035477395.1). Taxonomy (GTDB): domain Bacteria; phylum Gemmatimonadota; class Gemmatimonadetes; order Longimicrobiales; family Gaopeijiaceae; genus SZUA-318. The sequence continues at coordinate 11,519 of DATIKQ010000079.1, forward strand.
CCTTCCCCTTCACATGGAGGATGGCCAGGAGCACCATCTGCTCGAATTCCCCAAGTCCCTGCGGCATCGTCCCTTCCCCGTGTCCGGCCCCGTGCCGTGCGCCGACAAAGCTTACGACGTCAACATATCACGGCGTCAGGTGGCGTCAAGTACTCTGTATTACACAGTACAATGCCATGCGACACGCTGGCAAACCTCGGGGCCGATCACACCTCGTTGACGATCACCGGCAGCTTGCCCGTCCAGTCGTCCCATGTCGCCGCTTGGGTGGCCAACTCGCACATGAAGTGTGCGACGTTCGCCATGTTGGTGCTGCCCGGCTTGAAGAGGCTGTCCACGATCGCCTCGTGGCGTGCGTGCCGAGTCACGTCCCCGTCGAGGAGCGTGTCGGGCCGAACCAGGACCCACCGCACGAAGGGGTCGCCCGTCCCCACCTCGTCGTGGAGGAAGTCCGCCGGTCGCTGGTTGTCCCCGGCAGGAGGCACCAGGCCGCGGAGCAGCGAGAGGACCATCCTCTCGAACGCAGTGCGGCGGGGCTCGCGCCCGCTCAGCGTTCAGCAGTCAGCGGCGGCTTCGGGTGCTCTTCTGCACTGCATCACTTCGCGCTGGTTCCGTGCTGCGGGCACCGGCGGCGGCAACGCTGGGCCTGTCGGCCTCACGCCATCCGAGGTCACGATTGCGACGGCCCACGCAGCGCCTCGATCTCCCGCCGCAACGCGCGCACCTCGTCGAGGATTAGCCGGGTGTGTGCTTCTCCCTCGTCCTTGAGGTCTTCTGTGACCTGAGCCTGCATCGCGTTGACGACCACTGCAATGAACAGGTTCAACACCATGAACGTCGCGATGAGCAGAAAGACGACGAAGAAGATCCAGGAGTACGGCGACTGCTTCATGACGCTGCGTGCAACGTCGGGCCAGCCTTCGACGGTCATGACTTGGAACAGCGTGAACAGTGACGCACCGAGGTTGCCGAAGAACTCCGCCGCGATCGTGCCGTACAGTTTTGTGGCCATCACCGCGAATACATAGAGCACGAGTCCCAAGAGGCCGACGATCGACACCATGCCTGGCAGTGCACTGAGCAGAGCGCCAATCACCCGGCGCATCGATGGCACCAGTGAAACCAGCCGGAGCACACGCAACACGCGCAGGGCGCGCAGGACGGCGAAGGCACTGCCTGCCGGAACGACCGCTATCCCAACGATTACGAAGTCGAACACGCGCCAGGGGTCCCCGAAGAAGCGACTACGGTAGACGAAGAAGCGCAAGAGCAGTTCGACTACGTACACAACGAGCACCAGTCGGTCGAACGCGTAGAGCCAATCGCCCAAGCGCGCGGCGACCGGCGGTGAGGTTTCGATTCCGAGCGTGATGGCGTTCGCAACTATCAGCGCAATAATGGATTTCTCAAACCACGCACTTTCGATGAAACCGCGGACGCGTTCGCGCGGGCTCAGGGCGGGTCCGGTGTTGCTCGTATTCACCGTGCCTTCTCCATGGCTTCCAGAATAGTCGATCCCATCATCAAACCGTGTCCTTGGGCTTCCTGTTCCCGGAGCAGGAAGCGATCGCGACCCGACGTGCTTGAGGCATCGTCGCGACATTCTCGGCTGGGTAAACGCGCCGCCCGCTGTATGCTCTTGTTACGTAGCGTCGTCCTTCCTCTGGGACTCGGGTGTGGGTTGCTGCTTCTTGGTGCTCTTCGCTCTCACGGCAATCGCCAGTGTAGTTTGAACCTTCTCCGGCTTCGGCATCCACCGGGTGCCGGTTGACCCTCGATAGGTGTTTGGTGCGGAGCTCTCCATCTCTGCAACCGCTGTTCGAAATCAAGTCAGAGACCCGCGAATCCGATCGACACATTCCAGCCGCGCTGTTCCGCAGCGCAGCAACGGGAATCCACCCGCTCTTGACCAGCGGGGGCCTGATAGGTGTCAAGCGATGTTGAGGCGGCATGCCCGGGCTAGCACCTTCGGCTTGACCCGAGGTGTAATGGTCATTATGGTCCGTATGACTTTTCCGCTCGAGGTGCCCTATGCCTGCCAAGTCCCTGTCTGTCGCCGAGGTCAAGGCCACCCTGTCGGAGCAGATCCGCTCGGTCGAACATGGCCAGCTGGTGGTCATCACTCGCCACGGCAGAGCCGTTGCTGCTTTGGTTCCTGCCGGAGACCTGGAAGCCCTTCGGCGACTCCGGGCTCGAGGCCCTGAGGGAGGGCTCGCAAGCATCGCGGGCGGATGGGAGGACTCCGAGGAGCTCGTCTCTGTCCTCGAGCAGTCCAAGCGAGTCGGCCGCCGTACTACTCCGTCGTTGGACTGACGCCGGTGGCCTTCCTCTTCGACACCGACGCGATTTCCGAACTCCTTCGGCCGAAACCGCACCCCGGGTATCTCAAGTGGGTGAAGGCGATCCCCCGGGAAGACCAGTTCACCAGCGCTATCTGTGTCGGTGAGCTGTTCAGAGGCGCCTTCCGGTCGGCGGCTCAGGACCGCCATCTCAAGAACATCGAAGAACGCGTTCTCCCTGCGGTTACGGTCCTCCCCTTCGATATCGCGACAGCACGCGTGTTCGGGCAGATCCGTGCTGAACTCGAAGTGAAAGGGCTCGTCCTTCCAGACGCCGACCTTCAAATAGCGGCAACGGCACTCTATCACGGGCTGGAGCTGGTGACAGGCAACGTTCGGCACTTTCAGAGAATCCCCCAGCTCAAGCTGAACAGCTCGCTTGCCGACACTCGCGCGGCCTCAGAGTGATCAGCGATTCCTACCTCGACTTCGCTTAAGGTTCAGGGCCTCCGAACCTGCCCAACACTTCGTTCCCGGGTCCCGCTCTCTTCGAGATGAGGAACCGTGTTCTCAGGCTCCATCCGCTCATCGGGCCGGTTTCTCCGGAGCGGCCGAAGGCCGCGCAGGCGGAGGCCCGATTGTTACACACCGTGCTCGTGCACCTCGCTTGCTTAGCCCCGCCGACCCACCACCCGGCTTGAGCTAACAGGCCGAGTCGCCCGCCTTCGGGTCCGCACCTTCTTGAGCAGTACCTCCGGATGGTGCTCCGCCACCTCAAGGAGACGAAGCGTGGCCCCGTCCGGCTCCCTCTTGCCCTGCTCCCAGGCCCGGACCGTTTCGGGGCTGACGTTCAGGGCCGCCGCGAACACAGGCTGCGACAGAGCCATGTGATCTCGGATCTCTTTGATTCGGTCCGGCACGTATTGAGGCGGCGGTTCCACTTCTGATCCCGCTGCCGTGTACCTAGTCACCCGCGCGGGCTCTGCTTCCCCTCGGTCGATCCGCACAGCCTCCCGGGCGGACTCTAGGAGCCGGCTTCCAAACGTGGCCTTCTTCTGCGTCTTCATGACTCGTCGGTCTCCAGTTCCCGTGCCAGCTTCCTGAGTTCGTTCTCCTCAGCCCCCGTGAGATCGTCCTTGGCCGCCTTGGAATAGACGAGCAGCAGGTAGATCCGGTCCCGTCGGTCCAACAGGTAGTAGATCACGCGGGTGCCTCCGCTCTTGCCTTCTCGGCGGCTCGGACGCGCGAACCGAACCTTCCGGAAGCCACCCGTGCGTTCGATGACCTGGCCGCGCCTCGGGTCCGCCAGCAGAAACAACTCAAGCTCCCTCCGATCCTCTTCGGTCAGGAGCTTCTTGGCGGAGCTCTCGAAGCTCTGGGTCGCGACGAATTCGATGGGAGCCCCCTGAATCCAACCGATCTACTGTAGTACTAAGTACTACCCCCTGTCAACGGGATCCAATGCCGCTGAGGCGTGGCGTGTAGACACGATGGAAGGGCTGGCCTCCCGCGAGAGACGTGGATTAGCGTTCGCGGTCTCTGACGCCCGCCATCGGCTCGCGGGTTCAGTCAGAGTCCCGCTGACCATCCCCGCGGTTAACCTCCGCACTTCGTCCACGCGCCCATCGGGCCGGTCTCTCCGGAGCAGCCGCTAGGCTGCGTAGGCGGAGGCCCAGTGTTCTCCGCAGTGACACCTGTGCGGGAGTTCCTTCGCCGTCGTTCCGTGACCCCGGCACACCCCGTGATCCAGCCTACGCGGAGGGCCCCCTCGGCTCTCGTTCGCGCGACTCACGTATCGCCGCGAGGATGTCTGCCCTCTTCAGGCCCGTATCCACCCCCGGAACGTCCAGCGGAGATTTGCCGGGCGCCACAGGACGAACCGCATACTCACTTCCGTCCCGTCGCTTGATCCTGATCTCGCCGCCGCTGCGAGCCTCGTCCAGGAGCCGCGCGAAACGCCGCCGCGCCTCAGAGTACGTATAGACCTTCATGACTCCACCTCCAGGACTTCGATTCCGAGCTTCCGGGCTATCTCGTACTGCTGACCGTCCAGCGACAGCAGGGGCGTTCCATAGCGTCGAGCACATTCCAGCATGTACGCGTCGTAGGCGTAGATCCCGTGCTCATGGCTCAACCTCACCGCCTCCCCGATGTCCACCTCAGCGAGCTGAACCGGAATGGCCTCGAACGACTCCACGGCCTTGTGAGCCTGGTCCAGCGCGATGCGCCCACGCTTGAAGAGCGCCGTCAGCGCGTTACCGACCTCCCAGGGAAGGGACGGCGCCGAGCGCAGATCCGCACCCGCCGTGGCACGGAGAAGCGCGGGCTTGGTGGCCTCGTTGAGGATGACCGCCATGATGGCCGAGGTGTCAACGGAGATGTCCACGTCATCCTCCCGATGTATACTTGTACAATTGTACCATATACCTTGGTTCGCCTTCCGTCAAGTCTGTCACGGTGAGGCAGCCTTGGCTTGGCGGAGCCTTCGGCCAAGCCGCGATGAACCCACCCCGCTGGTTCGTTTCGGAGAACGTTCGAGGTCTCCGGCCCCTCACTTCGTTCCCAGGTTCAGCTCTCATTGAGTTGAGAAGTCCTGTGCCCTGGCTCCACGCGCCCATCGGGCCGGTTGCTCCGGAGCGGCCGAAGGCCGCGTAGGCGGAGGCCCAGTGATAACCGCCGGGCTCCATCCCCATGGCCTTCCTTCCACTCCCCGGAGCGCCCCGTTCCCGTGTCAGGCATCTTGTTCTCGCGCCAAGACGTTATTACTGTAGTTATAACCACCTGCAGGAGTAGCCTGTGCCCAAGCAGACGACCATCCGCGCCATCGGCAACTCGGCCGGTACGACCATCCCGAAGCCCATGCTGGAGCGCTATCACTTGGCCGAGGGTGACAACGTTCATTTGGTCGAGACCGAGGAGGGCATCTTGATCACTCCCTTCGATCCGGCATTCGAAGAGGCCATGGCCATCTATGCCGAGGGGGCCAAGCGGTATCGCAACGCTATGCGTGAGCTCGCAAAGTGAGCGACCCCCGCTGCCTGGCCTTCGTCCACATCCTCGCTGTCCATTCTGATCAGATCCAAGCCCATGGTGGCTCTCTCGGTCTCCAGGACCGGGGTCTCTTGGAGTCTGCCCTCGAGCGGCCCCGGAACCGCTTCCATTACGAGCCCACTTCCGATCTCCCATCGCTCGCGGCCTCATACGGATTCGGGATCGCGAAGAACCACCCCTTCGTCGATGGGAACAAGCGGGTGGCCTTCCAAGCCATGTACCTCTTCCTCGGGCTGAACGGGCTTCGCATTGATGCCTCCGAAGAAGAAGTCGTGGCCACCATCCTCTCTCTGGCGAGCGGTGACCTCGATGAGTCCCGCCTCGCGGTGTGGCTCCGAGATCACATTACTCCCCGCTGAAGCCGAGCTCTTCAGTTCTAGGTCTCTGACCACCTGACAAGGTTCCTTATAACGATTGCCGCCGTGGCCGGGGCTGCCCTATACTGGGAGCATGCCACGACGTCCCTTGCCGTCCCGACTGAAGTCGCAGGACGCGAAGGAGCTGGAGAGCCTGCTGCGCGGCGGCGTGCAGCAGGTGCGGGTCGTTCTGCGAGCGTTGGCCCTGCTACGCCTGCACGCCGGCGCCGGCGCCCCGGAGGTGGCGCGGCTCGTTCCGTTGACGGCGCAGGCGATTCGGAAGATCGCCCACCGTTACCGAACGGGAGGCTTGGCCAGCGCCCTGTACGAG
>DATIKQ010000080.1:0-31225 GCA_035477395.1 Longimicrobiales bacterium
GCCGCCCGGCGTCTCCTGCTGGAGGGGCTCGAGGTGGGGCGTGGAGCCGCCCAGGCCCGGGCCGCCGCGTCGCTGCTCTCCTTCCGGGACACCGATCTGGCGTCTACGCTACGCATGGCGGCGGCGCTCGATGGCGTGAACGACAGGGGGCCCGCGCTGCGGGCCTACGACCGTGCCGAGCGCATCGCACGCGAGTCGGGCGCGTCGCTTCCTGACAGCGCCCGGCTCTCCCGGGCGCGGCTCATGGCCATGGTGGCGTCGAGGCAGGCGGAGGCGCTGGAGGAGTTCCGCGCGCTGCGCGCGGACACGCGCGATCCCGGGGTCGGGGCCCTCAACCTCGAGCTCTGGGCGCGTCTGCGGGAGCGTCAGGGACGAGGGCGGGATGCCGAGACGATCCGGGGATGGCTCCTGGAGGAGTACCCGGGGAGCGCCCAGGCGGCCGAGGTGATGTGGGCCCGGGCGCAGGAGGCCGAGGCCGCGGGGCGGGTCGACGCCGCGCTGCGGGAGTATGCCACGCTGGCCCAGCGGGCCCCGGAGCACGCACGCTCCGGGCAGGGGCGCATGCGCACCGGCCAGATTCTCCTGGGCCGGGGGGACCGGGCGGGGGCCGCGAGGGTCTGGCAGGCGTATCTGGAGGACTTCCCGGGCGGGCGCCGCTGGCAGGAGGCCTCGTACTGGGCCGCGCGGATGCGCCTGGAGCTCGGGCAGGAGGCCGACGCGCGCCGGATCCTGGCGCACCTCCACCGAGAGGACCCCGCCTCCTACTACGGCGTGACCGGAGCCGACCTCCTGGGCGAGCCCTACACGCTCGCCCTGCCCCGGGGAAGCGCGCCGGCGCCGCCCCCGTGGCTGGGAGAGAGGATGGCGAGGCTGCGTCTCCTTCGGGAGGCCGGGCTGACGGCGGGGTTGCAAGCCGAGGTGACCCGGCTCACCGCGATGGCCCGGAGCTCGCCCGAAGCGCTCCTCTCCCTTGCCGAGGCCCTGGTGGAAGGCGGCTGGACCATCGAAGGGATCAACCTGGGGTTGGAGCTCCGGGAGGCAGGGGCCCCGTGGGACCGGCGCCTCCTCGCCGTCGTGTTCCCGTTCCCCTACCGCGAGCTGATCGTGCGGGAGGCGGCGGAATGGGGGCTCGACCCGATCCTGATGGCGTCCCTCATCCGGCAGGAGTCGGCGTTCAAGCCCGACATCCGGAGCTCGGCGAACGCGGTCGGGCTCATGCAGGTGCTTCCCGGAACCGGCGCGGAGCTCGCCCGCCGCCATGGGCCCGCCCGCTTCCGTGAGGGCCACCTCGAGGTGGCCGAGGTGAACCTCCACCTCGGGGCGGCCTTCTACCGGGACATGAGCCGACGGTATGGCGGCGACCTGGTGCTCACGCTGGTGGCGTACAACGCGGGCCCGGCCCGGGCCACGCGCTGGCGGAGCTACCCGGAGATGGGCGACGCTGCGCGCTTCACCGAACGCATCCCCTTCGACGAGACCCGGGGGTACGTGAAGAACATCCGGCGCAACCTGGCCCTCTACCGGATCCTGTACGGCTCGGACTGACGGCCGAGCGGCACCCCGGGTCCTCAGGCCGCGGGCCCCCGGGTGGTCCGGCCGCGGGACGCCCCTGCTATCTTGCACCGCTGGCGCACCGGCCGCGCCGCCACCTCACCCTCCGACCCCGGGCCCCGGTGGAGATACCTCCCAAGACCGCGCCGCGCATCTTCCTGGTGGACGCGTACGCGCTCATCTACCGGTCGTACTTCGCGTTCATCAACCGGCCCCTCACGAACTCGAAGGGGGAGAACACCTCCGCGCCCTTCGGCTTCACATACTTCCTCCTGGACATCCTGGAGAAGCACCAGCCGGACTACCTGGCCGTGGTCTTCGACGCCGGCGATTCCTTCCGCGAGGAGCTCTACCCCGAGTACAAGGCCACCCGGGAGAAGATGCCCGACGACCTGCGTTCCAGCCTGGAGCGCGTCCGTGACATCATCGAGGGGTTCCGGACGGCGGTGATGGAGCTCCCCGGGTACGAGGCCGACGACGTCATCGGGACGCTGGCGGTGAAGGCCAGGGACGCAGGGCTGGAGGCGGTGATCGTGTCCGGGGACAAGGACTTCTACCAGCTGGTGGGCCCCGGCGTGCACCTCATGAACCCGGGGCGTGGCGGCCCCGCCGGCGTGGCCGCGGAGTGGGTCGCAGAGGAGAACGCCTCGGAGAAGTTCGGGATCCCCCCGTCGCAGGTGGCGGACTACCTGGCGCTCATCGGCGACGCGTCGGACAACGTGCCCGGAGCCCCCGGGATCGGGCCGAAGACGGCGGTCAAGCTGCTGGAGGAGTTCGGATCGCTCGAGGCCATGCTGGGGCGCACGGCGGAGGTCCACCCGCCGCGCGCCCGCGCGTCGCTGGAGGAGAACGTCGAGCAGGTGCGCCTGTCCCGCAGGCTCGTGACGATCATGACCGACCTTCCCGTGGCGCTGGACCTGGACGAGTTGAAGGTCCAGGAGCCCGACGCGCCACGGCTGAGGGACCTGTTCGTGAACCTGGAGTTCCGGCGCCTGGCGGAGCGGTATGCCGCGGAGGCGGGAAGGGCAGCTGCTCCGGCGCCCGCCGCCGGCGAGGGCGCGGCCGCCGGCGGGGTGGCGCCCGCGGCTTCCTGGGCCCCCTCCACATCCGCCTCCGCGCCAGCTGCCGCCGGGCCCCGGACTGTGGAGTCGGTGGAGGAGGTGGCGGAGTTGGCGGCCCTGCTCACACGGGCCGGACGCACCGCCGTGGTGGCGGAGACCTCCGATGCGGACCCGCTCCGTGGGGAGCTGGTGGGGCTGGCGGTGGGCGCAGAGCCCGAGCGGCTCTGGTATCTCCCGTTCGGGCACCGCACAGCGTTCGCCCTCACCTTCGAAGGCGAGGGCTCTAACGCGGGGGAGGCGCGTAACCTGCCGGCGCTGGGCAGCCCGGCCATGGCGCCGCTCCGCGCGGTCATGGAGGACGCCAACGTGGCCAAGGTGGGGCACGACCTGAAGCGTGCAGCGCTCGCGCTTTCGCGCGCCGGCGTCACCCTCCGTGGCGAAGTGTTCGACGCCATGGTGGCCAGCTACGTGTTGGATCCGGGGCGCAAGGGCCACGGGCTGGACGTGCTGGCGGTGGAGTTCCTGGGACGGGCCGCCACCGGGCTGGACCAGGTGGCGGGAAGCGGGCGCGCGCGCGTGGGGCTCGACGAGGCTCCGGTGGAGCGCGCACGGGACTGGTTCTGCGAGCGTGCGGAGATGGCGCTCCTGCTGGAGCGCCGCCTCACGCCGGAGATGGAACGGGAGGGGCTCGCCGGACTCGACGCCACGCTGGAGATTCCGCTCCTGCGCGTGCTCACGCGCATGGAGCTCGCAGGGATCGCGATCGACGCCGACTTCTTCGCGGCCATGCGCTCGCGCCTGAAGCGGGAGCTCGACCTCGTTCAGCAGGAGATCTTCAAGGTGGCGGGCACCGAGTTCAACCTGAACTCGACGCCCCAACTCAGGCAGATCCTCTTCGAGCGGCTCGGCCTTCCGATCCTGAAGAAGACGAAGACGGGCGCGTCCACCGACGCGTCCGTGCTCGAGGAGCTGGCCGCCGATGGGCACGAGGTGCCCCGGCTCCTCCTGGAGTACCGGGAGATGGAGAAGCTCCGCAGCACGTACGTGGAGGCGCTCCCCCAGCTCGTGAACCCCCACACCGGGCGCATCCACACCTCGTTCAACCAGACCGTGGCAGCCACGGGGCGGCTGTCGTCCAGCAACCCCAACCTCCAGAACATCCCCATCCGGAATCCCCTGGGCCGGGAGATCCGCAAGGGATTCGTGGCCGCGCCGGGGATGGTGTTCCTGGGCGTGGACTACTCCCAGATCGAGCTGCGCATCCTCGCCCACTTCTCCGGCGACGAGGCGTTCGTGACCGCCTTCACGCACGGCGTGGACGTCCACCGCCAGACCGCCTCGGTGATCTTCGGCCTCCCCGTGGAGGCGGTGACCCCCGCCATGCGTGCCCAGGCCAAGACGGTGAACTTCGCCACGCTGTACGGGCAGGGCTCCTTCTCCCTGGCCGCGCAGCTCGGCATCTCACGGGACGAGGCGCGCCGCTTCATCGAGACGTACTTCGAGCGCTTCTCGGGCGTGCGCCGCTACCTCGACGAGCAGGTGGAGAAGGCGCGGGAGGTGGGGTACGTGGAGACGCTGCTCGGGCGCAGGCGCTTCGTCCCCGAGCTCCAATCGAAGAACTGGAACATCCGCCAGTTCGGCGAGCGCATCGCCCAGAACACCCCCATCCAGGGCACCGCCGCCGACCTCATGAAGAAGGCCATGATCGACGTGCAGAGCGCGCTGGACCAGGCGGAGAGCGGTGCGCGGATCCTGCTTCAGGTGCACGACGAGCTCCTGCTCGAGGTGCCCGAGGGCGAGGTGGACGCCACCCGCGACCTGGTGGTGTTCTGGATGGAGGGCGCGATGCAGCTGAACGTGCCGCTGGTGGCCGACTCGGGCGTCGGCGCCAACTGGTACGAGTGCAAGGGCTGAAGTCGGCCGCTTCCGCCATCCGCTCGCCCCGCGGCTCCGCCCATCCTTCCTCCCGACAGCCGGCGGGAGCGAAGGCGCTCCCGTCCGCCCACACCAAGAACGGGAGGGAGGATCCGATGAGCCGCACCGTGAACAAAGTGACCCTGGTGGGAAACGTGGGGCGCGACCCCGACATCCAGCAGACCAAGAACGGGACGAAGGTGGCGCATCTGTCGCTGGCCACGAACCGGCGCGTGGGCGCGGGGACCGACGCGCAGGAGCGCACGGACTGGCACCGCATCACCCTGTGGAACCGGCTGGCCCAGTTCGCCGAGGACCATATCCGCACCGGGGACCGGATCTACATCGAGGGACGCCTGGAGTACGACTCCTACGAGCGCGACGGGATCGTGATCCCCACCGCCGACATCAACGTGCGCGAGGTGGTGATGCTCTCGTCCCGGGCCGGCGCCGACGACGCGGACATGGAAGAGGCGGCCTAGAAGGGAGGCCCGCGCTTCGGCGGGCTGATCGCTCCGCCGGCGGGCGGGGGTGGCTCCGCGGGGCCGCCCCCGCCCGAACCGCCGGGCTCACGCCGAGCGCCAGCCGCTCGCGCGGGTGGTGGCTACAGCCAGGGGTGGAAGCGCGAGTCCACCGAGAACATCACCTCCCAGCGGCCGTCGCGAAGGCCGCGGGCCACGTCCAGGCGCAGCACGTCCCACCCCAGGGACAGGCCGGCGCCCACGGAGGCGCGCACGCCGTCGGAGTCGGCGGCGGCCCAGGCGGTGGGGAGGGTCGCGCCGGCCAGCTGGGTGGCACCGAGGGCGGTGAAGGCACGGATTCCCACCCACGGAGGACGGAGGGGGTGGGTTGCCTCGAGGCGGGTCATCCAGAAACGCCGGCCGACGAAGGAGCGGTAGTCGTAGCCCGGGAGCGTCCCCTGGCCGCCCAGGAGGAAGAGCATCTGGGGAGGGGTGCGCTGCGTGGCTGCCCCCGCCGCCAGGTCGGCGCGGAGCTTCCAATCGCGCCCGGGCCCGTCGCGCCGCCACCCGCCCTGCGCCAGGAGGGAGCCGAAGGACCGGTCGCCGAGCCGCCCCACCGTCCCCGCCACGCTCCCCTGGCCGGAGCCGGGGAGGGAGAAGGGGACGCGCCCCTCCACCGAGCCCAGGATCCCCTCGGCCACCGGTCGCACGCCGCGGCGGTCGCCGGAGAGCACCCGCTCGGCCGAGGCGTGCCGCTCCCACCCCAGGGTGAGCTCGGGCCCCACGCCGGGGAGGGCGCCGCGGAAGGTCAGGCGCGCACCCCGGGCGAAATACGGGTCGAGGAAGTCCTCGCCGCCGAGGGCGGCGCCCAGGCTCCCGAGGACGGGTGCGTTCCCCGGCAGGGGGCCGATGTCGCGGAGCGCATTCCAGGATATGTCGAGGACGGGGACCACCCGGTCGGGCGGCGTGGTGGCGGAGAGGGAGAACGAGGGCCGCTCCCTTCCCACCGCGTACCCGGCGGAGAGCCGGAGGAGGGCGTCCGCCTGGGGACGCAGGTGGATCCCTCCCCCCACGAAGAGGCCCTCCGCCCGGTTGTAGCGCAGGGCGTCGGAGAACGAGCGGAGGTGGAGGCGGTAGGGGGAGAGCCCGGAGAGGGCGCGGCCGGTGAGGATCTGGCGGGCCTGGGCCCGGATCTCCTCGAGGGAGGGTGTGGGGGCGAGCCCCTCCTGCTCCAGGTCGTCGAAGAGCCCGCGCTCGAAGGGGAACGCCTCCCGCTGCTCCCTGGGGAGGGCGACCACGCCCCTCGGCGAAGTGAAGGCCAGCGAGGGAGTCTCTTCGTTGAATTCGTAGCCGCCGATCTCCCAGCGCCCCCGGATGATGCTGCCGGCGAGGAAGTCCAGCTCCGGGATCTCCCGGCGGAGCTCCGCTTCCTGCCGGTAGGGGAGCCAGTGCCTTCCCATCCAGAGGGAGTTGTCCAGCGAGATGCGGATGTAGTCCAGGTACGGATCCACGTAGGACGCCGGCGTGAACGTGAAGCTCATCCGCACGATGGCCGCGGCGGCACGGTCGAGGAACACCGACCCGATGAAGCCGTCCCCGTCGGGGTTCTTCGGCCTGACGCGCACCTCGTAGACCCGGACCTCCTCGGCGCCCGCGCCGTAGCGCAGGGTGAGGGAGTCGGCCAGGAGGTAGTCGTAGACGGCCGGCCCACCCGGGGCGATGGGGTGGAGGACCGCGTCCACCTCGTCTCCGTCGCCCAGGCGGATCTGGTCGCCGTAATCGTCCAGGACCACGGTGAGGTGGTCGAGGTGGTAGTGGATGTTGGTGGGGAGCACCTTCTGGTCGCGGAGGCCGACGATGCGCTGCTCGGTCTCGTTGGGGGCGCTCCAGAAAACCTCCAGCGCGACCTGGTCCGCCTTCACCAGGGTGCGCTCGTCGGAGTCCGGGCGGTCGATGAAGAAGTAGACGTAGCCGCGGGCGTCACCCCGGTACGACCGGAACGCGGTGTCCACCAGCGTGGAGTGGCGCTCCAGGCGGGCGCGCCGCACCAGGTCCAGGACCCTGGCGTCGTTCCACACCTCGCGCTCCTGGGCTGGCGCGGGCCTGGTGCAGAGCCCCAAGGCGACCGCCGCGAGGACGGCCGTGAAGACGGCCGGGGCCGGGAAGCGGGCCTTCCGGAGTCTGGGGAACGCGGTGCGCACGGGGGGCCCCGGCGCCGTCAGTTCGCGGTCCAGAACCCCGACAGAGACTCCCCGTGGGGGCTCTCGCGCAGCTTTTCGAAGGCCCGGTTGCGGATCTGGCGGATGCGCTCGCGGGTCACGCCCAGGAGGGAACCGATCTCCTCGAGGGTGCGCTCCTCGCCGTCGTCGAGCCCGTAGTACAGGTAAAGGATCTTGCGCTCGCGCTCGGTGAGGTAGGTCTCGAACATGTGCTCGAGGAAGTCGCGGCGGGCCATGGCCTCCACGTCCTCCTCGATGTCGCCGGTGTCGGCGCCGGCGAAGCGCTCGCCGAAGCTGGAGCTGTCCCGGTCGCTCCGGTCGATGGGGGCGTCGAGGCTGAGCTCCGACGCCGCAACCCGGCGCAGGGCTCGGATGGTGTCCAGGGGCTCGCCCATCTCGTCGGCGATCTCCTGGTCCGTGGGCGACCGCCCGAGCTGCTGGGTGAGCTGGGTGTCGGTGCGGGCGAGCCTGGCCAGGTTCGAGTTCTGGTTCAGGGGGATGCGCACCGAGCGGGTCTGCTCGGCCAGGGCCTGAAGGACGGTCTGGCGGATCCACCAGACCGCGTACGAGATGAACTTCACGCCCTTGTCGGGATCGAACTTCTTGACCGCCTTCAGCAGTCCCTCGTTGCCGATGCAGACCAGCTCCGCGAGACCGAGCCCCCGACCCTGGTACTTCTTCACGTAGGAGATGACGAAGCGGAGGTTGGCGGTCACCAGCCGCTCGGCGGCCTCCTTGTCCCCCAGGCGCGCTCGGCGCGCCAGCTCCCGCTCTTCACGGGGATCCTGGATCAGGGGGTACTTCTCGACGTCCTGCAGGTACTGGTCGAAGGAGTCCAGCCCACGAGAGGATGAAAACATCCGTTTGCTCTTATCCTCGACGTTTGTGTGACGACCCGATCCTGCCCAAGCCGGCGAAAAACAAGGGGCCCTCGGGGGAGGGACCCTGGGTCGAAAACGGTCGAACCGGATGGCTCTCAAGGTGTCAGCCAAGTTATAAAAGCCTGTTTCCAGGGTAAAGGTTCTCACCCGGGACCAGGGGGGCCGGCGGCCGGACCACGAGAGCCCCCTGGGGATCCCCCGGGGGTGCTCCGCGCCGGGACTCAGCCGACCAGGAACTCGGCCCTGAGGCTCTCCCGGCCCGGTCCGTCCAGGCGGAAGTAGAGGTTGGGGGACCCGGGCCCACCCATCTCCACGCGCCGGAAGAAGGCGCTCTCCGCCACGCCCACGGCCGTCAGGGTGCCCAGGTCCACCCGCGACACGTGGGCCCGGCGCCGGAACACGAACAGGGGGGTGTCCCCCCGCACCACCACCCACCCGACGGCGAAGCGGGGGGCTCCGGGAAGTCGGTGTCCCCCCGCCGGCGTGCCCCGGAGCCCGCCTCCGGGCGCCATGATGTCCCCCTTCAGGGCACCCCGGACCCACCAGGGGAAGTCCTCCGGATCGCTCCAGCGCGGCTGTCCCAGGGTCAGCCAGACCTTGGCCCACACCAGCTCGACGGCGAACGCGAACGCCCGCACCTGGGACCCCACGACGCGCGCCGCCGCCAGGCCGACGGCCAGCGCGACCGCCAGGGCCACCCCGGGGAAGTCCAGGAGGAGGACCACGGTGCCCAGCACGGCGGCATCCTCCAGGAGCGCCACCAGGAACCGGTTGGGTACACGCCTGGAGTCCAGCCAGAAGAGGACGCCCCCGCCGGTCCGGGTGGCGTGGGCGGCCGACGCCAGCGCGGCGGCGAGGAGTGCCCCCGGGATGACCACCGAGAGCGGTTGCCCGTCCAGGAGGAGGAGGGCGAGGAGCGCCCCGGCGACGGGGCGGATGATGGCGTGGGAGGCGTTCCAGAAGAGGGCGGCGGACGGGAGGAGCTCGGCCAGGAGCTCCAGGAGATAGAAGGTGCCCACCATCACCAGGACGCCGGTGGAGTTGAGGTCCCCCAGCGCGCCCGGGAGCGCATCCCACCAGTGCAACGCCGGCGCGGCGCCGAGGAAGAGGAGGGTGAGGTAGAGGTCCACGCCGGAGGCCAGCGCCAGAGGCACGAGGGCCAGGAGCTCCGGGGGGATCGGGAGAGGGCTCATCGGATCCGGGCGGCGGTGCCCGCTGCGTCAACAGCGGGGAGGAGGCGGTTGTCCTTTGGCAGACGTGGGGCAGGACGGTACACTGTCGGGTCGGCGACGAAGCAGGGTAGGCGGGCGGTCACGGCAGAGCAAGCGGAGGGCGGCACATGGGACCGGGAGCGAGAGGGATGGCAGGCATGGGGCGGACGCTCGTGGGTGGTGGCGCGGTGGCCCTGATCCTCCTGGCGGCGGCGCCGGCGGGCGCCCAGCAGCGCGACACCCTGCGCACCGACACCATGGTCTTCCGCATCCCGGAGCTCCGGGTGACGGCGCGCCGGCCCATCACCACGGTGGGCGGCGCCAGCGCCATCGAGGTCACCGTGGACTCGCTGACCCTTCCTCCGTCGCCGACGGTGGCGGAGGTCCTCCGCGAGCTTCCGGGCATGCATGTCCGCACCAATTCCCGGGGTGAGGCCGAGATCTCGGTGCGCGGCTCCGAGTCCCGCCAGGTCGCGGTGCTGGTGGACGGGATTCCGATCACCCTAGGCTGGGATGCGCGCACCGACGTCTCCGTCCTTCCCGCAGCAGCCCCCCACGAGGTGAACCTGGTGAGGGGGCTCTCGTCCATCCTCCACGGGCCCAACGTCCTCGGGGGCGTGGTGGAGATGAGCGTCGCCCGAGGGTTCACGTTCCCGTCGGCGTCCTCGGCGCAGGTGACGGCGGGGTTCGACGGTGAGGGCGGCTACGGCACCACGGCGTCGGCGTCCGTCCCCAAGGTGACGGGTGCGGGACAGCTCCTCCTCCGGGCGGGCGCGGGGTTCCGCGACTCCCCCGGCGCGCCGCTGGCGTCGGGCGTGAAGGAGCCGGTGCTCACCGATGACGAGCTGCGCCTCAACACCGACACGCGCAACCTGGATGGCTTCCTGGCGTTCCGGTACGTCCGCGACGCGGGAGGATGGCTCACGTTCTCAGCCACCTCGTTCCAGGGCGAGCGCGGGATCGCAGGCGAACTGGATGTGAAGAACCCGCGGCTCTGGCGCTACCCCCACATTGCGCGCACCATCGCCGTGGCCTCGGCGGGTACAGGGGACCGGACCACGCCCTTCGGGCGGGGCGACATGGAGCTGAGCGTCGGCCTGGACCGGGGGCGCTCGGAGATCACGTCGTACACCGACCGGTCCTACGACGTGACCAACGGCACGGAGGATGGCGATTCCCGCACCACGACGGTGCGGCTCCTGGCCGACCACACCCTCGGGTCCCGCGGGGATCTCAAGGCCGCGGCCACCTGGGCCGACATCCGCCAGGACATGGACGTGAGCGGGGTGGAGAGCGCCTACCGGCAGCGGCTCTCCAGCTACGGCCTGGAGTCGGTGTGGCGCCTCGTCGAGCGCTCGGAGGGGCCCCTGAAGGCCGTCCGGGTGAGCTTCGGGGGCGCCCTCGACCACGGTGACACCCCCGAGACCGGGGGCCTCCCGGCCATGGATCCCATGGACGACTGGGGCGCCCGGCTGGGCCTCACCGCGCTCCTTGGTGAGGGGAAGACGCTCCTGCACGCGGGCGTCAGCAGGAGAGGGCGCTTCCCGGCTTTGCGCGAGGTCTACTCGGAGGCGCTGAACCGCTTCGAGCCGAACCCGGACCTGCATCCGGAGCGGCTGGTGGCGTACGAGGGCGGGGTGACGACGAGGCTGGGGAGCGGCCAGCTCCAACTGGTGGGGTTCCACCACGAGCTGTCCGACGCCATCCGGCGCATCACGCTGCCGAACAAGAAGCGGAAGAGGGTGAACTCGGACGAGCTCACGAGCACGGGCGCCGAGGTGCTCGTCTCGCAGATGGTGAGGTCGCTGGAGCTGGGCGGTGACTTCACGCTGCAGTCGGTGGAGCTCGTGGACCCGGCCAACCCGGTGTCGCGCGAGCCCGAGAACCTGCCGGACGCCAGCGGCAGCGCCTACGTGCGCATGCCCCTTGTCGCCGGCATCTCAGCCGCCGCGGAGGCCCGCTACACCGGATCCCAGTTCTGCCAGCACCCCGACACCGGTGCCGACGTGGAGCTGGGGGGCGGGACGCTGTTCAACGCGGATGTGGGCCGATCCTGGTCCGTGGGACGCTCTCGGGGCGGTGTCCTCTCGAGGCTGGAGGCCCGCGCCGCCGTGGACAATCTGGCGGACAAGCTGCTCTACGATCAGTGCGGGCTCCCGCGGCCGGGGCGGCTCCTCCGCCTGCAGCTCCGGCTGTTCTGAGATCCGACCGCTCCCGAAGGGCCCCACGGGCGCGTCCGGCGCGGCCCGGCAAGCGTCCTGGCGCGACGCGGGGGTTTGACACGCACCGGCGGTGCGGACATCCTCCGTGCTCTGAAAACCCGCCCTCC
This sequence comes from Longimicrobiales bacterium, assembly GCA_035477395.1. Classification (GTDB taxonomy): domain Bacteria; phylum Gemmatimonadota; class Gemmatimonadetes; order Longimicrobiales; family Gaopeijiaceae; genus SZUA-318. The sequence goes on from DATIKQ010000080.1 coordinate 11,628, forward strand.
CGCGAGCAGGACGCCATGTCGAACGGCCGCAAGGAAGCCCTGGATTACCACGCTCAGGGCCGCCCCGGTAAGATCGAGGTCGTCCCCACCAAGGCGGTAGCCACCGCCCGTGACCTCTCCCTGGCGTACTCCCCCGGCGTCGCCGAGCCGTGCCGGGAGATCCACGCCAACCCCGACGACGTCTACAAGTACACCGCGCGCGGGAACCTCGTGGCGGTGGTGTCGAACGGCACCGCGGTGCTGGGCCTCGGTAACCTGGGACCGGCCGCGTCCAAGCCCGTCATGGAGGGGAAGGGGGTACTCTTCAAGCGCTTCGCCGGGATCGACGTGTTCGACCTGGAGATCGACTCCGAGGATCCGCAGGAGATCATCAGGTTCTGCCAGCTGCTGGAGCCCACCGTCGGCGGGATCAACCTGGAGGACATCAGCGCGCCGGCGTGCTTCGTCATCGAGCGCATGCTCCGGGAGACCATGGGCATCCCGGTCTTCCACGACGACCAGCACGGCACGGCCATCATCGCCGGAGCTGCGCTGCTGAACGCCCTCGACCTCACGGGGAAGAAGATCGGGAAGGTGAGGGTCGTGTTCAGCGGCGCGGGCGCGTCGGCACTCTCGACCGCGGCCCACTTCCAGCGCCTCGGTGTGCCCCGTAGCCACATCATCATCGTGGACTCCAAGGGGGTGATCCACGAAGGGCGCACGGAGGGCATGAACGAGTACAAGGCGCCCTACGCGGTGAAGACCGACGCGCGCTCGTTGGCCGACGCCATGAAGGGCGCCGACGTCTTCGTGGGGCTGTCGGCGAAGGGCGTGGTCAGCAAGGAGATGGTGGCGTCCATGGCCGCGAACCCGGTCATCTTCGCGCTGGCCAACCCCGACCCGGAGATCCTCCCCGAGGAGGTGGCCGAGGTGCGCAGCGACGCCATCATGGCCACCGGGCGCTCCGACTACCCGAACCAGGTGAACAACGTGCTCGGCTTCCCGTTCATCTTCCGCGGAGCGCTGGACGTGCGCGCGCGCGGCGTGAACGAGGAGATGATGCTGGCCGCCACCCGGGCGCTGGCCGCGCTGGCGCGAGAAGAGGTCCCCGACACCGTGCGCGGCGCCTACGAGGGATCGGACATCGCGTACGGGCGGGAGTACCTGATCCCCAAGCCCTTCGACCACCGCGTCCTCTTCCACGTCGCCCCGGCCGTCGCCAAGGCCGCCATGGACACGGGGCTGGCGCGCGTCCAGGTAGACATGGACGAGTACCGGGACCGGCTGAAGGCCAGCCTGAGCCCGGGGCGTGAGGTCATGCGCTGGATGACCCACCGGGCGCGGCGCCACCCGGCGCGCATCGTCTTCCCCGAGGGGCACAACGACACGGTGATCCGCGCCGCCGTGCAGATGGTGGAGGAGGGGATCGCCCGCCCCGTGCTCGTGGGGCGTGAGCTCACGGTGGTGCAGAAGGCGCAGGACATGGGCCTGAAGATCGACGGCGTGGAGGTGGTGTACGCGCCGGACCACGAGGCCGAGCGCCACGCCCTCGCCGAGGACCTGTTCCAGCGCCGCGCCCGGAAAGGGCTGACGCTCAACGAGGCGCGCTGGAACCTGTACAAGCCCGTCTACTTCGCCGCGTCCATGCTCCACGCCGGGAGAGTGGATGCCATGGTGGGCGGGATCGAGTCCAACTACCCGGAGATGCTCCGGCCCGTGCTTCAGGTGGTAGGGGTGGCGCCTGGGGTGCGGAAGGTGGCGGGTCTGTACATGCTCGCCTTCCCGAGCCGGGAGCTCGTCTTCCTGGCCGACACCACGGTGAACATCGAGCCCGACGCGCGCACCCTGGCCGACATCGCCCACCACGCCGCCGAGTTCGTGCGCAGCCTGGGCATCCGCCCGAGGGTTGCCATGGTGAGCTTCTCCAACTTCGGGTCGGTGGACCACGTGGAGTCCCGGCGCGTGGCGGAGGCCGTGCGCCTCATGCACGTCGAGGACCCGGACCTCGAGATCGACGGCGAGATGCAGGCCGACACCGCCGTGGACGCTGCCCGGCTCAAGGCTTTCCCCTTCAGCCACCTGAAGAGTCCGGCCAACGTGCTGGTGTTCTCCAGCCTGTCGGCGGCAAACTCGGCGTACAAGCTGCTGTCCCAGCTCGGGGGCGCCGACGCCATCGGGCCCGTCCTCCTGGGGATGAACCGGCCCGTGCACATCCTGCAGCGCGGCTGCTCGGTCCAGGAGATCCTGAACCTGGCCACGCTGGCGACCGTGGACTGGCAGGCGCGGGAGAAGTAGGCGCCGCCCTCAGGCGACGCTGCGTCGCCTCGCCCAGGCGCTCCCCACGAGCGTGCCGAGCGTGAGGATCAGGAAGGCGCCGACGATGCCGTTGAGCGTCACTCCGGGGCCGGGCTCGGCGATGCGCACCAGCCGAGAGACCCGCGCCGCGTACCAGGCGCCGGGCTCCACGCCGAACGCGTCGCGGAACGCCGCGCCCGGGTCCCCGTCCGCTGCCCACCAGCGCCGCACCCGCTCCTCGCCGAACTCGGCTGCGAGGTCCGCGAGCACGTGGCGGTCGGCCGGCTCGAGGGGCGTGGAGGTCAGCGCAGCGGAGAGGGGCGTGGAAGCTAGGAACCCGACGGGAGCGTAACGGCGGTAGAGCGGGCCGACCGATCCCTCGTCCGAGGGCGCGAGGAAGAGCGTTGCGCACGCGTCCTCCAGCCCCGCGAAGCACCGCTCCTGCACCAGCGTGCGGGGGCCCGAGGCGCCGCGGAGCGCCGGCAGGCCGAGGAAGCCCCGGCGCTCGAACCCGGAGCCGAGACGCGTGATGAAGGTGAAGTGCGTGGGGTCGCTCGGTGTGGGCGCGGAGGCGAGGGCCGCGCCGCCCCGCTCGAGCCAGGTGCGCGCCGCCTCCCCCGGGAGCCCGTAGCGCGCCACGGCCTGGCAGACCCCGAGGATGTTGCGCGGGTCCACGTTCGAGAAGAGGCGCACGGTGGTCTTCACGCTCGGGCGGAATACGGGCAGCGCGCTCACGCAATACGTGCGGCCGTCCTGCTCGCCGAAGTAGTACTCCGCGTCGAAGACGACGCCTGTAGGGGCGCCTGCATACCCGCCCTCCCCGTAGAGGAAGAAGAAGACGCCGAGCGCCACGTCGGCGCCGCCCGCGCGCGCATCCCGGGCGGCGCGGAGCGCGTCGGAATGCAACCGGCCGAACTCCACCGGGTCAGCGTGCTCCGGCACCCCGAAGGCGAGGACCTCACCGTCGGCCAGCGTCGCCGGAATGAGCCTCGCCGCCAGGCGGATGCGCCGCAGGCGCGCGTTGGCGAGCGCTGCGTCGGCGCTCAGCGTGCGCTCGTACACCACGTCCTGGGGGGGAGCCTCCCGGGGGATCGGGGTCTCCGAGGGCGGAACCAACCGGAGCGCCACCGCGGCGCATCCCGCCAGCGCCAGGCCGACCCAGTGCCTCATGCGAAACGCCATCTCGTGCTCCTCGCGGCCAGCGCGATCAGGAGGAGGATCCAGGCCGAGCCCTTGAGCACCTGGGTCCCCAGGCCGGCGTGACGGACCGGCCGGCTCTCGAGGAGCCAGCCGCGCCACTCCCGCATGAGGGTGTTGGCCGTGAGGCCAGAGGCGGCTTCGAGCGCGGCGAGGGCGGTCTCGTCGGCGTGGGCGAGGAGGCGCCCCCAGGCGCCCTCGCCCCCGCGGACGAGCGCGTACCAGAGGAGCGAGGCCCGCACGTCGGCGCCGAAGGGCACGGTCCAGAGCCGGTTCTGCGCCGACTGGTAGCGGCCGAGCATGTCCGCGAGCAGGCGGTCGCATTCGGCCAGGTCCCCTCCCACGCAGGCCCGGAGCTCCACGGGGGCCCGAGCGAAGAGCGAGCCGTTGCGCCGCACGAGAAGGAGGCGCTCCTCGGGCGTGTATTGATCGGCCAGCAGGGCGTCCAGGGGCTTGAGCCCGAATGCCGTCAGGCAGGCGGCGGGGTCGCCGTCGAGGCACGCGCGGGCGGAGTGGGACGAAGCGAGGACGGCCTGCCGGTAGATCAGCGCGGGGTCGTCCGGAGGGCGGACGGCGCTGACGGCCCAGTCCCCTCCGAAGGGCGTCCGCTGAAGGTCTTCCCTGAGGGACTGGCTGATCACCTGCCTCACCCCGGTCTCCATATAGCCCCGGGTGTGCCAGCGTGCGCCCTGGACGACGCGGACCGTGAATTCGGACGAGCTGTACTCCACCACGTCCGCCGACCACTGGAAGAAGATGCGGTCCTCGGCGAGGTTCGGGCTCGCGTCCAGCCACGGCGCGTAGTCCCTCTCCCAGACGCCGCCCACGACGTCCTGGGCCGCCGCGCCCTCGCCCGGGACCACCAGGACGGTGAGCGGCCCGATGGAGAGGGTGTCGAGCGGGATGTGCACGTCGCGCGCCCTGCGCGCGGTGATCTGCGCCGCCGAGGCCCGCCGGCGCGCGTCCTTCAGCAGGGGGACCAGCGTGTCGAGGTGCTGGATCAACTCCTGCTCCGTCTGCTGCGCGGGGGCCGCTCCGGGCGCCGCCAACACGGCGGCCAGGACGAGCGCGGCGCAGCGGGGGGTGAGCCTACACATCGATCAGGAGCCAGGAGCCGGAGAAGACCTCGAAGGGCCCGTTGCGGCTCACCAGGGTCTGGAAGAACGCTTCCACCACGTTGACGCGCTGGAAGTACTCGAAGTGGCGGCCCAGGAACTCGTTGGCGGATCCGCCGACGAGCATGAAGACGAACAGCGCCGTCACGAGCACGAGCGTGGTCCGGACCGTGCCCGCGGCCATCGCGAAGAGCACCGCGTACGACACCAGCACGGAGAAGAGGAACCGGACCGCCAGAGCGTTCGGGTAGGCGTGCAGCCCGGGGGGAAGCGCCACGGACGCCGCCGCGAGGTGCGCCCCGCCCCAGAACGCCAGCGCCGGCACGAAGGCCAGGACCACCCCCGCGCCCATCTTGAGCGCGGCGTAGCGCCAGCGCGGCACCGGGAGGCTGAGCGCGTACACGTGGTTGAGCTGGTGGTCCCAGTTCCACGAGGAGAGCGCCAGCGTGACCCCGATCACGGCCGCGAGCGTCGGGAAGACGGGCGCCCACCAGCCGCTGTTCATCATGAACTGGTAGGCGCCGATCGGCTCGGCTGGGAAGGATCCCAGGGACCCCAAGCCCTGCACGGACAGGAGGGGCAGCGCGAACGCCGCCACCACCAGGGGGAGGAGGGCGGCCCTGATCTGCTTCCAGTGGAGGAAGAGCATCGGCTGGTACATGCGTCAGCTCCGGTAAGGGGTCTTGGGACGGGACGAGCGCAGGAGCTCGACGAAGCCGTCTTCGAGATCGAGGTCCACGATGTCGCGGAGCACCGCGCCGGAGGACTCGAACCACGCGCGCATCGAGTCCTGCCAGCCCCGCACGACCCACGTCTCCGTGGCCGGGGTGCCGTTGGCCCGGTCGCGCGACAGGATGGTGAAGGGGGCGTCGGTCGGCTCCACGGGCGCGCCGGTGACCTTGATGCGCTTGATGCCGTTCTTGAACACCTGCATGGGGAGCTCGGCGATGAGGGCTCCGTCGTCCATGACGCCAACCCAGTCGCAGATGCGCTCGAGCTCGTGCACCAGATGGCTGGAGATGAGGACGCTGGCGTTGGTCTCCCCCACGTAGTCGAGCACCGCGGTGAGCACGTCGCGGCGCACCACCGGATCCAGCCCGTCGGTGGGCTCGTCCAGGACGAGGAGCGAAGGGCGCTGGGAGAGGGCGAGCAGGAGGAGGAGCTTCCCGGTCTCGCCCTTGGACATGCGCGAGATCTTCCGCGTGGGGTCGAGGCCCAGGCGCTCCATGAGTTCCTTCGCCCACCCTTCGTCCCACGGCTTGAAGAACGAGGCGTGGTAGCGCACCTGCTCGGCGACGGTCAGGGCGGGGTAGACGTGGGGGCGCTCGGGCACGTACCCGACCTTCGCCAGGATCCGGGGCAGATCCCGGGGAACGTCGAGGCCGAGGACGCGGATCTCTCCGCGGTCCGGCTTCATCATCCCCAGGCACATCCGGATGGTGGTGGTCTTCCCCGACCCGTTGGGCCCCAGGAACCCGTAGATGGATCCCACCGGCACCCGGAGCGAGATGTCCCGCAGGGAGAAGGCCCGGTCCGCCCTCCAACCCAGCCCGCTCAGCTCGATGGCGCTATTCACGGATCTCGACTCCCGCTTCGGTCCTGAAGGCGTGCGTCAGCTCCTCCACCCCGATCCCCACCCTCGCCGCACTCTGGAGGAGCTGACGCACCAGTTCCGTGGCCTGGGCCGCGCGCTCATCCGCCCGCCGGGGCGCGGCGACCTCCCTCACGAACGTCCCCTGGCCATGGCGGATCTCGACGAACCCGTCCAGCGCGAGGTCTCGGTAGGCCTGCACCACCGTCGCCGGGTTGATCCGCAGGGTGTGGGACAGGGCCCGCACGGAGGGGAGGCCGTCCCCTGCGGCCAGCTCGCCGGCGGCGACGGCCATGCGCACCCGGGCGGCGATCTGCTCGTAGAGGGGGGTCGGGCTTCGGGGGTCGATGTCGTCGAACATGAGACGCGGCGGGCTTCCTGCTGTACGGGTGTATCGGTTCACTAATACAGTAGGGCGACCGGCCGGCTGAAGTCAAGGACTCTGTGACGGGCCCGGGGCAGGGGTGGCTGCCCCCGGCGTGGGCGCGGCCGGGGGCGAGGCCGCAGGCGTGAGCGCGGGCGACGGCGGGCGCCCTGTCGGTTCGCTTATCCCGCGTATCCTTTGCGTTTCCCGCCCCCGCCGCCGAAGTTGCCCCCATGGACTCGGACCACCGTTCACTTGAGGAAGTGCGGGCCGCCCTGGGCGCCGACTTCGAGGTGCTCCGGTCGCTGGGGCGCGGGAGCGTGGCCACGGTATACCTGGCCAAGGACCGTGCGCTGGGCGTCCCGGTGGCCATCAAGGTGCTCCGGCCCGGGAAGGTCGCCGACGAAACAGCCCGCCGCCGCTTCGAGCGCGAGGCCCGGGCCGCCGCCTCCCTCGCCGACCATCCCAACACGGTGGCGGTGACCCGCTTCGGCCGGCTCCCCGACGAGACGCCCTACCTGGTCATGCCCTACGTGCAAGGCCGGACCATGGAGGAGCGGCTGGCGGCGGAGGGGCAGCTCTCGATTGGCGAAGCGACCCAGATCCTCCAGGAAGTGGCGTCGGCGCTGGCTCTGGCGCACGAGAAGGGGATCGTGCACCGCGACGTCCGCCCGGCCAACGTCCTCTGGGACGAGGACAAGGGGCGGGCGCGCCTCACCGACTTCGGGATCGCCGCCGTCATCAGCCCCACGGCGATGGAGGTCACGCGCCTGACCCGGACCGGACAGCTCCTCGGCGATCCGACGCACCTGAGCCCCGAGCAGCTCCTCGACGAGGGCGTCACCGAGCTCGCGGACATGTATCTCTTCGGGATCCTCGGCTACGAGCTGCTGGCCGGGAGGGGGCCCTACGACGTGCGCACGCCCACGGAGTGGATCAACGCCCACCTCCACCGCGAGCCGAGGGACCTGAGGGAGTTGCGCGCCGACGCGCCGGCGGGACTGGCCGACCTGCTGCGGAGATGCCTGGCGAAGCAGCCCAAGCACCGCCCATCCGCCAAGGACGCGCTGCGCGCCCTGGAAGGGGGTGGCGCCGCGGGCGCCGCAGGCGCCCAGCCTGGCACCAGCGCCGCCGACCCGGCCGAACTGATAAGGCGCCACGTCCCCCAGATCGTGCTCTTCACCATCGGCATCGGGGTCGGCCTTATCGGGCTCTCGAATGCCATGGAGTCCTTCCTCCCCGCGGACAGCACGCTCCTCACGGTGATCTTCGTCGTGGCGGCCGTTCTGGCCTCCGCCGTCATCGCCTGGTTCCACGGCCAGAAGGGGACCCAGCGCCCACCGGCCATCGAGTACGTCCTGCTGGGCCTGATCGGGATGGTGTGGCTGGTGGTGAGCGTCCTGGCGGTACTGTAGGTTCTCGGCCGAGGGCCGCGTCCGGCTCGGTGCCGGGCGGCCGGCCCATGCCGCCGATTCACCCCGATCCCGCTCCCTGGAGCGCCTGCGCCATGAAGCCCCGCCTCTCCCCCCTGGCCATTCCCGCCGCTCTCCTCGCCTTCATTCTTCCCGTCCTCGTTCTCCCCGCCGCGGCGCAGGCGCCCGTCCATATCCCCCAGGATGCGCCCGCCCGCTACCATCCCCTCCCGCCCCTCCGGGAGCAAGCGAAGGAGATGCAGACCTGGGTGGCAGCCCGCCTCGAGCGCGTGCTCCCCGCGCTCATGGCCGAGCACGGCGCGGACATGTGGATCCTCTCCATGCGGGAGTACGGGGAGGACCCGGTGTTCTGGTCCATGATCTCCGAAACCACCTTCGCCGCGCGCCGGCGCTCCATCTACGTGTTCACGCGCCGGCCCGACGGCTCGGTGGAGCGCCTGGCGCTGGGCGGCGGATCGCAGGGCGGGCTCTTCGAGATCTACCGCTCCCCGCACCCCACGCCCACGGGCCGCCAGGCCGAGCTCTGGGGCGACGAGCAGTGGCGGCTGCTGCGGGAGATCGTGGACGACCGGAAGCCGGCCACCATCGTGCTGAACATCGACGACACCTGGGCGTGGGCCGACGGGCTGGGCGCGGGGGAGCGGGAGACGCTGGAGAAGGCGTTGGGCCCCGACAACCTGAAGAAGGTGAAGCGCATCCCCATGCTCGCCGTGGACTACATCGCGGTGCGCGTCCCCGAGATGATGCCGCGCTACCGGCAGATGCAGGAGACGGTCCACGCCATCATCTCCGAGGCGTTCTCCAACTCGGTGATCACGCCCGGCGTCACCACCACGGAGGACGTGCAGTGGTGGCTGCGCCAGAAGCTCAGCGACCTGGGGTTCACCACCTGGTTTCAGCCCTCGGTCGCCGTGCAGCGCGCCGGGGAGAGCCCGCCCGAGGAAGGGGCGGTGGTCATCCGACGGGGCGACATGATCTGGACCGACTTCGGCCTGGTCGGGATGCGCCTCAAGACCGACACGCAGCATAACGGCTACATCCTCCGCGAGGGGGAGACGGACGTGCCCGAGGGGCTGAAGCGGTGCCTGGCCGCCGGGAGCCGCATGCAGGACATCCAGGTCGAGGAGCTGAAGCCCGGGCGTACCGGGAACGAGGCGCTGGCGGCGGCGCTGGCGCGCATGAAACAGGAGGGGATCACGGGGTCGCTCTACTCCCATCCCCTCGGCGACCAGGGACACGGTGCTGGACCCCTCATCGGCCTCTGGGACCGTCAGGAGGGAGTGCCCGGGCGGGGCGACGCGAAGATCCGCCCCTCCACCTGGTTCTCCATCGAGCTGCAGGCGACGGTCCCCGTCCCCGAGTGGGGCGGCAAGGCGGTCAACTGCCGCAAGGAGGAGGACGTGTGGCTGGACGCGGAGGGGAACCGGCACTGGGCGTTCCGCCGGCAGGAGACGTTCCACCTGGTGTGGTGAGGCCAAGGTCGCTGCCCGTAGGACCGCCGCAACCGCAGCCGCCCTATCCCTCCAGCGCGAACGCCGCCGCCGCCTCGGCGTGGATGAGGGCGGTGTCGAAGAGGGGAACCGTCGCGTCCCCGGGCTTCAGGAGGAGACCGATCTCAGTGCACCCCAGGATCACACCCTCGGCGCCCGCGGCGACGAGGTCTGCCACGATCCTCCGGTACTCCTCCCTGGATCCGTCCAGGATCTTACCCAGCACCAGCTCTTCGTAGATGACCCGGTGGACCACGCCGCGGTCGTCGGCCGGCGGGACCAGGACCTCGAGCCCGTGACGCTCCTCCAGCCGCCCCCGGTAGAAGCGCTCCTCCATGGTGAAGCGGGTCCCCAGGAGCCCCACGCGCCGCATCTCCGCGGATAGGATGCGCTCAGCGGTGGCGTCGGCGATGTGAAGGATGGGGATGGAGAGGACGCTCTCGATCCGTTGGGCCACCAGGTGCATGGTGTTCGTGCAGATCACGAGGAACTCGGCCCCGGCCTCCTCGAGGGTGCGGGCGTCGCGGGCGAGCATCTCCCCCAACTCGTCCCACCTCCCCTGATGCTGGAGTAGCTCGATCTCCTGGAAGTCCACGCTCAGGAGGAGGACCCGGGCGGAGTGGAGCCCGCCCAGCCGGCGTCCCACCTCCCGATTCAGCACCTGGTAGTAGGGGACGGTGGACTCCCAGCTCATCCCTCCCAGCAGACCGATGGTCTTCATGGCTCGGGACTCCCCTGCGGTCGCGACGGCGTCCTTCCCGGGCAACCTAGGCCGGGTGGCGGAGACGGCCAACCCTGCGGGCGGGCTCGCAGCCGCACGGCGGGCAGGGTGGTGACGCCCCGCGCGCCCCCCGTGGCGCCCGACTCCCTCTGCCGTCATCTTGAGCGGCCGTTTGCCTGACCCATCAAGGACCCTCCCCGTCCATGCCGCCTGCCCCCAAGGGCCGGTCCTTCGACCGGCGCATCGTCGAGGGCCCCATCGCCGGGGCCGTCTGGCGGATGGCATGGCCCACCATGCTCCAGAACGTCATCGGGGGGCTCCAGGGCGTGATCGATCACGTCATGGTGGGGCACTACGTGGGCTACACGGGGAATGCCGCCATCGGGGTGGCGTGGCAGATCTTCCTCGTCGTCATGGTGTTCATCTCGTCGGTGTTCACGGGGATGGGCGTCCTGGTGGCGCGCTTCGCCGGCCAGCGTGACCACGAGAAGGTGAACCGCACGGTCTACCAGGCGTTCATGACCGCGGCGACCCTCTCGGTCGGGGTCATCGCGCCGCTCGGCTACTTCCTGGCACCCGGGCTCCTGGGGCTGGTGAACGCCGCGCCGGAAGTGCAGGCCGAGGCGCTCCCGTACCTGCGCACCATGTTCGTGTTCGGGTTCGGGATGATGATGTTCTTCATGACCGGCGGGGCGTTCCGCTCGGCGGGGGACGCGCAGACGCCGCTCCGCCTGGGGATCGTCATGACCGTGCTGAACATCGGCCTGAACGTGGTGCTCATCCGCGGGATGGGTCCCATCCCGGCCTACGGCACGGTGGGCGCAGCCATGGGCACGGTCATCGCCACCGGCATCGTGAGCGTCGTCGTCCTTGGACTCCTCCTGTCGGGCCGCTCGGTGGTGACGTTCCGCGGCCTCACCTCGTGGCGCCCCGACTTCACGATCATCCGCGAGCTCTTCCGCTTCGGGCTTCCCACCGGGATCCAGGGCGTGGCCATGAACGTGGGGGGCGTGTTCCTGCTCCGCTTCATCGGCTCCCTGCAGCAGAGCGCCGAAGCCCAGGCGGCCTACGCCGTGAGTTACGTGGAGCTCTTCTCGTTCATCACCTGGACCTCGGTGGGGATCATGGGTGCCACCGCCGCGGTGGCGGGGCAGAACCTGGGCGCGGGCCACCCGGAGCGGTCCGTGCAGGCGGTGAGGGTGGCGTCCCGGATCGGGCTGACGGTGGCGGCCACGCTGGGGGCCGCCTTCGTCCTCATCCCCCGGGTCCTGCTCTCCGTGTTCGGCATGGACGACCCGGTGGTCGTGGATCTGGGCGTGCAGCTCCTGCGCTACCTGAGCGTGTCGGGGCTCTTCATCACGGTGGCACTGGCCTACACCGGAGGTCTGCAGGGGACGGGGGACACGAAGAGCCCGCTCTACATCTCCATCGTGTCGCAGCTGGTGGTGCCGCTGGGGATCTGCTTCGCGATCGACGCCGTGCGCGGCCTGCATCCCGGGGACATCTGGCTGGCCATCCTGCTGGGCCACGCGACGCGGTGCGCGCTGAGCGTGATCCGCTTCCGGCAGGGGAAGTGGCGGGCCATCCGGGTGGACATCGAGCCGGCGCGGGCGTAGTGGGCGGGTGGCCGACGGGGCCGCCGGCGCCGGCTCCTGCCCCCGGCGCCCCGGGCGCCTATCTTCGGTGCGCGGCCCTCCAGCCGACATCCCCGAGGATCCCGATGGCCAAACGCTGCTGGCTCGTGAAGTCCGAGCCCGAGGTCTATTCGCTGGACGACCTGGAGCGGGCGGCTCCACCACCTGGGACGGGGTGCGCAACTACCAGGCGCGCAACAACCTCCGTGCCATGAAGGCCGGCGACGAGGTGCTCTTCTACCACAGCAACGCGGCCCCGCCGGGTGTCGTTGGGATCGCGCGGGTGAGCCGCGAGGCGTACGACGACGGCGAGCCGCGGTGGTCGCAGGTGGAGCTGGCCTTCGCGGCCCGCTTCCCGAAGAGGGTCTCCCTCGACGACATCAAGGCCCAGCCGGCCCTCGCCGGGATGCAGCTCGTGACCCACTCCCGGCTCTCGGTGCAGGTCGTGACGGGGCCCGAGCTCGCGCGTATGAAGAAGATGGGTGGAATGAAGTGAACTTTTCCGGAGTGATCACCATGAGACGTCGAACGGCGCTTGCCCTGTCCCTGGGCCTGGCCCTGGCCGCCACCGTCGCGGCCCGGCCGGCCGGGGCCCAGACCCTCGCCACCGAGGACCCCGTCCTCCGCCAGATCTGGGACCATGCCATGAACCGCTCCCAGATGGAGCGGATGATGCAGGTCCTCCTCGACTCCATCGGCCCGCGGCTCACGGGGTCGCCCGAAGCGGTGCGCGCCCAGGAATGGGTGGTGAGCCAGCTCAAGGGGTGGGGGATCCAAGCCGAGCGGAAGCAGTACGGGACGTGGGAGGGATGGGACCGCGGGACCAGCCACATCGACCTCGTCGCGCCCCGCGTCCGCTCCCTGGAAGGCCGCATGCTGGCGTGGAGCCCGGGCACCGGCGGAAAGCCGGTGGAGGGCGGCGTGGTGCCGCTCCCGACCATGAAGGGCATCGCCGACTTCGAGGCGTTCCTCCCCCAGGTGAAGGGGAAGTTCGTCATGATCGCGTTCCCCCAGCCCACCTGCCGCACCAACGCCCAGTGGGAGCAGTTCGGCGCGCCGGGGTCGTTCGACCGCATGAGCAAGGCGCGCCAGACGGCCGAGCAGGCGTGGAACGCCAGCATCCAGTCCACCGGGCTCACGAACCGTGAGATCGCGAAGCGCCTGGAGGCCGCGGGCGCGGCGGGGATCGCGACCAGCGTGTGGGCCGGCGGCTTCGGCACCACCCGGGTGTTCAACTCCTACACCCGCCAGGTGCCCACCTTCGAGCTGGGGTGCGAGGACTACGGCCTGGTGTACCGGCTCGCGGCCAACAACCAGGGCCCGCGCCTGCGCTTCACGGGCGAGGCCAAGAACCTGGGCGAGGTCCCGGTGCACAACGTCATCGGCACCATCCCCGGGACGCAGCTCCCCAACGAGTACGTGCTCCTGTCCGCGCACCTCGATGCGCTGGACGGCGGCTCGGGCGCCACGGACAACGCCACCGGCTCCGTGCTCATGATGGAAGCCATGCGTATCCTGAAGCAGGTGTACCCGAACCCGAAGCGCACCATCATCATCGGGCTTTGGGACAGCGAGGAGCAGGGGCTGAACGGGTCGCACGCGTTCGTGGAGGACAACCCGACGATCATCCAGGGGCTCCAGGCAGCGTTCAACCAGGACAACGGCACCGGGCGCATCGTGAACCTGTCGGCGTCGGGGTTCGTGGACGCAGGGGCGTCGCTGGCCCGCTGGCTCGCCAAGGCACCCTCGGAGGTCACGCAGGGCATCAACCTCAACGTCCTCGGCTCGCCCTCCGGCGGCGGCTCGGACCACGCGTCGTTCATCTGCGCCGGCGCTCCCGGCTTCAGCCTGGGCGCGCTCAGCTGGGGGTACTCGGACCACACCTGGCACACCCAGCGCGACACCTACGACAAGCTGGTCTTCGACGACCTGAGGAACAACGCGGTGCTGGTCGCTTCGCTGGTGTACCTGGCGTCGGAGGATCCGGAGCGCGTTGGGCGCACGAAGCGCACCGTGTTCCCCGTGAACCCGCAGACCGGGCAGCAGGGTTCGTGGCCCGAGTGCACCAAGGCCACGCGGAAGTCGCAGGACAGCAGCAGGATGTAGGTCGGGCGGGCCCGGGCCGACGTTCGGTCCGGGCCCGTCAGGGCTGCAGGGAAGGAGTCTCGCCGGGGTCGGCCAGGCGGAGCGCCGTGTGCCGCGCGATGACCTCGTAGTCCCGGTCACGCGCCAGGAGAGGACGCCCCTCGCGGAGCGCCATGGCGGCGACCAGGCAGTCGATCATCGAGCGGACGGTCTCTCCCTTGCCGCGGCAGAAGCGCTGGATCCACGCGGCGTCCTCGAAATCGGCGAGCCCCTCCACCTCCAGGATCTCGAAGCGGGCCAGGAGCCGCTGGATCCTGGACGCCGCCTGGTCGTCGGAGCAGCCGGCCAGGAGCTCCATCAGCACGGGCGCGGGCGTGGCGAGCGAGTCCCCGTGGCGGATGGCCCGCTCGAGGGCGCGATCCTCGGGGCTCTCGGTGCGGCGGAGGTACTCCACCCAGGCCGAGGTGTCGACGATCACAGGGGACGCCCCGGGTCGCCGGAGCGCAGGGTCTCCAGGTCGCCCTCCCAGCCGGCGCCCCGCATGGAGAGGGCCTCGTCGCGGCCCATGGGGGTGACGGAGGCCCGCCGCAGGGCGTACTCCACCGCCGCGCGCCAGCTCGGCTGCCGGTAGCGCCGGCGCACGGCCTCGACGAGCTCCTCGTCGAGCTCCATCTCCACGCGGACGCGGTGGGTCGGCTCCTCCGACGAACCGGCATAGACCGACCGGGGCTCCCGCACGACCGCGGGCCCCGCAGGGTGGCGCGTCCGCGCGTCCCGGAGCGTCCGCCTGACCCACTCCGAGACCGTCAGACGCTCACGCTCGGCGGCCTGCCGGATCTCCTCGTGCTCGGCCTCGGCCATGACGACCTGCAGGCGTATACTCATACAATGAGTATACCATACTCACTTCGTCGAGGCCACCGCCGGCGGGGCCTCGTCAGGCGAAGTGCCTTCCCAGGTCGTAGGCCCGCTCCAGATAGCCCCGCCGGGTGCCGTCGCCCGCCACCGGCACACGATAGAAGTAGACGTGCTCGACGTTCTTCACTCCAGGGTAGCGCAGACCCCAGTCGTCGATGATCCGGGTCATGGGTGCCTCCCACTCGGCCTTGTAGTTCTCCTCGCTGAAGAGCGTCGTGCTGATGATCAGGGCCTTCTCGTGGTGGAGCAACGGCACGCGGTCGCTCGCCTCGCTCACGTGCCCGGCGTCCTGCAGGCCTTGGGTGAACCGGTCCAGGATCGCGCGGCAGAACGACTTCGGATTCGGATGAGCGTAGACCGTAAGGGCTCTCATCGAACAGCCCTCCACCGGTGGCGGCCGCCGCTAATACACGAACGGGATCAGCTTGCGCACGCGCCGTTGATACTCCCCGTACTCCGGGAACTTCTCCGCCAGCCAGCGCTCCTCGCGCCGCGACTTCAGGTCCAGGAAGACCAGCAGCAGCACCGCGTACGCGAGGGTCATCCAGCCGTGGACGAAGAGCGCCCACCCGAAGGCGAGCACGAGCCCACCGCCGTACATCGGATGGCGCACCAGACCGTAGGGGCCGGTCTGCACCAGGCCGGCTCCCTCCCTGGGGAACGGGAGAGGCGTGAGCGCGCGCCCCAGGCGCAGGATCCCCGCCGCGAGGAGCGCGCCGGCCACGACCATCAGGAAGCACCCCGCCGCCGTGCACCCGTAGGGGAGAGGGAACGCCCACGCGGGGCGGCCCGCGAGGGTGCGTGGACCGAAGAACACCAGCCCCATGAGAACGAGCTGTCCTACGACGAGCCATTCGCCTCGAGCACCCGTCCACCAGCCCTCCCGGCCGGCGGCAGTCAGCTCCGACATGACCTCAGTCCTCCGGCCCTCGATGGTCATCCCTCTCGACGCCCACCTGCCCGGGTGGAGTCCTCAGAACACCCTCGGGAGCAGCCGCCACCGGGTCGTCTCGGCGTACCGCGCGTAGCCGGCCAGCCGCCCCATGAGGAAGCGGTCCTCGAGATGCGTGCGCACGATCAACAGCGCGGCGCCGACGGCTGCCGGGACGAAGGCCCAGTACGACTGCAGGACCAGGGGGAACGCCAGCAGGGACATCAGCATGCCGAGGTACCCCGGGTGACGGACGACGCGGTACGGCCCCGTGTCGCAGACCCGATGTCCCCGCTCGGTCTGGATCGCGGCGGTGCTCGAGAAGAAGTCGTTCTCCCTCTTAGCCAACGCGAAGAGGAGCTGGCCGGCCAGCATGAGCAGGACGCCCGCGCCCGTCACCGGGAGCGGGACCTCGCCCGACCAGCCGAAGCGGCCTGAGTCGAGCCCCGCGGTCACGAACATGACGACGCTGACGAGGAAGATCGCGCCGAGGATCCGCCGGTCCCACGCTTCCCCTTCCCGCACGCGAGTCGCCCGCTCGACCGTGATGTCCGAGTCCCTGCGCACCGTCAGGTGGTTCAGCGTCACGCCCACCAGCGCCACCGCGACGTAGAGGAGACCCTGCCAGTACCGGAGCCTCCAGGCCCCGAGGAAGATGAAGCCCGAATAGGCCAGGACACCCACGTAGCTGGCCAGAATGGCCCTCGACTTGCTCACCTCGGGTCACCCCCCGACGGCCGTGGACAGGCCCACCAGAAGGCGGAGGCGGTTGACCTCCGCGTCGAACATCCTGTTGAATCCGACCTCGAACCGGACCGAGGCCGGGCTCTCCCGGATGCGCCGCTTGATTCCGAATGCGGCGCCCAGACCGAAATCGTCGTTCCCCTCCGACACGAACGTCAAGAGCGCCTCGTCCCGGAAGTACTGGCCGTCGCTGCCGATGGGCAGGTTGACCCCGGGAGTGAGCGCCAGATACGCGTCGGTATCGCGGTAGTGGATCGCCTGGAAGGCCAGGAGGGTCTCGAAGGTCAGGCGCTCACGCGGGAAGCCGATCCGCACCAGAGGCGCGGGAACCGTGAGGTGGATCCAGGTATCCCCCTCGGATGGCTTCGCGACCTCGAGTCCGGCGTCCATGCCGAGCTCGACCTGAGCGGCCGCCGCGACAGGGGTGAGGAGCAGAAGGCCAAGCAACGCAGACAGGAGCTTTCTCATGGTGCCTCCTGGGTGGAGTGGATGCGCTGTACGGCAACAGCAGACAAGCCCCGTCATCACGGCGAGGTGGCCACCGGCTCACTTCACGCACCGGGAGCCGTCTGTCCCGACCTCGCGGAGAGCGTATCGCATGACCTGACCCATCCAGCCTTCGCTGAATTGGTCCTGCTCCTCGTCAGCGGCGCCCATCCAACCGCGGTCACGGGTCACGTCCAGCTTCCATGTGCTTCGCCAGCATCCGACGAAGGCCGTGGGGCCCTCGGGCCGCCGGAACGGCCTGATGGAAGGGTGGCCCGTCAGGTGACTGTACGAAGCCACGGCTTCGTATACGCCCTCCCGCAGCATGCCTCCCTGATGCGCTCCGATGCCATCCAGGTCCTCGGCCACCCGGAGGCGCACCACGAGGGAATCGCGGGCCTCGGTCCAGACGTGGCCACCCCCGACGAACCCGAAGTAGACCCCGTCTCGCCGTCGCGAGATCGGCTCCCAACCAGGCCCGAACCGGCCCTCCCGGAAGACGGTGAGCAACGTGTCACGCCCGCTCGCACCATGGATCTCGATCTCGAGGGATCCACGCAACAGCGCAGCCTCGTCGAGGAAGTACCAGTGAAAGCGTGGCTGCTCGAGGGGAATCTTGATGTAGAGGCTCCGCTCACCCGCCGCGCCCCCGAGCACCCACCGCAAGACGCTCTGCCTTCCCGTGAACAGAACGACAAGCAGGAGGATCGGTGCCAGACCCCGCACGGCCCACTGTGCGATCGTCGGCCATCGGGAGGTGCTCATAAGTTCAAGGGCATGGTGTGCGGATGCTCAACCTTCCGCCCTACCTGCATTTGGTTCGTAGCGCCTTGTCGAACTCAGCCTGGTACGCACGCAGAAGGCTCGGGTCCTGCAGGGAGCGACTCGTCAGCCATTCCAGGAGCGCCGCACGATCGTCGGACCCCTCCGGCGCGCTGAAGTAATCCCTCCAGACGGCAGCGAACTCCACGGCCGAAATGCGCCCATCCCCGCCGTTCGCCCCTCCGGGTGCACGGATCAGTGCCTTCGAAAGCTCGTCGTACTGCCACATAGCCGCCGACACCCACGCCGTGGCCTCCTTTGTTCCGTTCTGTACGGCATCGCTCGCCTGCATGATCTGCCCCATGAGGCGCGCCTGGATCGCGCCGGCTTGGGACAAGTCCATCGAGCTCACCTTCCATGCCCGGTACCTGCGCGATCGGCTAGCGAACGGGTGCCTCTGCAGCACGTCAGCTCTCAGGGCGAGGCGCTCGCTCGGGCCCACGACAGCCTGGGCGGCGCACTGGACATCCCCTTCCGACGACAGAAGAGTCTCGAGCCGCGCCTGGGCCGCCTCCACCGGGTCTGCCGGTGACCCGGGAGCCACATGGGCGCAACCACCCAGCACCAGGACCGCGGTCACGAGGACGGACTGCCCGGTCGTCATGGATCGCCCCCCTTCTCGGATCGGCAACCTCCAGGATACCTCCGGTGCAGAGACCGTGCCACGGTGCGGCCGGCCACTGCGGCCGTTCGGTGGCCTCCGGGCAAGCGGCGTGTCTTCCGGAGCGGACAGCGCACCGTCCCCTTGGTGGGGCTGTGCCCCGGGAGATGCAGCAGCCCACCCGGCCTACCACTTCAGCGTCGCCTCGATTCCCACCCGTCTCTCCGCGAGCACACCCACACCCAGCCTATCCAGCGGGAAGCTCTCCCAACGACTGGATCGTATGAGGGCGCCTACCCCAGCGCCCACTCCCGCCCCGATCACACCGCCGAGAACGTACGCACCAAAGCACGCCCCCGAACCCATAGCGTCCTGATTCGCCGACCGATCGCACTTGCTTGTCGAGCCGCCACGATTCAACACCAGGTATGTGGTGCCGGCACCCAGTACGAATCCGACGGCCGCCCCCATGATGGGGTGGGATCTGGATCCCTCATCTCCTCCGACCCTGCTCGCCCGGGCGAGGCCGTGACTCATGCGTGCGGCGGCGGCAAGCGCCACTCCCGTGTGCGCTGGACCCTCGAGGACGTAACCCGCCACTCGGCAGGTAGCCGTCGGCCACTCTACCTCCGGCATGGTCGGGTGACAGGGGCCCGACGGTTGCACGCTCGTAACCGACTCCAGCCAAGGTGCCTGGCCTCGAAGGTCGGCGGCCGTGACAGCAGCAAAGAGAATGAACCCGGCGACCGTTGGACCCCGACGCCAGGTCTCATTCAGGCGTGATGGGAGACGTAAGGCTCGACGGGCATCTCTACCAGGCAAAGCGTGCAACTGCGCCCCCTTTGTCTTCGGTACATCCGGCGAGGAGTTCGTTAACAACCCTGAGAGTCCAGGGTGCAGATAACGTGCCCGTTTCATGGGCCCACCACGCCCTGAAGGCCGCAGGTACCCTCAAGCCAACCAAGAAGTGCTTCGACCGCAGCCCACCACCGTCGCAAGGCATTGCGGTCAGTGGCCTGGAGGGTCCCGGCGCCATCTCGGTACTCGAGTCCCACATTCCGCACTTCCCTGGGGCGATTTCTCTGAATTTAAGTCCTGATAGGATCAGGACTTAGGCGATCGGTGCCGGAGGATGATCGCAGCGCTTTCGCGTTCCCAGCGCTCGAGGAGCCGTAGGATCCGGCGGTAGTTG